>MESQ01000097.1 GCA_001771065.1 Burkholderiales bacterium RIFOXYD12_FULL_59_19 | reverse complement strand
GAGGCGTTGCTGATGATGGCCTGGCCGGCGTAGGTGCTGTCATTCACGCCAAACACAAACATCGGGGTGTCGTCTTTGGAAGACTCTAAACGACTCGCACAAGATGTCACGCATGAGCTGACAATTCGTTGGCCATGAATTTCAGAACAGCCAGGGTTCAAGTACCCTGCGTCGAGCTTCGTACTGGCTAATCTCAGACCCGTGGCGTAAAACCAGGGTCACGTCATCCAAGCCCTCCAATAAACTCTGTTTCTTGTAAGGATCAATATCGAAACTTATCCAATCTCCTGCGGGCGTTTCAACGGACTGTGATTCCAGATCGATTTTTAGGCTGTAGCCATCATGCGCTTCTGTCTCGGCAAACAGCGCGTCAATCTCGGTCGTCCGCAAGGTGATGGGCAAGAGCCCATTCTTGAAACAGTTGTTATAGAAGATGTCGGCAAAACTCGGCGCGATCAGCACACGAAACCCAAAATCTTCCAACGCCCATGGGGCGTGTTCGCGAGATGATCCGCATCCGAAGTTGTCCCGTGCCAAAAGAATCGATGCACCACGGTAACGCGGCTGGTTCAACACAAAGCCCGCATTAAGAGGACGCAAGGCGCAATCCTGTCCTGGTTCACCGTGGTCAAGATAGCGCAATCCATCGAACAAATAGGGTCCAAACCCGGTACGCCGTATCGACTTGAGAAACTGTTTGGGCAGGATGGCATCCGTGTCGATATTGGACTGATTAAATGGCGCCACGATTCCCGTGACTCGTACCAGAGGTTTCATACTTGACTCTCCTGCATCGTGTTGGCAATGGCGCTGACATCAACAAAATGCCCTGCAATGGCTGCAGCAGCAGCCATTGCAGGGCTGACCAAATGTGTGCGACCGCCTGGACCCTGCCGACCCTGGAAATTTCGGTTGGAGGTAGAGGCGCAACGTTCACCAACGGAGAGACGATCCTCGTTCATGCCCAAACACATGGAACAGCCAGCTTCTCGCCATTCAAAGCCAGCAGCGGTGAACAATTTATCCAATCCTTCGGCCTCGGCCTGCGCCTTGACAAGACTGGAACCCGGCACCACCAGCGCTTGCTTGATTGTCCCGGCAATGCGCTGACCCTTGACGACACTCGCGGCAATGCGAAGATCCTCAATACGGGCATTGGTGCAGGAACCGATAAACACCTTGTCGAGCACGATGTCAGTTATTTTCGTGTTCGGTGCCAGGCCCATATAGGCCAGTGCGGTTCGCATGTCTTGGCGTTTGACCAAATCGGACACTTGGGCCGGGTCTGGCACTTGACCATCGACTGTCACAACCATCTCTGGCGAGGTACCCCAGGTCACCATAGGACGAATGGCACTGGCATCCAGCGCAACAACCCGGCCGAAGCGTGCATCGGTGTCGCTGACCAGCGTGCGCCAATAGTCGACAGCAGCATCCCAATCTGCACCGCGTGGCGCCATGGGGCGGCCATGAATATAGGCAATGGTCTTGTCGTCAACCGCCACCATGCCGCACCGGGCACCGGCTTCGATCGCCATGTTGCACAAGGTCATGCGCGCTTCCATGCTCAGATCACGGATTGATGCGCCAGAAAACTCAATGGCGTATCCAGTCCCGCCGGAAGTTCCAATCTGGCCGATCAGCGCAAGCACGATGTCCTTGGAACTAACGCCAGGAGCCAATTGACCGTCGACACGCACCAGCATGGCGGCAGGTTTTTTCATCAGCAGGCATTGGGTGGCCAGCACCTGTTCCACATCGGAGGTGCCAATGCCAAACGCCAGCGCAGCGAAGGCGCCATGGGTGGACGTATGCGAGTCGCCGCATACCACCGTCGTCCCGGGTAGCGTGCCGCCCTGCTCTGGCGCCACCACATGGAGGATACCTTGGCGCGGATCGAACATGCCAAACTGCGGAATGGCGAAATCTTGGCAATTGATTTCGAGTGCGTCCACCTGTGCTTTTGCCACTGGATCGGCAATGCCTAAACGACGATCAGTCGTCGGCACGTTGTGATCAGCGGTGGCCAGGATGGATGACACGCGCCAAGGTTTGCGTCCTTGCAGCCGCATACCCTCGAATGCCTGCGGACTGGTAACTTCGTTTATCAGATGGCGGTCAATATAGAGCAGCGACGGGTCGCCCGCCTCTTCGCGGACGACATGTCGAGACCAAAGTTTGTCGAGCAGGGTTTGTGCGCTCATGATTTTGCTTTTTAGAAAAAGTGTCACTCAAATGGCTGCCTGAGCAGCCCGCAAGGCGATCACGGAAGCTGGGCAGGGATGAAGGTCAGTAGACTTTCCAGAGCGCACCAGTTGTCCCGGTACCTCGTGCCCGACGATGCCTGATAGATCCCGAGCAACGCCCAACAACAAATCCAAATCTATGCCGGTAGCCACACCACAGGCATGCAGCATGTGCACCGTGTCTTCGGTACAAATGTTGCCGGTTGCTCCCGGCGCATAGGGGCAGCCACCCAAACCGCCCAGAGATCCATCGAAGCTTCTCACGCCGCTGGTTGCTGCGGCCAGTACATTAGCCAAACCCATGCCACGGGTGTTGTGAAAGTGCATGGTCAAGGGCACCTGCGGGAAACGTGCCAAAAAGGCATCCGCCATGCGACGGACCTGCTGCGGGTTCGCCATCCCGGTCGTGTCTGCCAGGGTGATGCTGGTCATGCCCAGGTCCAGGTAGGCCTGCACGGTGGCCAGCACCCGCATTTGATCCTGCACCCCCTCAAAGGGGCAACCGAAGGCGGTGGCCACGGTGCCGTTGATCTGTGTGCGGGTCGAACGGGTCAACGCCATGATATCGGCAAACTGCTTGAGAGACTGCATCGTGCTCATGCGCATGTTGGCCAGGTTGTGGCTTTCACTGATGGACATGACCAGGTTGATCTCGTTGATTTCGCAAACCATGGCACGCTCACAACCCAATAAGTTGGGGACCAGGGCCACAAACGTCACGTTCGGGCGACGAATCACGCCTCGACATACTTCAGTTGCATCGCGAAGGTTAGGCACCGCCTTGGGCGAAACGAAGGACGTGATTTCGATCTTGGATAAACCTGTGGCAGAGAGTCGGTCGATCAAGGCGATCTTGGACTCCGTGGCAATGAAGTTGGGTTCGCTCTGAAATCCGTCCCGAACAACCACATCATTGATGCTGACGCGAGCTGGCAAAGATAAGCCACTGTTCATCACACGACCCCCTCAGTGCGCAGCTTTTTGAAGTTTTCAGTATCTATACCGATGCTGGCCAACACTGCTTCAGTGTGCTCACCTAACTCCGGCCCAAGCCACTGCGTCTTCCCCGGTGTGGCGCTAAGTTTGGGGATGATGCCCGGAAACTCCACAGTCTGACCATCGGGCAATTGATGGATTTCCAGCATGCCGCGTGCTCGGAAGTGAGGATCCTTGTCGATGTCGGCGGCGGTGTATATGCGTCCACTGGGCACATCGGCTGCCTCCAGCAACTGCAATGCCTCATCCAGACTATGTTGGCGCGTCCAGTCGCCGATCACATCGTCCAGCATTTGCGTCTGCTTCACTCGACCGTCATTGCTTGCCAAGTCTGGGTTGCAAGCCAAATCGGAGCGCCCGATAGCCTCCATCAATCGCTTGAAAATACTGTCACCATTACCGGCGATGATGATGTAGGCGCCATCTTTGCAGGGATAGGTATTTGACGGAACAATACCCGGTAGCGCCGCGCCGGTGCGTTCCCGCACGTGCTTGAACATCGAATATTCGGGCATCAGGCTTTCCATCACGCCGAACACCGCTTCGTACAAGGCCACATCAATGAACTGCCCCTTTCCGTTGTTGGACTTGAGGTGGTGCATCGCCATCAGGGCACCAATCACACCATAGAGGGAAGCCAGTGTGTCACCTATGCTGACGCCGGATCGTACTGGTGGTCGGTCTGCTTCGCCTGTGACATAGCGCAGGCCGCCCATGGCTTCGGCGATAGCAGCAAATCCGGGACGTTCCCTGTAGGGGCCTGTTTGACCATAGCCAGAAATGCGCACCATGACCAGGTTTGGGTTAACCGCCGACAGCGCCTCCCAGCCCAAGCCCCATTTTTCCAGGGTGCCGGGGCGAAAATTCTCAATCACGATGTCGGCCGTACGCACCAAGTCCCGCAAGATAGCTTTGGCCTTCTCTGCCTTCAGGTCCAAGGTGATCGACTTCTTGTTGCGGCTCTGGGTGTACCACCAGAGGGAAGTGCCGTTGTGTAGCTTTCGCCACTTACGCAGCGGATCTCCGCCGCCAGGAGCCTCTACTTTAATGACTTCCGCACCAAACTGCGCCAGTAGCGCCCCCGCATAGGGGCCGGCAATCAGCGTACCCAACTCAATGACTCGAACCCCCTTGAGGGGCAATTGATCAGATGATTTTTGCGACATAAAAATACCAAAAAAATGGATGAAAAAAAAGACTCCTTCGGTGATTGCAATGATCGACCGACACGCCTCTGAGGTAAATCATTCGTTGGTGAGGTCGTCGTCACCAGCTGCGATGGCACCACGATCCTGTCCCACACTGCGGAAATGATTCATCATCAACTTGGCTGCAATCGACTATGAACGGCAGGATCGCAGGCAGAGTTGAAGTCGCGCCGTGTCCAGTCATCGTCCAGCGGTACGACCAGGATCGCCATTGACAGCAGACATCCTCAGAGATAAGTAGACACTGGCTCATGCGAGCGGCGCATATGCAGTGACAAGCCCAGAGCGGCCATGTGATTGGCATTGCGCCCCAAAATGGTGGATGAGAGTGGCAGAAACTCGTTTTCCTCAAACTCGGCATGCGCCAGGTACTGAGTCACCAGGCGCTGCACTTCATCGGTGTTCAGCTCGTCAAACCGACCTTTGGCGACCTTCTTCAAACCGGATTCGACGCGTTTCCACAAAGCTTCGAGTTGGCGGTGCTCATCGGTCAGACGCTTGATCAAGGACTTAACCTGTTCATGTTCAGCCCCAGCCTGGGCATGGGACAGCACCACAGGAAACAACTCGCGCTCCTCATCCAGATGATGCTCAAAAATGGCTTCCCGAAAAAAAACTAACGCTTGCTCGGCAATCTGACGGGCACGGCCGGCCGGGGCAAGCAAGGCGGGCAATTCACCCAGCAAGTTGAGCCGTTTGACAATACCGGCATGGCATTGCGAAAAATCCTGGATCGGCGCATTGCCGTGCGCAGCAGGAGAGGATGTGGTCATGTGGACTTCCTTGATCATTCAATAAATGGGGGATACATCACATGGACCGCACCAGCCACAACGAAAGGGCCGGAAACGCGATTAAAAAGCCGATGCGTATGAAGTCTGAGGCCAGGAAAGGCATCACTCCCTTGGCCGTTTCCATGTAGGGCACATCTTTGGCCAGCTTCTGGATGATGAAGAGGTTCATGCCCACCGGCGGATGCACCAAACCGATCTCCACCACCATCAGCGCCAAAATGCCAAACCAGACCGATTTCTCGGGAACGCTCATGCCAAAGAAGTCCAAGCCCATCACCGTGGGGTAAAAAATCGGTATGGTCAGCAAGATCATCGCCAGCGCGTCCATCACGCAACCCAGCAACACGTAGACTAACAAAATCGCAATCAACACGGCCATGGGCGGCATGCCGCTATTTTTGACCCATCCGGCCAGTTCAGTGGGTAGCTGGGTGATGGCCAGGCCAGTGTTGAGCAGGTCTGCACCCAGAAGCACCATGAAGATCATTGCCGTGGCATAGGCGGTACCCATCAAACTCGCCTTGATGCCTTTCCAGCGCATACCGCCAGTGACCATAGCCAACACACCGCAGGCAGCGGCACCAATGGAGGCGGCCTCCGTGGGGTTAGCCCAGCCGCCGTAGATACCCACAATCACCACCAAAAACACGCCCATCACGGGGAGCACCGCCAAAGTGGCGGTCAGACGCTCAGTCCAGCTGTGTTTCTCACCAGCCGGACCGGCCTTGGGGTCAAGAGTGACGAGGATGCGGATCACAAGCATGTAACCAGTCATGGCAATCAGGCCCGGAATCACCGCCGCCATGAACAATTTTCCAATAGATTCCTGCGTTAGCACCGCATAAATGACCAAGGGCACCGAGGGTGGAATCATGATGCCCAGCGTGCCTGCCGCCGCCAAGGTACCAGTGGACAATCGCCCTGAATACCCATGGGCACGCAGCTCCGGCAAAGCCACCTGGGCCATCGTTGCAGCAGTGGCCAGAGATGAGCCGCAGATCGCACCAAAGCCCGCGCAAGCACCAGTAGCAGCCATGGCCAGCCCACCGCGCCAGTGTCCCATGAAGGCGGCTGCAAACTTGAACAGTGATTTGGACAGCCCGCCATGGGTGGCAAACTGCCCCATAAGCATGAACAAGGGGATTACGGCCAGGTCGTAGTTGGACAAGCGCGCATAGGCCAGGTGATTCAGGGTGAACAGCAGCGACGAGGAGTCCCCCCCATTCATGGCAAGAAAGCCGGCCGCACCACCTATTAACATGCCTGTGCCGACGTGGATTCGCATGGCGAGCAACACGAGTAGGCCGCCAAAAATCAAAAGTCCAATGGTCATTCCACTCATAACTTACCCCCAAGTGCAAGTTGGGTGGAAACCAGCAGTCGGTACAGCGCTGCCGCAGTCAGCAGCACGAAGCTGGGCACCATCAGGAGCACCGGTTGCCACATGGGCACCAATAACAAAGCCGAAACCTCCATGTTTTCGTGGCATTCAATGACGTAGAGGATGGTTCGCCAGGCTATTGCAGCAGAAGCCAGCATAAGCAACATATGCGCCACCATGTCCAGAACGGCGCACCCGCGTTCACTCATCCAGGTGGTCAGGGCATCGACCTTGATATGTTGGTCGTGCATCTCGCACACCGGCAAAAAGGCCGCCGAGCCCACGGCGGCACCCATCATCAACAGCTCCATGTCTCCCTCTATCGGCGCGGAGAATAGTTTGCGCCCGATGATGGAAATAATGGACATGACCACCAAGGCAACAAAAACGCAGCCACCCGCCAGCGCCCACCAAGTCACCACGTGATCGAGCAGCCGCACAATGCCCTTGCGCGCGGGGGCGACAACACTGTCGAATTCGGGGATGAGTTCTGCCATGGGATGTTTGCTGAAAATTGAAGACGACCTGCTGCCTACGCATGAGGGACGAGAACGCAAGGGGTTCGCCGGTGAGCCCCTTGCCTGGGCCCTTTATTTGATCATGTACTTTTGACCAAGTGTGTGCACTTCAGCAGCCAGCTTGGCACCATCCAAACCACGGGCTGTGGCCTGTTTGACCCAGTCTGTTTCCACCGCAACGGTAGCTTTCTTCATGGCGTTGTAGTCGGCATCCTTGATGGTCAAGATCTTGTTGCCCTGCGCTGCCAGTTTCTTCTTGGCTGCTTCACTGCCGTCATCCCAGACCTTGGCGGCCACCTCTGACAAAGACAGGCCACTGTTCCTGTCGATCACAGCTTTCAATTCAGGTGTCAGCCCTTCATAACGGGCCTTGTTCATCAGAATCACAAACGGCGTTTGCGTGAAGCCGGGCTGATTTGCCTGGCCCTCCATGTGGTACTTGGTGACCTCATCAATCTTGACTGCGGGCAACACTTCCCAGGGCGCCATGGCACCATCGATCACACCTTTGGCGATACCCTCGGTCACCTGGGCCACCGGCATGTTGACCGGTGTACCACCCAGACCACTCAGAAACATGGATGCGTAGCGCGACGGGCTGCGCAATTTCAGGCCTTTCAGGTCTACCATTGACAAGACTGGCTTGGTCGCGGTGCTGATCACCACATTGGAGCCACTGAACATGGCGAGGACTTTGAAGTCCTTGTAATCTTCCATGCCAAACTTCTGGGTGTACTCCCACATTGCACGGGTACCCCCCATGCTGCTGGGCGGCAGGGAAAAGGGCAACTCCAAAGCTTCTGTGCGCGGGAAACGGCCAGTAGCGAAACTCGGGGAGGTCCATGCGACATCAGCCACACCATTTTTAACCTGATCAGGCAGCATCGCAGGTGTTCCACCAAGTTGAAGTGCCGGGTAAATCTGGCATTTGAGTTTGCCCACCGAATCTTTTTCAATCGCGTTACACCAGTGTTCCGCCACGCCCTTGTGAAAATTGTGATTAGTTCCAATAAAGTGTGAAAACTTGAGCGTGACGGTTTGGGCCTGAACGGCAGAAACACAACACATCAAAATGCCAGAGACAGTCAAGGTGACCAGCGATTTCATACGGATTTTCATGGGAGTTCCTTCAAGGATTTAGAGATTGAGAAAAATTTGACACAACGATTTATCGTTAACAAAGTCTGAGGCTGGGACGCACGTTTCAATTCCCGCACTCGTAAACACCGAGCTTTTTATGCAGTGGCCTCTCATCGGCGAGGAATACAAAAGAAGGCTTTTCAGTGCTGCAATTACGCAAGTTGACACTTGTGTAACCTGGTGCACAGCAGGTGTCGGCCTCGGACAAATTGAATGTGCTGACTTCAATTTCGATTTCCACGCTGCCTTCGATCACATGGAAAACGCAGGCTGGCGAGCGTGCCGGGAGGCGCAGTGCCTGGCTTGGCCGCAACATCAAGGCATAGAAGCCTAAATTGTTCTGCGCATCCTTGCCTGTCTCAGGGTTGACATAGGTGACCTGCACAGCGTCAAGTTTGGGCTGATCTGCGGCCAACGCAAGCAAAGTAGCACGCACACCAGCCCACGGATAGCGCAGCATGGGGTAGGCCTTGTTGCTGCGCTCAAACAAGGCGGAGGGCACCACGCCACCGCTTGCATACGCTTGATCACCTCGTCCGTCTCTGACCTCCTGACGTTGCCCTTCTATGCCATAGGATGCCTCAGCGTAATAGATGATTGGCAGATCCAACACGTCCAGCCATACCACCGGTTTATCGCCATCGTGCTCATGCTCGTGCCACAGGCCCGTGGGCGTAAGGATGAGGTCGCCACGGCTCATCGGGCACTTTTCACCATCGACCGTCGTATACGCCCCTTCACCTTCGACCACCATGCGCACCGCGTTGGGTGTATGGCGGTGGCTGGGCGCCCATTCACCGGGCAACAGCAATTGCATGCCCAAGTACATGGCAGGGCTGGCTTTCATGTTCTCGAGCCCATGGCCCGGATTAGCCAGCACCAGCACACGACGTTCTGCTTTTTCCATTGGTGTCAAGTCACCGGCCCTCATCAGCAGCGGACGTAACGCGGCATAAGACCAGTGAACAGGCTTTGTGTTGCGGGTAGGCACACCCGGCGGTAGTACCGCGCGCAAGCTGGGCCAAAGAGGCACCAGATTCTGCTTGGTCAGATCATCGCGGTAGTCCTGGGGCAGGTCTTCAAGACGGCCCAGGGTATCCAAACGGCCAATGTGTTGCATCTTCTCGTCCTTTGAAGTGAATTTGATGAGGCTCAGCCTTGTTGCAGGCAGTTGTTGGCGTTCCAGCCATACAGCCATTCCACGGCATCGAAGAAACGCTCTTGACTGCGCCCCTTCCACAGACTGTTGCGGACCAAACGTTCCACACCAACCACGTGGTACAAACGCCCCATTTCCCGACCCGACAGCACAATTCGTGCGGTGCGAGCAACACGGTTTTTCTCATACAAAGACAGGGCTGTGGCCCAGTCGTTGTTGCATACTCGCAGTGCCTCGCCCAGGGTAACGGCGTCTTCCAACGCCATGCACGCACCCTGAGCCATATACTGCGTCGTAGGGTGTGCAGCATCTCCCAGAATGGTGGCGCGACCAAACACCCAATTGGCAATTGGCTCTTTGTCAGCAGTAGCCCAACGACGCCAGCTCTTGGGCAGGTCGATCAACTGCCGGGCACGCGGGCAAATACCTTGAAAGTAACTCTCCACTTCTTCTTTGTTGCCCTCTGTCACCCCCCATTCTTCTTGCTGGCGACTATGGAAGGTCACCACCACGTTGTATTGTTCGCCGCCTCGTAATGGGTAGTGCACCAAGTGGCACTTTGGGCCGACCCACAAACTTGAAGCATTCCACTTCAGGTCTTCCGGGAACTCACTCTTGTCAATCACGGCTCGGTAGACCACGTGACCAGTCACACGGGGGGCATCGCCGACATATTGAGCACGCACAACGGACTTGCCACCGTCAGCACCGATGATGGCTTGGCCAACCCAACGTTTACCATTTTGGTCGATGGCGGTGACGGTGTTGTTCACGTCATCTTGCTCTATTTTTTCAATGCGGGTACTGGTTAGGACCTCGACACGACCGGTTTCCACGGCACCCTCCAGCAACGACGAATGGATATCCACGCGGTGAATTACTGCGTAGGGGTTACCAAATCTCTTTCGAAAGGCTTCGCCAGTTTCGATCTTGCCGACCTGGTATTCATCTATGGCATCGTGCATAACCATGTAATCGGTGTACACCGCGCGAGCACGGGTCTTGTCACCAACCCCAAGGGCATCAAATGCGTGGAATGCGTTCGGACCCAACTGGATGCCGGCACCAATCTCTCCGATTTCAGAGGCTTGTTCAAATACTTGAACCGTGAAACCTTGGCGTACCAAGGCCAAAGCCGATGCCAAGCCGCCAATGCCGCCGCCAGCAACCAAAACTGGTAATGAAGTATTGCTCATCAAACTATCTCCTATATTTTTAAAACGAAACCTGATTTGTGGGCACACAAAAAACCCTGCCCATGCGAAAATTTGTTAGAGAATTGAAAGTAGGATTTACTCAAGGGGTTACGCGTATGAATAAATTTTTTCAGAGCCCCCTGTTGCCTTACCCTACTGGTCCGGATGAATGTCCACCAACATGCAACCCAAACCAGTGATCTCCACCGTCATCCGGTCTCCGGGGAATACTTGTGACACCCCCTCTGGAGTGCCCGTCATCAATATATCCCCGGGCTGCAGAGTGTAGAAAGACGATGCAAATTCAATCAGTGCCGCCACGTTCATAATCAAGTCGCGCGTATTGGCGCGTTGCCGCACCTCACCGTTGACTGCAATAACCAGATCAAGGTTATTGACATCTGCAATTTCATCCGCCGTGGTCAAGTACGGCCCCAGCACCGTATAACCATCCGGTGACTTACGCATACTGCGCTCCTCGGGGCCACGCACAGTCATGTCGAGGCCAACGCAATATCCAGCTACATGCTCCAGCGCATTCGCAGCCGGGATATTGCGGCCAGCCTTGCCAATCACAGCAACCAGCTCAATTTCATGGTCGTTTCGCCTGTCAGGGCGCGCGATCGTTACACCGGCTGATGCGCCCTCAATCGAACTGTTAGCTTTGAGAAACAGCCCCACGCGCTGTATTTCGTCAATCTGATTTTTATGGTGAATGCCCTTGTCGAGACGAGCCTCCTGTAGGTGCTTAAGGTAATTCACCGGCGCTGCGATTACCTTGCCAGGATTGGCAACAGGGCTGAGCAGTTTCAGATCCGCTAGGGCGTGGCGAGTAACGCCACTTTCACTGCTCGCAATCCTTTTGACCTCGGCACAGATCGCAGCAAGATTGGCTATTAACAGGTCATATGTCGGCAGCGGATACCTGTAGGCGGGCAGAATCTTGATTGCGGCAGTGACATCAATGACTTCATCGCCTTGAACCAGCCCAAACTGGTGATCATTAAATCTACAGAGTTGCATGATGTACTTTCGAAAATTAGCTTGAAATACCATGAAAAATGAACCAAGCAGCTATGCCAGGGGCAGACACGCTTGGCAGCGCCCTACCGCATCAGAAACCAGCTGCACAAAAGAGGCATGTACGGACTTTAAGGAAAACGCGATATCACTACAATGGAAAAACATTCATGTTGACAATCGAAATTCCTAATAGTGTGAGCCACCCTTGAGTGAACTTGACCTCCGCCATCTGCGCATTTTTGTCGCACTGTATTCTTTCAAGAACGTGACCCGGGCTTCGGAAGCCATAGGACTGAGTCAGTCGTCGGTAAGTGTTGTTTTAGCCCAGTTGCGTGAACACTATGGTGACCCTCTTTTCGTTCGGACTTCAGGGGGAATGCAACCCACGCCACGCGCCGAACTACTCATACCAATGCTGCGTCAGGCGTTGCAGTTGCTGGACCAGAGCCTAGTGCACGCAGTGGAGTTCAATCCCGCCGAAATCACCCGCAGTTTTCGCATCTGCATGACCGATGTCGGGCAGATGACGCTGCTACCGCGATTGCTTTCAAAAGTCCACCAACTGGCACCCAATATCAGCTTAGATGTAAGCAACCTCAGCCATGAGACTGCGCGCCAACTCGAAACTGGCGAAGTAGATCTGGCGATGGGCTTCACAGTGGATATAAAGGCGGGCTTCTATCAGCAAAAACTATTTGATGAAGGATTTGCGTGCATAGTTGCACGCAACCATCCACGCATCGGTGACCGCATGACATTGGCGCAAATGAGGCAAGAAAAACATGTGAAGGTCATGCTATCGGCCACAGCCCACTCTATCGTCGACGTTCTCCTTGAACGCAAGGGACTGCATCGGGTGTTCGCAATCAATACACCAACCTTCCTTAGCTTAGGCCGGATGGTGGCCAACTCGACCCTAGTGGCCATCGTACCGCTGCGGTTGGGCGCAATTTTTGCTGCTGAAAGCGGGGTAAAGATCGTATCTTTACCAGTCACCTTTCCTTCTTACTCGGTCAAGCAATACTGGCATGACCGTTACCATCGCGACCCAGGAAACGTCTGGTTGAGATCGCTTGCCTACGAAACCGCCAGCAACCTACCTCTAGCAACTGCCATATCCGATGTGAACGGCCCATAGATTGACAAAAATTGGATGTTTGCATGCCTCCGACTGACCCAGACAATGTGATCCGATGGTATTTGATGATCACTGATACCCGAGCTTCCTGATCGAAGCCAGCACAAGCGCACACCAGGGCCAGCAGTCACCCAAACAAAAAAGCGCCCGCAGGCGCCATTTTGGGTTTGAAGCTGCTTGGGTTTACTTGGCGACCACGCGCACCATTTCCAGGCACTTGTTGGAGTAGCCCCACTCGTTGTCGTACCAGCTCACCAGTTTGACGAAAGTGCCGTCCA
>MESQ01000096.1:345-1006 GCA_001771065.1 Burkholderiales bacterium RIFOXYD12_FULL_59_19 | reverse complement strand
GCGCTGGGCACAACTTCTGGCCTGGCGCGAACAAGCGGCGCTGCAATAGCGCTGACCACGGTCGCAGTGGCTGCAGATGATTACCGCGCAGCGACAGCGAGCGCATAAAAAGGATCTGGGTGGTGGTTGGTCAGTTGGCATGGGCGTTCATGCCCATGCGTGAAAACCATGCTGCAACTGCTAGACAGCCACACCCGCTTCGTGAAATACTACGTGCGCAACGTTGCTCTCCAGTAGGGCCTCGGGGCGCGACAGTGGGTTTACCTGCAAGTTACTGACACTGTCGCGCCTGCTTCTTACACAGGCAAGACGATTTGTAACGCAAAAATCCAACGCACTGCCATACCTCTGCGCGGGCTCACACCCGCCATCCCACTGCCAAAACAGACTCGCCCAGAACACCTGCGTGCCCTATAAAACGGGCACCCCAATTCGATTCAAAAGAACTTCAAAGAAGCCAGCGTGCTCAGACGGTGAACGCCACTGGCGGGTTGTCGACACCAGATTTACGCGGAAATCAACAGCCGTTCACAGCCCCGGTGATTCAAGCCGTCGTTGCAACGACCCCGTACCCAAGACCACATTTTGAGTGACTAACCCAGCGCTGGATTTCGCTTGGTTGACAACGCAACCATCACACCCGCTCAAGCACCAGCGCAAT
>MESQ01000096.1:0-267 GCA_001771065.1 Burkholderiales bacterium RIFOXYD12_FULL_59_19 | reverse complement strand
CACCAGCCGTGCGCCGCTGGCCCCCAGCGGATGGCCCAGGGCGATGGCTCCGCCGTTGGGGTTGACACGGGCATCGTCGTCGGCCAGCCCCAGGTCGCGCAGCACCGCCAGGCCTTGCGCGGCAAAGGCTTCGTTGAGTTCGATCACGTCCATTTGCGCCAGGCTTAAGCCCGTGAGTGCCAGCACCTTGCGCGTGGCCGGGGCCGGGCCAAAACCCATGATGCGCGGGGCCACGCCAGCGGCGGCCATGCCCACGACTCTGGCGCG
>MESQ01000095.1 GCA_001771065.1 Burkholderiales bacterium RIFOXYD12_FULL_59_19 | reverse complement strand
AGTGTAAAAAACTCCCGCTTGCAGGGAAAAGTGCGAGAGCAGTGTTGAGAGTTTGTCCATGATTTTTGATACGAATGGTTATGTTGATGATACTTTGAAATACTTTTCGTATCAATATGGACATTAAAGTTGACGCCGTTGATCGCGATGTGTGTTACCAGTTTGTGTCGCAGTCGACCTCAACCCTTAGCATTTTTTGGAGATTGTTATGCCTACCCAGTTTCGTACTTCACGTCGCAGTTTTGTGGCATCAGCCGCACTCATGACGCTTGCCCCGATTGCGCTTCCTAGACTCGCACATGCTTATGACGAACTATCAACAAGCGCCTTGAACGTTGATGTAAATGGCATCGCGTTAAAGGGCTTTGACCCGGTGTCGTACTTTTCCCAAAGTGGTCCGGTTGCTGGCAAAGCGGAATTTTCTGCAAAACACGGCGGTGCCACCTACCAGTTTTCCAGTTTGCTGAATCGTGACACATTCGCTGCCAACCCTGTCAAATACATCCCTGCCTATGGCGGCTTTTGCGCCATGGGAGTCGCACTGGAACAAAAACTCGATTCAATCCGCAACTTTGGCGTGTCGTTGACGGCAAGTTGTATCTCAACGTGCACAAAGAAGCGCAAACGCGCTGGCTCGAAGACGTGAAGGGCAACTTGGACAAGGCAGACAAGAACTGGCCAGGCCTCAAGGACAAGGCCCCAAAAACGCTTTGAGTCTTACTGCTTCCTCACCAATAAATTCACTTCATATAGGAAAAATCATGGTCAGCATCACGATGTATAGCTCGGCGGGTTGCGGATATTGCCAAAGTGCCGAGCACTTGCTCAAACGCAAAGGCGTTACCCGGATCAACAAAATTCTGGTCGATCAAGTGCCGGGCGCGCGTGAAACCATGACGCACAAGACCGGTCGGCGCACCGTGCCCCAAATTTACGTTGGGGAGCTTCACGTCGGCGGGTTTGATGACCTGGCGGCGCTTGAAAGAGCCGGCAGGCTTGATGCGCTGTTGGGACAGTAATATTTGAGCGTCACAGGAAAATTTTTTCAACCCGGCGTAAGAAATGAGGGGCTTGTGCGTCTAACCATTAGGGCCAAGCAAATCTTTGCCCCTGCAAGTACCCCACCATTTACATCCGAGGAGACTCTTGTGAACGCTCAACCTTCCACCATCCGCTCAGCCATTTTGGCATCCATTTTTGGCATGGCTTTTGGCGCGCCCGCTGCCTTTGCCCAAAGCCCCTGCGCGCCGCGCAACCCGTGCGCACCACGCAAGATGAACCCGTGTTCAGCCAAGAACCCCTGTGCCGCTAAAAATCCTTGTGCGGCAAAGAACCCTTGTGCGGCCAGCGGCAAGGTAGACCCCAAATTGGTGACACGTCCGGCTGGCACCCAGTTGGCAAAAGGCAATTCGGCAGAACTTGTTGCGTTGGGCAAAAAGCTGTTTTCAGATACCAAACTCAGCACCAATGGGCTGTCGTGCAACTCCTGCCATTTCAATGGCAACGCTTACCTTGACACTTTTGCCAAGCCTTACCCGCATTTTGTGCAGATGGCAGACGATCAAGGGGGTATCAAGCAGGTTGCCCTTGACGAAATGGTGCAGTTTTGCATGGTGGTGCCCATGGCGGCCAAACCGCTGGCTTGGGACTCGCGCGAGCTGGCGGCCTTGACCGCTTACACCGCCAAAATACAAAAGACGTTTAAACCCAAAGCGGGTGCTGCTGCCGCCAACCCCTGTGCCGCCAAGAACCCGTGTGCTGCCAAGAACCCCTGCGCAGCTAAAAATCCATGTGCTGCCAAAAATCCGTGCGCTGCCAAGATGTGATGGCCGAGGTTGACTGGTGATGACGCCACTGCCAAGTCGGTCCCCTGACGACTTGTTGGCCATGCGCGCGGCAGGCCGGGAAATCGCCGAGTGTTACCGCGTGCTGACCAAGGCGGGGCGCAACATTGTGGGCGAAATGTTGCGCGGCGAGGGTGAGTTCATCGAGCTCAACCACTTTCCCGACGAAGACGTTTTTGACCGCGACACCCAGTCGCAGTATTACTACCATGCACACCGAGGCCTGGCAGGCGAACACGGGCACTTTCACACCTTTGTGCGCCAGCCCGGCATGCCCGACGGCATGCTGCCGGTTGAGCACAAAAATGCCACCGAGCTATGGCCAGACGGGCGGGAGGCGCTATCCCATTTGATAGGCATCTCGATGGATGCTTATGGTTTCCCCACGGGCTTGTTCACCACCAACCGCTGGGTGACCGATGAAGCCTGGTACAAAGCGACGGATGTGGTGCAACTGCTGGCGCGGTTCCAGATTGACCACGCTGCACCGTCGTGGCCGGTCAACCGCTGGATCAGTGCCATGTTTGTGCTGTTTCGACCTCACATGCAGTGGTTGCTGACGCAGCGTGATGCCGCGTTGGCCGACTGGGCAGCACAGCACCCGGGCACCGATGTATTCGAAGACCGCACACTCGACATCACCAGTTGGGTGGCCATTTCAGTCGAAGATCAAATCAAGCTGGTTGACGCGATATTGGCCGACGTGCAAATGCCACTTTTTAAAAAGGATAACTGACATGAACCCAATCAAATTTGACGGGGTACGCGGCTGCGTATTTGCCCTGGCCTTGTGCGTCGCCCACTCAGTGTTTGCTGACACGGCGGCGCTGCCCGGCACACACACCTTGGCCAGCAAGCACAGTTTTAGCACGCTGGTGTCACGCGTCGAAGCTGCCGTGGCGCAACAAAAGATGGGCTTGGTCGCCACTGCCAGTGCCAGCGCGGGCGCTGCCGGGCGCGGTATCAAAATCCCCGGCAATACCGTGCTGATGGTGTTTCGCAATGACTACGCGGTGCGTATGCTGCAAGCCAGTGTGCCGGCAGGCATCGAAGCCCCTATCCGACTGTATGTGATCGAAAACCCGGACGGCACCGCCAGCCTGACCTACCGCACACCCAGTGCCGTTTTTGCACCTTACCCATCCGACAAACTTCAGGTCATGGCGACCGAGCTGGATCCGATCTTTGAACGCATCACGCGCGATGCGATCGGCGGCTAAATACGCCCCGGTCGTAGCTGCGCTGGCCCGGATGCACCCACAGTTGCCGCTGGTTCTGGGGGTTGTCACTCTGGTGGGGGTGGCTGCGCACCTGAGCCAAAGCGGCTGGCAAGCGGTGACTTTGTGGCTGACCGGCCTGATGCTGGGTATGGCGCTCTATCACGCGTCGTTTGGTTTTGCCAGCGCCTACCGGCGCATGATCGTGGCGCGCGACATGCGCGGTGTACTGGCCCAACTGCTGTTGCTGGCGCTGACTACCCTGCTGTTCGCCCCAGTGCTGGCTGCTGGTGCCATTTTTGGACAAGACATGGGCGGCGCCTGGGCGCCGGTGGGTGTGTCGGTGGCAGCGGGTGCATTCATGTTTGGCATTGGTATGCAGATCGCGGGGGCTTGTGGCTCGGGCACGCTCTACACCGCAGGCGGCGGTAACCTGCGCATGCTGGTGGTGCTGCTCTGGGCCTGTGTTGGCTCGTTCTGGGCCAGCTTGCACATGGGCTGGTGGCAGCAACTGCCTTCTCATGAGGCTGTGGTGTTGTCTGATGTGATGGATTGGAAATCTGCGCTGGTATTGCAACTTGGCATGATGGCGGTCTTGGCCTGGCTGCTGGGCGCACTGGCCAAGCCGGTGCCGTCAGCCGCGCCGCTGCATGTGCGCACACCTTGGTCACGGCTTCTTTCTGGCCCGTGGCCGGTGCTGGCGGCGGCAGTGGTCCTGGCTTTGGGTAACCTGAGCACCTTGGCTACCGCCGGTCACCCTTGGTCAATCACCTGGGGCTTTACGTTGTGGGGTGCCAAGGCCGCGCAGGCGCTGGGTTGGCAAGCCTCTTCCAGCGCTTTCTGGCAGGGCGAGTTTCAGAGTGAGGCGCTGGCGGGTGGTGTGCTGCAAGACAGCACCTCGTTGATGGACTTGGGGCTCATGCTGGGTGCCTGGTGTGCGGCATCGCTGGCCGGGCGTTTTGCCCCCAAATGGGACTTTTCCTGGCGATCTCTGGCCGCTGCCGTGCTGGGTGGCCTGTTGCTGGGCTATGGCGCACGTATTGCCTACGGCTGCAACATTGGTGCGTTTATTTCGGGGGTGGCGTCGGGCAGCTTGCACGGCTGGCTTTGGATTGCTGCTGCGTTGCCGGGCACCTGGCTTGGCATTCACCTGCGCCGCCGATTTGGCATGGACGATTGAGGCGTCGGTCTGACCCTTGACGACCGGCAACTCAGCTACGAAATAGTTGTCTATTTTTGTTTCCGTGTGGTGTAAGAAACCGGCAGTTCCACCGACTATAGAAGCAGCACGGTGCATCTTGCGCGCTGTGCGGATCGTCATCTGTCCATCAACTACCCGTTCATCTTTAAAGGATATTCAAATGAAAGCGCAATCCACCACGTCTCGTTATGCAACCGCTGCCGGCCTGGCTCTGGCCATGAGTGCTGCCCTGACCATTGCCGCCTCACCCCTTGCAGCACAAGCCGCTGATACCGAAAAGTGCTACGGCGTTGCCCTTAAGGGCAAGAATGACTGCAAAGCAGGTGCGGGTACCACGTGCGCCGGCACATCCAAGGTCGATTACCAGGGCAATGCCTGGTCGATGGTGCCCAAGGGCAGTTGCGAAAAGACCGTGTCCAAAACGTCGGCAACAGGTTTTGGCCAATTGAAAGAGTTCAAGGAAGTCAAGGTCTGACCTGAACCCAAAGAACGGAGCACCTGGCATGTCCAATCGACCCAATGCGCTGATGCAGACCGGGGTGGCTCCGTCTCACACCCTGCCCACGCGGGCGGGGGTGGGGCTCAAGCCTGAACATTTTCAGGAGATTCTGGCGACGCAGCCAGACATCGGCTTCTTCGAGGTCCATGCCGAAAATTACATGGTGGCGGGTGGCCCGTTTCACCATTACCTGACGCGTATCCGTGAACGTTATGCGCTGTCGATGCACGGGGTGGGCCTGTCCATTGGCGCCGATGCGCCGCTGGACCTGGACCACCTGAATGCCTTGCGGCAGGTGCTGGACAGGTACCAACCACAGTCATTTTCAGAGCACCTGGCCTGGTCAACACATGGCCCAACATTCCTGAACGATTTATTGCCGCTGCCGTACAACACCGCCACCTTGCAGCGGGTGTGCGACCACATTGACCAAGTGCAGACGTACCTGAGGCGGCGCATGTTGCTGGAAAACCCAGCCACCTATGTCGAATTTGCCGCATCCACCTGGAGTGAGGCTACGTTCTTGTCGGAGGTGGTGCGGCGCACAGGCTGCGGGCTGTTGCTGGATGTGAACAATGTGTTTGTGAGCAGCGTCAACCACCAGCGCGACGCACAGGCCGTCATCCGCGCATTGCCCTTGGCTCAGGTGGGTGAAATTCATCTTGCCGGTTTTGCCCGGGCACAGGACGGCCATGGCGACCTGCTGCTGATTGACAGCCACGGGGCACCGGTGGCGCAAGCAGTGTGGGAGCTGTATGCCGTCACGCTCGGCCTGACCGGCCCGGTGGCGACCTTGCTGGAGCGTGACAACGACATTCCCGCCTGGCCGGTGCTGTTGGCCGAAGCGGGCCTGGCCGAAAAACAATTGTGCGAGGCGACGGGCCAGCGTCAAAAAAACAGACAACGGTCCCCGGAAGAGGTGCACGCATGAGCACCCAGAGCGCTTTTGCCCAGGCCCTGCTCAACCCTGATCTGCCTTGCCCGAGCGGGCTGATCACCTGCAATGGCTCTGACCCGGCGACGCGTTTTGCGGTGTACCGCAACAACGTGATGGTGTCATTGATTGACGCACTGGCCGACACCTATCCGGTGGTGCAAACCCTGGTAGGTGAAGATTTCTTTCGCGCCATGGCCAAGGTGTTTGCACAAACCACGCCACCGCGCACGGCGGTCATGGCGTATTACGGGCGCGACTTTGCTGCGTTTATTGACGCTTTTCCGCCGGCGGCCAGCGTGCCCTACCTGGCGGATGTGGCCCGGCTTGAAATGGCGCGGGTCATGGCTTATCACGCAGCCGATGTTGAACCTGTGACCACTGAGGTACTCCACGCTGCCTTGGCCGACCCGGCACAACTCCTTTCCCTGCGGGTGGAGATACATCCGTCGGTGCACGTCATCACATCGACTTTTTCGGTAGTGTCGATATGGGCCGCGCACCAGCTTGAGACCAGTCTGCCGTGTGTCGACCCCGATGTGGCCCAGGCGGCGCTGGTGTTCAGAAACGCGCTGGCTGTGGACACGCTGGAACTTGGCGCCGGGAGTGCTGCGTTTATTGGCGCCCTGCAAGTCGGCCAGACCTTGCTGGATGCCGCAGGTGCTGCCAGCCAGCTTGAACCCGAATTTGACTTAGCCAGCGCCCTGGCGCTGCTGCTTCGCTGGCAGCTCATCACTCACCTCACCACCGGAAACCAAGACCATGAACACACACCTTGAAAAGTCAGGCGCAAGCGTACCCGCAGATGCGGCATTGCTACCCGGCCTGATCCGGCAGTTCATTCGCATCGCAGAGCGCATCCCCAACACACTGCTGGCTTTTGTGGCACGTTTTTCTATTGCCGCCGTGTTTTGGAAGTCCGGCCAGACCAAGATTGAGGGCTTTGCTTTGGATATTGTCAACCTTGAATTCACCCTGGGCTGGCCGCGCCTGTCGGATTCGGTGGTCGGCCTGTTCCGTGACGAATACCAGTTGCCGCTGATTCCACCTGAAATTGCCGCCACCCTGGCCGCGTTTGCCGAACATGTTTTTCCAGTGCTCATTCTTCTGGGGTTCGCCACCCGCCTGTCCGCCCTGGCCCTGTTGGGTATGACGATGACGATTCAACTGTTCGTCTACCCGGACGCCTACCCCACCCACGGCACCTGGGCCGCCGTGCTGCTGTACCTGACGGTGCACGGGCCAGGCAAGCTGTCTGTCGACCACTGGATCGCCCGACGTTGCCCCTAAGGCACTGACCGGCATCTGGCACCAGGTCCAAGGCAGGCGGTATGAACACGGTACTGGGTTGCTTGGGTGACCGGTTGGCCCGCTTTCTGGCACGCGAGGTACATGTTCACTCGGCAGTGCCAGCCGTCCGACCGGAGCGCCTGTTGGCCACATTGCGCCCTGGCGACGTGTTGCTGGTTGAGGGCAATAGCCGGGTCAGCACCGCCATCAAATACCTGACACAGTCCACCTGGTCCCATGCTGCCTTGTATGTGGGCAGTGCCGTGGCCGATGCCGGCAAAAACCCGGAACACTGTTTTGTCGAGGCCGACACCGTGGAAGGTGTACGCAGTGTTGGCATCAGCGCATTTGCCGGGCTGCATTCGCGCATTTGCCGCCCGGTAGGACTGACCGCCGAAGACTGCCAAAAGTTGACAGCCTTCGCGATTGCACGGATAGGCAACCGGTACGATTTGCGTAACGTGGTCGATCTGGCGCGCTACCTGCTGCCCACACCGCCTGTGCCCTTGCGCTTTCGGCGCAAGATGCTGGCCGTGGGCAGCGGCGACCCGACGCGGGCCATTTGCTCTACCCTGATCGCGCAGGCATTTCAATCCATTCGTTACCCAATTTTGCCCATCACGGCAGTTCAAAATGAGGACAGGCCGGATTGTCCGGCCTGTGTTAATGAAATTCTGAGTGTGCGCCACCATAGCCTGTTTGCGCCGCGCGACTTTGACGTGTCACCGTACTTTGAGGTGATCAAACCCACCATTGAAGCGGGGTTTGATTTTCATGCGCTGAAGTGGGGCGCACAAACAGCGCCTATTGCTGGCCTTCATCGCTGATGTTTTTGCCATAACCCTTGGCATACGCTTTCATGGCTTTGCTCAGAAACGGTACTTGCAAACTGAAATTCTTGCAACCCGAGCACATCATCACATGGACCTTCAGGCTCATTTTTTCGGCCAATGTGAGCGTCCTGTCCTGCGACTCGGAGATCAGGCGGGTGGCTTGCTTGCAGTTCATCATGCGTGTTCTCCTCTCAGAAACCAGTTGTTTTCCAGACACTCCCGCAGACGCAGGCGCGAGCGATGCAGCATCACATTCAGGTTGGTGGTGGTAATGCCGACAGCTGTGCAAATCTCAGCGGTCTCAAGCTCGACGAATTCTTTCATCATGAACACCCTGGCCTGGTTACCCGGAAGTGCTTCCAGGCAAATCTCGAATACTTTCCAGAATTGGTTCTGATGCAGGGCGTCTTGCGGGTTGCCCCAGGTGGCTGGCTTTTCATCGGTTTGCCACATCCCTTTTGTGTCAAAGAGCTCAGCGAAGTCTTCACCTTCTTCATCTTCCCGCAGCAAGCTACTGGCATCCACCATGCGTTTCTTTTGTCGCAGCACATCGGCAATTTTGTTACGCAAGATGGCAAAGACCCAGGTTTTCAGCGCTGCCCGACCCGCAAAAGATTTGGCATTTTTGAGCGCGCCAACCAGCGCCTCTTGCACCGCATCTTCTGCCGCATGACTGTTGGAGAGCTGCAGCGTCGCAAATTTGAGCATCTGACGGCGCAGGTCATTCAAAAACGCGGCGTCATTCAAGATGGACGTGTCAGACGCATCCGGACCCAGACTTTCAACTGTCAAATCGTTCATTGCTGACTTCCTCGCGGTGTTACTTCGTTCTTGGCCGCACTGTAACTTGCCACGCAGTAGGGTACGAAATAGTTCAAGGCCACGTGAATCCAGGAAATGCCCGAGCCTGCCACGATGGCACTGCCCTGATTAATCAGGTTAAGAATGCTGCCCACCACCAAAGCGATGCGCAGTGCGTTTTTGACAATCCTGCCAGAGCAGGCGACCTGAAGGAGGGTGCGCATCAGTGGCTCCGCTAACGAAAGGTCGAAGTGGTCATGAGCGCCATGGCCGGCATGGCTTCAACACTGGCAATAACCGTCCTTTGGATCAACTCGGCATCAACATCGGGTTCCAGATCAGCGGGTCGACCTTGGTGGCCGGTCGGGCTGGCAACCAGACATTGGTCACCTTGCCTGAGCTCGAATTCGCCGGTGCAATTGCGGCAGTAGACTTTTTCTCCGGCCTGGCTGTCTTTGCGCACCACCAGGGTGGGCCCACACATGGGGCAGGTCTGCAGCGGGATGCCGTCGTCACTGTGGCCCAGCACATGGTCAAGCTCACCGGCGTGTCCAAGAGAAATAAAGAGGTCAGCGAAACGCGCATCGAACTGTGTGCCTTTCTCTGCGCCCAAAATGTCCAGCGCTTTGTCACGGGGCATGCCCTGGCGGTAGGGGCGATGGCTGGTCATGGCATCAAACGCATCGCAGATGCCCACAATTTTTGCCACCTCAGGAATTGCTTCACTGCGCAGGCGCAGAGGGTAACCTTTGCCGTCGGGCCGCTCGTGGTGCAGGTGGATGGCGTCCTTGACCAACACCGCCAGCGGATGCCCGGCCAGCATTCTGACGCCCATATCAGGGTGGGTCTTGATGACGTCGTATTCCAGGTCCGTCAGGCGATCGGTCTTGCGCAAAATGGCATCAGGTGTGCCAATTTTGCCCAGGTCGTGAAGGAATCCACCCAGGCCCACGCGCGCGGCCTCGGCCTCGGTGAGTTTGGCATGGCTTGCCAGCAGGCGTGCATAACGCGACACACGCCAGAGGTGACCGCCGGTGTAGGGGTCTCTGGCCTCTACAAACCAGGCCATGGTGAGCAGGCTGGCCAGCAAATGCCGGACTGTTGTCTCGACTGAGACTTTTTCTTGCGCTGGTGTATTTCCTAGCCAGCGGCCCGCTTGTTTGAACCAGCTCATGGTGTGTTCTCCAGCTTATGTGGTGCGTGTAGGTGAGGTGTTTCAGAAAACTGCCGGATAAACCCCCGATCAATCCAGTCTTTCCAGCGCCACACCCATTGTCCATCAGCCGACCACCGCCCCCAGGACGCCACCGCAAAGCGGGGTCCACAAGACAAAAGATACAAGGCGTGCAGCTTGGGTTGGTACGACCGCAATGGCCCGCCAGAGAGTATCGCCATCAGATTTTGACCCAGCACGGGGCCCGCACGCACCGCGTGTACCCCGGAGCGCGACATGACCGCATCGGTGCGCGCGCACACGTCACCCGCTGCAAAAACGTTTGGATGCGACACACTGCGGTGGTACTTGTCCACCAGGATGTAGCCATGTTCATCCAGGCCCAGTTTCGACGACCCCAGCCAAACCGCAGGGCGCGCGCCTGTGGCTGCAATCACCTGGTCGGCTTGCAACAGGTGGCCGTCAGCCAACAAAACGCCTTCTTCAGACCCCACGCCACGTGCAAAATGCAGTGCCAGTCCGGCGTGTTTTGCAAACCGTTGTACCCGGACTTTGACACTCTTTGCGTGTCCTGGCAGGATCCCGGACTCAGACGCAACCAGGTCAACGTGGCCGTTGATGTCGGCACCTGTAAATGCCTGTTGTGCGGCAAGTGCCAGCTCAACGCCGGCGGCACCACCGCCAACCACCACCAATCGGTAGTTCTGCTTTGCTTTTGCGGCCATCAAAATGTGAGGCCAACGGGAAAAAAAATTGTCCAGGGGTTTCACCGGCAACAACTTGTCGCCAAGGCTTTCCAGCCAGGATGTGTCGGTTTCGCTGCCAACGTCAAGCGACAACACGTCGTAGGCAACAGGCTGGCCATGGGTCAGGCTAACACAGCGTCGCGTAGTGTCCAAACCCACAATCTGGTCAAGTACCAGGCGTGCACCCGCCGCTTGAATCAGTGGTGCGAGGTCAACACGACACTGGGCCTGCGTGTAATGGCCAGCGATCCAGCCAGGAAGCATGCCCGAGTAGTATTGGTACCTTGAAGGCGTGATCAAAACGACGTTAATTCCTTCTGGCCGCTGCTTCGCAAGGGCACGCAAAACCGACAAATGCGCGTGACCGCCGCCGACTAAAACAAGTTTCTTTGTCACGGGGTTTTTTTACCGAAAATGCCTTTGAATCAAACGTTCAGCCGTGCTGCGGCGCGCAGGTGAGGTTAAATCTTCTTTGCTTACATACAAAAATGTTTCTTGTCGTCCCAATTGAGCAGCCGCGACAGGTGTTGGGTCAATGCCGGTGATGTTGACCTGAAGCTTGGCCTGTTTTGCAATACGTTCCAGCGCAGGACGGGCTTGCTCCAAGGACAGCATGGCTGCAAACAGTACGGGTACCCGAGGGGCCAGGCGCTTCAATTTCAAAAACACCTCATCCGCCGACTCAGTGATTGAAGACGACAAGGCCAGCGAAATAACTGCGCCGGAAATGCCGACAGTCTGGTCAAACAGGCCGCTGATGTGTTCAAGTTTGTCGGTCCCGTAGCCGCATTCCTCCAGGAAAGGCTTCATGACCGAGACGATAAAGGTGTGCGGGCGAGCGATAAGAATGGTTTTAGTCATGGGGATCAACCTGAAGTGACGACATGAGGTTGAGTCGCGCTAGCCACCCGGTTTCTTACAGCCCGATGCGGCAAATGCACATGCGAGAGCTGTCGTTTGACGGATCGTCACCTTTGCGAAAGGCAAAGATTTTTGAAACGGGTGTAAGCATTTTGTGCTTCAACCGACTATTGCCATGAAAGTCCAGTAACCACTTGACCTTCTGAGCCAATCTTCCCGTTGTCACTTCAAACCATCCAAGGATTTTTTATGAACAATCTCTCTTCCAAAATCGCCAAGACCATCGCCTCTGCCGTTGTTACCGCGGCGGCGCTGTCAGGCAATGTCATGGCGGCAGGTTGCGCCAGCGCAAAGTGCGGCCCAAAACAGAGCATGTCCAAATGTGGCGCATGCAAAGCCAAATGCGGCGCATGCAAAGCCAAATGCGGTGCTTGTGCTGCCAAGTCCTAACATTCATCGCCTTTGTTTCCAGGTGATCAGTTGGTCACCGAGTTCTATTTTTTTTGAACCATGACAGCTTCTGTACTTCTCCGACGGCATTGGCGCGCTGCTTCCGATGCGCAGATCGGCCTGGCGCAACGGAACGCGCGTGTCAGTGTTTCGGCATTTTCTGCCGCCACAGCGGCGCATGGGTCCTTGAGCCAGAACTGGATCGCTGGTCACGAGGTACTGGAGTTTGAGCACTACCCGCCCGATGACCTGGTCGACGTGCGTAACGGCTCGCAGTTCTATTACCACTCGCACCGTGACGGCGACCAGGAACACGGGCATTTGCACTTGTTTTGGCACGCCACGGCGACAGGACGCAGACGGTACTTGAAACCAGGCAAGCCCAAGTGGAATCGCACTGAACCGACGCATCTTTTTGCGATCTCGCTTGACGCGCGGGGTCTGCCCGTGGGCCTGTTCACTGTGAACCAATGGGTCACTGATGGCCACTGGTTTGATGCCGCCGTCACCATGGCGTGTGTTGATCGGTTTGCCATGGGTCACGTGGCAGCTTATGCGCATTCATGCCGCTGGTTGACGGGCTTTGTTCGTTTGTACCGCCCTGTGATCCATGCCCTGCTGCTGCAGCGCGACAAGCGCATCAAGCGTCGATCTGACTTGGCGCAAGCCCTGCAAGACCGGACGCTGGAAGTGCTGAGCACCACCCCTATTGACTGGATTGCCGACATGGACGCCCTGGCGGCAGAGTCCAGGCGCCGTGGTGGTTGACTTGGCAAGCTTGCCAAGCAAAAACTTGACTTCAGTCTGTCTGCGAACTATTTGTTTGAAAGCTTCTTATGAAAATTGCAAAACTTGTGCTCTCGGCACTTCTGGCTTTGGGTGCGATGGCATCACACGCACTCGACATTCAGCCCTATTCGGCGGCCGCGCTGGCCCAAGCGCAGAAAGCCAATAAACCTGTGGCTTTGCATTTCCATGCCGATTGGTGTCCAACCTGTCGTGCACAAGAGAAAGTCTTGCAAGGCCTGACATCAGAAGCCGGGCTGGACCTGACTGTGCTGGTGGCCAACTACGATACCGAAAAAGACCTGAAACGCCGCTTCAAGGTACGCGCCCAGTCCACTCTGGTGGTGTTGCAGGGTGAGAAAGAGACTTACCGTCTGGTGGGTGATACCTCAACCGGTGGCATTCGCGGCGCCTTGAAGTCGGCACTTTGAAGCGACAGGCCATGTCCATCGTCTTGTCTGCGCCCCAAGTGGGCTTAAGCCTCTTTGCAGGTAGTCTGACGACCTTGTCGCCCTGTGTGTTCCCGCTGCTGCCGCTGGTGTTGGGCGGTGCCTTGCAAGGCAACCGCCTTGCGCCCGTCGCCATGGGCGTGGGTATGACCGGTTCTTTTGCGTTCATTGGTATGGTGCTCGGAGCATTGGGACCGGCGCTGGGTATTGACGGTGACACCGTGCGCACGGGTGGCGCCGCCATGTTGATTGCCTTCGCCCTGGTGATGCTGGTACCGGCCCTGGGTGCGAGGTTTACCCAATGGATGTTGCCAATTGCCAGCTCGGCCAACGCAGCATCAGCCAAACTCGACGGTGGTTCCTTGCTGGGCGCACTGCTGCTGGGCAGCGTGCTGGGTCTGGTCTGGAGCCCATGTTCCGGCCCCTTGTTGGGCTCGGCCCTGACGCTGGTGGCCAGTGAGGGTGGGGTGGCACGCGGTGGCCTGGTGCTGGGTATATTTGGTTTGGGTGCGGCAATTCCGCTGGTGGCAGTGGCCTACGCATCGCGCAGTGGTTTTTTGCGGGTGCGAGACTGGGTGTTGTCCCGAATTGAAAGCGTGCGATACGGATTTGCGCTGTTGCTTGGCGCCATGGGTGTCGCCATTCTGACGGGCGGTGACAAATGGCTCGAAGCCCAGGTGCTGCAGTGGTTGCCGGATGCCTGGGTCAATTTTTCGGTGGGAATATAGCCACGACACGTATGCGACGCAGTGCCAACCCGCCGGTGGCTGTTACACATCTTGCTTTGCAAAATGCATGGCGCGCAAGTTCTACATGACGCCCGCCAGGCCGTCAAACAAGCCTTGATCGGGCGCTGCTGCTTCAATCCCGGCGAGCTGGAACGTGTCAACGAATTCACTGGTCATGTCGCAATGCTCGATTGCCCTCATCCCGACAATTTTCGATAGGGAATTCGTTAGCGTTGGAAAATTGTTGGCTGTGTGGTGTTGGTTTAACGCTGCTGTCACATGACCAATCTTCAATTGTTTGGAGACGGGGAGCAACATTCATGAAGCTGGCAGCTGCAGAACACTGAGACAACTTTTCTTTAGAGTCTATTGCCAGCAACCACTCTTCTTTAGATCAAACGCAACAGGAAATAGGGCTTTCATGTATCAAATTTTTTCATTGTTGCTGCTATCTTTGCTTTTTTCACTGAATAGCCACGCGCAGGAATCTCAAACATGTGCTGCAACGATCAGTGAACTGAGAACGTTGCTTAACGATCAGACGTTTCCCCTGAAATGGGAAGAGACCACGATGGATGATGGGAAACCACTGATGGTGTCAATTTTTGAAAAAAACGGTTACCTTTTTGTGGAGTTCTTCAAAACCCAACAA
>MESQ01000094.1 GCA_001771065.1 Burkholderiales bacterium RIFOXYD12_FULL_59_19 | reverse complement strand
CCAAACCCTACCCGTGGTTAAAGGTTCCGCGTGCCATCGCTCGCCGGAAAATCAAGATACATGGTCACGACTGGAAGCCAAAGTAAGTGCCATTCGAGTTAACCGTAGCAGTCGTCAACGGGAAAACGACGAGAGCTTCTGCCTCGGGTCGAGTTCGGGTACCCATTTGATTAAATTTGTGGCAGCAAAGCTGACTGTCGGGGCTCTGATGGCAATGTCAGGTATCGGGCAGGCAATTTGAGCTTTTGTAGACCCGCTAACGCTGCTCAGGGCACTGACTTGACCATGGCCACAAATCGGTGAATGACCGGAACGTGTCTTCTTGAGTCAGCCAGTTTCCTCCAACGCTGGCGGAAAAATTGAACGTCGACCATGGAGCAAGACCTGGACCTGCAATGTAGCGTCACAAGTAATCCGATTTCAGATTCTGGGCAACTTTTGATGGTCCACGCAATGGGGAGCAGGAACGCGTCGCCGCTTGATGACAACGACCAAAGACGCGGCGGCAGGCACCGGCATTGGCTGGAACACAATCGGTCAACCCCCTTCAAGCCGCAGCCGTCGGCGCCATCCGGTCCCGCCGTGCCAACGCCGGAAACAGCCTGAACCATGCCGCGGCGATCAATACCGTTCCGACACCCCCAATGACCACGGAGCCCACCGCGCCAAACAGGGCTGCCGTGGCGCCCGACTCGAATTCGCCCAACTGGTTGGAGGCCCCAATGAACAGCGAATTGACCGCCGACACCCTGCCCCGCATCTCGTTGGGTGTTTCCAACTGAACCAGGGTGGACCGTGTTACCACGCTGATGCTGTCGGCTGCCCCGGCAATGACCAGTGCCAGCAGCGACAGCCCAAAATGGGTCGAAAGGCCAAAGACGATGGTGGCCAAGCCAAACACGGCAACAGCCGACAACAACCGGTGCCCCACGTGCCGGGTCAGCGGCCAGCGCATGATCGCCAGCGACATCACCAGCGCCCCCACCGCCGGAGCCGATCGCAACACCCCCAACCCGACGGGCCCGGTGTGCAGGATGTCGCGTGCATAAATTGGCAGCAGGGCCGTGGCACCACCCAGCAGCACCGCAAACAAGTCCAGCGAGGTGGCACCCAGCAAGACCTTGTGGTGCCAGACAAAGGTGAACCCGGCCAGCACCGTCTGCCAAGTGGCGGCCAGATGGGCTTGCTGGTGCTGGTAGCGTACCAGCAAGGCCAGCACGCCAGACACCAAAAGCAGGACCGCGCAAGTGACATAGACGGTGGTGGCTCCGGTGGTGTACAGCATGCCGCCAAGGGCGGGGCCGCCAATGATGGCCACCTGCATGCCGCTGGAGCTCAACGCCACCGCACTTTGCAGCAGGTGCTGCGGCACCAATTGCGGGGTCAAGGCCTGTTGCGCCGGCATCTGGAAGGCCCGAGCCACCCCCAGCAACACCGAAACGCCAAGAATCAATTCGCGTGAGGCAAAGTGGAACTGGGTGGCAAAGACCAGCACCAGCGCCACCACCGCCTGAATGCCCATGCAGGCGGCAAAGATGCGACCGCGATGAAATCGGTCAACCGTGTGCCCTGCCGGCAGCATCAGAACCAGGGCGGGGATAAATTGAAACAAGCCCACCAAGCCGAGATCCCAGGCACTGGAGGTGATGTCATACATGTGCCAGGCCACCGCCACCATCAGCATTTGATTGGCGCTCACGCCAGCCAGTCTGGCGCACCAAAAGCGCATGAATTGACGGTGGGCAAATAAGCTGCGGACGCTACTTTTGGACATGGCTTAGCTTAACGCAGGGGCGGTTGCTTGATCGGTTATCCTGCTGATGCATTTCAGCTTGTGAGAGGACTGAACCAGAAGGAAGACGCGTGGCCCTGTATTTTTTGTGTGCCGTGACATTGGGGCTGATTCTGATGTTGTTGGGGCAGCCGTGGTGGCGTGCTTACCGCCAGCGTCGGGTCATGTCGCATCCCTTTCCGGCGCGTTGGCGCAAAGTGTTGCAGCGCCGTGTGCCCATGGTGCGGCGTATGCCGGTGGACTTGCAGTTGCAGCTGAAAAAGCACATTCAAATCTTCATTGCAGAAAAACCCTTCATTGGTTGTGCCGGCTTGCAGGTGACCGAAGAAATGCGCGTGGTCATTGCTGCGCAAGCCTGCTTGTTGGTGTTGAATCGCTCCCTGCAGCACTTCGCGCATGTGCGGCAAATTTTGGTCTACCCCGGGACGTTCATCATTGAGCGCACGGTCACCGATAGCATTGGCGTGCAGCAAGACGAGCGGCTTGCCTTGTCCGGCGAGTCATGGGAGCAAGGACAGGTGATCTTGTCGTGGCAAGACACATTGGACGGCGCAGCGGTGGCCGATGATGGGCGTAATGTGGTGCTGCACGAGTTTGCCCATCAACTGGACCAGGAAAACGGGGCGGCCCAAGGTGCCCCACCGCCCACCGCTGGAGACACGCAGTACAACGCCCGGCGTTGGAAACAGGTGCTCAGCCAAGCCTATGCCCATTTGCAAAGCCAGGTGCAGCATGGCGAGCAGGGGCTGTTCAACCACTACGGCGCCCAGAGCCCGGCCGAGTTTTTTGCGGTGGCCACAGAGGCTTTTTTTGAACAAGCCTCTGAAATGGCCGAACACTATCCCGCGCTGTACCAGGAACTTCGTGGGTACTACAAGGTGGACCCTGTGAGTTGGACATGAGTGGGCATTGAAGTTCAAGGAGTTTTTTTATGTCATCCATGATCAAAGCCGCCGTGTTCGTTGAGCCCGGTCGCATCCGGCCGGGTCGTTAATCAACGCCACAACCAGCACGCTGGTCTACAACCACAAGCGCCTGCGGGCGTGGTGCGATGCTCAGGCTTCCTGAGAGCCCGTCATTTCAATGGCGATCCGTCAATCTCTGCCCCATTCCGAAATACCAGCCGCTTCACCCAGTTGCCAAAATCATCCACCACGGTGAACACCGCCGGAATCACCAAGAGGCTTAGCACGGTGGAGGTCATCAGGCCGCCGATCACGGCCACGGCCATGGGGCTTCTGAAACTGGCATCTGCTGCACCCCAGCCCACGGCAATGGGCAACATGCCGGCGCCCATGGCCAGGGTGGTCATGATGATGGGGCGGGCGCGTTTGTGGCACGCGTCCAGCAGCGCGTCACCCTGGCGCTGCCACCAGTCGGACAGGGCGTTAACTGAGCCCTGGTGTGGCAACGGCGCCTGCCAGGCCGGTGCCACCACCATGGGCACCTGGGCGGGTGGCATAAAACCCGCGCAGCCCGAGAGCAGTGCCAGCATGGCTGAAGATAAGATGAAGCTGAAAGTCGTGTGGTTCATACCATGTGTTCTAGGGAGCACGTTCCCGACCAAAGGCGCTGTCAAACGGTGAATACATATGGGCGCTGGCGTCAGCAAGCGCCTGCGGGAGTGGCGCGATGTCTGACTTCTTGCAAGCACGGCGCGACGTCGTCGCTTTTCATGCTCAAGACCAAAAATCGGGTTTGTCACCCAGGCTTCACACAACAACGGCAACATCATCAGCGTGACTTATTCCGCTGCAACCTCTGCTACGTATTCCCCAAATAGCTTGCCCCGTGCCTTTTATGGTTTGCTGGGGGTGCAGTTTTTATCCACGTTGGCGGACAGCGCGTTTCTGATCGTGGCCATTGCGCGTGTGGTCGAGCTGGCCGATGCGGATTGGCGCATTCCGCTACTCAAAATTGCGTTCACTTTTTTTTATGTGGTGTTGGCACCCGTGGTGGGTCCGGTTTCAGATGCGTTGCGTAAGGGTCGCGTCATGGTGATGGCCAATGCGTTAAAGGCCATTGCCATACTGTTTTTATTGGCGGGTTCCGACCCTTTGTGGGTGATTGCCATCGCCGGCTGGGGCGCTGCCGTGTACGCCCCCGCCAAATACGGCTTGATGACGGAACTGCTGCCGTCGGCCGACCTGGTGCGCGCCAATGGATTCTTTGAAGGGGCCACGGTATGCGCCGTGATCTTGGGCACCGTGTTGGGCGGGCTATTGGTCAGCCCGTGGATGCCCCTGCTGCAATGGCCCCACATGGCGCAGTGGCCCTCTGCTGCGCCCACGCTGCTCACTGCTGGCATGTTGGTGTTGTTGGCCCTGAATGTTCTGGCCACGGTTATGAGCATCGGCATTGGCGACAGCGGCGCGCGCTACGACTTCCACTCCCTTCATCCGGTGGCGCTTTTGCAGAGGTTCTGGCGTGAGAATTTGCTGCTTTGGCGTGACCGCCAGGGCGGTATGTCTATGACAGTGACCACTTTGCTGTGGGGAGTGGGTGCCACGCTGCAACTTATCGTGTTGCGGTGGTCGCAAGAGTCTTTGGGTTTGTCGCTGGACCAAAGTGCCTACTTGCAAGGGGTGACGGCAATTGGTGTGGTGGCGGGGGCCATTGCGGCAAGTCGTACCGTTTCGTTGGCCCGAGCCTCACGGGTATTGCCCTTGGGTATTGCGTTGGGCTTGATGATTCCTGTGTTGCTTCTCGTCGAGTCTGTCGCTCTTGCGGCGGCTTTGCTGGTGCTGGTGGGTGGCTTGGCCGGCTACTTTGTGGTGCCCATGAACGCGCTGTTGCAGCACCGGGGATACACGCTCTTGACGGCCGGCCGCTCGGTGGCGGTACAGGGTTTCAATGAGAACGCGGGTATGCTGGTCATGCTGGCTGTGTACGCAACTGCCATCGCCTGGGACCTGCCCTTGAAGGCGCTCATTCTTAGCTTTGGCGTTTTGGTGGCTGCGGGCATGGCCCTGGTGTACGGCATGTTCCGCCTGACGTCCGGCGCGCAGCAACGCGTGTAGTCAAAATGTCAAAAAATCATCATCAGACTGTCGTGAACGTCCCCTACGCTTGCCAGCGTGAAACATCCTGACGAAACCCTTTTTGTACCCCATACGTCGCAAGCTTCTCGCTTGCGTATTGCCATAGTGACTGAAACTTTTCCTCCAGAGGTCAATGGCGTGGCCATGACCTTGGGGCGTATCGTGGAGGGGCTACTGCGACTTGGGCATACCGTGCAAGTGGTGCGGCCTCGGCAAAACAAGGAGGCGGACGGCATCCCGCGCGACGGGCTGGAAGAGGTGCTTTGCATGGGCATTCCCTTGCCCACCTACGCTGAGCTGCGGTTCGGTTTGCCATCAAAAAGTCGCCTGACCGCGCTGTGGTCGGCGATGCGGCCTGACATCGTGCATGTGGCAACCGAAGGCCCGTTGGGATGGTCTGCCGTGGCCGCAGCGCGCAAGTTGCAATTGCCAATCAGCAGTTCGTTCCACACCAACTTTCATAGCTATTCAAAGCACTACGGCATCGGCCTGCTGAAGTCCCCTATTGAGTCGTATCTGCGCAAGCTGCACAACCGCACCCAGGCCACCATGGTGCCAACGCACGCTTTGGTACGGGAGTTGCAGGCGCGTGGTTTTCAGAACGTTGCCTTGCTCTCCCGCGGGGTGGCCACCGAGCAGTTCAATCCCAGCCACCGGTCGGCTGCGTTGCGTGCGCAGTGGGGCGCGCAAGAAGATGACCTGGTCGTGTTGTTGGTCGGGCGTTTGGCCAAGGAAAAGAATGTGGGCTTGGTGGTGTCTGCCTACCGCGCCATTCAAGCCCGCCAACCGCGCGCCAAGCTGGTGCTGGTGGGCGACGGACCGCTGCGAAAAGCCTTGCAGGGCACCTGCCCCGAAGCCCACTTTGCCGGTACCCGCAAAGGTCAGGAGTTGGCGGCCCACTACGCCTCTGCAGATCTATTTTTGTTCGCCAGCATGACCGAGACCTTTGGCAACGTGGTGCCCGAGGCCATGGCCAGTGGCCTGGCGGTGGTGTCGTTTGACAACGCTGCGGCCAAAGAATTGATTGTGAGTGGCGACAACGGCTTGCTGGTGTCTGCCGCTGGCGACCTGGCTTTTGTCAACGCCTGCGTCAGCCTCGCCTGCGATAGACGGCTGATTCACCAGTACCGCACTCGTGCGGTCGCCGCTGTGGCCCATCTAAGCTGGGACAAAATTTACGACAGTTTTGTGCAGACGCTTCGCAACGTGCTGGAAAACCATAACCGCCAGTTTTTACCGGTGGTCAGCCCGCTGGTATCAGGCCTGCCAGCGCAGGAGCGGTTGCCCCATGCGCATGAGAGCCCCCTGTTGTAAGCCTGCGCACAGGGTAAACCCCTTGGGTGCGAGCACGATGACGGTAGAACCATGTTGAAACCAGCCCATTTCCTGGCCACGCTGAAAAGGAGCACTACAAGCAAAGGTGTGTGTACCGGCGTACTTCACATGAAACAACACGTTCAAAAAATGCAAGCGAATACTGGCCACCAGGATCGCCGCTACGGGCACAACTGCCACCCGTTGCCCGGCCATCGGGCTGGGGCCTGTCAACCGGGCGCTGATGAAGGCACGCTCATTCTTGCAAAACAGCTTCTCCACGCGCTTGAGGGCAATAGGATTCACATTCCAGGTGTCGCCCGAAAAATAGCGCACTTTTTCTACCGTGCAGTCATGCGGTGCATGAAAGCGGTGGTACATGGTGGATGTGAGGCGCAGGGTCACAAAAGTGCCATCGTGCCAGTCTTCCAGGTTCTCTTGCGTACCCAACAGGTCCTCCAGTGTGTACGGGAAGCCCTTGGCCTGAAAGACCCTGGTCCCTTCAATCGGCCCATGCGCCCCCACGATGGCATCCACCGGGCTGGTCATGCAATCGGCGTCTTGCGCAATGGTGCGGGCACCCTCTTTGAGCTCGCGGGTAAAGCAGTCATGCATGCTGGAAAAGCGCTGCTTCCTGGCCTCGCTCAAGTCCAGGTCGGTAAAGAATTTCCAGACTGCAATGGACGCGTCGCGCACCCAGGGGTGTTCAATTTTGCTGAACCAGCCCATCAACCTTGTCAGCATTTGGCGCGGTATGCGGTTGGTCATTAGAAAGTTAATGTCTTCCTGGGCCAGGAGGTTTTGAATGTGCTGTCGGAGTGTCATGGCGTTGGGTATTCTGCGTAGTGGTTTAGTTTGTTAGCTTGAAAGGCGAAATCTCGTGAATGAATCGATTGGAATCAACACCTTGGTGATGACAGGCGTTGGCAGTGCCGCCCTTTTTATGGCGTTTCTGAAGGTCAAAGCACGCGCGGAGCTGTCCCTGGCCAAGCACAAATCTCTGGCAGGGCATCCGCGTACTGCCAAACGCATCGCGGCCTTGCTGCCCAGCTACCGTTACGACGCGTCCCAGGTATTTGGATTGGATGGCGCACCGCCCGACGTGGTTGCGCAGCGCCAGGCCGCTTTCGAGAGGCTGGTCGCCACCATCGGCCAGCGTTTCCCCGCAACCCTGGCAGCGGGTGCCTCGGTGGTGGAGGGCTTGTCTGACTTGCAATTTGTGAGCGCCTACCGGGTACCGTTTCAATTTCGGGGACTGGTGGACAGAGGACTCAAGATAGGGTCCTTTTTGCAAACCTCGGATGGGGTGACTGTGACCGACCTGGATGGCAACGTGTTGTACGACCTGACCGGCTCGTATGGCGTCAATTTGTTTGGCAACGATTTCTACAAGGCGTGTATTGACGAAGGCGCCGATGCCGTGCGTGCCCTGGGTCCCGTGCTGGGTGCCTACCACCCGGTGATGGTGGACAACGTGCAAAGGGTCAAACGGGTTTCTGGCATGGATGAGTTGTCGTTTCATATGTCCGGTACCGAAGCGGTGATGCAAGCAGTGCGACTGGCCCGCTATCACAGCGGACGCAAGAAAATTGTGCGGTTTTGCGGCTCCTACCACGGCTGGTGGGGCGACGTGCAGCCCGGTATTGGTAACCCGATGGTCGCCAAAGACACTTACACCTTGTCGGAGATGGCTGAGGGAACGTTGCGGGTGCTGCGCAAACGCACAGACATTGCCTGCATCCTGCTCAACCCCTTGCAGGCCCTGCATCCCAATGCCGCAGCGCCCAGCGATTCCTCGCTGATGGATGGTTCCCGTAAAGCGGCCTATTCGCGTGAAAAGTACACCGCGTGGCTCAAAACGCTGCGCAGTATTTGCGATGAGAAGGGTATCGCCTTGATTTTTGACGAAGTGTTCGTCGGATTTCGCCTTGCACCTGGCGGAGCGCAAGAGTATTTTGGTGTGAAAGCCGACATGGTGATCTACGGCAAGACCCTGGGGGGCGGACTGCCTATTGGTGTGTTGTGTGGCAAGCGCGCCTGGATGCGCCGTTTCCGGGACGATAAACCCGCCGATATTTGCTTTGCCCGGGGCACCTTCAATTCCCACCCCTACGTGATGGGTGCGATGAATGTATTTCTGAAGCGCCTGGACAATCAGGACATCCGAGCTCTGTACCAAAACATCGATGCCACTTGGAACGACCGCGCCTACCATTTGAACAAACGCCTGACCGAGGCCGGCATTGCGGTGCAGGTGGCCAATATGTCCTCTATCTGGACGGTGTTGTACACGCAGCCGGGTTGTTACCACTGGTTGTTTCAGCACTATTTGCGCCTGGAAGGTTTGGCTTTGAGCTGGGTCGGCACGGGACGCATCATCTTTAGCCTGAATTACACCAATGCAGACTTTGAAGAGGTAAGCCAACGCTTTGTAAGCGCTGCAAAGGCCATGCAAGCAGATGGCTGGTGGTGGCATGACGGCGCTCAAACCCACAAGACCATCAAACGTCGCATCATGGGGGAGCTGCTAGCGGCCAAGTTTTGGTAAAGGGTGTTGCTGCAAGGGCCTCAACATGCCAGCCCTTGCCGCCACTCAATAGCCAATGGGCTGGTTCAAGTGGGTGCGTGATCCATGTTGGGACACGGCTCAATCAGTTCGCCCCGCAGCAACGCCAAAGGTGCCTTGTGATAGAGATAAATGTCGTGCACTGGGTCGGTCAGAATTTTGGTCATCCACACCAAACCGGCCATGACATCCTTGAGGAAAAACAGGTGCACGGTTCTAAACAGCAAACCGCCCGCACCAATGATGAGCCACAGCTCACCGGTATGGCGGGCCAGGCTCTCCAGGTTGGTATGGGGTTCAAAGTAACCCAATAAGGCGGGGTCCACCAACAACGCCACCGGTGCACCCGCCCAGATGGCCAAGAGCACAATTTTGCGGCGCAGGTTGTAGCCCACCTTGATGGCTTCCTTGTGTTCCTGGGTCGCTTGATTGACCTCGTCGTAGCCCAGTGGTTCAAAGAAGAAATGTCCGGACTGCCGTGTGGTCATCGACACCAACCACGCCACCAGTGCCGCCATTGCAGGGTCCACAAACAACAGGCCGTAGGCAACCAGAAAGCTGATCGCGCTGATCAGGTGTAAGAGCTGGTTAATTCGGCTGTGGTGGTAGTAGCGGTGGTCGTCCCAGCGTTGAATCTTGAGTTGTCTGAAAAATTCTTGCATGCTAAAAATCTCCTGGTAAAGCTGATTTCATGCTCGCCAGTGCAGATCGCAAATGCGTGACAGGCAGCATGACGGTTGGGTGAACTTAAAAGGTGCAGGTCAGCGGCCGGTGGCCAGGTAGGTGATGCCCATGCCCCGCACCAAGGAGGGATCGTAGAGATTGCGTCCATCAAAGATCACGGCTTGCTTGAGGCTTGCCTTGATATGATCAAAGTCCGGGCTGCGGAACTCTTTCCACTCCGTCACGATGATCAAAGCGTCCGCGCCCTGCAACGCTTGCGTGGCGCTGGTGGCAAACGTGATGCCGGGCGTATCGCCAAGCACGGCCTGTGCCGCCGCCGTGGCCACCGGGTCGTAGGCGCAGAGCGTGGCACCCACCGCCATCAAGTCGGCAATAACCGTCAGGCTGCTGGCCTCGCGCATGTCGTCGGTATTGGCCTTGAAGGCCAGGCCCCACAGCGCAAAGTGTTTGCCGGTCAAGTCAGCGCCAAAGTGGGCCTTGACCTTGCCTGCCAGCACATGTTTTTGCGACTGGTTTGCGGCCTCTACCGCCTCCAGCACTTTGAGTTGTATGCCCGCGTCCTTCGCTGCGGAGTGGATCAACGCTTTCACGTCTTTGGGGAAGCATGACCCGCCGTACCCGGCCCCGGCGTACAAAAAGTCGTAACCAATGCGCGGGTCTGAGCCTATGCCTTTGCGCACCTGCTCAATATCTGCGCCCAGTTTTTCGGCCAGGTTGGCCAGCTCGTTCATAAAGCTGATGCGCGTGGCCAGCATGGCATTGGCGGCGTATTTGGTCAGCTCAGCACTGCGTATGTCCATCAGAATCAGCCGGTCGTGGTGGCGCTGAAACGGCGCGTACAGCGCCCGCATATTCAGCGCGGCCTGTTCGTCGTCGCAGCCCAGCACAATGCGGCCGGGCCGCATGAAGTCGTCAATGGCCGCGCCCTCTTTCAAAAACTCGGGGTTGGACACCACGCTGTAGGGTGTGTTGACACCACGCAGGCTCAATTCTTCGGCAATCGCCGCACGCACCGCGTCGGCTGTACCCACCGGCACCGTGCTTTTGTCCACCACCACCTTGTAGTCATTCATGTGGCGACCCATGTTGCGCGCCGCGCTGAGCACATACCGCATATCCGCGCTGCCGTCTTCGCCGGGTGGGGTGCCCACTGCAATGAACTGGATGGTACCGAACTGCGTGGCCCGTGCAATATCATGGGTAAAGTGCAAACGTCCAGCTTGCACATTACGTTTGACCATCTCTTGCAAGCCAGGCTCAAAAATGGGGATCTCGCCTCGCTCCAACAAGGCGATTTTGTCGGCATCCGTGTCAAGGCAAATGACATCGTTTCCCACCTCGGACAGGCAGGTGCCTGTGACCAGCCCAACATAACCCGTGCCCACCACCGTGATTTTCATAAGTAGAGTCTTCAGACATTCAAAACGCCGAAGTTTGCGCAGCGCGCACGACAGCAAGATGACGACTCAATGAAGTTTTTGTGTAAAGCTGGCGACCAGCGAGGGCAAGCCGGTTGCCAACGAGGGCAGCCAAGCAATGATGAGTGTGCCCACGACCAGCGCCAGCAAAGCGGGCAACACCGCCACCGCCACATACCGGACGGGTTTGCCGAACATGGCTGACGCAAAATAGATGTTCATGCCCGCTGGCGGGCACAGAAAGCCCATCTCCATCGCCGCCAAAAAAATAATGCCGAAGTGCACCGGGTCAATGCCATAGCTCAAAGCCACCGGCAGCAGCAGCGGCACCAGCACCACAATGGCGGCAAATATCTCCATCAAGGCCCCGGCGAACAGCAGGAACACGGTGAGCGCCAGCAAGAACACATACTTGTTGGGAATGACGCTTTGCACCGCCTCAATGGCCGCGTCCGGTATACCCGCATCAATCAGGTAGTTGGTCAGCGCCAATGACATGCCCAAAATCAGCAACACCCCGCCGATGATTTGTGCTGACTCGCTCAGGCACCTGCCCAGCACCCGCCAGCTGAGCTCGCGGTGGGCAAAGGCTTGCGTCAGCACCGCATAGGCGGCCGTCAGCGCCGCACTCTCGGTGGGCGTCGCCAAGCCACTGACCAGTGAGCCGATCGCCACGACGGGCGCCAGTATTTCCCACTTGGCAACCCAGGCGCAGTGCAGCGTTTGGTGTAAGCTGGGACGAATTGGCGTTGGCATAGCGGCGGTAGACAACCCGGATTTCTTTAGGTAGCCGCCAAAAATCAGCAAGGAAAGCACCATGACAAAGGCAGGCACCAGCCCCGCCAGGAACATGGTGTTGATAGGCACCCGCGCAATGATGGCGACCATGATCAGCGGCACCGAAGGTGCCAACAGCACGCCCAATGCACTGGCACTGGTGACCAGGCTGATGCCACGTTGCTCGGGGTAGCCCGCATTGTGCAAGAGCGGCAGCAGCAAGCCACCCAGGGCCAAAATGGTGACACCGCTGCCCCCGGTGAACGCCGTAAAGAACGAGCACAACACCGCCGCAGCCAATACCGTGCCATTCACCCCGCCGCCCATCATGGCCACAAACAAATCACCCAAGCGCTGGGCCGCTCCGGTGCGCGCAAACACCAGGCCCGCCAGCGTGAACAGGGGCAGTGCGGGTAGCGAGGGGTTCACGGTGATCTGGTAATGCGACAGCGCAATGGCCGCCAGCGGCAGGCCGTCTTGCCAAAACAGCGCCAACGCCAGGCCACCCAGCACGGCAAAGATCGGTGCACCCGCCACCAGGGCCGCCGCCAGCAACAAAGCAGCGGGCCACAAAACCACCTCAGTGCCATCGAAAGCGCTGGCAAGCCAAAAGCCCACTGCGGGGGCCAGCAAACCAAAGCCCAGCTTGCCCCAACGCACCGTGCTGCAGCGGGCGCCCAACTTGGCACCCAGCACGGCAAAGCCCAAAGGCATGGTGGCTTGCACCCACCACACCGGCATGCCATAGGCCAGGGTATGGGCGGCCTCTATTTCGCTCGCTACAAAGCGCCAACTGGCCCAGGTGAGCAGGCCGCACACAAGTGCGGCGCTGGTGTTGGCAAAGACAAATACCGAGCGCTGCCATGCGGCCGTGTCCGCGCCTGCAGGTCGGCTACCACCACCCAGGGTGGTGAGGTGCCCATTGCGCTCGGCTGCCAGTGCCCCCAGCATGGCCAGCACCAACCCCAGGTGCTGCACCAGCACCGAGGCGTTCTCTATGCCCTGGCCCAACAGCGGGCGCATCAGTATTTCAATGATCGGGATCAGCGTCATCAGCACCAGGGCGGCGCTGGCCACCCAGGCATCGGTGTGGCTGAGCTGTTCCAGCCTATCCAATCGGCTTTGCGCCACGGCTACTTGGCCTTGCCCGCGCGGAAGGCTTTCAGGTGGGCAAACACCTCGTCAAAAGTCTCTGCCGGTACCATGCTGCCGCGAATGCGGGGGTAAAGCTTCTCGGCCAGATCATTCCATTCCCGCATTTGCTCAGCGTTGGGCTTGTTCACGGTCAGGCCGCGCTTCTTCATGGCATCCACCGCCTCATCCACTTCCTGGCGTGCCTTGGCGCGGATTTGCACACCCGCCTTCTCGCTGGTGGCGCGCACGGCATCACGCACTTCGGGCGTCATCTCGTCCCACGTCTTTTGGGTGACCACGAGCGCACCGACGATGGGTGCCCAGTTGATCTCAAGCATGTTGGGCGCCGCGTTGTAGATTTGGCTGGCCAGCGCAAAGTAGGGCGTGGACGGCACCACGTTGATCATGCCGGTTTGAATGGCGGGCAAGATGTCGGTGGTCTCCAGTGGCACAGGGGTGTAGCCCAGGCTCTTCATGATGGACTGCTGCTCGGGCTCTGAGCCCCAGGCAAAAAACTTCATGCGCTTGAAGTCGTCCGGGCGCAGCGCGGCTTCCTTTGAAAAGAATCGCACCCAGCCAGCATCGCCCCATGCCAAAACCACAAAGCCTTTATCCAGAAACTTCTTCTCCATGGCCGGGCGCATTTTCTCGCGCACGTAGTCCACCTCTTCCCAGTTTCGGAATAACAAAGGCATGACTTGCAGCGCAGCAATCGACGGCTCAATTTCGCGCAGCCCCACCACGGAGAGCAAAGCACCTTGCAACTGCCCAATGCGCATACGCCGCGCCATTTCGGCTTCGCCGCCCTGGCTACCGTCGGTAAACACGAGGTACTTGGCACTGCCGCCCTGGGCGGTGCGCCAGGTCTCGCCAATTTCCATCAGTTGGCGATGGTAGAGCGAGTTCTTGGGCACCAGCGTGCCGATGCGCAATTGCTTGTTGGCAGCATGTGCGGCAGACGCGGCCAGCGCGGCCAGACAAATCAAGGCGCAAGCCAAGCGACGGCTTGAAGAGCGAGTTTGTACAGAAAAGTGAAATTGAATCATAAAACTGAGAGATCAAAAAAGGTCATCCGCATTCGCCAGCAGCCACAGGGCACGCTCACGCATGGCAGCGTTCGCCACGCTACGGCGTGCCATGCTGGCGTTCAGGGCTTGCTGTAGCAGGGACTCAAATGCTTCGCGGTCACCTGCGGGCTGGGCTATTGCCTC
>MESQ01000093.1 GCA_001771065.1 Burkholderiales bacterium RIFOXYD12_FULL_59_19 | reverse complement strand
CTGTTCACTTCACCATTTCGCTGGTTAAATCCATGGCATGCAAATTCCATGGCAACAGAGCTTCAATTTCTTCAACGACCTTGGCGGCAGGCAAGTCACGCATGACGCGGCGCAGCCACGCATAGGGTTCATGCCCGTTGGCTTTGGCCGTTTGCAGCAGCGAGTAAATCACCGCACTGGCGTTGGCGCCGGCCGGCGTATCACTGAACAGCCAGGCTTTGCGGCCAATCACAAATGGGCGAATTGCATTTTCGCAGCGGTTGTTATCGATTGGCAGATCACCACGTTCGATGTAGCGGGTCAGCTTGCACCAATAGTCATGCATATATGACAGCGCCGTACCCAGCGCACTTTTTGGCGCCACGGCAGGTCGTGTTTTATCCAGCCATGCACGCAACTCAGCCAAGATCGGCACGCTCATGGCCTGACGCGCAAGATATCGCTCACCATCCGTCGCGTCCTTGTATGTCCGCTCAATGCCATACAACTTGCCGATCAGCGCAACGGCTTCATCGGCGCGTCCCTTTTTACCCTTGGCCTGTACACGAGTCGCCTCAACAAACTTGCGGCGCACGTGTGCCCAGCACACCAGATGCTCAATACCCTCGGTTCTGGCGAGCGCGTTATAGCCCTCATACCCGTCGGTCATCAGATAACCCTGGTAGCCCAGCAATAAACGCGTCGGCACAGCACCGCTGCGGCTCGGATCGTAATCGTATATCACCACCGGCTTATCGGGCGGACCGCCAGCCTGCACCCACATGTAACTGCTGGAGGTCGGGCTTTTATCCTTTTCCTTGAGCACCTGCACCACGGTTTCGTCCATGTGCATGAACGTGCCGTCGAACAAGGTGTCTCGCATCAGGTTGTGCAGCGGTTGCAGCAGGGCAGCGGCACCGATTACCCAGCGCGCCAGGGTCTGGCGTGGTACTTTGACGCCATGACGATTCAGTACGTATTCAAAGCGAGCCAGCGGCAGGCCATCGATATACTTGACGATCAGCAGCATGGTCAGAAAGTCGGGGCTGGCGTTGCTCTTGGGTAACGGCTGGGGTGGCAAGACCGCCGTAACCGGTGCATGAATACTGCCGGGGCAGCCGTAGGTATTGCGTACATGACGCAGTACACGGATTTGCATCGGCACAATGTCGAGCTGTTCGCTGATTTGCTGACCGATCACCACCATAGCCGTGCCGCAGGGACAAGTTCGTTCGGATACAGGAACATCATGCACGATCTCAACGCGAGGCAGTTCAGTCGGTAACGGGGCACGCTTGCCGCGCGCCTTGACTGTTGGCTTGCCGGAATTTGATGCAGGTGTATTAGCTGAAATCGGTGCGATGTCTTGCACCTCGGTGGAATCTGCCGCCAGAACTTCTGCCTCGTCGAACAAACGACCCTGACCTTGTTCCGAGCTAACGCCGAACTGGCGGTGACGCGCCAAGACGAATTGCTCGATGAGGTGGTTAATGTAGTCACGCACCTGTTCGTGCATCTGGCTTTCGATCGAATCAATCGCTTTGTTTTGCAAATCCGCAGCGGCCAACTCTATTGCCTTGCAGGTTGCAAAATGAGCCGCATGCTGTGCGTGCAGCAAGGCAGTCAGGGAGGCAACATCGGTTGGAAATGTATCGGGAAGAGATGGAAATTCAATCTTGGGAAGGCTAAGTTCCGGTCGTTGAATAGTAATTTTAGGGGCGGTCAAATGCATGCCGCATTTTACCAAATTTCCTTATGAAACAGAAGCATAATGCAACATTTTATGCGGCTTGTTTGCCCACAAATCAAAGCCTTCCAGCAACCATTCAAACTCCTGGATGCCGATCATTTGCGTGTTGGCCTCCGTCTCGCGCGGCCATGCAAATTTCTCAGCCTCAAGGCGCTTGAGCCATAGACAAAAACCATTGCGATGCCAGTACAGCACCTTGAGTTTGTTGCGCTGGCGGTTGATAAACACATACAGCGCACTGCCGAACGGGTTTAATTCCAACTCCTGCTCGACCAGTACGCTCAGTCCGTTGATAGATTTGCGAAAGTCGATCGGCTCCCGGCAAAGATAGACCTGCTCAATATCACAGCCCGGGTGCATCAGCGTATTCCCGGTACGGCACACACCAGCGCCGCGAGCCATCCAGGTGCTGGCAGTACTGACATTTCCAGGCGCAGGTCGGACGGCAACACCAAGGTACAGTTGCTTTGCTGTGCTGCGCCGGGCGTAATGCGTAGCGCAATAAATTTACCGGCCGGCAGTGGTGCGTCTGCCTTGTCGAATTTCTTCAGCTTGCGCCGCCAGTAATACAGCGACTTCACTGAAAGGCCGTGCCGCCTTGCGTATTCACTTGCAGGAATCGCTTCCAGCTTGGCTGCTGCCACATGTGCCATCCAAAATTCTGTCCCCATTTTTACTCCCACCCATATCAGTATTGAGGGTAGCAAGCATGCGGAAATTCAGATCAGGCAACAAGTCCGTGGTTTATGGAGCGCTTA
>MESQ01000092.1 GCA_001771065.1 Burkholderiales bacterium RIFOXYD12_FULL_59_19 | reverse complement strand
AGACGAATCAAGGTGTCCGAAAAGTCTGACCCAGTGCAAAAACCGAGTTAGGCACATTGGGGCGAATGGTCTGCTGAACTGGTTTTTTGAACACCCCCCGGTTTGGCAATGGCTTTTTCTCAATCGTGCCACCCAGGACGCGTTGGTCAAGTACCAAACGCTTCAAAGTGACAGATTGCATGAAGCTGAGCAATTTGGCGTTCATGGCGTCCCACAAATCTTGCGTCATGTCTTGCGCTGGTGCAGCGTCTGGCTGTTTTGATTTTAGTGATGCATCTTCGACGGCATAAATAATGTCTGCCACTGTGATGTCATCAATACGCCGACCTAATGCGTAGCCACCACCCGGTCCGCGGGTGCTGGTGACCAATCCCTTCGCGCGCAACTTACTGAACATCTGCTCAAGGTATGACAGCGAAATTTGTTGCCGCGAGGCGATGTCTGTCAGCGGCACCGGCCCGAGGACTTCGCGCAGCGCAATGTCAATCATTGCATTCACTGCAAAACGGCCTTTGGTACTTAAACGCATTTCGAAACCTCCTGCCAGTGCATAAAACCTTGGGAAAAACTTTGATTCATCAAGGTGCCTGGTCACAATGTAGTTGCAGTCAAGGGTGGCAGTTTGTTCGGTGGCGTACTGACCGGTTATGGATGAACAAATAGTATTGGCCGATAACCAACCAAGGCAACACCATGACCAGCACAGACGTCTCAATTTCGCGGGAGTCCCTCGTCACTCCGCAGTTTCTTCATCGTGAAGCTGCCGTCCAGCTGAAAAAGGCCGTCAAGCACCATCGGCAAGCGGCTTTGCTCCACGATGCTGGCGACGCCAGGCAAGCAGAGACTCATGGAAGCATTGCCTACAACCATACTGCGCAGGCACTGGAGGTCAGTGGCCGGGCATTAAACGTCCTGCTTTGGTAGCCCGTTGCGAAGTGAAACTCATCGCCCGGCTGCCGCGCAGCTGTCCTGGCGATGAGGTCAGATCACCCGGCCTGGTACGCCACGCGCCCACCCACCAGCGTGCAGCGCACGCGTCCGGGCAACTCGTAGCCTGAGCGGTGCGGCCCAGCCTGATCTAACTGTCCAGCAGCCCCTCAGGTCGCAGCCCTGCATGCATCACCACACCCTGCCATTTCTCGCTCTCTGACATCAGCAAGTCATGCAACTCCCCGGGCGATGAGGTCTGCACTCGGGCACCATCGGCTTCCATGCGGGTCACAGTGTCCGGATCTGCCAAAACTGCGTTAAGTGCCGTATTGAGTTGGCGCACGACCGAGGCCGAGGTTTTGGCTGGCGCAAACAGGGCATACCACTGCGTCAACTCAACGCCCGGCACACCCGCTTCCAGCAGCGTCGGCAACTCAGGAAAAGCGCCAAGCCGGGTGGCACCGGCGACGGCCAAAGCCCTGAGTTTGCCGCTGCGCAAATAGGGTTGGGCGGTAAACAGGCTGGGGAACATCACCTGGACCAAGCCGCTGGCCACATCGGCAATTGCCGGTGCCGCGCCAGAAAAGTCGACGCGCTGCAATTGGGTGCCAGTTTGCAGCTTAAACAGTTCTGCGGCGAAATGGGGCACCGTGCCCTCACCTGCAGAGGCATAGCTCAGCCGGGCGGGCGATTGACGCAGCAGTCGTACCAATTCTTCAACTGAGTGAACTGGCAGGTCGGCAGGAACCACCAGCAGCGTGGGTGAATAACCAATCAGGCCAATGGGCGCGAAGTCGGCCACCGGGTCGTAGCGCAGCTTTTGCAACGCGGGGTTGATGCCGTGGGTGGCGATGTAACCAAACAGCAAGGTGTGACCATCCGGCTGCGCTGCCGCCACATACTCGCTGGCGATGGTGCCGTTGGCGCCAGCCCGGTTGTCGACCACCACCGCCTGGCCCAGAAGGGGGCCGAGCTTGCGGGTCAGCGTTCGGGCCATGGTGTCGTTGCCCCCGCCTGAACTCGTCGGTACGATGATGTGAATTTCCTTTTGCGGAAACTGTCGACGTCCCTGACTTGCAAGGACCTCTGAGGTGTCGGTGGAGGTTGGTGGGAATACATAGCCCGGCAAATGCAGCACGCCCTGCATGATCTTGCGCACGGTGCGCACCAGGGCTGCGCTTTGCAAGGCAGCTTGCTCTCCTTCGCCCTGTAGATCGACCTCGACATCAATCTGACCTGCCGGGTGCAACACCACCAAACCATGGCGCCCCGGTTTCATATTGGCCCCACTGGCCACCGTGCCGGGCAAGGCAAAGGCTGTTGCCACACCAATGGCGCCCGTCACCGCGTGCGACGCATGGCATTTACGGGGCGTGAAATAGCGCGAGGTGATGCTGTTGGGCGCATCACCCGCACTGACCAGCACCGGCTTGGGGACCACGCTGCCAGACACATCGCCCAGCCCCATGCGCAGGCCCGCTTGCAGGCGAAGTGATTCAAGGCGTGCCAGCAGCGCCGGGTTGGCATCCAGCTCGGCTGGCCGTTCGCGCCCGCTCAGCCCCAGATCGGAAGCACGAATAATCATCAAGGGCATCGCTGCATCAATACAGGTCAGTGCCACACCATCGATCACATCGATGCGTTGACCGGTCGGAAAAAGTTGTCCGGTCACGGAACCCCAGGCGTCCAGAAAGTTAAGCAATACCGGTGCGGCGGTGCCTGCCACACCATCAATGCGAGCATCCCCTTCGTAGGTGACCTTGCCACCGGGTGTGCACACGGTCACGTCGATGCGGGACGCCGTGTTGACGTTGAACACCCGCACCGTGGTGAGTCCGTCCTGCGCCGGGATCAAACCCTGGTCAATGGCAAAGGGCGCCACGCCCGAAAGCATGTTGCCGCAGTTGGGGCGTGTGTCCACCGACTGGTGACCCACGCCGACTTGCGCAAACAGATAGTCCAGGTCGCAGTCAGGCTGGGTCGAGCGTGACACGATGGCGACCTTGCTGTTGAGCGTGCTGCCCCCGCCGAGTCCGTCGAGTTGCAGCGGGTCCGAGGCGCCAATGGCACCAATCAGCGCCTGGTTGCGCGCCTCGTCGCCCTCGGGCAACCAGTCGCGCAAGAAAAACGGGCCGCGCGAGGTGCCAGCACGCATCAGTACACAGGGGATTGAAAGTGTCATGTCATTCGTCTCCCAATGCCAGAGAACTGGGCTGGCGTCTTTCTACGGCGTATCGCAGCAGCGATGCCGTGCGGAAAATGCCGTGTGCAAATTTGCCATACGGCAAGGTGGCAAACAAGGCCATCACCACCCCCAGATGCAATGCCAGCAGCAAGGCCAAAGCGGGTGTAGCACGTGCCAGCCACAACAGCATACCGGTGGCGCTGGTCAAAAACAGCAGCGCGATAAAACCATAGTCCATCGGCTTCTGTGCCGCATCGCCGTGCAAAGGATGACGGCGCAGCTTGAGCCTGAACAGACCCACCGTGCCCAGCAGCAGACTCACACCGCCGACCACGCCCAGCAACTTGGGCAGACTCGGCAGGTCATACGGCGCGTGCCAGCCCAAGGCGTAGTGGTAAACCGTTGCCAGGCTCGTCGCCGCAAAGCACAGCATGAAGCCATAAAAGGTCAGGTGGTGGGCCCGGCTGCGTGACAACGTGTACGCATCGTCTTCGTTGTGACACCCTTCGCCATGGCCACCGTCCAGGTACTTGAGCTTGAGCACATCGTGGGTGGCTTGCAGTGCATCACCACCGGCCATGGCTTGCCCCGTGGTGGCTGGTGCGACGTCGCGCAAAAAACGCGTGACACCGATGCCGAGCGCCAGTGCCGCCCACAAAAAGACCGGCGCAAACATCGACACCAGCAGGTTGTGCGGGAACACCTTGTAAAAATTGCCCTGCAATGACCCGCCCCACAGGCTGCCATTCAAAGCCAGCGCCAACACAAGAAACAGCGCCAGCCCAGCCGCCAGGGCGAGTGATACGGTCAGGCCATTGCCCTGGTACAGCTTGCCCAGTGACGCAGGCCAGGCATAGGCCACGTAGGTTTCGCCACGCACCTGCGCCATGGCCTGCGGCACATTGACGGCAAATGCATGTGGCGGCGCGTACTGGCAGGCGTGTAAACAGGCGCCACAGTTGTGGCACAGATTGGCCATGTAGTGAATGTCAGCCGGGCCAAATTCCAGCCGTCGGGTCATGGCCGGGAACACCGCGCAAAAGCCCTCGCAATAGCGGCAGGCGTTGCAGATTTGCATTTGGCGCGCCACCTCGGTCACGGCGGGTGATGCCGCGCCGTGGCCGGTGGCGAGCTGCCGGGCGTCGTGAATCAGGGTTTCAAGCGTGTGCATGATGTGCTCCTGACTGAAGCGCTGCTTGCGCAGACTGTGTTCCGGCGATACGGCCAAACGCGGTACCAATCGACATACCCACACCCGCCGTGTAGCCCTTGCCCAACACGTTGCCAGCCATCATTTCACCCGCCACAAACAGGTTGTCGCTGGCCATATCACCGAAGCGCACCGCGGCAGTTTCATCGGTCTTGAGGCCAAGGTAGGTGAAGGTCACGCCGGGGCGCAGTGCGTAGGCGTAAAACGGCGCGGTGTCGATGGGTCTGGCCCAGTGAGTCTTGGCGGGTGAAACCTGTTCGGTATGGCAGTCGTCCAGCGCGGTGTGGTCGAAGTTGCCCACTTGGCAAGCCTGGTTGTAGGTATTGAGGGTTTGCATGAAGGTGCTGACATCGAGTCCGATCTGGCTGGCCAGCTCGGCCAGCGTGTTGGCCTTGACCCCGGGAAACACCGGTGGCATGAAGCGGCCGATGGCTTTGGCATCGATAATGGAATAAGCGATCTGCCCCGGTTGCTGGGCCACCAAACGGCCCCAGATGGCATAACGCTTGGGCCAGAAGTCTTCGCCCTCGTCATAGAAACGCCTGGCCTCCCGATTCACCACCACACCCAGCGAGACGCAGTCGATGCGGGTGCAGATGCCACCGTCATAAAGCGGGGCGCGCGCGTCAATGGCCACCATGTGGGCTTGCGTGGGGTCACCAATCGCATCGGCCCCGTGGTCGTTCAGCAGGTGGCGCAGCAGCACCCCTTGATTGAACTGGGTGCCGCGAATCAAAAAGTTGTCCGACGGGGTTTCGCCCCGCTCGTTGGTGCCCCAGGCCTCGCGCAGCCAGTCGCGGTTGGACTCGAAACCACCCGCAGCCAACACACAGGCGTGGGCCGTGATGCGCTCAAAACGCACACGCCCATCCGGCTCTTTGGCCTCCACATGGGCAGCGACAAAGTGGCCGTTTTTAATCTCGAGCCGAATCACCGGCGCGTTGTAGCGCACCTGTACACCCAGCTTCTCGGCGCTGCGAAAGTAAGCGTTGACCAGCGCCTTGCCACCGCCCATAAAAAACGCATTGGTGCGCGCCGTGTGTAACGCACCCGAAAGTGACGGCTGAAAGTGCACGCCGTGGCTGCGCATCCACGTGCGGCAGGTGCTGGAGTCGCGGATCACGCGCCGGGCCAGTTGTTCGTTGGTCAGGCCACCGGTGACCTTCACAAGATCTTGCCAAAACTCTTCTTCGGTATAGGCATCGACCAGCACGTCTTGCGGCGCGTCGTGCATACAGCGCAAGTTGCGGGTATGGGCCGAGTTGCCGCCGCGCCATTCTTTGGGAGCAGACTCCAGCAGCAGCACGCTGGCACCGGCCTCGCGCGCCATCAGCGCGGCGCACAGGGCAGCGTTGCCGCCGCCAATCACCAGCACATCCACGTTGGCTTGTTTGTCAGGGTTAGGCATGGGGGACATCGTGGGTCAGGCTCCCCGGCGCGCGGCCAGTACCCGGTCGACCATTACACCAGCCTGGCCGAGGTGGTTGATGGGGTCACACATGGCCTCCAATTGGGCGCGGGTCACATGTTTGTTGATCTCGGGGTGTGCGTCCAGAATGTCGATCAGCGGGCGGTTCTCTTTCAAGGCCTGTCGGCACAGGTCGTACACCAGGTCATGGGCATATTCGCGGCCAATGTAGGGGCCAAGGCCCATCATCACTGCCTCGGACATGACCAGGCCGTTGGTGATGTCCATGTTGGCGCGCATGCGCACGGCATCCACCTCCAGGCCTTGCAGCACAAACTTGGTTTGTTTCAATGCGCCCGACATCAGGCAAAAGATTTCCGGCAGCGACACCCATTCAATTTCCCACGGGCCGGTGGAACGCTCATGGTCCGCCACCATGGCATCCATCAGGGCGGCAGCGTGTTGCCGTGCCACCGACACATTGGCGTGTATGTACAGGCAGGAGATCGGGTTGCGTTTTTGCGGCATGGTCGAAGACGACCCGCGCCCTGGGGCATACGGTTCAAACACCTCACCCACTTCGGTCTGCATCAGCAACTTCACGTCCATGGCGATCTTGCCCAGCGACCCACCGACCAAGCCGAGAAAGGCACCCACTTCGGCAATGGTGTCACGCACCGTGTGCCAGGAAATCAGCGGCTGCGCTAGCCCCAGCTCTTTCATCAGGCCAGCCTGGGTTTCCATGGCCCCGGTCTCCAGCGATGAGAGTGTCCCGGAGGCACCGCCAAACTCACCCATCAACACACGCGGTTTGAGCTGGTTCAGGCGCTCGCGGTGACGTTCAATGCCCGCCAGAATGCTGGCCATCTTGTAGCCAAAGGTGATGGGGGTGGCTTGCTGCAGGTTGCTGCGGCCAATGATGGGTGTGTCGCGGTAGGTCTTGGCCAAGGTGGCCAGCGCGTCAGAAATGTCGGTCAAGTCTTGCTCCACCAGCGCCAGGCCTTCGCGCATTTGCAACACGGCCGCGGTGTCGGTGATGTCCTGGGTGGTCGCACCCCAGTGGCAGTATTCGCCCAGGCCGTCGCGGCAGTTGGCGTTGATCTGGTTCACCACGGCGATGATGGGGTAACCAATCTGCTCGGTCTTGGCCTTGAGCTTGTCCCAGTCGATCATCGACAGTTCGCAGTGTTTGACAATCTCGTCGGCGGCTTCTTTGGGGATGATGCCCAGCTGACCCTGCACTTTGGCCAGGGCGCGTTCGATGTCGAGGTATTTGGCGGTGCGGTTTTCGTCCGACCAGACATCACGCATGCGTGCATCGCTGAACATGTCGCCAAAAATCCGGGAGTCAATGATGGTGGAGGCCATGAGGTTTCCCCTGTCTGTAAAAGTTAAAGAGATTGAGATGGGCCTGCCAAGGCCAGAATGCGTTCGGCGCGTAACAGCACCGGTTTGTCGACCATCTTGCCGTCGACCTGGATGACACCCGCCCCGTTGGACTGTTGCCATTGGGTGACCACGCGCTGCGCCCAGGCGTGTGTTGGTGCGTCAGGTCTGAAGGCCTCTCGCACCACGGCCACCTGGGTCGGGTGGATGCACATCTTGGCGCCATAACCCAGCGCCCGGGCATGTGACAAATCAGACTGCACCTGGCCCGCGTCCAGCTCGGGCGTGACCCCGGCCACCGGTGGCGGCAAGTTGGCGGCGCGGGCGGCCATGGCAATGGTGAGGGCCGCACTGTCCAATGCAAAGCCAGGGCCGGGCAAGTCCAGATCAAGCAGGTAGTCCAGCGCGCCAAAGGCCAGCCGGTCCACCTGCCGGGCCTGTGCGATAGCCACTGCGGCCAGCACGCCGCGCACGGTTTCGATCAAGGGCAACACACTGGCACCGGGTTGCATGTGGGCCAAAACCCCGGCCACTTGTTCGGCCGATTCACATTTCGACAGCATGGCGTGTTTGATGTTGGTGCGCTGCAGCCACAACAAGTCATCCGCGTGGTGGGGGCTGGTCAGGTCGTTGATGCGCACCAGCAGCCGGTCAAGCTCGCTCGCCGCCAGGCTGGTGACCCAGCTGGCGATGGCGTCACGCGCCTTTGCTTTGTCGGCCGGTGCCACCGCATCTTCCAGGTCCAGAATGACACGGTCCGCACCGCTGGCCAAGGCCTTGGCAAAACGCTCGGGCCGGTTGCCGGGCACAAACAGGTAGGTGATGGCTTGTCTGGTGTTCATGGTGCTCACACCGCCCCTTCGGCGCGCAAGGTGGCCACTTGTTCGGCGCCGTAGCCCAACCCGGCCAGAATGGTGTCGGTATGCTGACCCAAGGCGGGCACCGCATCCATGCGTGGCGCACCTTTGTTCCAGGAACCCGGTGGCAACAGGGCGGGCACGCTGCCCACCGAGGTGTCCACCGTGGTCCATCGATCGCGGGCCTGAAGTTGCGGGTGCGCCCAGACCTCGGCCATGGTGTTGACCTGGGCGTTGGCGATTTGCGCTGTTTCCAGTCGCTGTACCACCTGTGCAGCGGTCAAGCTGGAGAACGCCAACACAATCAGTGCATACAACTCAGCTCGCTGCGCCACCCGCTTGGGGTTGCTGGCAAAACGCTCGTCTGTGGCCAGCTCTGGCTGCTGCATCACCTGCGCACAAAACGCTTTCCACTCGCGCTCGTTTTGCAGGCCCAGCATCACGGTCTTGCCGTCTCCGGCCGGGAACGGGCCATAGGGGTAAATGGTGGCGTGGCTGGCGCCGGTGCGTTTGGGTGGCGGGGCGCCGTCCAGGCTGTAATACAGCGGGTAACCCATCCACTCGGTGAGTGCTTCCAGCATCGAAATATCGATGTGTTGGCCTTCGCCGGTTTGCTGGCGGTGCATCAGCGCCGCCAGGATGTTGGTGTAGGCATACATGCCCGCCGCAATGTCGGCAATCGACGGCCCGGCTTTGGACGGTGTGTCTTCGGTGCCAGTGACGGACACAAAACCGGCTTCGCTCTGGATCAGCAGGTCGTAGGCTTTTTTGTCGCGGTAGGGGCCGTTGTCGCCATAACCCGAGATGTCGCAAACGATGATGCCAGGCTTGGCCGCGCTCAAGGCTTCATACGACAAGCCCAGGCGTGCCGCAGCACCGGGGGCCAGGTTTTGCACCACCACGTCAGCGTCTTCTTCAATGATGCGTTTGAGGATTTTTTGTGCTTCGGGGTGTTTGACATCCAGCGTCAGGCTTTCCTTGCTGCGGTTGGTCCAGACAAAGTGCGAGGCAATGCCGCGCACCCGGTTGTCGTAACCACGGGCAAAGTCGCCCACGCCGGGGCGCTCGATCTTGATGACACGTGCACCCAGATCAGCCAGCTGGCGGGTAGCGAACGGAGCCGCAATGGCGTGCTCCAGGGTGACAACGGTGATGCCTTTAAGGGGTTGCATGTTGGCTCCTCAGGCGATGACGGCGGTGGCATCCATGGTCAGCCAACCTTCATGGTCTTTGGCCCACAGATGAATGGTTTTGCCGTCGGCCGATGGCGCGCCGCAGACATAGAAAGGGTTGATGTCAAACACCGGGCGCACGGCGCGGAACTCGTAGCGCAGCACCTGGGCCTCGGGCATCTGATGCCGCAACAAGTCAAGCAGCAGCGTGGCCACCATCGGGCCGTGCACGATCAGGCCCGGGTAACCCTCGACCTCGGTCACGTACTTGCGGTCGTAGTGGATGCGGTGGCCGTTGAAGGTCAATGCCGAGTATCGAAACAACAGCACGTCGTCGGGCACCCACTTCTTTTCCCAAAGGGAAGTGATGGGTGCGGCTTTGGGTGGCGGTGCCACGTCGTCTGGCCGGGCGGCTTCGCGGTAAACGATGTCGTGGAACTCGGTGAGCGCGATGTCGGATTCCCCGGCACGGCGAATCTCGTGGCGCACTTTGACAAACACCAGCTTGCCGGTGCGGCCGGACTTCTCGGTCACGTCAGCAATAGTCGATGTGCGTTCCAGCGCATCACCAATACGCAGCGGCTGGTGAAAGGTGAACTGGCTGCCCGCCCACATGCGCCGCGGCAGCGGCACCGGAGGCAGAAATCCACCCCGTTTGGCGTGGCCATCCACGCCAATCTCGGACTGACGGTAGAGCGGCAAAAAGTACAGCCAGTGCCACAGCGGTGGCAGCGGCGTGCCGGCTTGCGGACGCGTGGAGTCGCGGTCAAAGGTGGCGGACAACGCGGCGTAGGGGGTGGGGGTGGCTGTGTCGCAAACGGTTTCCGAGCGACCAATCCAGTCTGTGATGTTCATCAGAAGGTTTCTTTCTAAAAAATGGAACGACTGGGGCTTGTGTGCTGCGGACACAAGCCCCTGTTGTCACATCATTCCAAGCGTTTTAGGCAGCCACAGCGACAGGGGTGCCCAATAGGTGACGATCATCAGGAACACCAACATGGTGAGCAGCCATGGCCCGACGGCCTTGCTCATATCGGTGAGTCCCAGTTTGGAGATGCCACTGGCCACATACAGGTTGAGCCCAACGGGTGGCGTGATCATGCCGATCTCCATGTTGACGGTCATGATGATGCCGAAGTGAACCGGGTCGATGCCCAAACTCATGGCGATTGGGAACAGGATCGGCGCAAAAATGAGGATGATGGAGGCAGGTTCCATGAAGTTGCCAGCCAGCAGCAACAGCAAGTTAGCGACCAACAAAAAGCCGATAGGACCTAGACCGGATTCGATCATCCACTGCGACATGGACTGTGGAATTTGTTCACTGGTCAGCAAGTAGCTGAACAAAACTGCATTGGTGATGATGTAAAGCAGCATGGCGCTCAGATTGGCCGAAGATAACAACACACGCTTCAAGTCTGAAAGCCGAAGGTCTTTGTAGATGAATGTGGCGATCACAAAGGCGTACACAGCACTCATGGCAGCGGCTTCAGTGGCAGTAAACACACCTGAATAAATGCCCCCCATCACGATCACGATCAGCATCAAACCCCAAACGGATTCCCTGAATGCCGTCCAACGCTCGCCCCAGCTTGCCCGCTTGGCTTTGGGATAGTTGTTGCGGCGGGCAATCCACCATGTCGTCAACATCAGCATCGAGGCTAAAACCAAGCCGGGGATCACACCTGCCATGAACAAAGCGCCGATGGAACTGTTGGTTGACACGGCATACATCACCATGGCGATAGAGGGCGGGATCAAAATGCCGAGCCCACCCGCAGACGCCACGATGCCCGCGCCAAAGCGTTGTGGGTAACCCGCTTTGACCATGGCGGGTAGCAGGATCGAGCCAATGGCCACGACGGTGGCCGGACTGGAGCCAGACACGGCGGCAAACAGGGAACAAGCCACCACGGCACTCAGTCCAAGCCCCCCTGGCAAGTGCCCCACCATCGCGGTCGCAAAGGCAATCATGCGCTTGGCCACCCCGCCGTGTGTCAAAAAATTGCCCGCCAGAATGAAGAACGGAACCGCCATGATCTCAAACTTTTCGATGCCGGTGAAAAGTTTCAGTGCGACGCTTTCAATCGGCACACTGGTGAAGAAGAACAAGAAACTCAGTACAGTGAGGCCCAATGAAATTGAAATGGGCATGCCGGTGATCATCAACACCAGCAGCAGGACAAAGATGATGCTGGCAGTCATGAGCGATCTCCGGTGTTTTTGTTGGGCTGCATATCTTGCGGGTGCAGGTCATCAGCCACATCGGCGTCCTGGACGGCCTCCACACCTTCCACAACACTGTGGTCGTGGTGCGGCAACTCCCCGGTTTTTAGGAAGGCGACGCATACTTGCATGAAGCGGAAACACATCAGTGAACTTCCCAAGGGAATGGCCGAATAGACCATCCAGGTTGGCATTTCAAGGTCCACCGTTGTGGGGCCTTCGAGAACCGCATCAGTACCCAACCCCAAGGCATGGAAAATTCCGTAATGCGCCCCGTTTTCCCAGACAAAGTGCGCTCCCAATGCGGCCACAATACCTGTGAACACCGCACCAGCCAGCAGGCCGAACACGATGAACTTGAAACGCATATCTGGCTTCAACCGATTGATCAGCACATCCACACCCACGTGAATGCCGGTCCTGACGCCATAAGCAGCACCAAACTTGGCCATCCAGACAAACATGATGATGGTGAGTTCCTGGGCCCAGGACATGTCGATCGAAATCAACCAGTCCGTCAAACCGGGAATACCAAAGCCAATGGTGTAGCGGTGAACCACGGCTGCAAAGGTAATCATCGTCGCTGCGCCTATGAGCAACGTGACTATCCACTCCTCGAGTGAATCAAGGATTTTCATTTTTTTGTCTCCTGAATGGCAAAAATAATCCACAGCGCCAGTCGATGGACCGGCGTGTGGATGTAGCGGCTTATTTGGCCTGCGCTTCCTTGCGGATCGCGTCAATCAGATCTTTGCCGATGCGCCCGGCCATCTCATCCTGTACCGGCATCATGGATTTCATCCAGACTGATTTTTCGGCTTCGCTGGGAACGTGGATCTGCGTCTTGCCGGATGCCTTGATGGCCGTCATGGCTTTGGCGTTGTCTTCTTCAGTGACCTTGTCGTTGAAGTTGGTTGCATCGTTGATGGCAGTTTGAAGTTGGCCACGGATGTCCGCAGGCAGCTTGTCCCAGAAAGGTTTGTTCGCCACAACCACATAACCGCTGTAGGTGTGGTTGGTCATCGTCACATGCTTCTGAACCTCGTACTGCTTTTGTGTGTAGAGATTGGGCAGATTGCCGTCTGCACCATCCACCACGCCGGTTTGCAGGGCCTGATAAACCTCAGAAAAGGCCATGGTTTGCGGCAGTGCACCAATGGACCGCATGATGGACTGGTTGACCTTGGATGCGTTGATGCGGATTTTTTGGCCTTTGGCTTCTTCGGGGGAGCGAATCGGCTTGTTGGAACTCAACACCCGAAAGCCTGCATCCCAATAGGTCAAGCCCATCATGTTGCGCGGTTCAAGCTTTTTCAGCAACGACGCACCAATCGGTCCGCGAGTCACGCGGTGCAAGGCGTTTTCATCAGGGAAGATGTAGGGCAAGTCAAACACCTCAAATTCCTTGACGCCAGCGGGACCAAATTTACCCGCCACAGGTGCGAGCATGTGCACAGAGCCCATCTGCAGGGCTTCAAGCTCTTCCTTGTCCTTGTAGAGCGTGCTGTTGGCATAGATTTCAACTTTGACCTTTCCTTGAGTCAGCTCTTCCGCCCGCTTTTTAAAGAATTCAGCGGCCTGGCCTTTTGGAGTGTCTGTCGCCGCAACGTGCGAAAACTTGATCACGATAGGTGTTTGCGCCGTTGCGGTAGCGGGTAGGTACAGGGCCGAGCTTGCAATCAAGCTGGTGATGGCAGTAGCCGCCACGCGGCGGTTGATAAGTGATGTCATGTCATGTCTCCTGTTGGTGTCATTTTTGCCAAAGATTGGGTTGAAATGCCCTGCATTCTTTTATCCAAAGAGCTGCACAGCATGGATGCGATCATCATGCAGATAAGAATGTTTGTGAATTGCACATTTTTGATGGATTGATCCACAATATGCATCAATAAACCAGGAGACGATGAGATGGCGATGAACTTTGACCTGAATGACCTGTTGGCTTTCAGGGCCGTGGCTGACCTGGGCAGTTTCCGCAAGGCCGCCGAATCAGTGCATATCTCGCAGCCTGCTTTTAGTCGGCGTATAGAAAAACTAGAAGAGGCCCTGGGCGCACGCCTGCTGGAGCGCACCACGCGCCGTGTCAATCTGACGACCGTGGGACGTGACTTTGATCGGCAGCTCAGGCAGATACTTGACGCACTCGACACCACTTTGCTGGGCATTCGCGGCGTAGCTGCCACCAGAATGGGCGAAGTAACTGTGGCATGTGTGCCCTCGGCGGTCAACTATTTTCTTACCGGTGTGATTGCGCTTTATCACCAGTGTTATCCAAAAATTCACGTCAAGATCATGGACGACAGCGCCAACGAAGTGCTTCTTGCGGTGGCGCGCGGCGAGGCCGATTTCGGTTTGAACTTTGTCGGTTCGCAAGAAAATGATGTGGAGTTTGAGCCATTACTGGAAGAACACTTTGTGGCCGCTTGCCGACGTGATCACCCATTGGCCAAAAGGTCACAGGTCACATGGAAGGAACTAGTTCAATACGACTTCATCTCGGCCGGCAAGACATCAGGCAATCGATTGCTGCTGGACCAGGCGCTGGCTGGCGTCAAAGATAAGCCCCGGAGCATGTACGAAACTCAGCATGGCACCACGATGATCGGTCTCGTCGAGGCCGGTCTGGGGGTGGCCGTTGTGCCCGCCATGGCAATGCCAGCCGCAGATCACCCCTTGTTGGTTAGCGTGCCACTTATTGACCCAGTGGTTAAGCGCAAGATGGGACTGATCAAACGACGCTCTTCAATGCTCACGCCAGCAGCACAACAGCTATACAAGTTATGCGCAGAGAGTCAGACGGCGACTCCATCTGTAAAAATCGAACACGGATCTTGAGTTTTCTTGCTCATCGATAAACTTACTTTCCCCAACTAGTAGATCGTTCCATCAATACAGTTACTAAATAGATGATAATTACCATGTTTACGCTTCAACTCATGAAGGTGGTGA
>MESQ01000091.1 GCA_001771065.1 Burkholderiales bacterium RIFOXYD12_FULL_59_19 | reverse complement strand
CAAATCGAGACCAGACTGAAACACCAAATTTGACAAGTAATTCATTAACTTACGACGTTCCGATGTGACAACGTTGGGACACTACTGAGCGTAACTGTATTTGAATGTTTGGAGGTTTTGAAATGCGGACGACTTTGGCGATTGACGACGACGTATTTTCTGCTGTCAAGAATTTGGCATCTGTGCAGCGGCAAAGCGTTGGCAGCATTTTGTCGGCACTGGCACGACAAGCGCTAAAAGCCAACCTGCCAGCGCTGCACGTACGCAACGGGGTACCACTCCTGCCGGTGCGTTCTACCGACAAAGCAGTGACACCGGAGCTGGTTAAGCAGTTGCAAGACGAGTTGCAATGACAACGTATTTGCTCGACGTCAATGTGCTGATCGCATTGATCGACCCGGCGCATGTTCAGCACGATACTGCGCACCCCACGGGTGCGACGTGAGGTTCACCGAGCCACGCAGCTCATGACTGTTCCGGGTCGACCTGCCTTTGCATCGGCTCGATTTCCTGCACTACTCGCCTTCGCGTCACGGCAGTCCCAGACAGCTACGGAGACGCGGTAGGTGACCGGCCGCTGATGGAGGTCGCCGCAAGGTTCAAGGATGATTTACGTTCAGAAGATTCGATTTCACGCTTTGGTGGCGACGAGTTCGCGCTATTGCTGTCTGGTTTGAAGAATGAATCCGAGTTGCATGAATTGCTCAACCGCTTGCTTCAGCACATTTCCGCAACTTATTCGTTGGCGGGTCAAAGCATCGAGATTTCAATGAGCATGGGCGTCACGGTTTACCCGCAGGACAACCCGGACCCCGACATTCTGATGGAGCCACGCGGATGAGTCCCTGTACGAAGCCAAAAGGGCCGGAAGAAACTGCTTCCACCGCTATCGCAGCGCCTGCGTTAGTGTTGACCAGGACCGTGGCGCATGACACCGATGGCGATGACGACCATGCCGACAATTCCGCTGATGATCATCACTTCGCCCAGATTATGGTGCCATCCATCCATCGGCGTGATCAGCAGCATGGAGCCGCTGATCACGAGTGCTGCGCAAGAGATGGCACTGGTCAGGCGCTGAAGATTGCGACTGAAACGCCAGCCCAGGGCTTCCAGTCCCGGCAGCCGACCTAGATCGCCTTCAGCAATACGCTTTAAGACGCGCCGGGTGTCGCCAGGGGCATCCATGATCAGGCGCTCGATGTCTTGCACCAGCTTGCCGGTCTTTTTCTTCACCCGTTCCGGGGAAAAGTGCAGCACGCTCAAGCGCAATATCTGTTCGCGAAACGAGTCCATGTAATTATGCTCTGGGGCGAGTTGGCGGATCATGGATTCGAGGATCACGAACGCCCGCGACAGCAGCACGAACTCGCCCGGATTGTGGACTCCGTTACGACTGCCAGCGCGCATCAAGGCTTCAAACGCATTGCCAACGGAAACATTCTTCAGGTTGGTCCTGCGTATCTCATAGAGCACGACCTTGATGTCCTCCAATAAGGTGACCTGATTGATGTTTTCGCTCACCGATGCCATTTCGAGATAAGCCTCGGTGGCGGCGCGTGCATCGCCGCTGACGACAGCACCCAGCAGGAGGATCAGCGATTCGCGCATCGGCTCGTCAAGCTCGCCGGTATTGCCGAAGTCAAGCAGGGAGAGGCGCCCATCGGGCAGCACAAAAACATTGCCGGGATGTGGGTCGGCGTGAAACAGGCCTTCTTCGAAGATGGTTTGCAGCATCAGCCGGACCAGGATGTTGGCGGACCGGGTCATCGCCTCTGGGTATCGCTTCACGTAAACGTCCACCCGCTCTCCGGGTGAAAATTCCAGGGTGAGCACGGTTGCGCCAGAACACTCAACCACGACATCCGGAATCCAGAGGTCGGGAAAATCTGCCATCGCGGTTCGAAACAGCACCACGGAGCATGCTTCGCGATTGAAATCGGTTTCCCGGTTCAAACTGATGGCAAATTCACGTACCACGACATGAAGGTCAAGTGCGCGCAGCCCTGGGAAAAGCTTTTCTCCCAGCGACACCAGGTAGTTCAGTGCAGCGATATCCTCGGCGATCAGGGCTGGCAGGCCGGGGCGTTGCACTTTAACCGCCACCTGACGCCCATCGTGCAAACTTGCCTTATGAACCTGGGCGATGGTGGCCGCACCTAGCGGCACTTCGTCGAACGACGCGAATACCTGCGAGAGCGGCTTGCCCAATTCGTCTTCAACCGCCGAACGCACCGCGCCAATGGCCATCACCGGCAACTGGTCGTGCAATAGTGCAAGCTCATTGGCGTAAGCCGCTGGCAGGAGGTCGCGCCGAATGGCGAGCACCTGACCGAACTTGAGAAAAAACAGGCCCAATTCCTCAAAAGTCTCCCGCACTTCTTGCGGTGCCGGCCAATGATGGCGGCCTAACAGCGCACCCAGAAACCGGTGGCGGACGAGGACACGCAGTATTTGCAGCAGACGCGGTGCCGCGCGCAGCAAGCTGACTTTTTTTGAGCCGATGAATTCAGGTCGTGGCGAATTCATTCGGCTTTTTTCGCCGCCTTTTCATGTCCGGACACTCCGCTGTGTATTTCCATGGGAGAAGACACCTCTGTAGGCGCCGAATTTTGATGTCCCATCATCATTCCCATCGGCCCGTTTCCTGACCCGACCATCACAGCCATCACCACAACCATCATTAACAACATACAAGCTCCTTTTGAATAAAGTCAAGTTGATTCAACTCTCCAGCCCCCGCCCCAGCCGCCATTGCTTCACCAGCGCATAAATCGCCGGAATCACCGCCAGCGTCAGCACGGTGCTTGACACCATGCCGCCCACCATCGGCGCGGCAATGCGGCTCATCACCTCGGAGCCCGTGCCGGTGCCCCACATGATGGGCAACAGGCCGGCCATGATGGCCACCACGGTCATCATCTTGGGTCGCACGCGCTCCACGGCACCCTCCATCACGGCTTCATACAGGTCGCCCACACCGGGTTCACGGCCCTGTGCGCGGCACTTGAGCTTGATCGCCTCCCAGGCATGGTCCAGGTAGATCAGCATGATGACACCGGTCTCGGCCGCCACGCCGGCCAGCGCAATGAAGCCGACCGCCACCGCCACCGACAGGTTGTAACCCAGCCACCACATCAGCCAGACCCCGCCCACCAGTGCAAACGGCACCGACAGCATCACGATCAGGGTTTCGGTGATGCGCCGGAAGTTCAGGTACAGCAGCAAAAAGATGCTCAGCAGTGTGACCGGGATGACGATTTTCATCTTTTCAATGGCGCGTTCCATGTACTCGAACTGGCCGCTCCAGGTGACGTAATAGCCGCTCGGGAAAGTCACTTGCTCGGCGACCGCCTTTTTCGCGTCGGCCACATAGCTGCCAATGTCGCGGTCGCGGATGTCCACATAAATGTAGGCCGACAGCAGCGCGTTTTCTGTGCGGATGCCGGGCGCGCCCTTGGCCACCACCACCTTGGCCACTTGCCCCAGCGGGATCATGGCACCCATCATGGTGGGGACCAGCACTTCCCGGGCAATTTGCTGCGGGTCGCCCCGGAGCTCACGTGGGTAACGCACGGTCACGCCAAAGCGCTCGCGGCCCTCCACCGTGGTGGTGACCATCTCGCCGCCCAGGGCGGTGCCAACGACATCGAGCAGGTCGCCCACCGCCAGGCCGTAGCGGGCCAGTTGCTCCCGGTCGGGTTCGATGTTGAGGTAAAAGCCGCCGGTGATGCGCTCGGCAAAGGCGCTGCTGGTGCCGGGCACGGCTTTGACCACGGCCTCAATCTGTTTGGCCAGCTTCTCCATCTCATCGAGGTTATTGCCAAACACCTTGATGCCAATCGGCGTACGAATGCCGGTGGAGAGCATGTCGATGCGCGCCTTGATCGGCATGGTCCAGGAGTTGGCCACACCGGGGAACTGCAGCGCCTTGTCCATCTCAGCGATCAGTGCGTCGATGGTCAGGCCGGCGCGCCATTCAGACTCGGGCTTGAGGTTGATGACGGTCTCGAACATCTCGGTCGGGGCCGGGTCGGTGGCGGTGTTGGCGCGCCCGGCCTTGCCCCACACGGACGACACTTCGGGGAAGCTTTTGATGATCTTGTTTTGTGTTTGCAGCAGCTCGGCGGCCTTGGTGATGGACATGCCAGGCAGCGAAGCGGGCATGTACAGCAGCGAGCCTTCGTTGAGCGTGGGCATGAATTCCGAGCCTAGTTTTGAAGCCGGGTAGTACGATGCGCCCAAAGCGAGCAGCGCCAGCAATACCGTCACCTTTTTCCAGCGCATCACGGCCGCGATGATGGGCCGGTAAACCCAGATCAGAAAGCGGTTCACCGGGTTCTTCGACTCGGGTATGATCTTGCCGCGGATGAACAACAGCATGAGCACCGGCACCAGCGTGACTGACAGCAGGGCGGCACCCGCCATCGAAAACGTCTTGGTGTAGGCCAGCGGTGAAAACAGCCGGCCCTCCTGGCCTTCGAGCGCAAACACCGGCAGGAACGACACGGTGATGATCAGCAGCGAGAAAAACAGCGCCGGGCCGACTTCCTTGCAAGCTTCCAGCATGGCCTCAAAGCGCTGCGTGGTGGTGTGCTCTTCGGGCAGGCGTTCCAGATGTTTGTGGGCGTTTTCGATCATCACGATGGCGGCGTCAATCATGGCGCCGATGGCAATGGCAATCCCGCCCAGGCTCATCAGGTTGGAACTCATGCCCAGCAATCGCATGGCGATGAAGGCCATCAGAATGCCGACGGGCAGCATCAAAATGGCGACCAGCGCGCTGCGCACATGCATCAGAAAGACCACGCACACCAGCGCGACGATGAGCGATTCTTCGATCAACGTTCGCTTGAGTGTGTCGATGGCGCGGTTGATGAGCTCCGAGCGGTCATACACCGTTTGCACGGTCACGCCTTCAGGCAAACCGGGGCCAATTTCAGCGATTTTTTCTTTCAGGTTAGAGATCACTTCCAGCGCGTTTTCCCCATAACGCGCCATGGCGATGCCTGAGACCACCTCACCTTCGCCGTTGAGTTCGGTGATGCCGCGGCGCTCATCGGGGGTCAGTTCGACCCGTGCAATGTCACGGATCAGCACCGGCGTGCCTTTGTCGGCCTTGACAACCAGCATCTCGATGTCGCTCTTGCCGCGCAAATAGCCTTTGCCGCGCACCATGTACTCGGTCTCGGCCATCTCCACCGCGCGCCCGCCCACGTCGCGGTTTGAGTCGCGAATCACCTGGGCCACTTTCATCAGGGGGATGTTGTAAGCGCGCAGCTTGACCGGGTCCACCGTCACCTGGTAGGTTTGCACAAAGCCGCCCACCGAAGCCACTTCGGCCACACCATGCGCCTTGGTCAACTGGTAGCGCACATACCAGTCCTGGATGCTGCGCAGCTCGGCCAGCGTTTTGTCTTTGGCCAGCAGCGCGTATTGGTAGACCCAGCCGACGCCGGTGGCATCGGGTCCGATCTGCGGTGAGATGCCCTTGGGCATGCGCCCGGAGGCAAAGTTCAGGTATTCCAGCACGCGCGAGCGGGCCCAGTAAATGTCGGTGCCGTCCTCAAAAATGATGTAGACGAAAGAGGCGCCAAAGAATGAAAAGCCGCGCACCACTTTCGATTTGGGCACCGACAACATGGCCGTCGTCAGCGGATAGGTCACCTGGTCTTCCACCACCTGCGGCGCCTGCCCGGGGTACTCGGTGTAAACGATGACCTGCACATCCGACAGGTCGGGCAGCGCGTCGATGGGCGTGCGCAGCACGGCAAAAATGCCACCTACGACGATGAACAGGGTGGTCAGCAACACCAGAAAACGGTTGCGGCCTGACCAGTCGATGATGTTGGAGAGCATGATCAGGGCTTGATGTTGGTAATGACCCATTCGCCGGGCGCGCGCTCGACAAACTCAAAGTTCACCTTGGCGCCGGGTTGAAGCGCCTGCAGCAGCGCCGCATTGGCGACCTTGAACTCCATCGTCATGGCCGGCCATTTGAGGCTGGCGACCGGGCCGTGACTCAAGCTCACGGTGCCGTCTTTCACATCCACCCCATCCACGGTGCCGGTGGCCTGGTGGCCCACGGTTTTAGCCGCCGAGGCCTTGGGGTCGGGCGCTGGGCTACCCAACCCCCCCAGCGCGGCCTTCAAGTTACTTTCGGCATCAATCAGGAAGTTGGCGGCCACCACCACGGGTTCGCCGTCGTCCACGCCGTCCAGCACTTCCACATAGGTGTCGCTGCGCGCGCCCAGTTTGACTTCCCGCGACTCGAAACGGCCGACTCCTTTGTCGACCAAAACGATCTGGCGCGTGCCGCTGTCGATCACTGCCGACACCGGTACGGTGACCACCTGACCCTTGGCCGCGACCGGTAGTTCCACCTGGGCAAACATGCCGGGTTTGAGCCGACCGCCAGGGTTGGCCAGCTCCACGCGTACCGGCACGGTACGGGTCTCGGGGTTAAGGGTGGGGTAAATATAGGTGACCCGGCCGCCAAAGGTTTTGTCTGGATAGGCGTTGATGTTCACGGTTGCCTTGGTGCCGTTTTTGACGAGTCCGATGTCCTGCTCGAACACGTCGGCAATGACCCATACGTTCGACAGATCGGCAATCTGGTACAGCGCTTCGCCGGGCATGAAGCGCATGCCTTGCAGCGCTTTTTTCTCCATCACGATGCCACTCACCGGCGAGCGGAAGGTGAGCGTGCGGGTGGTGGTGCCCGAATCGGTCAGCGCCTTGATCTGCGCTTCGGAAATGTCCCAGTTGCGCAGCCGCTGCAGGCTGGCATCGGCGAGTTGTTGCATGCCCATTTGCGCTTGGCCACCTGCGTCCTTGAGCGCGCTCACGCCTTGCACGGCTATGGCGTATTCACGCTGGGCCGAGACCAGTTCCGGGCTGTAAACCTCAAACAGCGGCTGGCCCTTGCCAACGGCCTGGCCGGTGACGTTGACGTGCAGGCGTTCGACATAACCTTCAAACTTGGGCGAGATGGCAACCACGCGGCGCTCGTCGGGCTCGATCCGGCCGGAGGCGCGCACGGTTTTGTCGAGGCTGCGCAGTTGCGCCGCCTCGGTGCGCACGCCGAGCTTTTGCACTTTGTCGGTGCTGATCCTGACCTGATTCGCGGGGGCTTCTTCGTCATCCGCACCACCGGCATAGACCGCGATGTAGTCCATGCCCATCGGATCTTTCTTGGGGGTGGGCGAGGTATCGGGCAAGCCCATCGGGTTGCGGTAGTAGAGGAGTTTTTTCTCGGGCTTGGCCACCGCATCGCCTGCGCTGGACGAGGCGGCCGTTGGCGCTCCCGCCGAGCCCGGCCCATTGACGGCATGGCCACGCGTGCCAGCGTAATAACCGCCTGCGCCAGCCAGCGCTGCCAACAGTGCGCCGAGCACCCATCCGGTACCTGATTTCATAATTCTTCTCCCAGTAATTTCTCGATGTCAGCCAGCCGCATTTGGGCTTCCAGTTGTGCCTTGAGTTGCGCTTGTTTGGCCTGGCGCACCTGACGCTGGGCGTCGAGCAGGGTGGCAAAGTCGAGCTTGCCGTTTTCGTAACCCGCCAGCGCCGCCTGGAACGTCAGCTCGGCTTGCGGTAGCTGGCTGCTGGTAGCCAACTTCTCGGTGTTTTGTGCCGCATCAAAACCTGCCAGATTCTCAGACAGCTCCGAGAGCAGCTGGTTAGCCACCGCCGCGCGGCGCGCTGTCGCGGCATCGAGCATGGCCTGTGCCTCACGTTCCTGGGCGCGGCGTGAGGCCTGTTGCAGCGGGATGTTGAGCTCCAGCATCACGCTCCATTCGGTGATGCGGCTCTGCATTTGTGTCGGCGTGATGGCCAGCGTGAAGTCCGGGTAGCGGTTTTTCAGGCTCAGCTCACGACCCAATTCGGCCGACTTGATACGGGACGCCTCGGAAAATAACTGGGGATTGCTGTGTTCTACACGCGCCATCAGGGTGTCAGGGTTCAGCTTGGCAGCCACGGGCAAGGGACGCAGACGCTCGGGCGCAGCCAGCGCTGCGTTGCTTGGCCGTGCCAGCAAGGCGTTGAGCCGGGCATCAACCTGGCGTGACTCGCTTTGCAGCGCCACCAACTCGGTCTGCATGGCGGTTTGCTCCAACTGTGCGCGAATGGCATCTTGTTGCATCGCCAGGCCGCCGGCGTAGCGTACTTGCGCCACCTTGGCCAGCCGCGTGGTCAGGTCGAGCAACTCCAGCGTGAGTTTTTTCGTGTGGTGCAGGTAGTAGCGTTGCGCATGGGTGGTCTTCACTCTGGCCGCCAGTTCAGCCCAGCTGCCCTGCGCCTTGCCCTGGCTGGCTTGTGCTTCCTGCGCGGCGATGTTTTGCTTCAGATCGCGCTTGCCAAACCAGGGCAGGTCTTGCATCAGGGTGTATTTGGTGCTGCCAACATCGTTGGGCCACAGCGTGGGCGCTTGCGAACCGGCTTGGGTCACATCCATCCATTCGACCCGGAACTTGGGGTCCATCAGCGCCCCCGCTGGCGCGATCCGCTCGGTGGCCGCTTGCGCTTCAAAACGCATGCTGGCGTAGTCGGGGTTGTGTGCTCGGGCCAGTGTCAGCAAAGGCTCGACACTGGCGCCGGGTAAGGATTCCTCGGCCAAAGCGCGCGCAGGCGCACCCAAGATCAACAACGTGGCCAGCACTGCGGTCTGCAAAGCGTATGTCATGGTGAGCCTACTTTGAGTTGGCGAGTGCGTCGTCCACCAGTTGCTTCAGCTCGGCAAAACCGAACTGGGGCAGCGGCTTGCCATTGACAAAGTACTCGGGTGTCATGGTCACGTTCAGCGTTTTGGCGTCTGCCAGATCGCGCGCAATCAGGGTGGCGACTTCAGGCGCATTGGCATCGTTTTGCAGTTGCACCAGGTCCATTCCCAGTGGCGCCAGCAGGGGGCCGATCAACTGGGCGTTGGCGGTATGGTTTTGCACCCAGGCGTCCTGGCGGGAGAACAGGGCTTCGAGTGTTGCCTCGAACTTGCCTTGCTTGCGTGCAGCTTCGAGCACTTTGACCACCGCGTCAGAGCCGCGGTGAAAGGGTGCGTAACGCAGCGACAGCCGGATCTTGCCCGGATGCTCCGCCATCAGTGCCTTGACCATCGGGTAGAACTCGCGGCAGGTGCCGCAGGCCGGGTCAAAAAACTCGACGATGTGCACCGGTGCATCTGCGTTGCCAAAACTCGGTGCATCCATGCGTACCAACGCTGCCATGTTCTGTTTTGCAAGTTGTGCTGCCTGCTCGGTTTGCTGTTTTTGATACAGCAAGGCACCACCGACAAAGACCAGGATCAGCAAGGCGGCAGCGGCGATAAAAATACTTTTTTGTTTCATTTGGATGTCTTCAGATAGGCGGAGATCAGCAGCAGGTTGAGCGCCAGGAATGCGAAAAATGAGAGCAGGGGAATCGTGACAAAACCAAACCATTCAATCTGGAGGGCTTTGCAGGGAATACCGTCGCGGCATGGCGCCAGGGTTTCGGGAATAACCCCAACCGTGAGCAACACATGAAAGCCGGCCACCAGCAGGCCCATCGTGGCCAGTGGCAGCGCATAACGCAGCACCTTGGGGTCAAACGGAAATAAGCCCAGCGCCAGGATAAGCACCAGCGGGAACATGAAAATCCGCTGGTACCAGCACAGCACACAAGGCGCAAAACCCATGATCTCGCTCATGAACAAGGCGCCCAGCGTGGCGACGGCGGCTACCAGCCAGGCGCTGAAGACAAGTAGCCAGGCTGTGTTTGTATTGCCCATCATTGCGAGTCGCCTGAATCGGGCCCGATACCGCTCAAGGACCATGAACGCTGTAGGGCGGACTTCAGTCCGCCATGTTCGACTGAAGTCGACCCTACAGTCGACCCCACAACGATCCGACGAAACGGGTGCAATGTGTTCATGGATTGCTTCACTTCAGCCTGTCCTGAGCCCGTCGAAGGGTTCGCCATGACGGCAATAGGTGCTCCTTACTTGACCAGCTCATAACGCAGCACCGTCATGCCGCCATCGGCGGGGTCGGTGGCAAAGCGGATTTTCTGGCCGGCTTTCAATTGATCAAGCCAGGCGGCGTCTTTGACCTTGTAGGCCATGGTCATGGGCGGCATGCCGTTGGGCAGCGCGCCGTGTGTCAGCGTGATCGTGCCCTTGGCCTTGTCTACCTTTTTGACCAGGCCATTACCCATGTCCGCTTGGGTGCCAGTGGCGGCGGGCTTGGCTGCGGGCATGCCATGCATGCTGTGGTCGGTCTGGGCCATGACAGGGGCGGTCAGGCCAAAGGCGAGGGCGATCAAGGTGGATGTCAAAAGAGGTTTCATGCGGCTTTTCCTGTGACTGAAGGTGGTAAAAAAGTACCCCCGCAGTCTGCCTGCATGCGCCCAACACCCAGCTGACCGTCAGATGACATTTTTGTTATCTGGGCGGGGGTTGGTCCAAGCCGTCATTGCCTGGATGCCTTCGATCAAGGTACCGCCAGGGGTTCCCTGTCTACTTGTCCTTCGCAAGATCAGCGAGTGCCTTTTCAACCTGCTTTTGGGTCGCAAGGTCGCCGCTGGCAATCGCCAGGGATTGCTGCGTCAATAAGATGCTTCGGTACTCGCTGCGGTGAAATTCTTCACGGTCAAGCAGGTTGGTCATCAGTCGCCTTGCTTGTTCCATGTCGCCCTCAAGCATCAGGCAGCGGGCCAGTCCGCAGCGGGCAAACAAGTAGTCGGGTGCCAACGCATGCGCTTGACGATAAAGCGAAGCGACTTCGGTGCTGTCGTGTTTGAGCCCTTCCTTGATGGCTGCCAAATTGCTCAAGGCTGCTGGCTCCTCGGGGTGCATCTGTAGCAGATGCTCCGCCAACTGCAAGGCTTGGCTCCATTGGCCTTTCTGTACAGCTTTGAGCATGCGCTCGTTGATGGCCGCACTCTTCGGCGGGTAGGGGCTGGGATATGGCGTATTGGTGATGCGCAGGTTGTAAGTCTGAACCGGACGCAGTTGCCCTGCCTGCCATACCTGGGCAGGTTCCGAGCGATTTCTAAACTTGTGGGTGATGAGCCATTCCAGCAATTCCATGCGGTCTGTGTCGGCCCCATGGCGGAGGGTCAACAGCGTGTTCAAACTGGCGAGCGCAGCAGTGTCTGACTGTTGTGCACGCACTTTGAGTACCGACAAGGCCAGAAATTTGACCGGATCATCACCGAGGTCGGCCGCCCGGACAAGGTAGTCTGCATGCGCGTCACACCTGCCAACAAGCGTATCCCAGCGCTGCTGCCAGGCTGCCTCTGCCCCGCCCTTTGATTGGCCCCAGAGGTCGGCCACCGCGTTGACCCACGGGAGCGGAAACCACATGCCGCTGCCGCCCGGCAATTCGGCTAAAACGTCTTTTGAAGTCGTGAATAGCGCCCGTTGATCCGGGTTGGATTGGTCCCAATAGGGCGCATTTTTTGCATTGTTCCACGCTACAAGCGCCGCATTGTCGTCACCCAGGAATCGCAAGGCCATCACCTGGGCAATGGCTTCTTCACTGCGACGTGGTGTCGCCTGCCGAAGTGTGGTGCCATACCCCCGGCAGCGGTCCATACCCTCGGCCCAGCAACGCCAGCGCAGGGCGCTGTCGAGGGCAAACAGGTTGTCGGGGTCGGCCTGCCAGCTGGCTTCCATGATGGTGCGCGCTTGCGCCATGTCGCCTGCAACAAAAAAGGCCAGCGCAAGGTTGTTTCTGGCGGCCGGGTGTGTCACACCCTGGAGCACTTCGATCGCGGCGGCCGGTTGGTTGTCTGCCAGATGCATGCGCGACAAATCAATGGCTTCTGCCTGATCCAGGTTAAGCGTTCCCAAGGCGGATTCGAGCGTGACGGGCAGCGCAAAGGAGCGTTGGTCGAGTTCCGCCAAGCGCTGGTGGGTGCGGCCGGACAGGGCTGCCAGGCCCGCTTCAGTCGCGCTTTGGCACAGTGCCTCCACCGCAGTGCGGCTGTTGGGCGAAGCCTTGTGCCACTGGTAGGCGCGGGCTGCGGCAAGTATGGGCATGCCGCCACGGTCTTCGAGCTCCCAGGCCAGGCCCAGCAAGGGCTTGAAGTCAGGAAAAGTGCGACGCAGCACGGCCAGTCGTTGACGCGCTTGCGCCATTTCGCCTGCATCCATCAGGCGCCGAACGGTATTGAGCTGGCCGGCGTTGGGTGTGGGAATCGCTTTTTTGTGCAGATTTGATTTGGCCATATGATGTCTTTTTCGATGCCCGTCAGCTTGTGTGGCATTGCCAATGGCAGTGCCACACAACAGCAGCCTGGTTGTTTGTGAAAAGGCTGGGTGCCATTGTCTTGAAAATTGTAGCGAACGAGCCGTTTTTGCTGCAGCCATGCGGCCAGATGCTTGATTCATGCAAAATCCCACCCATGAAAATTCTTGTTGTCGAAGACGAGCCCAAAACCGGCGACTACCTGAAGCAGGGGTTGGTCGAGGCGGGTTTTGTGGTTGACCTGGTGCGCAACGGCACCGACGGCCTGCACCTGGCCTTGACCGAGGGCTATGACCTCGCCATTCTGGATGTGATGCTGCCGGGTCTGGATGGCTGGGGCATTTTGGCCGGTATGCGCCGGGCGCGCAAAGACCTGCCGGTGTTGTTCCTGAGCGCGCGCGACCAAGTGGAGGACCGGGTCAAGGGTCTGGAACTGGGTGCCGACGACTACCTGGTGAAACCCTTCGCCTTTTCCGAGCTGCTGGCGCGTGTTCGCACCCTGTTGCGCCGTGGTGGCAAGGCCAGTGCTGCCGAGTTTCTGCAGGCCGCCGATCTGGAACTGGATCTGCTGCGCCGCCGTGTCATTCGCGCGGGCCAGCGTATCGACCTCACGGCCAAGGAGTTTTCCCTGCTGGAGCTGCTGCTGCGTCGCCAGGGCGAGGTGTTGCCGCGCTCGCTGATTGCCTCGCAGGTGTGGGACATGAATTTTGACTCCGACACCAATGTGATCGAGGTCGCCATGCGCCGCCTGCGTGCCAAGGTGGACGATGCCTTTGAGCCCAAGCTGATCCGCACCGTGCGCGGCATGGGTTATGTGCTGGAAGACCCCAATTGCGCGCATTGAGTCGGATTTCGCTCACGCAGCGTCTCACGCTGATGTTTGTGCTGGCGGCCTCCAGCGTGCTGCTGGTGCTGGGTTTTGTGATTGCCTCGTCGGTGGAACAGCACTTTGAAGACCTCGACATGGAGGTCTTGTCGGGCAAGATGGAGCTAACCCGCCAGGCGCTGTTGCGGGTGCACACTCAGCAGGGTCTGACCGAATTCACTCACCAGTTGGCCTATTCCCTGGTGGGCCACCACGGCATGGAAGTGATGGTGATCGACGTCGATGACACGGTCATTTTTGCCACCGGCCATGCCGGTTTTGACCCGGCACGGGTCATGCGACAGGCGATCCAGGCACCGGACCAGCCGGCGCTCTGGCAGCTGGACGCACAGACTTACCGCGGGCTGGCCGCCCGTCTGCCTACCGCGATGGCGGATGCTGCGGGGCAGCCGCTGCAGGTCTTCGTTGCCGTGGCCGCCGACATCGTTCATCACCAGACCTACATGCAGTCTTTTTTGCAGACCCTGTGGCTATTCGTGGCGGGTGCTGCTCTGCTGACGGGCGTGCTGGGCTGGGTTGCGGTGCACCGGGGTCTGACGCCTTTGCGCGCCATGCGCAGGCAAGCCCAGGGGGTGACCGCACAGCAACTTAGCCAGCGCTTGCCGGTGAACACCATCCCGCGTGAGCTGGCTGAATTGGCACAGTCGCTCAACGAGATGCTGGCGCGGCTGGAAGTGGCGTTTCAGCGGCTCACCGACTTTTCATCCGACATTGCGCACGAGTTGCGCACACCGGTGAGCAACCTGCTGACACAAACGCAAGTGACGCTGTCACGTGCCCGCAGTGCCGACGACTATCGGCAGATTCTGGAGTCCAACGCCGAAGAGTTTGAACGCATGGCCCGGATGATTTCCGACATGCTGCTGCTGGCCAAGTCAGACCATGGCCTGGTGCTGCCACAGCGTGATGGGCTGTCGCTGGCCCTTGAGGTGCGTGCCCTGTTTGACTATTTTGATGCGGTGGCCGAGGAAAAAAATGTGTCGTTGCGTCTGCTGGGGGACGGCAGCGTCAGCGCCGACCGCCTGATGCTGCGCCGGGCGCTGGGCAACCTGTTGTCCAACGCGCTGCGCCATGCCGATCCGGTCAGTACCGTGACGGTGTGTGTGTCAGGCCTGGAGCATGGCGTGGAGATCAGCGTGGCCAACCAGGGCGAGGCCATTGCACCCGAGCATCTGGCGCGGGTCTTTGACCGTTTTTTCCGGGTCGATCCGGCGCGTCAACGCAGCTCCGAGGGCACCGGTCTGGGGTTGGCCATTACCCAGTCCATTGCGCAAGCCCACGGTGGCACGATCCGGGCGGCCTCGAACGATGGCGTCACCACGTTCACGGTGTATTTGCCGCGTACCTAGTCAGTTGGGGTCAGAGCACGTCGCTGCGCGAGTGGTCTGACCCGCAAAGTATCAAATCAGTTGGGGTCAGAGGTGCGCCGGTAAAAACCGGCAAGGAGTAAACGGGTGAAAGTCCCAAACGATGAAGAATTAGCGAATCACATTGTCCCCGAGTCATGCGCGGCGTATCGCGAGATGCGACGTGAAGCGTTGACAGGGGGACACACAGGCCAGCCATTGAGCCGCGATAGACAACATATTCTGGGTGCCGACGCTGTCTCTGAAGCGCAAGGCAACACGACGGGGCGCGATAACGCGAGTGTCCCGACGACCCGGCGTGGTCGAAGAACCTGGCATGTGTGCACACTCTTTGTACGGGAACCGGGAGGTCTCGGGTTTGACCAGCCGATATCGGCTGGCCCGCATTGGGAAGGCGAGGAGCCGTAGCCAATGATGAATGAGCCCGAGAAGTCAGACTTGGCCATAGTAGCGATGAAGCTGGCGAACAAGGCCGCAGTACCAAAAGCGGCGGCGGAGCTGGTGGAGCCAAGGGCCGAGACCAAGGGGAACACGCAAGAGTCACACACGCGACGAACACAGGGTCGCTGTAGCGTGACACAGAGGCTGGAGCGTGTACGCAAAGCCGCAAGGCAAAGGAAGCAGGAAAAGTTCACGGCGCTGCTGCACCATATTGACTTTGATTTGCTACTGGAATCGTTTCTGGCGCTCAAGCGCGGGGCCGCTGCCGGGGTAGATAAAGTCACATGGGAAGACTACGACATACAGGTGCAGGAAAACCTGCAAGACCTGCATAAGCGTATTCATAGCATAGCGGCGCATACCGGGCGCTACCCGTCAGAAGGGTATTCATACCTAAAGCTGACGGCAGACAACGCCCGCTGGGAATAGCTGCACTGGAAGACAAAATCGTCCAGCGCGCCACCGTTGCGGTACTCAACGCCATCTACGAGGAAGACTTCCTCGGCTTCTCGTACGGGTTTCGGCCCAAACGCGGACAGCACGATGCGCTGGATGCCCTATCGGTTGCGATCAGCAGCACCCCAGTGAATTGGATACTCGATGCCGACATCAAAGGCTTCTTTGATGCGGTCAACCAAGACTGGTTGATACGCTTTTTGAGGCACAGAATCGGTGACGAGCGCATCATCCGCCTAGTGCAAAAATGGCTCAAGGCGGGCGTTTTGGAAGAAGGGCAATGGCAAAGCAGTGACATGGGAACCCCGCAGGGTGCGGTCATATCGCCCCTGCTGGCCAACATTTATTTGCACTATGTCTTTGACCTATGGGTCAAGCAATGGCGCAAGCGAGAAGCCAAAGGCAAAGTGATCGTTGTGCGCTATGCTGACGACATTGTGGCGGGTTTTGAGCTAGAAACAGATGCAAGACGCTTCCTGAATGCGATGCGAGAGCGGTTTGAGCAATTTGGGCTTGAACTGCATGGGCAAAAGACACGCCTGATTGAATTTGGACGCTTTGCGGCGTACAGACGCAGTCGGCGTGGACAAGGTAAACCAGAAACCTTCACGTTCCTGGGCTTCACCTTCATCTGTGGCAAAACTCGCAGTGGCTTCTATCAGTTGCAGCGCAAGACTAGAACAGACAGGATGAATGCCAAGCTATTGGAGATCAAGACGCAAATGCGAACACGAATGCATGAATCGATACCCGAACAGGGGGCGTGGTTGAGGACGGTTGTGGGCGGATACTTTGCGTATCATGCAGTGCCCACCAACGCCAGAGCACTCAGCGCATTTCGATTCCATGTGATTGGAATCTGGCACAAGTCGCTCAAGCGACGCAGCCAGAGAGCCACGCTGACGTGGGAGCACATGTACAGATTGGTTGACGATTGGCTACCCACCCCAAAAATCCTTCATCCATGGCCAGCACAGCGCTTTGCTGTCAACCACCCAAGGTAGGAGCCGTATGCCCGAATTGGGCACGTACGGATCTGTGCGGGGGGCATCCAGTAATGGATGTCCCTACCGCGATCACGTCGCTGCGCGAGTGGTCTGACCCGCAAAGTATCAAATCAGTTGGGGTCAGAGCACGTCGCTGCGCGAGTGGTCTGACCCGCAAAGTGCCCATCAACGCAACACCCGGTGATAAACCTTTAACACCAGCGAGGTCAGGCGCAGCGGGACATGACGCAGCGGCGCTGGCAGCCAGCGCGGCGCGTTTAATGAGAAGCGCGTGGCCCAGCGCGTGACCGGGCGTAGCCACTGCGTGGACTGGACAAAACGTTGCTGTTGGCGCATGGCTGAAGCCCCTTTGATGGCAAGAAAAGATGACGCATTGTTGTTCCTCATTGAAAACCTTGCCGGCCGGGTGTTAAGGTAAATTCCCGGATTTCGCTGCGTTGCATCCGGGCTACGGGCCGGTAGTCGTGTGTTTGTAGGGGTTTGTTGTAGGGTCGACTTCAGTCGACCATGGCGGATGCAAGTCCGCCCTATATGGACCATGGCGGCAATGTCAGTCAAGCTGCAAGGCTTCCCGTGTTGTGCCGTAATGTCGCACCATGTCTTGTGAGTCATTGCCTTGAAAACATCCCCTGATGCCCCCGGTTCGCCCGTGCCCAGCAGTCGCCTGGGCCGCCTGGCGCGCCTGGGGCAAATGGCCACGGGGGTGGCAGGAAATATGCTGATGGAAGGCGCGCGCCAGCTGGCCCAGGGTAAACGCCCTAATTTGAGCGACCTGTTGCTGACCCCCGCAAACGTCAACCGCGTCACGCAGCAACTGGCGCAAATGCGCGGCGCGGCGATGAAGCTGGGTCAGTTGGTCTCGATGGATGCCGGCGACCTGCTGCCGCCCGAGCTGGCCGCGCTCCTGGATCGGCTGCGCTCGGATGCCCAGGCCATGCCGCGGCGCCAGGTGCAGGCGGTGCTCAGCGCCAACTGGGGCGCCGGCTGGCAACAGCGTTTCGAGCCGTTTTCTTTCAACCCAATAGCCGCCGCCTCGATTGGCCAGGTGCACCGCGCCACAACCAGGGACGGGCGCGACCTGGCGATCAAGATCCAGTACCCCGGTGTGCGCAAGAGCATCAGCAGCGATGTCAACAACGTCGCGTCACTGCTGCGCCTTTCGGGCCTGATTCCCAAAACGCTGGACTTGGCGCCACTGCTGTCCGAGGCCAAACGCCAGTTGCGCGAAGAAGCCGACTACCAGTTGGAGGGCGCGCACCTGCTGCGCTTTGCCGGGCTGCTGGCGGATGCACCAGAATTTGTGGTGCCCGCCTTTCACGCCGACCTGAGCACCAAAAACGTGCTGGCCATGTCCTATGTCGGCGGCGTGCCGGTGGAGTCGATGGTGGATGCGCCGCAAGCCGAGCGTGATCGCATTGTCAGCCTGCTGGTGGGCCTGCTGTTTCGGGAGTTGTTCGAGTTTGGACTGATGCAGACCGACCCCAACTTTGCCAACTACCGGTATGACCCGGCAACCCGGCAATTGATGCTGCTCGATTTTGGCGCTACGCGCAGCTTTTCTCTCGAATTTGGCCAGGGCTACCGCGCGTTGATGATGGCGGCGATGGCGGGTGACCGTGCCGCCATGAAGCGGACGTTGCTGGCGATTGGCTATTTTTCCGCACAGACCCAGCCCAAACACCAGGACGCCGTGCTGTCATTGTGCGAACTGGCGCTGACGCCGCTGCGCCAACAGGGCAACTTCGACTTTGCCAGCTCCGACCTGGTGCCACGCCTGCGCGAAGCCGGCATGGCCCTCGGGCTGGACCGTGATTTCTGGCACATTCCCCCCATTGACACGCTATTTTTGCACCGCAAGCTCGGCGGCCTGTACTTGCTGGCGGCGCGCCTCAGAGCGCGCGTGAACGTTCAGCAACTGGTGCGCGAGTACGAAGCCGTTGGTGAGCGTGCGGCATTTTCCAAAAGCGTGAAAGCGGCCTGACTTGTGTGTGTTGCCCGGCTTGCAGGCCATTCAATCTGTTACAGAACTTGCATTTTCAGTGGCGACTTTAAGCGTCATCGCGCATAGCATGAGGTTTTAAAAGGAACCCAATGGCAATGTCACCGAACTTCTTCAATAAACGTGAAACAGAGCCTGCTACGGCTCGGCATGTGGTGCCTCTGCCGACGCAAGGCGCCGGTTATGGCGCACCTAGCGCGGCGGCGACCCAGCCGGTGACGAGTCCTGCTGTCGCGGCTGTCAACAATGTCAGCGTATCGGCGCCGGTGGGCGGGAGCAAGCTCATCGTGGGTCCCAACATCAAGCTCAAAGGCGTGGAGATCACGGACTGCGACACGCTGGTGGTCGAGGGTTTGGTTGAGGCCACCATGGATTCGCGGGTCATGGAAATCGCAGAGCAAGGTGCTTTCAAGGGCTCAGCCGAGATCGACGTCGCCGAGATTTATGGCCAGTTTGACGGCAATCTGACGGTGCGCCAGAAACTGGTGATCTATGCCACAGGCAAGGTCACCGGCAAGATTCGCTACGGCAAAGTCGTCATTGAAGAGGGTGGTCAGCTCACCGGCGATATTCAGTTTGGAGCTGCCCACAGTCCGCGTGCCGGCAGTCTCGACAAGCCCGCACTGTCGGTGGCGGGCCGGTAAGAAAACGGCGTGGCAGCGCGCCGCGGTGCGACTAGGAACGGTCCAGGGTTTCTGCAATCTGGCGCAGTGCCTGCTCAAAGACCGCCGCGGGCTGGCCGCCCGAGATCAGGTGCCGGTCGTTGATGATGACGGCGGGCACCGACCCAATGCCCTGGCTGCTGTAAAACGCCTGGGCCGCACGCACCTCGGCGGTAAATTCGTCGCTGGTCAAAATCTGGTTGGCACGCGCCACGTCCAGCCCGGCTTGCGCTACCGTCTCCAGCAGCACTTCGGTTGATTCCATGGCCTGACTGTTGCTGTGGCAGGCCACCAGCAAGGCTTTTTTCAGGGCCAGTTGCCGCTCTGGCGATGCCATTCCGGCCCAATGCAGCAGGCGGTGCGCGGCAAATGTGTTGTAGATGCGGCCGCGCCCCGAGGGGTTGAAGACAAAACCCACATCGGCCCCGCGCTGGCGGATGGTGTCGCGAATCTGCGCCTGCTGCTCCGGGGTGGAGCCATATTTTTGCGTCAGGTGTTCGGTGATGTCCTGGCCACCAGCCGGCATCCGCGGGTTGAGCTCAAAGGGCTGCACGTGCATCTGCACCGTCACTTCGCCCTGCAAGTTGTCAAGGGCCTGCTCCAGTGCCGCTAGACCGATGGCGCACCAGGGGCAGGAGATGTCGGAGACAAAATCAATTTTGAGTGAAGTGGTCATGTGGGGGCTGGGCCATGGCTGTAAATGCCGGATTGTCCGGCAAGCCTGAAAGCCGTGCTGGTCGGACTTATTTGACCGGCGTGATGATCACGCCCTGGCGCAGGATGCCGCCTTCTGCAGCGCTGCCTTCCACTATGCCGGCGGCGCCCATGCGCGCTTCACAGGCCAGGCGGTCATCACCCTGATGCACGTTGCAGCGCAGCAGTGCATTTTGTTGGTATTGACCCGGCGCATCGTTCAAGTGGCCGCGCCGGGCCTCTGACAAGGCACTGCCCGCCTCGCGGCGGCAGGTGACCAGGGCCTGCTGGGTCTGACCGCTGTTGCATGCGGCCATGTCCTGGCGGTAACGTGCCTGGGCCTCGGTGGCCGCTGTTGACGGCGCTGCCAGTGCAGCAGCCGAGCACAACAAAGCGGCGGCGGTCACTGCGGTGAGAGAACGAACTGTTAGAAGGAAATGGGTCATGGGGCGCCTCGTGAAGTCAGACGCCAAGACTAAAGTGGTTCGGAATGCCCGTCTGTGTGTTGCCGCACCCTGTGCGGCTGCGCCAGTCTTGCCAGCTCTCTGACTTGTTGGAAAACCCACCTGCGCAGCATGGCGCTGCTGGTGGAGGTGTTTGAGCCGGTGCCTTTGGTCTGACGCTGCGTCAGTGTGAAAGCAGCGCGGCAACCACCTGATTGCGCCCGTTTTGCTTGGCCTGGTACATGGCCGCATCGGCACTTTTCATGAGCTGATTTTCATTACTGCCCTGCTCCGGGAAAAAGGCAATACCGATGCTTGACGAAATATGGACTGGGTGCGCACCAATGTCAAAGCGCCGGGCCAGCGCCGCCAGAATTTTGTCGGCGACCAGCTTGGCCGTCTGGACTGCTTCGATGTCAGGCAGGATCACCACAAACTCGTCGCCGCCGATGCGCGCCACAGTGTCGGTCTCGCGCCGCACGCAGTCCAACAAGCGCTGCGCCACGGCTTTCAGCAGCAGGTCACCCACCTGATGACCAAGCTCGTCATTGACTGGCTTGAATTTATCAAGGTCAATAAACATCAGGGCCAGTCCCGACTTGTCGCGACGCGCCTTGGCGATGGCCTGGCGCAGGCGGTCGGAAAAAAGGGTGCGATTGGGCAGCCCGGTCAGCATGTCGAAATGCGCCAGGTGCAGGATGTGCTCTTCGCTTGCCTTGCGCTCTGAAATATCGGAAAACACCGCGACGTAGTGGGTGGGCCGGCCCTGCACATCGCGCACTTGTTTGATGGAAAGCCATGCCATGTAGCACTGGCCACTCTTGCGCCGATTGCAGATTTCGCCATGCCAACTGTCTGTGCTGGCAAGCTGCCGCCACATGGTTTGGTAGAAGTCGACCGGATGTGTGCCTGATGACAATAGTTTGGGGTCTTTGCCAATGACGTCCTCGGGCGTGTAACCGGTGATCAGGGTGAAGGCCGGATTGACAGAAATAATTTCGTTGTGCAGGTTGGTCACAGTGGTGGCCTCATCCATGGTGAGGATGACGGTAGAGGCCAGGCGCAGGGCTTCCTCGCGTTGATGGCGCTCGGTGATGTCGGTGTGGGTGCCGATCATGCGCAACGGCTGCCCCTGGGCGTCGCGCGCAACCACCATGCCGCGCGAGAGGATCCATTTCCAGCTGCCATCCTTGCACTGCATCCGCCGTTCGTTGGCGTAAATGGGCTTGTCACCAGCAAAATAAGTCGCCCGGTCCGCTTCGATCCGGGCCAGATCGTCACAATGAACGCGCGCATTCCAGGCCTCGGTGTGGTTCTCCAGCTCATCGGCCGCAAAGCCATGAATTTCCTTGTAGCGCCTGGAGTACACGACGGCACCGGTCTGCACATTGCGATCCCAAACGCCGTCGCCGGCGCCTTCCAGGGCAAATTTCCAACGCTCCTCACTCAAGGCCAGCGCCCACTGTGCTTTCTGGCGCGCCTGATTTTGCACAATGATGTGGTCCTGGGCGTTTTTGACGATCAGGAATACCGCCAGGTAAAGCAGCGCCAGCAGCGCGACCACGGCCGCCACCAGCAGCCACTGCCGACGGCCGACTTCCGCCAGCACCGAGGTCGCATCGCGGTAGATTTCGAAAACACCACTCACCTGGCCCGTGGCCGGGTTGTAATTCGGGATGTAGCTTTCGATCACAGCGCGGTCTAGCTGCTTTCCTTCAAAGGAACTGATCTGATTTTGGTGCACCAGTTCGGAGCTGTTGAGTCCGCGCAAGCCGTTGATGACACCGGCATTCTGGCTGTTGTCTTCGCCAATTTGCGCCAGTTCGGTGGAGTAAATTGTCCTGCCCCGCAAGTCATACACCTTGATCTTGTAAATTTGGGTGCCCGCCAGCAGCATGAGCACCTTCTGGTGAATGGTTGGCAGCAGGGGCGACACCGACAACTGTGCGTCGGGCTGGTCGGCCACCGATTGGATCAGGGGGGCAAAGTGGCCCGCCCACATTTCGTTGGCGATGATTCTGGCGTGGTTGACGTGTTCAGTCTGGTAGCCATTGACCAGGGTGTCGACCGACAAGGTGCGAAATACATAGCCCAGCAACAGGGCGACCACCACAAAGGCAGTCAGGCTGGCCGTCGCAAAATAGCGCAACAGTCTGAAGTCGGCATGCTCGCTGACGTCTGTGTCGCCATCTGCACTGGCCTGTGTGGCGAGGGAAGTCGCCGATGTTGAATTTTGGTCTTTCACGCTCGCAGTCGTGTGATGAAACGCCTGTGAATGTAGCCTATTGATCCGGCCCGAATCAATAGGCTGATCAAACACTTAGCTGAAACTGTCACCCATCTGGTGACACTGTCATGGTGAATGGGTGTGGGGGCTGGTTGCGGCCGAGCTCAGTCCGGCCTGGCCAGCCGTGCCAGCAATTGCTGGCGCAGCGCCAGGCGCAGCACCTTGCCCATGGGGTTGCGCGGGAGTTGCCGGAAAAAGTGAAAGTGCACCCGCCCCAGGTGCGCCAGCAGCGTCTGCGCCGCCGTCTGCAGTTCGGCCTCGGTCAGGTTGCGCTGCGACTCGATGGCCACATAGACCTCCTCGTCGGCCCCGGGGGGTGCCAGCGACAGCAGGCAGACCGCATCCACCGTCAGCTGGTTTTGCAGCGCGGCCTCAAGCGGCGCCGTGGCTATTTTGCTGCCCAGCACGTTGATGACGTCGGTGACGCGGCCACACAGCGCCAGTCGCCCGTCGGCATGGAACACGGCCAGGTCGCCCGGGTAAAAATAACCGTCGCGAAAAAAGGCGCGCGAGGCGGGCACATCGTTCAGGTAGCCAGACACACCGTCCAAAATCTTGATTCGCAGCAGCCCGACCTTTCCCGCAGGCAACAGTTGCTCGGTTTCATCCACCACCTGTACTTGGCGCGCCGGGTGAATCTGGTGCCTGGCCAGGTCGTCCAGATCGTCAATCCGTGTGGCGCTCACCGTCAGGGCCTCGGTGGAGGCCAGCACCGCATACACCTGTTGTGTCAGCCGCTGTTTGAGTGCCGCCACCAGCGTGCGCGGCATGGCGCCTCCGGTGACCAGCAGGCGCATGGCGTCATTGCGGCGCACAGGCAGCTCGGGCGCGTGGCTGACAAACATCAGCGTCATGGGCGTGGCAAAGACATGGGTCAGCGCTTGTTCAAGCAGGGGCAAATGAAAGTCCTGCCCTTGCTGAAACACCACGCTGGCGCCCTGGTGCCAGCTCAGCAGCGGCCAGCGGTAACCGCCCGCCGTCCAGAGCGGGAAATCACGCACATAGACCACAGATTCGGCGCTGATGCCGTTGATCTGTGCGTGCAGGTCGAGCGTGCTGGCCTCTGCCACCGCGTCGCGCAAAATCTTCTTGTAGGTGCCCGTGGTGCCCGAGGTCTGGATGATGTGGCCGCCCGGGTGCTGTGCCGGGGTGGGTTCCGCTGGTGCGTCCGTGGGATGGAAGCTGGCTGGTACATTGAGCCAGCGGCAAGTGCCACGGGCCGCCTGCGCGCTCAGGTCGGGCGGGTTTTCTGGGGCCCAGGTCAGCAGGCAACTGATGGTGTCAAGCCCGAGTTGGTCGACCTCACTGGCCTGACCGACCGACACCGTGGTCAGCCCGAGGTTGCGCAGCGCGATGCCCAGTACCCAGGCTTGCGCCAGGTGCTCAACACACAGCACCACCACGCTGTGCGCGGGCAGCCGTTGCTGCGCAAAAAACTGCCGGGTGTGCGCCAGGGCCTGGGCAAACTCGGCATAACTGCAGGCAACACCGTTGTGGATATAGGCTGTTTTTTGGGGCGTAGCCTGCGCCTGCGCGACAATTTTTTCCAACAACATCAAGGCCTCCTGACCCGCAGGCAGCGACATGCCGCCTTGGGCAACAGACTATAAACGCAGCGCCTTGACCACCCCGGCGCAGTTGCCACGCAGCAGCCCGGCAAACTGGTGTTCCGACACCCAGGCCGTTTATGTCATCGGTCAGGATGCATTTTTACAGCGAGGCAATACGGCGGTACATTTTGGCAGCGGCACGACGGCCAAGGTCATGCGTGTGTTGCCGCGCTCGCTGCGGCGGCCGCTCCAAGCCGTTCTTGGGTGATCGACAAGGCGTGAACAAAAAAGGAACTTCGATGACATGGTTGCTGTGGTTAGGTGTAGCGATGGTTGTGCTGGTCGTGCTTGCCCTGGGCTTGCGCGCAGTCGGTGCCGTCCGATGGGTCGAGCTGGTTCGCACGCATACCAGCCAGCTCGAATCGGGCAGGGTTGACGCGCCGGGCCGGTTACCGTCACCTGCGCGCTTCGACACGCATGAACTTGAGGGCCTGCCAGCGCCCGTACAACGTTACTTCCGCGCGGTGCTGACGGACGGGCAGCCGATCATTGCCACCGCCACCATCAACATGACGGGCAGCATGAACCTGTCGGCTACCGTCGAGCAATGGAAGCCGTTCACATCGTTACAACGGGTTGTCACCCGCCGCCCCGGTTTTCTGTGGGACGCCCGGGTAGCGATGTTTCCCGGCGTGCCCGCGTGCGTGGTGGACAGTTACATCGCAGGCCACGGCAGGTTAATCGCGAAGGTGTTCGGGTTGCTTAAAGTGGCCGATTTGCAAGGCGAAGGCGAGATTGCTCGCGGCGAGTTCATGCGTTACTTTGCGGAAAGCCCGTGGTATCCCACCGCGTTGCTGCCCAGCCAGGGCGTGCGCTGGGAGGCGGTGGACGACAATTCTGCCAGCGCCATCATCGTCGATGGCCGGATCAACTTGGGCTTGCTGTTCCGGTTCAACGACGCGGGCCTGATCACCTCGGTGCACGCCGAGTCGCGGGGCGCAAGCGTGGGCAAGGACGGTGTCATGGTCATGCTGCCGTGGGACTGCGGTTTGTCGGACTATCAGCCGCAAGACGGCATGCTGATCCCGATGGCCGGTGAAGCCGCCTGGGTGCGGCCTGAAGGCCGCAAGGTGTATTTCGTCGGGCATGTCAAGAAGCTGCGTTACGAGTTCTTGCCATGACGCTGCGAGCGTGGCGCCAGCGCATGCCACTGCTCGGCTACTTTGGGCTGACGTTCGCCTGATCCTGGGCTTGCTGGGCGTTGTTACCTGCCTTCAGACCGCAGCTATCCAAAAGGTGGTTGCCGACGTGATACTCGACATGCAAGCGAGTGGCGAGCCCGTGCCGGTGGCGTTGGCCGAGAAGAACTATAGCGGCGAGTTCCGTGTGCGCATCCCGCCGCTGGTTCAGCGCAACTTGGCACGAATGGCTGCCGAGCAAGGCGTCAGTCTGAATCGACTGGCTAGTGCGAAGTTGGCGGCCTGAGCGTTGATCAATGGGGTCAGTGGGAGACCGGATTGCAGCGATTCCGGTCTTAGAGATTTGCGATCTGCCTGCTCCATAGCAGCCGCTGGCAACTAGGGATCGACCGGCGGCTTAGTGGCGACCATTTCATCAACGTGGGTGCCCGCCATTGGCCATCAAGACACGGTCGCCCTCCGCCTCTGACAAGCAGGTTCAGACTGGGAACAATCATCGAAGATTACTGGATTACCGCATTCCGATCGAAGACCTTCAAGCATTACGGCCAGCGTGTTTGGTTATCGGAATACAGCCTAAAGCGTTAAAATTGCAGCAACGATTTGCTCGATTTCCGCTGCGGTAGGCTTGGAGTGATGGGGTGTCATAGCATTTCCGCCAGTAACCTTATCCCACTTTCCTTTGCCGCCCGTTATTACTTTTTGTACCAAAACTGCTTGAGTGCCCTCGACGCCCCTGTATTTAGCGGCAACATCTTTCCAAGCTGGACCGACTACCTTTTTATCGACAGCATGGCAGGCCAAGCAGTCAGCCTTGAACCTCTTGACAAGAGCCACTGGGTCAGCAGCTTGTGCTACGCCGGAAATTGTCAATAGCGAGGTTGCGGTAACTACTGCGATAAGTGCTTTCATTTTTTCTCCAATTCCAATTTGATGAAACTACCGACTAGGGGGCCTGTCCAGAAAGACAACGGCAATCACCCATTGTGACCGGTTATTTTCACCTAGGACATTGCTCATTCCGCCCGCGATTTGTTGGCTCGCCAATCCCCTTGGCTTGCTGATTGTCCGCTTCAGGGAAACTTTACCCACTGACCGTTGCTGGCCCACACTCGTTGGTCAAGAAGCTACTTTCATTGACCGCAATCGCGGCAGACCTGTCTCAAACCTTTCCACCGCCATCGTCAGCAATACGGAAGGGATGCCGCCGATTGAGCGACCGCTTTATGGAACCTCGACGGTGAAAATCTTTCCATTGCCCTGAAGCAGCCACCCGTGAGCACCCGGTACGGGTCTGGACCCGTCAGATCAGAAATCCCGCTTTTGGTCCCGCCGAATCTTGAGGACCGTAAAGAGTCATTCAAGGCCGGAAATCTTATGGCTGGCATGGTTGGATGCACTGATGGTTGTCATCAAGTCTTCACATCACTTGGTAATGCTGTGAGGGCGGCATGTCGCCGTTTCCAACTATTTGCGAGCAGCTTATGACCAACGAAAATGCGCCAGTGACTGAGTCTGAGACCAGTGCCGAGCTGACTGAAGAGCACTTTGAAGAAGAATTTGAAACCGCTGGCGAATACCATCGTATGGCGGCGATGCACTTTTCTGCCGCCGCCAAGCATCACCTCGCTGCAGCTTCGGCCGATGATGAGGGTGACAACGAAAGCACAGCACGCCACGCCTTTCAGGCCTTTCGCCACCAGCTCAATGCGGTGCAATATGCAGAAGTAGCAATCATGGATAACGACGGTCTGGAAGATGTTAGTGACGACGAAGCCAGCGAAAGTTGATTCACTGATCGAAAAAATCCATTGGGACCTGGAGCGGTGCCCCCTCGAAGCTTGACAAGCCAGGATCAGATTTGGCTTATAAGCCCAGCGTCTGCCAAACCTGCTCCACACGCGCCGTCACGTCAGCATTCATGGTCAAAGGTCGGCCCCATTCGCGGCTGGTCTCGCCGGGCCATTTGTTCGTGGCGTCTAGCCCCATCTTGCTGCCCAGGCCGCTCACCGGCGAGGCAAAGTCGAGGTAGTCGATGGGTGTGTTGTCGGCCAGCAGGGTGTCACGCGTGGGGTCAACGCGGGTGGTGATGGCCCAGATCACGTCTTTCCAGTCGCGCGGGTTGACGTCGTCGTCGACCACCACAATGAACTTGGTGTACATGAACTGGCGCAAAAAGCTCCAGATGCCAAACATCACCCGGCGGGCGTGGCCGGGGTAGGCTTTTTTGATGCTGACCACCGCCATGCGGTAACTGCAGCCCTCGGGCGGCAGGTAAAAGTCGGTGATCTCGGGGTACTGGCGCTGCAGCAGCGGCACAAACAGCTCGTTCAGCGCCAGCGCCAGCATGGCCGGCTCGTCGGGCGGTTTGCCGGTGTAGGTGGAGTGGTAGATGGGATCAACGCGCTGGGTGATGCGGTCAATGGTGAACACCGGGAACTCGGCCTGCTCGTTGTAGTAACCGGTGTGGTCGCCAAACGGGCCCTCTAACGCATGCTCAAAGCCGCTTTTGTGGCTGGCGTCCGGGTAGATGTGACCCTCCAGCACGATCTCGGCAAAAGCCGGCACGCGCAGTTCACTGCCCAGCGCCTTGACCAGTTCGGTGCGGCTGCCACGCAGCAAACCGGCAAACTGGTATTCACTTAACGAGTCGGGCACCGGTGTCACCGCGCCCAGAATGGTGGCGGGGTCGGCGCCCAGCGCTACACACACCGGGTAGGGCTGGCCGGGGTTTTGTTGGGTGTGGTCGCGAAAGTCGAGCGCGCCACCGCGGTGTGGCAGCCAGCGCATGATGACTTTGTTGCGCGCCAGCACCTGCTGGCGGTAGATGCCCAGGTTTTGCCGCGCCTTGTGCGGCCCTTGGGTGATGACCAGGCCCCAGGTGATGAGTGGCGCCACGTCACCGGGCCAGCAGTGCTGGATTGGCAGCCGGGCCAGGTCGACGTCAGCGCCCTCCCATACGATTTCCTGGCAGGGTGCGCTGCGTAATTCCTTGGGCGCCATGCTCCACAGCGTCTTGACCAGGCTGCCCATGCCGATCAGTTCCTTGAAACCTTTGGGCGCTTCGGGTTCCTTGAGCGTGGCCAGCACATGGCCAAACTGGCGCAGTTCGGACACATCATTGACACCCATGCCTAAAGCGACGCGGCGCGTGGTGCCGAACAGGTTGCCCAACACCGGGATGTGGTGGCCGGTGGGGTGCTCAAACAGCAGTGCCGGGCCGCCGGCGCGCAGGGTGCGGTCACACAGGGCAGTCATCTCCAGGTGCGGCGAGACCTCGGCTTGGATGCGCTTGAGTTCGCCCAATTGTTCGAGTTGGGTGATGAAGTCTCGGAGGTCGCGGTAAGCCATGGGATGGATTTTTGAAGTTAATTGATTGGCGTTTGAATCTGATTCACTCGTAAATTAATTGGGGTCAGATTCCAATTAATTTAGGCGTGACGCTTCGGGTGGGCGCTGCGCAACAGCCGGATGGGGCGTCCCCCTCATACTGGGGTACCAGAAATCGGGGGCCACCCCATCCGACTGCTGCGCCGACATAACAGTTCGCGCTTGGTTTTTTGAATACCAAAAATACCGAAAAACCAGACGTTTGCTCCCCGAAGCGTCCAGCGAGGTAGGCGGTCTGGGCGGCTGATGATTTCTGGTACCCCAGTATGAAGAAGCCGCCCAGACTGCCTGCCTTGCGGGTTTCATAAAAATACAGGTATTTCGGTTGAATGGCTCATGAAAATGCCTTACAGCCCGTTCCACCGAGCGGCATCGGCTTGCGGCAATCCCAGCAAGTCCATCACACGGCTCACCGTGTGGCTCACCATCTCCTCAATCGTTTGCGGCCGCTGGTAAAAGCCCGGCACCGGCGGAAAAATGATGCCACCCATCTCGGTCACGCGGGTCATGTTGCGCAGGTGGGCTAGGTTGAGCGGTGTTTCGCGCACCATCAAAATCAGCTTGCGACGCTCCTTGAGCATGACATCGGCGGCGCGTGTGATCAGGTTGTCGGACAGGCCCAGTGCCACGGCTGCCAGTGTGCGCATGGAGCAGGGCGCAATGACCATGCCGTCGCAGCGGAAGGAGCCGCTGGCGATGGCGCTGCCAATGTTGCGCACCGGGTACACCACGTCGGCCAGGGCTTCGACCTCGGCGCGTGGCAGGTCCAGCTCCTGCTGCACATTGAGCCAGCCCGCGTCTGACACCACCAAATGGGTTTGTACATCGGCCATGTTGCGCAAGCTATGCAGCAGGCGCACACCATAGACGGCACCGCTGGCGCCCGAGATGGCGACGGTGATGTTTTTGCGGGGCGTGACGGGTGTGGTCATGATGGTTTTCGGCTGTGTTCTGTGGGGTCGACTTTAGTCGACCATGGCAGGTGCAAGTCTGCCCCACAAAACTAGCGGGGCTTCAGGCCAGACAACAGGGACTTGAAGTGCGCGCGGGCTTGCGCCATGACGTGCTGCGGCTTGAATGGCTCCAGGTTCATGACCGGCAGCTCGATTGCGTCGATGGTGTTTTTCACCAGCAGGCCCAGTTCGGTGTCCCCCTCCATGGCCAGGCGGCGGTTGAAAAACAGCGTGTCGGGGTCTTCCTGGCGGCGGGCCAGCTTGACAAAATCATGCGCGCTGGCGCTGATGGTGAGGTCGGCCGAACCACCGTTCTGGCAGGCAACAAAACGGCCGTGGCGCCACGCAAAGTCAAACGCCCACTGCGCGTCAAGCACACGCAGGCGCAGTTTTTTGCCGACCAGCATGTCTGTCACGTCGGCATTGAGTTGCTTGGCCAGCGCCAGGTTCAGGGCCGTCACAAACAGCATCGAGCCGGGAAAGGCGGGCAAGCGCCCCAACATGGCCCCAAGCCGGGGCGGGATGCGCAAAGTTTGAGCAGTCATTCTGATTTCCTTTCACAGTCCGCCAGGTCGACTGAAGTCGACCCTACAGCACCCCACATTCATCCAACTCCGTGACTTGCTCCAGCCCGGGTTTGCCGTACCAGTAGCCGTTGCATGGTTTTTCAACCATCAGGCCCAGCAGTTCGGTGTTGGCCAGCGCCGCATCGGTACGCCCCTGCATCACATCCTGAAACAGGTCGATGATGCGTAGCGTGTGCTCCGACTGCGGACTGATACGCACCACGTCCACCCCCATGGCACGCAGGGCGGGCAACTCGGGCAGCAGGTTGTGCACGCGGGCTGATTGGGTCTGGATGCCGTTGAGCACCAAAAATTCTTCGCTCTCGCGGGTGCGCATCAGCAGACCGTCGGGGTGTTCGATGCACTTGAACTGGCAGTCGTCCTTGGGCAGGTTGCAGTGCCGCGCAGTAAAACAGCGCGCCGAAAACGCCAGCGGCATGCGGCCATAGGCAAAGACTTCGGTTGGCAGACCTGCCGGGCAACCCGCCAGCAGCAGCGCCAGTTCGTCCCGGCCCATTTCCAGCGGCATGACCCAGCGGTGCAGCCCCAAAGCCGCCATCCATTGCAGCGTCGGCAGGTTGTAAATGTTCAGGTGCGGCCCGGCGACAAAGGGCACTTTGCCCTCTAGGCAATGCACCGCGCCGATGTCGTTGGCTTCGACCAGATAAGTGCCGTTGGCACAGATCTTGTGCAGCACCGTGACATCGGCGCCCGATTCGATCAGCACCTGGGTCGACAGCACCACCTCCTTGCCGGCCTCGCGCAGTACCGCTGCAATGTCGAGCCAGTCGCTCAAGCGCACCTCGTGGCGGCGCGAACAGACGGCTTCGCCCAGATAAACAATGTCCACCGGCGACTGCGCCACGGTTTCGTAAAAAGCCAGCACCTCGCCGCGCGGCCAGTAGTATTGGATGGGTCCAAGGGAAAGTTTCACAACATCCTCTCAATGGTTGAGGACAGAGCAAAGTTCACGGCGTGTCACTCTGGGTCTGTCCGGCAAGGTTTCAGGTTTATTTCCAGGGGCGATGGTACGCACCCAGTGTGTGTTGCTGGCCCTCTGCGACCTTGTCGAGCTCACTGAACCAGGCCGGTTTGGCGTTGTAGTGCTGCGGGTTGGCGCGGCAGCTGTCGATGGCTGCGCGCCAGACCTTGGTGACTTGCGCCACGTAGGCCGGGCTGCGCTGGCGGCCCTCGATCTTGATGGCGCGCACGCCGATTTTCATCAGCTCGGGCAACAGCGAGAGTGTGTTCAGGCTGGTGGGTTCTTCGATGGCGTAGTAGTTTTTTTCGTTCCCCACGTCAAAACGGCCCTTGCACAGCGTTGGGTAGCCGGCGTTTTCGCCAGGGGCGTAGCGGTCGATCAGCACACCATTGAGGCGCGACTCGCGGCCCTGCGGGGTCTCAACCCAGCGCACCGCTTTGGGCGGTGAGCAGACGCCGTTGGTGTTGGGCGCTTCGCCGGTGGCATAGCTCGACAGGGCACAGCGCCCTTCGACCATCACGCACAGGCTGCCAAAGCCGAACACCTCGATCTCGACCGGGGTCTTGTCGATCACCTGGGCCACCTGGGTGAGGGAGAGCACGCGCGGCAGCACGGCGCGCGCAATACCAAAGTGCTGGTAATAAAAGTCCAACGCCTCGTAGTTGGTGGCCGAGCCTTGTACCGACAGGTGCAGGCGCAGTTGTGGCTGGTGTTTGACGGCATAGGCCATCATGCCGGGGTCGGCCAGAATGACGGCGTCAACACCGCTGTGGGCGGCGCGGTCCACCGCGCGCTGCCAGAGTTCGGCCTTGGCCGCTTGCGGGTAGGTGTTGAGCGCCACAAACACCTTGCGGTGGCGGTCATGGGCGTAGCGAATGCCGGCTTCGATGGCAGCTTCGTCAAAGTTCAGGCCGGCAAAATTGCGCGCATTGGTGGCATCGCGAAAGCCCAAATAGACGCAATCGGCACCGTTGTCCACCGCGGCCTTGAGCGCCGGCAGGCTGCCGGCCGGGCACACCAGTTCCATGGGCGGCGCAGCATCGGGGCGCGTAGGGGGATTGGCGTGAGCAACTGTATTCATGGGGATTCGAAAAGCGCCTACAAGGCGCAGCAAAGTCAAGCGGCAGAGCGTAACCACGCTTGTCTTGCGAGTAAATGATGCATGTCAAGGAATCCTGAGAAAAACAGAAAAAATGCGGCGCCGGCGGCAGTTTTCTTGTTGTCAGAGTTGATTTGATCCCTCAATTCATGAAAATTAAGTATGTAAATCGAAAGATATAGTTTCATAATGCATGTATGAATATCCCCCGATCTCTCTATCCGGAACTGCTCGAAGGCCTGCAAAATTTTCCTGTGGTGGGTCTGGTGGGACCGCGCCAAGTGGGAAAAACGTCAATGGCACGCGAGCTGGCGGCGCAGCTCGGCAAGGGGGCCGTGATGCTTGATTTGGAGCGTCCGACTGACCTTGCCAAACTGACTGAGCCAGAGTTGTTTTTGGAGCCGCTGGCAGACCGGTTGGTGATTCTTGACGAGGTGCAGTTGCGGCCTGATCTATTCGGGGTACTGCGTGCGCTGGTCGATGCGCAGCGCAGGCCGGGACGGTTTTTGATTTTGGGTTCGGCAGCGCCGGCCTTGATTCAACAGTCGTCCGAGACGCTGGCTGGGCGCATTGAGTATTTGGAGCTGGCCCCTTTGTCCTTGGCCGAAGTCAGCCAGCAGTCGCCCGAGGCGGGTCACAAGACGGACTTATGGTGGCGGGGCGGTTTTCCAGACAGCTATCTGGCGCGTAGTGACGCGCAGTCGATGCGCTGGCGCGAGGCGTTTGTGCGCAGTTATCTGGAGCGCGACATTCCCCAGTTGGGCATCCGGGTCAGCGCAGCCACCCTGCGCCGGTTTTGGCTGATGCTGGCGCACTACCACGGGCAGCTCTGGAATGCCTCGACCCTGGCTGGTTCGCTCGGTGTCAGTGCGCCCAGCGTGCGTCACTACCTGGATATTCTGGAGAGCACGTTCATGGTTCGGGTGCTGCAACCCTACAGTGCCAACTTGGGTAAACGGCTCGTTAAATCGCCCAAAGTCTATTTGCGTGACAGTGGGCTATTGCATACGCTGCTGAACTTGCCCAGCCACGATGCGCTGTTGGGGCATCCGGTGCTGGGTGCGTCGTGGGAGGGGTGGGTGATAGAGCAAATTCTGGCGCAAGCGCCCAGCGGCAGCCGACCCAGTTTTTTTCGTACCGCCAGCGGTAATGAGGTTGACCTGTTGCTTGAGTTGCCAGGCGGCCAGCTGTGCGCCATCGAGATCAAGCATTCCGCCGCACCCAAGCTGGGTAAGGGTTTTGTCGAGGTGCTGGATGTGCTCCTGCTCAAATCCGGCTTTGTGATTGCGCCCGTGAGCGAGCCCTTCCCACTGTCTGCGCGTGCCATGGCGCTGCCGTTGAGTCATATTTCAGAGATGTGGCGATAAAGGCAGCGTGTCCGAGTTGGGTAAATAACGAATGCAGGACATGTTTTTACGAACCCTTCAGATCACCCGTCGGCGTAGCCAGGCGCTGGCCTGTTCCACCAGGATCACCAGGGCAAAGATGGCCAGGATGATGGTGGCAGCCTCATCGTAGTTGAACAAGTCCATGGCCACTTTGAGTTCAATGCCGATACCACCCGCTCCCACCAGCCCCAGTACGACCGAAGAGCGTGTCGCTTTTTCAAGGCTGAACAACGATGTGTTGATGAATGAGGGCATGGCCGCGGGAATGACGGCGCACATGACCAGCGAGAGCTTGTCCGCGCCAATGGCACTGAGTGCTTCTTGCGGGCCCCGGTCAACCTCTTCCATCGCCTCAGCAAAAAAACGCCCGCAAAACCCGATTTTGTCCACAATGATCGCCAGCGTTCCCGCGAAAGGACCCAGCCCAACCGACACGATGAACAGCAGCGCCCAGAGCAGGTCCGGAACGGTACGGGCGAACGCAATCAGGTTGCGCGCCAGATGGTAAAGCGCCGGGTGGGGTGTCAGATGGCGTGTGGCCAGCACGGCAATGGGCACGCTGATGAGCACACCCACGACCGTGCCGACAAACGCCATCTGAAATGTCTCCAGCAGCGCCTTGCCCACAGCGCCAAGGCGTGCCGTCGACGGTGGCAGCATTTCCCCAACCAGGCGACCCATTTGGGGAAAGCCCTGAATGAACTCACTCAGGGAAACACCGGTACGCTGCACAGACCACATGAAAAACAAAAGAATGCCAAGGGTCATGGCAAAACCGGTAAGGCCTGGCCGCTCAAAGCGCGACGGCAGGGCGGGCACGGCCCGTGCCAATGTGTGATCAGTCATACAGTGCCCTCAAGGTGGCAACGCTCAATTCGGCAGACGGCGCGTCCAGAGCCACCACCCCTTGTCGCAAGGCAATGACCCGGTCGGCATACTTGATGGCGTGCGACAGGTCGTGCGACGTGAACAACATGGTGAGCCCCTCTTTGCGAACCAGGTTGGAAAACAAACGCATCACTTCTTCCCCCGAACTCGGGTCGAGGCTGGCCACAGGTTCATCGGCCACCATCATGCGCGGGCTCTGCATGAGGGCGCGCGCAATGGCGACACGCTGCGACTGACCCCCTGACAACTTGTCCACCCGCCGCGCTGCAATGTGTGCCAGACCCACACGCGCCAGACAGCGCATGGCTTCTTCCCGCAACTCCCTGGACGCCAACCCATGAAGCCAGGAACGCGCAAACGGGCTGCGTGCAATGGCACCATGCAGCACGTTCGACAGTGCTGACAGACGCGGCACCAGGTTGTGCTTTTGAAACACAAAACCAACCTTGGAGCGCATGTGACGCAATGCCCTGGGGTTCAGACCCGTCAAGTCATGCCCCAGCAGGTGCACCTGGCCTTGATCGGGTTGAATCAGGTGCATGCAACAACGCAACAAAGTGGACTTGCCGGCACCGTTGGCACCAATCAAGGCCACCGACTGGCCGCTGGGTATGGCGAATTCAATGCCAGCCAGCACGGGCGCACCCCCTTCATAGCCCTTGCACAGCCCTCGAACCACCAGGTCGTCTGCCCGCAAGACATGCGTCCCCGCAAGTGCATTCATGAACTCAGTTGCCGACAAAACTGGCAAACTGGGGCTGGCCGATGGTGGTGTACATCTTGCGGATGTAGTTGTAATCCTTGTCGCTGATGCTGGGAATAAAACGCATGCCCTGGAACTTTTGGTTTTCGTCGGGGCCCAGCAACATGGCGGCAATCAGGGCATCCGAGTTTTCGCTGAACACCTTTTTCATTTTGCCCACGAGCTCGTCTGAAATGTGTGACCCGGCGAGCAACACGTCATTGGGCAGGTCACGTCCCCGTGCAATGACCTTGAAAGTCACGTCCGGAAACTTCTTCGATAACCCGGCAATGTCAGTGCGGTTGATGCCCACAGCCGCGACGTCGCCGCGTTTCATGGCTTCGACCGCCACATTGCGGTTGATGTGCAGGATTTGCATGTCCGTCTGCGGATTCAGGCCAAGGTCTGCCAGCACCTGAATCGGGGACAGATGGCGTGATGTCGACCCCACATCGCCCAGCGCAACTTTCTTGCCCTTCAGGTCTTCCACGCTGTCAATGCCTGAACCGACCAGGGTCACCACCGATCCGTAATATTCGGGGCGGCTGAAGCCAACCACCAGTTTGGCATCGGTCCGCTTTTTGAACACCACATATTCAGCCGGCCCGGTCAACACCAAATCAACCTTCTTGGCATTGAGCGCTTCAACCGCTGCCGTGCGGTTGGGTACCGGAAACAGCTCGACCTTGACACCCGCCTTTTCTGATAGCACCTTCTGGAACGGCGCGTACTCGCGCTGAAGGTTCTCAAGGCCGGCGATGTCGGTGACGGCCAGGCGCAGCGTTTGTGCTTGTGCGTGGGCCACAGTGGACAAAACACCGCCGCACACAAGCACGACAGACAAGGCGACTAAACGACGAATGGGATTCATGATGGGTTGTTCCAAAAGAGGTTGATAAGCCTTCAGTTTCAAAACTCAACATGTCAAGTCAATGACATATTCACGGATATCACGCGAAACCCAGCTTGCAGGTGCCAGGTTGCACGCCGGTAGGTATTCACCAATTTGTCATGTTGGATTTCTAGGATCGGTTTTTTCAACCTCAGTTGCGTGGGATTTTTATGTCTGTAAGTCATCGGTATGCGTTGGTGGGCGGTCACACCCTGTTGCCCCAAGGTCTTGAAACGGAAGCGGTGGTGCTTATCGAAGACGGGGTGATCGCCGAAATTGGCAGCGACACCGGTGGTGCACGCGCAGTAGATGCCAAGGGGCTGTATGTGCTGCCCGGCATCGTGGACCTGCACGGTGACGCCTTTGAACGCCAGCTCATGCCGCGCCCGGGGGTGCACTTTGACATACAACTGGCGCTCGCCGAAACAGATCGCCAACTGGTGGCCAACGGCATCACCACCGCTTACCACGGTGTCACTTATTCCTGGGAACCGGGCTTGCGCGGGCGTGACGCCATGCTGCAAATGCTGACCGCCCTTGAAGACGCAAAGCCCCATCTGGCCTGCGACACCAAACTTCACCTGAGGCAAGAGACCTACAACCTTGACGGTGAGCAAGAGGTATTGTCATGGCTGGCAGAAGGCAAGATCGCCCTGCTGGCGTTCAACGACCACTTGCCGGACATTTTGCGCAAGTTGGCCCAGCCGCATGAGGTCATGAACATCTTGCAGAGAACCGGTCTGCCCGTTCAAGACCTGCACGCATTGGCCAACCGGATGGCCGCACGAAAAGACGAGGTCAACGGCTCGATTCGCCGACTGGCTGGTGCCGCCGTGTCGGCCAACGTGGCGCAAGCCTCGCACGACGACCCATCACCCGAGGTCCGCCAGTGGTACCAGGAACTGGGGTGCGGTATCTCGGAATTTCCAAAAACCAAGCCCACTGCCGCGCTGGCCCGCGAACTGGGTAACCATGTGGTGTTTGGCTCACCCAATGTGGTACGCGGCGGCAGCCACCAAAAGAATGCTGTGGCGGCAGCACACATGGTGTCTGAAGAGCTGTGCACGGTTTTGACATCGGACTACTACTACCCCGCCATGTTGCCTGCCGCATTCCGTTTGGCCAATGAGGGCTTGTGCAGTTTTGCCCAAGCCTGGGCGATGATCTCAAGCAACCCGGCTGATGCCGCGAATCTCAAGGATCGTGGCCGTTTGCAGGCCGGGCTGCGCGCCGACATCACCCTGGTCAAGGCACCGGCAGGCCGTACCCCTCATGCCGTGACAAGTGTCATTGGCGGGCGCATTGCTTATGCGGGGTTTGAATCGCCGATCTATACACACTGATCCAACCCATGAACAGTTAGGAAAACTCTGCCGCAAGCATCTGGTTAAACAGGTTGTTTGGCAACCTGCCCCCGAATCAAGCGGCTTCTGATGAATCCGGACAAGTGGTCGATCAGGTACACCGTGAGCAGGATCAGCAGCAAAATAAAACTTGCATCCTCCCAGTTCATTGTGCGTACCCGATCTGACAGGTAGAAGCCGATACCCCCCGCGCCAACGATGCCCAGGATGGTGGCCGAACGGGTATTGGACTCAAAGGTGTAGAGCATATTGGAAAGCATCACCGGTAGCACCTGGGGCAACACTCCGTAGCGTATGGCATGCAGCGGGCCACCACCTACCGAACGAACACCCTCAACAGGCTTTTTGTCGATGTTCTCGATCGCCTCGCTGTAAAGCTTGGCCAAGGTGCCAGTGTCAGAAATGATGATAGCCAGAATGCCCGCCAACGGACCCAATCCGACCGCACGCACAAAGATCAGAGCCCAGATCAACTGATCGACCCCGCGTAATACATCAGAGCTACGGCGAAACAAAAAGTGGGCCAATCCGTTGGACAACATGTTCTTGGCACCCAACAAACCCAGGGGCAAGGCCAGCACGGCTGCAAAGACCGTGCCTATGAAGGCCATACCCACAGTCTGAAGCATCGACATCAGGTAGGTGGCGAGCATGTCGCCCGCAGTTGGCGGGAACATCTGAGCAACGATGTGCAGCAAGGTGCCCAGACCATTAACGAAGCGCAACGGGGACATCTCAAACAGCCACAGGCAATACATGGTCAGCGCCAGAAAGGCCAACCAGGCCAGCACGCGCAGCAGTGTCTGCAACAGTCGTGGCGCAAATACTGCCGGGGCCACCTGACGGGCCAACGCCAACGCCGGTTCATCCATGTTTTGCAAGCGCAACATCACGACATATTCTCCTGGCCAATCATGCGGTGACGTAACCTCTCGCAGGCGATGTCTATCAGCATGACCGTGGCGACAAGTAACAACAGCATGGCGCTGATGTCCTCGTAATACAACATGCGAATCGCGGTGTAGAACTCCTGACCGATACCACCCGCCCCAACAAACCCCAGCACCGAGGCGCTGCGCACATTGATCTCAAAACGCCACAACGTAAAGCTGGTGAAATTGGGGAACACCTGGGGCAGCACGGCAAAACGCAGCGTTTGCAACCAACTGGCTCCCGTGGCACGCAGTCCATCGACCGGTTTCATGTCGATGTTCTCAATTGCTTCCGCAAACAGCTTGCCGCTGCCGCCCATGGTGTGGATCGCAATGGCCAGTACGCCCGCCATCGGCCCCAGGCCAAAAGCAAAAACAAAGATCAGGGCGAACACCAGTTCTGGAATGGTGCGAGCAAACTCCATGGCTCGCCGCGTCAACCCATAGCCCCAGCCACTGCGCTGCAGGTTGGTGCTGGCATCAAAAGCCAGCGCCAACGCCCCCACAGTCCCCAGCAGGGTGGACAGGTAGGCGATCAGCACCGTTTCCAGCAGCAACCCAAGCCACTTGCGCAAGCCCCAGAACCATTCGGTCAGATCCGTCCAAAGCGTGACCCAGCCCAATACGGGCAGCGTCTTGAGCACGTACTCATGGATACGCGGCAAACCGTGCCAGATCTTGGCCGGACTGAAGTCGCCGATCCAGGCCGAGATCAGCAGCGCCAGCACAAAGAGTCCACCGTACCACCAGACCTGGCGCTGCTTTTGCGCCTGAAGTGCCGCAAACTGCCGCTCGAATTTGATGACTTCGGTGCGCATCGGGGTCTAAATCGGATTTAGTTCTTTTTACGATTGCGGCGCTGTTCGTGCAGTACGTCCAACACCGGTTGGTAGAGCGCGTGCTGCACTTCGACATAACCGGAGGTCTTGCCCGTCGCCATGATTTCGGCCATCTTAGGATCCTTGGCGTACAAATCCACAAACAGTTTGGCAATGTCGTGTTTCATGTCTGCAGGCATGTCCTTGCGCACGGTGATGGGGGAACTGGGGATCATTTGTGAATTCCAGATCACGCGCAACTTCTGGGGGTCGAGCAGATTTCGTGCACTCATCACCTTCAGGATACCGCGAGATGCCGGGTTTTTGCCGGTCCACACAAAGGCCGAGTCGAAAGTGCCATTGAGGACACCTATGACATTGTTCTCATGACTTCCCGAAAATACGGTACGTTCAAAAAATTTGGTCGGTTCGATGCCGATGGCGCGCAAACTCACCAGGGGTACCAGGTAACCCGAGGTGGAATTCGGGTCGGCCCATCCCAGGGTCTTGCCCTTGAGGTCTTCCACTTTTCTGTACGGGCTATCGGCACGCACGATCAAAGCCGAGTAGTAGCCCAGATCACCATCGGCTTCGCGCGCAGCGACCAAGGGTTCTACCGCACCTTCGGAGTCAACCCAGGCGGCGGCGTAGCCAGCCGGACCCAACCCCGCCAGGTGCACCTGGCCGCTGGTGAGCGCCTGGATGGCGCCTGCGTAATCGGTGGCCTGGTAGATTTGCAACTCCACGCCCAGCTGTTTTTTGAAGTAGCTGGAAAACTCCTTGAAACGGGCTTGCACCGCTTCACGGTTTTCACTGCTTGACGCAGCAAATTTCACGACGGGGTATTTGGTTCGCCAGTCCTGCGCGCTGGCCGATGTGGCCAGCACAGCCATCGTGCCTGCCAGGCACAGGGTCTTGAACATACGTTTAAGTAAAGTCATGTGAACGTTCCTTTTAAGTGAGGTTTTCAAGCGGCCATTGCCATTAACTCTGAATCGATGGGGGAGACGAGGGTGGTGGATGTCGCCGACTCGCGGAAGTTTTGCGCGTTATCGGCGACACCATAGATGTGTCGCACCACGCTGGCAGTGAGTTCCGATGGCGCGCCGTCAAAGACCACCTCGCCGGCAGCAATGCCAACAACACGTGTGCAGTACTGGCGCGCAGTGTCCAGCGTATGCAGGTTACACACCACGGTAATGCCATCTTCCTGGTTGATGCGATGCAGGGCATCCATTACCAAGCTTGCACTGTGCGGGTCCAGTGATGCAATGGGTTCATCGGCCAGCAAAATGTTGGGCTCCTGCATCAGTGCACGGGCGATGGCGACACGTTGTTGCTGACCACCTGACAGGGTCTCTGCGCGCTGAAAGGCGAGCCCAGAACAGCCCAGCCGATCCAGTGCCAGCACCGCCATGGCGCGTTCCTGGAGTGAGAAGCGTGGCATCAAAGCGCTCATGGGTCCATGTCGGGCAATGCGGCCCAGCAACACGTTGGTGATGACATCCAGCCGTGGCACCAGGTTGAACTGCTGAAAAATCATGGCACAGCTGGCTCGCCACATCCGCAAGTCGCGGCCCTGCAGCGCTGTGACATTGGTGCCATCGAAATCAATGCGGCCATTGCTGGGCTCTGTCAGTCGGTTCAGCAGCCGCAGCAGGGTGCTCTTGCCTGCCCCTGAACGCCCGATCACCCCCACCATCTGACCGGCCGGGATTTGCAGGTTCGTCGGTCGCAATGCATGCACGGCACCGTAGGATTTGGACAATGAAGACAGTTGCAGCATGGTGAACGCCTTTGCTCAGTTGCGACTTGAAGACTTGAATTTAGAGAGGCAACATGTCGGTTTAATGACCGTATTGGTCGACAAGCGATGGCTGGGCTTTTTAGGGAGCGTATTTCGCCAAAAAACTGCGCAAGTCCTTGAACTCGGGCATCCGTTCAGTCAGGGTTTCGTGATCCCAGTCCCACCAGGCGGTGTCTTCCAGGGCTTGTGCAATCGCCTTGGGAAAACGCTGGCGGATCAGCTTGGCGCCGGCACCAGCCACGATGGCGTAAGCCGGGACGTCTTTGGTCACCACCGAGTTGCTGCCGACCACGGCGCCGTTGCCGATGTGAACCCCCGGCATGATCACCGCGCCGTGGCCGATCCAGGTGTCGTGGCCGATCACCACACGTTGCCGATTGCGCCATTCAAAGAAGACTGCATCGTCCTGCTCGGCCATGCCGTACATGGTGGGGCGGTAGGTGAAGTGGTGCAGCGTGGGCCGTTCCATGGGGTGAAAACCGGGGTTGATCCGCACCATGTTGGCAATGTTGGCGAACTTGCCAATGTCGGTCGACATCAGGTCACAGTGGTGCTGCACATAGGCGTAGTCACTGAGCACACAGTCGGTCATATGGGTCTGTTCACCGACCTGGGTGTAGCGGCCAAAGTCGCAATTGCGCACCACGGCATTAGCCGCCAGTGTCGGTGCCAGCCCCAGGTGGACACGGGGCGGCAGGTTAAGGGCGTCGATGTGGGTGTAGCTCATGGGTGTCCCTTGAAAATGTCAAACAACGCAGGGTCAGAAGGCGCGTTGGCCAGCCAGCCAGGTTTGTCGCACCATCGGCATGCCAACGCGGTTCATACGCACCCTTAGAAAGTCGGCGCGTTGGCCAACGGCGATTTCGCCACGGTCTTGCAAACCAATGGCGCGGGCCGGGTTGCGCGTGACGGTGCACACCGCCTTGGACAAGCTCCAGTGTTCGAGCTGGCTCAGCATAAAAGTGGCCAGTAGCAAACTGGAGGGCACATAGTCTGACGAGAAGATGTCCAGCAGGTCACAGCGGGCCAGTTCCATGGCCGAGATGTTGCCCGAGTGTGAACCGCCCTTGACCATGTTGGGACCACCCATGATGATGGCCATGCCCGCCGCACGTGCCGCCTGAGCCGCGGCCAGCGTGGTGGGAAATTCCGACAGACTGACGCCCTCTTGGGCAGCAAGCTGCACATCACTGAGCAGCGTGTCGTCATGGCTGGCCAGCGGCAGGCCACGGGCCACACAGGCCTGGACGATGGCCTGGCGATGCGGCACCGCATAGACCCGTTGATCAGCCTGGCGTTCGGCAATCATGGCATCGAACGACGCATCGGTAAAACTGCGGTGACGCTCCAGGTAGTTGCGGTAACTGGCCAAATCACGCCATTGGCGTTGGCCCGGTGTGTGGTCCATGACACTGACGAGTTTCACCAGGGGGTCGTCGGCGTATTGGTGGTAGACCGCCAGAATGTCGTGTGCCGAAAGTTCACAGCGCAAGTGCAGCAAGTGCTCAACACGCATCAAACCCTCGTCGCGGCACTGGTGCAAAGCTTTGATTGAGCTGTGTTGTGTCATGGCCCGTGGCCCGCCCTTGTCGAGGTCGCCAATCACCACCGAATCCAATACCGTGGTGATGCCTGCGGCGGCGCATTGGGCATCATGGACCAACATGGCGGAGTGGGCATCCCACAACACGCCGGGACGGGGTGACAGGTGTTTTTCCAGGTTGTCGGTGTGTAACTCTACCAGTCCGGGCAGCAGCCAGTCACCGGCCCAATCCTCAGCACCCAGCGCCAGCTTGTCAGTCGGCTCAACTGATTCAATAACACCGTTTTCAATGACCACCGTGCCGATGAATTCGGCGTTGGCGGTGACGATGCGGGCGTTGCCGAGCACCTGTACCGCGCCACAGGTTTTGGCGAAATTCGTTTGGGTCAGCATGACAACTCCTGGTGAATAGAACAAGAACTTGCAGCGGCGCTCAAAGCACCCGCTGGCCTTCGCGCCAGACCGCGCGCACCACACCGTGATGTTTGCCGTCGGGCATCTCGACCCTCCGAATCCGCACCAGGTCAGCCCGCTGGCCGCTGGCAATCTCACCCCGGTCGGCGAAACCGGCGGCACGGGCCGGGTTGCGGGTGACCGTGGCCACGGCTTGTGGTAGCGACAAAATCCCGTCGTCCACCAGGCGAAATACGGCTGTCAGCAAACTACCAGGTACGTAGTCGGATGAGAGGATGTCGAGCAACTGGTGTTGCGCCAGTTCAGCTGCCGCCACATTGCCCGAGTGTGAACCACCGCGCACCACGTTGGGCGCACCCATGATGGTCAGCAGGCCGTGTTGATGGGCGTGGCGCGCCGCTGCCAGGGTGGTGGGGAATTCGGAGATACAAGCCCCTTCGGCGTGGGCCTGCTCGACGTGGTCCAGGGTGGTGTCATCGTGGCTGGCCAGGGCGATGCTGTGGCTGCGGCAGTATTGGCTGAAGTAGTCGCGGTGGGGTTTGGCGTAACGCGACTGAAGCGCGGCCGCATGCACCACCTGGTGGTCAAAGCGCTCCTGGCTCCAGCCCTTTTTGCCGGTGTAGTAAATGCGGGCGTGCTCAATGTTTTCCCACTGGCGCTGGCCCGGCGTGTGGTCCATCAGGGAAATCAGCGACAAACGCGGGTGGCCGTGAAAGGCCTGAAACAACTCCACCGCATTGGCGGCGGGTAACTCACAGCGCACGTGTAAGTGGTGGTCGGCGCGTAACATGCCGCGCGCGCTGCTGTCGTTGATGGCGGCAATCACCCGGCCCATGTCATTACCACGCAGGCTGTCGTGCGCCACATCACCCACGCCCATGGCGTCAAACACCGTGGTGATACCGGCGGCGGCCACTTCGGCGTCGTGCGCCAGCAGGGCGGGTAGCTCGGCCCAGTGCACCTTGGGCCGGGGGATCAGGTGGCGCTCGAAATTGTCGGTGTGTAATTCCACCAGGCCTGGCAACAGGTAGTCACCTTCCAGATCCAGCGCCTGGGGCGCTGCGGTGTTACCGCTGTTGACTTGGTCCAGGCGGCCCCCACTGACACTCAGCGTGCCGTGCACCAGTTCATCTGGCAAAACCATGCGGGCATTTTTGAAGACCAGCTCGCCACTCATGCCGCAGCCCCGACCGAGAAACCACGGTATTGTTCGACATCAAAACATCGGCTGGCCACGGCCTGGCGCACTTCATCGTCATGAAAGATGCCCACAATGGCGCTGCCTTGTGCGCGGGCGGCTTGGATCAGCTCCACCACCACTTGCCGGTTGTCGCCATCGAGCGAGGCGGTGGGCTCGTCGAGCAACAGCACTTGGGGTGCGCTGATCATGCCGTGGGCGATGTTGACGCGCTGCTGCTCACCACCCGAGAACGTGGCCGGTGGCAAGTGCCACAAGTGCTCATGCAGGTTCAGGCGTTGCAACCACTGTGCGGCCTGCTTGCGGGCTTCATCCACACCAACGCCCAGGCGGCGCAAGGGGTCGGCGACGATGTCGAGCGTGGAGACCCGTGGAATCACGCGCAGAAACTGCGAGACGTAGCCCAACGTGCGTCGGCGCACCGCCACCACCTCACGCGGGGCGGCATCCGACAGGTTGAGCCAGTCACCGGCATGGCGAATACGCACCGCGCCGCTGCTCGGGGCGTAGTTGCCATACAGGCAGCGCAGCAAAGAGCTTTTGCCGCTGCCGGAGTGCCCGGTGAGCGCCAGGCATTCGCCGGGGTACACGCTTAAATCAATGCCGGAAAACACCGGTAATTGCAGGCCGCCGCGCCCGTGCAGCGTGAAGGTTTTGGACAGGGCAATGGTTTCGATAAGAGCAGTCATGGCGTGAGCACCGAGGAAACAAGCAGTTGGGTATAGGGATGCTGGGGGTCGTCCAGCACGCGGTCGGTCAGGCCTTGCTCAACCACCTGGCCGTCTTTCATGACCAGCATGCGCTGGGCCAGCAGGCGGGCCACCGCCAGGTCGTGGGTGACGACCACGGCGGCCAGTTGCAGCTCGTCGACCAGCTCGCGTAGCAGGTCGAGCAGGCGGGCTTGTACCGACACGTCCAGGCCGGTCGTGGGCTCGTCCATGAACACCAGACGCGGATGCGTCACCAGGTTGCGGGCAATTTGCAGGCGCTGCTGCATGCCGCCCGAGTAGGTGGCGGGCAGGTCGTCAATGCGGCCGGTGTCGAGCTCCACGCGCTGCATCCATGAGACCGCTTCGCTGCGCAAATTGCCATAGTGACGCGACCCCAGGGCCATCAGGCGCTCACCCACATTGGCCCCGCCCGAGACGTTCATGCGCAGGCCGTCACGCGCATGCTGTTCAACAAAGCCCCAATCGGTGCGGGCCAGCCAGCGCAGCCGTGCTTCTGACAGCTCCGCCAGATCGACCAGGCCGGTGATTTCATGGCTTGATTCGGTCCGTACGTCGTAATGCACCGTGCCTTCGTCACAGGCCAGGCGAGCCGCCAGCAGGCGTAACAGCGTGCTTTTGCCCGAGCCGGACTCCCCCACCACCGCCAGCACCTCGCCGGGATAGAGGTCAAAACTCACGTCACGGCAGGCCCAAAGCGGCTGCCCCTGGTGCACAAAGGCCTTGCCCGCTTGGCGGGCCGACAGCAACACCGGGGGCTTCATGCGGCCTCCCGTTCGTTGGGCGCAAACGCCTCAGGCGACGTGGCCAAGACATCGTGCAGCGTCACCGCTTGCTGCGTGCCGACATGGCCTGCGTCACGCCGATCCTCACAATAGTCGCTGTCCGAGCACACAAACAGGCGGCTGCCTGCGTCGTCAACAATCATTTCGTCCAGGTAGCTCTCAGCGGCCCCACACAAGGCACAGGCGTGCGCCCAGTGCTGCACTTCAAACGGGTGGTCTTCAAAGTCCAGGCTGCGCACCTGGGTGTAGGGCGGAATGGCGTAGAGGCGCTTTTCTCGGCCTGCGCCAAACAGTTGCAGGGCCGGGTTCATGTGCATCTTGGGGTTGTCAAATTTCGGAATCGGTGAGGGGGACATCAGGTAACGCTCATTGACCATGACGGGATAGTCATAGGCGTGCGAGATGGCACCAAGCTGCGCAATGTCTTCGTACAGGCGCACATGCATCAGCCCGTATTCGCTCAGGGCGTGCATCTTGATGGTTTCACGCCTGCGTGGCTCCAGCTTGGACAGCGGCTCGGGCATGGGCACCTGGTAGACCAGGGTTTGCGCTTCGGTGAGCGGCACTTCGGGGATGCGGTGGCGGGTCTGGATCAGCGTGGCCTCGCGCGTTTTCCCGGTGGTGGCGACACCCGTGGTGCGGGCAAAAAAGCGCCGGATGTTGACCGCGTTGGTGGTGTCGTCCGAGCCCTGGTCGATGACCTTGAGCACGTCGTTTTGGCCAATGATGCTGGCTGTGATCTGCACGCCACCGGTGCCCCAGCCGTAGGCAAAAGGCATTTCGCGTGAGCCAAACGGTACTTGGTAACCCGGCACGGCCACGGCCTTGAGCAGGGCGCGGCGGATGCGTTTTTTGGTGCGCTCGTCAAGGAAAGCAAAGTTGTAGTGGGTGTCCATCATGCAGCCTCCTGCTGGGTCGGGTTAAAAGGGCTGGTATTGCCTTGTGCAGCCTCGGCATGGGCCTGGCGCAGCTTGCGCACCAGCTCCAACTCGGCCTGAAAGTCCACGTAGTGCGGCAATTTGAGGTGCTGCACAAAGCCGGAGGCTTCGACGTTGTCGGCGTGGGACAACACAAATTCTTCGTCTTGTGCCGGGGCCACACGCGGCTCGCCCAGCTCGTCGGCACGCAGGGCGCGATCTACCAGCGCCATGGCCATGGTTTTGCGCTCGGCTCCGCCAAAGGCCAGACCGTAGCCCTGGGTGAACTGCGGCGGCACGTCGCGGCTGCCGCTGAACTGGTTGATCATCTGGCACTCGGTGACTTCCAGGTCGCCAATGTCGATGGTGAAACCCAGCTCGTCGGGCACCAGTTCCACACTGACTGTGCCGCGCCGGATTTCGCCCGCAAACGGGTGTGAACTGGCGTAGCCGCGCTGGGTCGAGTAACCCATGGCCAGCAGCCAGCCTTCGTCACCCCGGGCCAGGGCTTGCAGGCGCAGGGCGCGGTCGGCGGGGAACATCAGCGGGTCACGCGTCAGGTCGCCTGGGGCTTGTGTGCCCAGGGGCTGCGGGGTTTCCAGCAGGCCTTCACGCGCCAGCAAGTCGTTGATGCGGGGTACGGTCTGCGCCGGTGCTTCGACCTTGGCTGCGGGCTTGGCATCCTGGCCTGTAAGCGGGGTGTCGGTGGCAGCGGACGAGTGGCCGGTGGATTCACCTTCAGCCAGCAGGGCAAAGTCCAGCAGGCGCTGGGTGTAGTCGTAAGTTGGCCCGAGCAGTTGGCCGCCTGGCACTTCTTTGAAGGTGGCCGAGATGCGCCGCACCAGCGCAATGCGGGCGGTGTCCAGCGGCTCGCTGTAACCCAGGCGCGGCAAAGTGGTACGGTAGGCTCGCAGCAGGAAAATCGCTTCCATCAAATCACCGCTGGCCTGTTTGATGGCAAGCGCCGCCAGCTCGGGGTCGTACAACGAGCCCTCGCTCATCACCCGGTCTACCGCCAGCGTGAGTTGCGAGCGGATTTGCGCCACCGACAACTCTGCAATGGTGGTGTCGCCCCGGCGCTGTTTTTCCAGCAACTGCCAGGAGCTCTCAATCGCGGCAGCGCCGCCTTTTACGGCTACATACATGTCAGACTCCTTCCAATCGGCGTACACGGGTGGTGCGGGGCAGGCCCAAGGCCTCGTCGCCGCAGGTAAAGATAATGTCCACGCCCTGCGGAAAAGCCGCGTGGTTGGCTTGCCACTGTGGCCAGAAACCGTCGGGCAGTCCTTGCAAGCCAACACGCTGCACGCGTGCAATGCCGGGGCCGTGCCACTCCAGCGTCGGGCCACCGGTTAGTGCGGGCAGCTCGATCAACAGGGTGCAGGACAACTCGGGGGAAGCCGCCGAGCCCGGCGCAAAGTCGGACAGCGCTGGCAGGTGTGCCATGTCAGTCAATACAGCAAAACTGGCCGCATCAGGCCGCTCTGCCACGGGTGCGCCGTTGTGAAAACGAAGCCATTGCGGCAGGTTGTCATCGGTGCTGCGCCACCACACCGGGGTTTCGTCGTCGCTCAGGCTCAGCAGCAGACGGGCCAGCGCCCCACCCAACACAACGCCGGGCAAGGCGGGGCCGATGTGGCGCACTTGCCCGGGTCGGGCCAGCGCATCCAGCGCGGCGCGAAAAGCTTGCTGGCTGTCATGTACACCATCGGGCAAGCCTGGCGCAAGTGTGGCGGTAGCGTTCATGCTTCACCCCGTACAAATGTGAAAAATTCGACCTTGGAGTTGGCCACCGCGTGCTGCGTCTGTGCCCGTGCCTGGGCTTGCCGTTGGGCCAACGGCGCAATCAGCCTACGTTGTAGCGCGTCGTGGTGCTGCGGGTCTTGCAGCATGGCGTCAAACAAGGCGGCCAGTTCAGCCCGCCGCTTGTCACGGCCCAGCGCATAAGACACGCCCAGCGGGCCGTCGCCAAGCCGCAGCGCGCAACGCACCACACTGGCCTCGCCCAGGTTAAACGGGTTGCCGGTGCCCCCGACCCGGCCCCGCAGCATCACCATGCCGATTTCCGGTGGGCGCACGGACTTCAGTTCAGATAGCTTACTTTTTTCAGGTGCCATGCTTTCGAGTTCGGCCAGCGTGGCGCGCGCCAGCACGGCCAGCCAGGCGTGGCGCGCTGCCGGGTCGCTGCTGGCGTGTTCGCTTGAGGGCTTGTTTGTCATACGGATGTCTAGATAGGTTGCTGAAGTGCCGGGCCGACTTTTATCGACCGGAGCGGGTGGGTACGGGGGATAGTTCAACCCAGCAACATGAAGGATTTATGACATTCGGTCAGATTTATGTCCGCACACGGTGGCCGACACACACCGGGTCAAACGGCGTTTTGTCTGATTTGTGCTATTGAATATGCAGCGCAGTACCCTGACTGCCCGCCGGACTCGGAGTCAGGTCAATCGGGAATCGAAATGTCGAGGACAAGCGCCCGGATGTTCTGACCTTTGGCATTTTGATCGGTTTCAAGTTGCAGGCGGGCTTGCAGGTCGGCTGGCGTGTGTGTGGGATAGTTGGGATGTGGTTTCGGTTTGGCCGCAGTTCCACGCTTGCTGCCCAACCACAGAACCAGATAAATGCCCTGGTGATGGCAACGGGGCTCACTGGCGTATTGCCTGGCGAGCTGTTCCGTTGCGGCAGTCCACAAATCCCGGTTCCAGTCGCCTTTGATTTCGATGGGCAACAACATCTCTTGGTGTGCGGCGGTTTGCACCCGGAGCACGATGTCCGACTGGTTTTGGGCACCGTGCTGGTTTTCGATGGCAACCGATATATCGAAGTCTTTGAGGTCGGCTCGCAGCCATTCTGCAATGGCATTGCGGCATTCCGGCTCTGGGCGGTGTGGTGGTTGCGGGCGTTTTCCTGCCTCGTCAACCGTCCAGAACCGGTTCAGCCGATTGGTGTCGCTGTTGCGCAGCGTCTGCTGCATGGTGTGCAGCGCATCCAGCGCAACCGCCATCAAGTCAGCCGGATTGGCCGGTGTTTTGTTTTGCAGCGTCAGCGCCACCTGCCGGGGTGTGGGTAATGAAAAAGCTTTTTCAGCTCTGGTCTGGGCTTGTCGCGATGCCGTCTCTTCGAGCCGGTACTTCCAATGGCTTAGAGCTGGCTCGTTCAACAGGTGTTGAAGTTCTTGCTGAGCGGCTTCGCTGGTGTCGTTGCGCAAGGCATCCAGCAGTTGATGGAGGAACGCGCGTCCCTCGTCTTCGTGGCCAACCCAATGCACGCCTGCCGGGGTGCTTGCCGAGCAAAGTGGGCCAAAAATTCGGAACAACATTCCGAACGTGGGGACATCCCATCCAGGCAGTGGTTCTGGACTACCACCGTACCGATTCAGGTGGCTGATAAAACCCAGCAACTCTGTTTGCTCAATCTGTCTCTTGTTCAGCAAATTCTGCAGCAGGGGTGCGAAGTTCGGGTGATCCACCCAGAGGCCCGCCATGAGCAGGTAACCCGTTTGCAGAGAATCCAGCGATTTGCGTTTCAGCCGCTCAGTGATCAAACGGCTGACTTCATCGGGCGCACATTGCGCCAGCACAGCGACCAGTACTTGCACAAATTCAGGAAAGTTCGATTCGCTGACTTTGCCAGGCCACTTCAACAGGATGCGAGGCAACAGGCGCAGCGCCATGGGCCGTAGGGCGACCTCATGCCGTAATAAGCCGATTTGCGGGATGCGAATCTCTTTCTTGGATCGTAAGTTGCTTTCGCACAGCGACCACCACACTTCTTCAACCCAATTCGACTGGCGTTCGGCCAAGGCCAAGAACCATTCGTGTTTGGCGCTGATGCTCAAAAGGTGCAGCGTGATGAGCGCTTTGAGGCGTTCCTCTCCCAAGTCAAACAATTGCTGCGGGTCTTGCTCGAATAGCTGTTGGGCGGCGAGCAGGCAGGGCAACTCAATGTTCAAGATATGGCCCGTCTTGTGGTTCTTGACTGCGCTGGCGGCCTGTGCGGGTGTCAGTTGCTTGAGGATCGCCTGGTAGCCCTGACGGGTGGCGGCATCCAGCTCGGGGTGTTGCTCACGCCACTGGTCGAACAAGTTTCCATTGGAGCCCCCGCCATAGCCCGAGTCTTTCAAGTCTGCCCATGCCGCCTCACTAAGGTAACCGAGCAACTTGCCGTCACGTACATCGTTCAAATGATCCAGCAAATAGCTATGGTTCCTTTCGTTCACTTCGTGCCGAGCAGCTTCTACATCACGGTATTCTTTGTCCTGAAGCCAGTGTTTGCGCCGCCAGTTATCGTCACTTAAAGGCGAAGAAAGCAGCGGTTCAAGTGCCGACCTGAGAACATCGTTATGCTTTGCCGCGTTCTCCAAGTCATCAAGCGTAATACCACTGTTTTTTTGGCCGATCCACCCGAATGCGGTGGTCAGGCAATCCTGCGCTTTGACCGGTTCATCAATGGCTTCTAAAGCCTTAGCTTGTTCCAGCCAGAAAGCGCCCATGCCAGTTGGAAGGGTGTTGATTAAAAAATGGTGCTGGACCGTCCAACTGCTCTCGCCCTCTCGAACCTGGTGCGCCATCACCTGTTTGATCAGGTTCGGATGCGCTCGACACCATTCGTTCAGACGTTGGCTATTTTCCGATGTCAGATGGCGGAATGGTGCCGTCTTGGTATCGGTATCGAGGCGCATCAAGAGCCAACTCGAAAGTCTGGCCACTTCAATGCTTGTCCCAAAGGTCAGTATGGCAGTGACAACCAGGGTTTCCAGTCCTTCGAGGTGATGGCTTGCCATCGCAAAGATTTTTTGCGAGAAGGTGCCGACATCCACAGCGCGCTCCAGGGCCTCCATCAACTTTGGCAACAGATTCAGCGGTGTCCTTTTGGTGATGTAGTGCCGCCAGAACATGGGGAAACCTGCTTGGTTGACAGCGATATGGGTTGACTTGAGAAAGCCAAGCACTTGCGAAGGCCGGATGTGTTCCGGGTAGAGGTGTTGCAGCAAGCTGTCAGTCAACCGACCTCTGGGCTCGCTCAACGTCCCGTGGTGAATGTCTTCCAGCAGCGTCGTCAGCACCGAGGGGTGCGAGCTGTGTGTGTAAAGCGCTTGGAGTGCCGTGCTACGGTCGCCTTCGCTCAAGCTTTCATCCCGAACCAGTTGAAGCAGGATCGGTTCCCAGCGCGTGTCGGCTGGCAAGTGGATCAGTGCACTCAGCAACACATCGGCGATCAAGCGCTGTTGGCTGGTTGGGTGCTCGGTCTTTCTGAAGGACTCCAGCCACGCCGTCACAAAGCCTTGCATCTCAGGTTGCACCAAGGGTACATGAGCGGCGGCCTTTTGCCACAGATTGCCCTCGCTCCTTGCTCTGGGGTTCACAGCCAGTTGTTCGATCAAGCTCTGCTTGGCGCTGGCCGGGAGCAAGTACAAATCGCCATAGTCCAGCACCGCAGCCGGGTCTGCTGCGAAGATTGTGGTGCGCATCGGCTCGCTCAGTGCGGCCAACCAGCCCGCGAGACCACGCAAGTTGCTCACCAGGTGTTGGGACGATGCCACCATCAACGCAGAAACCCGGCTGACCGACAGTCCGCCGTGTGCAATCCGTCCGGCGATGTGACGTGCGGCCAGGTATTCGGCTACGGTGCGGTGGGTAGCGGTGTAACCCCTGGGTTTGGTGAATAACCTGCGATGCAACACCTGCCGGATGACGTCTGGCGAAAAGCCGTTGGCAGGCAAGGCGCCCAGCACCTCGGTCAGCCGCACACCTTCTTGGGCATCAATGCCCTGCGTTTCGTCGGCCACTTCGTTCTGGTTGCTCAAAAGCATGAGCGCGCACAGCCAACCTGCGGCGTCGAGCAGGGCTTCGTCGCTGAGCAGTGCTGCGGATTGCTGCGCTCGGGCGTGGCGTTGGTTGGCTTCCCGCACCAGCGCTTGGCAAGCCAGCTCATAGGCGTCGCGGCGGGTCTTTGGCCACTGGTACCCATTCTTCTTGACGGAAGCCACCAGCAATTTGAGCGATTGCGGGTTGCCCAGCATGTCGCCGAAACGCAGTGCCTCTGCCTGCTGCTCGAAGTTGTCTGCGTCTTCGATGTCTTCGCTTTTCAGAACAGCGTGGCGTTGCTCGGGCGTGAGCGGGTTGAGGGCAAAGACTCGAATCCGCTGGCCTTGCGCCACGGTGGCCAGGTCTTGGGCGTCGGTGCCTTGCCAGTCCGCGACCCGGCAGGAAACGCCGAAGTGAGTCAGCCCGCTGTGGGCAATGTTTCTGCGAAGCTCTCGCCACACGGTGGTGTCGCCACCGGTACGGGCTTCATCAAGCGCGTCGATGAAGACGGGGCGATCTGCATTGCGTGGAGAAGCCGGGAGAACGATGAAGTCGTTGGCCGCGATGGGTTTGCCTTGCTCGCCCAAGACGAGTGTGGCCAATGCCTTCATCGTCTCCGATTTGCCCATGCCCGGCTCACCCAGGAGCACAAACACGGGGATATTCACCAACTCGCGGACCGTGATGACCGGGTTTGATTCCAGGTTGGACGGTTTGTCTTCGGCGGGCAGTAGCTCGGTGCAGCTTCGCTCCAACGGATCAACAGGCCACAACATGCTCATGGCTCAGGCAACCAATGGCTGGCGGGATGGGTAAGCGCGTCGGCCAAAGCGAAATCGTCTCCGCCGAGCACCTCGGTGCGGATGTTCAGCCGCGCATGCTTTTCGGCGAAGACTCGCAAGCCCTTTCGGGCGCTCTGGTCGTGCGCTGCAGACTTTACTTCCAGTGCGGCAATGCGGTCGCCGTGTTGCAAGACAAAGTCCACCTCAAAGGGGCTCTCTCGCCAGTAAGCCACGCGCATGCCATCAACGGCAGAGTTGAGCAAGTGGGCGCCGATGCTGCTTTCCACCAGGTGGCCCCAGAGGGCATGGTCGGCCCGGGCTTGGGCGAAGGTTTTACCGCAGTACACCGACACGAAGGCGGTGTTGAGCACGTTCAGCTTGGGTGGGGCGGCACGCTGCCGGATCACCTGGGCGGCGTATTTCTCCAGCCCGGCCAGCAGCCCCGCTGCGCGAAGCAGCATGAGGTAGTGCGTCAACGTGGTGGTGTTGCCCGCGTCGTTGAGCTGCACCAGCAGTTTGGTCAGGGCAACGATCTGACCCGAATACGAGCAACCCAGTTCAAAGAGCTGGCGCAGGACGGCTGGTTTTTCAATGCGTGCGAGCGCCAGGATGTCTTTCACCAGATTGGGCTCAATCAAACTGTGAAGAACTTCGTTGCGCCAGCGAAGTTCTTGCCCCTGGATGACGAGTGGCGCGGGTCCTGGGTAGCCGCCGAAGTAGATGTATTGGTCGAGTGTGAAGCCGAAACAGTCACGCATTTCGCTGTATGACCAGTGCGTCATTTCCAGTAGTTCAAAGCGGCCCATCAGGCTTTCGCTCAAGCCGCGTTGCATCAGCAGCGGGGCAGAGCCCAGCACCACAACGTGCATGGCAAGCCCTTGGGCACGATCCTGGTCCCACAGACCTTTGACCACGCCAGACCAGTTGGCGATGTGCTGTATCTCGTCGAACACCAGCGCATAGGGGGTGGGGGCTGTGTCTGGGGCCATGGCCTGGGGCGGCTTGCCTGCCAGCAGGGCTTCCATGGACTGGTTGTACCAAGCGCGGGCGGCCAGCCGTGCCGCTTGCCAGCGTTCGATCAACCACTTTTCGTCGCGCGTGGTGTCGTTGCCGGAGCGAAACACCAGACCAGACCCGGCCTGGGTGCTGAAATCTGTTGGCAGATCATTGGCGCTGGATGTGGGGGCATCGACCGCATGGAATTGATAGGATGCTTGCAGTCGGCCCCGTAGCACCTGATGGACGGCAGTTGTTTTGCCGATTTGCCGTGGACCGGCCACAACAATGAGGCGGCGGACGGTTTCCGCCATGCGCTCTTGAAGCTGGAGGGATGCTGTACGCTGGTAGTTTTCCATGATTGAGTTATTTTACTCAATTAATGATCACCGAATCGAGCGCCCGCTGAAATGGGTGACCTGTCGGGCTGTTTAGAGGCACTCGGTGGTTGGAATGCGCCTGGTCAAACGTTTTTCTGTGTGATTTATTTGCTATTTAATGTCAGGCTGCGTTGTCATACAGATGTCTAAATAGGTCACTACAGTAGGGTTCCCAGTCGGTTCCGTGCCCGCACTCTCAGAGAACCGGCCATCACGCCTAATAGGAAATGTAATGACATTTGGACAACTCAACTTCAGCGCCCCCGGGCGGCGTAGCGGCGTGGCTGTTTGGCGCCAGATTGCCGACATCCTGACCACCGAGATTCGTGACCGCGCCTATGCGAGCACCGGTCGCCTGCCTGGCGAGGTTGAGCTCTCAGCCCGTTTTGGTGTGAATCGCCACACACTGCGCCAGGCCGTGGCTGCATTGCAAACCGAGGGCCTGGTGCGGATTGAGCCGGGGCGGGGCATTTTTGTGCAGCACGAGCTGCTGGACTACGCACTTTCCAGGCGCACCCGTTTCAGTGAAAACCTGCAGCGCCAGGGTTTGCTGCCCAGCAAACAATTGCTGGCCGCGCGCGTCATGCCTGCGCCCGAGCGGGCCGCGCAGGAACTCAAGCTGGACAAGGGGGCCAAGGTGTTGATGGTGGAGATGCTGGACGAGGCCAACGAGGCGCCCATCGGCCTGGCCACCGCCTATTACCCGGCTGCGCGTTTTGCCGGCCTGTTGGAGATGATGGCCGAGGGCTTGCGCACCACCGACATCCTCAAACATTTTGGCGTTCGGGACTACGTGCGTGCGCAAAGCCGCATCACCACGCAAATGCCCAGTGACGAAACCGCGCGCCTGCTCAAGCAGTCCGGCACTCGCCCGTTGCTGTGTGTTGAATGCCTTGACGTGGACATGGAAGGCACGCCCATCAAGTACGGTGAAACCGTTTTTTGTGGTGACCGGGTGCAGTTGGTGGTCAACGCCGGGACGGACGCATGAGCGCTCGCTACGCCATCTATTTCGCACCCGCACAAGGCTCGCCGTGGTGGGAATTCGGTACCCGCTGGCTTGGCCGCGATGAATGCCTGGACGTTCAAATTGCCCAGCCCGCACTGACGCAGATCGAACCCGCCGAGTTGTACGCGGCCACCGCCCAGCCGCGCCGCTACGGCTTTCACGCCACGGTGAAAGCACCTTTTACCCTGAGTGGTGGCCACACCCTGGACAAGTTGATCGCACGCCTTCAAGCGCTGGCGGCCACGCTCAAGCCGGTGGCGCTGGGGCCGCTGCAAGCCGCCCTGCTGGGCGACTTTGTGGCGCTGTTGCCGGTGACGGTGCCTGACGAACTGGCGGCCTTGGCCACCGCTTGCGTGACCGGGCTTGATGATTTGCGCGCTCCCTTGTCTGCGGCTGACCTGCTGCGCCGCAGGGTTGACCACCTGGATACACGTGAACAGGCACTGCTGAACCAGTATGGCTACCCCTATGTGTTGGAGCGTTACCGTTTGCACTTCACTCTGAGCGGACCGGTGGCGCCAGCCATGGCACAACGCATCCTGCAAGCAACTGCCACCCCGGTGGCAGGGCTGAATGCGGCGGCGCCCCTGCTGCTGGACCGCTTGTGCCTGTTCGTTGAGCCAGCGCCGGGTCAGGCCTTCAAACGCATCGCCGATGCGGAGCTGCTGGCATGAGCGGCCTGTGGGTGTTTGTGTGCGGCCCATCGGGCGCGGGTAAGGACAGTGTGATGGGCTGGGCCGCCACGCAGTTGGCCGCACGGCAGGATATTGTTTTTGCCCGGCGCATGGTGACGCGTCCGTCACACCCGGGCTCGGACCATGATGTGGTCACCGCGGATCAGTTTGCACGCCTGATGGACGGCGATGGCCTGGCCTGGCGCTGGGAGGCGCACGGGTTTCACTATGGTATTGCGTCGCGTTATGCCGCGCTGGTGGCGGCGGGCCGGGTCGTGGTGGTGAATGGCTCCCGCGAACATGTCAAGACATTGAAGTCTGCAGCGCACCTGCGCGTGGTGCAAATTGAGGTTGCCCCCGTGCAGCTCGCCGCACGGCTGGCACAGCGCGGCCGGGACACCCCCCAGGAGGTGGCCAAGCGTCTGGCCCGCAATGCGCTCTTTTCCAATCTGCATTCGGACTGCACCATCGTCAACCAAAGTGCGCTGGCCGATGCCGGCCGCCAGCTGGTGGCTTATCTGATGGCGTCACGCCCCGCAGAGCAGATTACTTCACAAGCAAACTACCCAGGCTGAACATCCGCCCTCAATCCGCTTGAGATGGCTCCCAGTTTAAAAACCGAGACCGTCTGCACCAGGTCCTGCGCCTGGGAATTCAGACCGTCGGCAGCCGCCGACATTTCTTGTACCAGGGCGGCGTTTTGCTGCGTCACCTCGTCCATCTGTTTGATCGCCTCGCCCACCTGTGCGACGCCATTGCTTTGTTCGTCACTGGCGCAACTGATCTCGCCCATGATGTCGGTCACTCGCTGAATGCTGTCGACAACGTCTTTCATGGTTGCTCCGGCTTTGTCCACGAGTAGGGTGCCTTGCGCCACCCGGTCCACACTGGCACTGATCAAAGCCTTGATTTCTTTTGCCGCCTGGGCTGAGCGGCCGGCCAATAACCGAACCTCGGAGGCCACCACGGCAAAACCACGCCCCTGGTCCCCGGCGCGTGCCGCTTCCACCGCCGCGTTGAGCGCCAGAATATTGGTTTGAAAGGCAATTCCGTCGATGACACTGATGATCTCTGAAATGCGTTGCGATGACTCGTTGATGCCTTTCATGGTCTGCACGACCTGCGACACCACCTCACCGCCCTGTGTTGCAACGGTTGATGCGCTGTGCGCCAGCTGATTGGCCTGGCGTGCGCGATCCGCGTTTTGCCTGACAGTGGCGTCCAGCTCTTCCATGGACGCAGCGGTCTGTTCAAGTGCACTGGCCTGATGGTCGGTGCGGGACGACAAATCGTTGTTGCCGCATGCAATTTCAACGCTGGCGGCGGCGATGCCCTCCGAGCCCCGGCGCACTTCTTTAACCACGCTGACCAGGCTCTCCTGCATCAGTTTGAGCTGAGCCATCATGCTTTGGCGGTCACCGGGGTGAAGTGCGATGCTCTTGCTCAAGTCACCCTTGGCCACGTCCTGGGCCAAGCGCGTCACATCAGCAGGTTCACCACCGAGCTGGTGGAGTGACCGGCGCACGATGGTGCCGATGACAAAATAAAGCACCACCTGCAGCAGGCCCAGGCCGACCCAAATCAAGGTCTTTACCCTACTGATGTCGGCCAGATGCTCCGTGATATCCACCTTGACGCTGATCGCACCCAGTACATCGCCTTCGTTGACAGCATGGCATTCAAGGCATTTGGAGGCGCGGTACTCCTTGTAGGCCACAGAGGGGATCACGGCGCGCAGTGAGACCTCACCATTGGCCTCAGGCATCAGTTTGAATTCGGCTTTTCCGCTGGCCAGGACGCTGCGGTCCATGTCATCAACCGGCTTTTCCATGGGGAGGCCGTCACCATATTCGTCGTTGATCCCCTTGCCGCGGATCACGCGCACCTCCTTGAGTTTGTCGGAAACCCCAAGCCGGGTGATGAACAGGGCGCGTCCCACTTCGTTGCTGATGGCGTCCTTGCCGCCAATCTGAATGTCCATCAGCGTGTTCAAACCGTTATTGACACCGTCCGCTACCGCGACGGTACGTTCGTGGGCGGCGTCGAGCGCCATGCGTTCCAGTTTGTCACTCAACCAAAACTGTGCGATCAGCAAAATCACCAGCACACATCCCTGAATCAGGATGCGCAGTTTGAACTGCAAGCCGATTGCCCGCCACCACGTTTGGATAGCACCCATGATTTAGCCTTTTGAGTTGCGAAGGCCGGTGTCCTGACAAGCGTTGCATTGCAGCCGTGCGGCACGGACGAACCGTGACTTAAGCCCTGACCTGATGCGGAAATAAACGTTCAAGAACACCTTTGCCTACGCAGTTAGCGATGACGGAATTATGGTTTTCCTGTCACGGCGTTGAACGGTCGAAGAAATGCCTTGATTGCCCTCTGTTGGCTCTTGAGCAGCGGTGCGCATGGTCACTTGGTGCCATGCCGCTCCTGTCCCGATGTCCGAGCCAATGCCGGTTGGCGGCCTGGCGTGAAACGGCGCCTGCGGTCAAGGCTTGAAAAAAGTAGCCAATTCTCAAATCAGCGACTTGCGAATTCGCGCTGAAATCACATCAATCAGGGTCACCGTCACAACGATGATGATCATCACGGCGCAGGTTTCCGCGTATTGAAAGCCACGAATGATCTCCCACAAAATGACACCAATGCCGCCGGCACCCACCATGCCCACCACCGAGGCCGAGCGCACGTTCGACTCAAAGCGGTACAGCGAATAAGAAATCCACAGCGGTAACACCTGTGGAATGACGCCGTAGACAATTTCCTCCAGTGCATTGGCGCCGGTGGCGCGAATGCCCTCGACCGGTTGTGAGTCAATCGACTCCACCGCCTCGGAAAACAGTTTGGCCAGAATGCCCGTGGTGTGCACAAACAGCGCCAGCACACCGGCAAAAGGCCCCAGGCCCACCGCCACGATGAACAGCATGGCAAACACCATCTCGTTAATGGCACGGGCCGAGTCCATCAGGCGGCGAATGGGTTGGTGAATCCACCACGGCGTGATGTTGACCGACGACAGCAAGCCTAGCGGTACGGCAAACACCACCGCCAAAGCGGTTCCCCATAGCGCAATTTCCAGGGTGACCACCATCTCTTGCAAATACAGGCGCCAGTCAGTGAACTTCGGCGGGAAAAAATCGGCTGCATAAGTGGCCATGTTGCCGGCATCACGCACCAAAGCCAGAGGTCGCATGTCGGCCCCTTGCCAGGAGCCCGCCAGCAAGGCCAGCAAAATGCCCCAAGCCAGCAGGCCCATCAAGCTGGTGCGAGGGGGGGGCAGGGTGGGAGCTGCGGACAAGGGCCGGACACCAATGAGCGCGCTCATGTCAGCACCTCAAAAAAATCAAACTTTGGTTGAGGTGCCAGTCGCATTACTGCACCTTGCCCAGTGCGGCCAATTGCTTGTCGATGTCAGCCAGCTTGATTTGTTTGTCGGCAGTGGCCAGCGTGGCATCGGCTTCAAACTTGTTGCGCGCCTTGAACAGCTCAAGTTGGCGAATGGGCGTGAGCTGGTTGTTGGTCGAGGCCTTGAAGCCGGAGAGTTTTGACAGCTTGAACAGGACATCTTTTTCCTGCTGACCGCCCTGGCCATAGGTGTAGAAAAAGTTGCGCACCTTGATCTTGGTGGCTTCGGGCAGGTCTTTGCGAATCACCAGCGGGTCCAGCGGGATCAGCGGGGACGTCCAGATGACCCGGATGTCGTTGAATTTCTCGGGCAGCTTGCCTTTGAGCTTGTCCAGGTTTTCGCTGTTGTTGGTGGCCACATCCACCTGCTTGTTCGCAACAGCAAGCGCGTTGGACTCATGGTTGGCACCACGCGTGAGCTTGAAGAAGGTCTTGGGGTCAATCTTGTTTTGGGCAAAGACGTAATAGCTGGGTACCAGAAAGCCCGAGGTGGAATTTGGGTCGCCGTTGCCAAATGACAGGTTCTTGCCTTGTTTGAGCATGTCGTCAAGGGACTTGAGCGGGCTGTCCTTGTGCACGATCAGGTGGGAGTAGTAACCCTGCGTGCCATCGGCGTTGACCATTTGGGCAAACACCTCGCCACTGGCGCGGTCCACGGCTTCCATGGCCGACTTGTTGCCAAACCAGGCCACATGCACCTTGTTGAAGCGCATGCCTTCGATGATACCGGCGTAGTCCGGGGCAAAAAAGGCGTTGACCTTCATGCCGGTTTTCTGGCTCATGCTGTCCAGAATCGGTTGCCAGTCCGAACGCAGATTTTGTGACGATTCGGTCGAAATGATGCCGAAGTTGATTTCCTTGAGTTCCTGGGCCGCGGCCGGGTTCATGGCTATCAGGGTGGCGCCAGCCAGGCTGGCGAGCAGTTTTTTGATCATGGTGAGTTCCTTTGAGGTTTGAGAAGGGAGAGAGAAAAAAATTGGATTCAGGCGGCGCAGGCTTGTGGGGCGTGGGCAGTCAGTGGTGCGGGCCAGACCAGATGCACCGCCGCTGGTTTGCTGTCCTGCAGGCTGGAAATATGGTCGCCAAGGGCCAGGATGTCGTCGGCATCGGCGCCATAAAGTTCACGCAGCAAGGTAGGCGTGAGCGCCACCGATGGCCCGTCGTACACCACCCGGCCCTGGTGCAGGGCGACGGTGCGGGGGCAATATTTCATCGCCACGTTGACCTGGTGCAAGGACACCACCACGGTGCATTTGTCCTCGCGGTTCACCTGCGCCAGAATGTCCATCACCTTGCGGGACGACTCCGGGTCAAGCGAGGCAATCGGTTCGTCGGCCAGGATCACCTGGGCGCCCTGCACCATGGCGCGGGCTATTGCTGCGCGCTGCTGTTGGCCGCCCGACAGGGTTGAGGCGCGCTGGTCGCAACATTCTGCAATGCCGACACGTCGCAGAGCCTCCACACCACTGCTGCGCTCGGCCGGTGTGAACCAGCGCAGCAGGCTGCGCCACAACGGCACCCGGTGCAGCGTGCCTGCCAGCACATTAACGATCACCGGCAAGCGGTCTACCAGATTGAATTGCTGAAAGACAAAACCGATACTGGCACGGGTCTGGCGGATGTCGGATGCAATTTTTCCGTTCTGCTGCACGGTCTTGCCGTGCACCTGAATCAGACCCTGGTCCGCACCGTCAGCGGCCATCAGGCCGGCCATGTGACGCAGCAGGGTGGACTTGCCCGAGCCCGAGGCGCCAATCAGCGCCACCATTTCTCCTGCACGAATGGTCAGATGAATGTCTTGCAGCGCCCTGCGACCGCCGCGAAATGTCTTGTTCAATGCATTGATGTGAATGGCCGTGCCCATACTGACTCCTGGTTGATGCGCTAAAGTTAACGGCACAACATGTCAAATAGATGTCAATCCGCTCGATGCTGTGTCCGGGCCCAGGTGCATGAGAAAATCCAGACTTCGTTTTTCACCCTGACGCTTTCCTCATGAACCGACACCTCTGGCTTCTGGCCATTTGCCAAGGTCTTTTTCTGACCAATAACGTTACTTTTATCGCCATCAATGGCTTGGTGGGTTTTAGCCTGGCGCCGCTGGGCTGGATGGCCACACTGCCGGTGATGGGTTACGTGGTGGGTGGCGCGTTTTCGACCGGGCTGGTGGCCAAAAGCCAGCATCGTTTTGGCCGCAAGGCCGCGTTTCAAATGGGGCTGGTGGTGGCTGCTTTGAGCGCCCTGCTGTGCGCCTATGCCGCCTGGAGCCAAAACTTCTGGCTGCTGTGCGCGGCCACGGTGATTGCCGGGTATTACAACGCCAATGCCAACCTGTACCGGTTTGCCGCAGCCGAGCTGGCCAGTGCGGGTTACAAGGAAAAAGCGGTGTCGATGGTGATGGCTGGCGGCCTGATTGGCGCCGTGGCCGGGCCCAACCTGGCAGCGCAAACGCGCACCCTGACCGACGTGCCTTTCATGGGCGCTTACCTGGCGCTGGCCGGGGTGGCGCTGCTGTCGATGGCGGTGCTGGCTTTCATCACGTTCCCGGCGGCACCGGCCAAAACAGCCAATAACGACGGCCGACCGCTGCGCGAGATCATGCGCCAGCCCGTCTTTATGGTGGCTGCGGCTTGCGGTGCCCTGGGTTTTGGCGTGATGAACCTGCTGATGGCGGCCACGCCGTTGGCCATGCAGCAATGCAGCCTGCCGTTTTCTGATGTGGCGCTGGTACTGGAGTGGCATGTGATTGGCATGTTTGCCCCGGGCTTTTTTACCGGCCACCTGATCAAACGCTTTGGCGTGCTGCCGATCATGGGGGTGGGTGTGCTGCTCAATGCCGCGTGTATTGTCGTGGCCCTGTCGGGTGTGGACCTGCACCAGTTCCTGATCGCACTGTTTTTGCTGGGCGTGGGCTGGAACTTTTTGTTCACCGGCAGCACCACCTTGTCGCTGCAAACCTATGCCCCGGCCGAGAAAGACCGGGCCCAGGGGGCGCTCAACTTCTTTGTTTTTGCCACCACCGCGCTGAGCTCCTTTGCCTCGGGTGTGCTGGTCACCACCCAGGGCTGGCAGCTGCTCAACGCGGGCTCGCTGATTCCAGTGGCCATGGCGGGCGGGGCCCTGGTCTGGCTCAAGACGCGGCCCCATGCCGCGCTGCCCCACGCGCTATGATCCGTCTCTGACAGGGCTCATTCAGAGGCCCTGCTTTTATTTACCTGGAGACAATTCTCATGCAAAGAAGACACCTGATTGCCGGCGGCCTGGTTGCCGCCACCTTGCCCCAATGGGCGCTGGCGCAAGCGCTGGAAAAGCCCAAGGTCACCCTGGCCGTGGGCGGCAAAAACCTGTTGTATTACCTGCCGCTGACCATTGCCGAGCAGTTGGGCTACTTCAAGGCCGAAGGGCTGGACGTGACCATTGTTGACTTCGCCGGCGGCTCCAAAGCCCTGCAAGCGGTGGTGGGCGGCAGTGCCGACGTGGTGTCGGGTGCGTTTGAACACACCATCAACATGCAGTTCAAAGGCCAGAAAATGCGTGCTTTTGTGCTGCAGGGCGCGGCGCCGCAAATTGTGCTGGGCGTCAACCCCAAGACCCTACCCAATTTCAAGACGGTGGCCGACCTCAAGGGCAAAAAGGTGGGCGTTTCGGCACCCGGCAGCTCGACCAACGTGATGGTCAATTTTGCGCTGGCCAAAGTGGGCCTGAAACCCGGCGACGTCAGCATCATCGGTGTCGGCACCGGCAATGGCGCGGTGGCTGCCATGCGCTCGGGCCAGATCGACGCCATGAGCAACCTGGACCCGGTCATCACCTTGCTGCAGCGCTCGGGCGATCTCAAAATTGTCTCGGACACCCGCAATGTGGCTGAGTCCGAAAAGGTGTTTGGCGGCCCCATGCCCGCCGGCTGCCTGTACGCGCCGCAAGCTTTCATCGACAAGAACCCGGCCACCACGCAGGCGCTGACCAATGCCATGGTGCGCGCGCTCAAGTGGATTCAGAATGCAGGTGCGGCCGACATCATCAAGACCGTGCCCGAGGGCTATCTGCTGGGTGACCGCGCGGTCTATATCGACGCCTTTTTGGCGGCCAAGGGCGCGCTGTCACCCAATGGCATGATTCCAGACAAAGGCGCGCAAACGGCCTTCAATGCCCTGGCCAGTGTGGACGCCAAATTGGCCGCCGCCAAGCTCGACCTGATGGCGGTCTACACCAACGACTTTGTCAAAAGGGCCAACGCCAAGTACCCCAAAGGCTGACATGACGGCAGCCTTGACGCTGCAGGACGTGGCCTGCACCTTTATCAGCAAGGACCAGCCCGGCCAACGCTACACCGCTGTGCGGGAGGTGAACCTGACGGTGGCTGCGGGCGAGTTTGTCAGTGTGGTCGGGCCCACCGGCTGCGGCAAAAGCACGCTGCTCAATGTCGGCGCCGGCTTGCTCTTGCCCAGTACCGGTTCGGTGACGGTGTTTGGCCAGCCGCTGGTGGGCATCAACCAACGCGCCGGTTACATGTTTCAGGCCGATAGCCTGATGCCCTGGCGCACCGCGCTGGCCAACGTGTCGGCTGGCCTGCAGTTTCATGGCGTGGCAGAGCGTGAAGCCGCTGGGCAGGCTGACGACTGGCTGCGCCGCGTGGGGCTGGGCGGTTTTGGCGACCGTTACCCGCATCAGATGAGCGGCGGCATGCGCAAACGCGTCAGCCTGGCGCAAACCCTGGTGCTGGACCCCGACATCATCCTGATGGACGAGCCGTTTTCGGCCTTGGACATCCAGACCCGTCAGCTCATGGAAAACGAGTTGCTTGAGATTTGGCAGGCCAAGAAAAAGGCGGTGCTGTTTATCACCCATGACCTCGACGAAGCCATTGCCATGAGCGACCGGGTGGTGGTGATGAGTGCCGGGCCCGGTAGCCGTCCGATTGGGGACTTTCCCATTGACATCGAGCGCCCACGCGATGTGGCCGAGATCAAAACCTCACCGCGCTTTTTGCAACTGCACCGGGCCATCTGGGAGGTGCTGCGCGAAGAGGTGCTCAAGGGTTACCAACAACAGTTGAAAGCGGCCTGAAGCCATGTGGAATTTCATCAAACCGCGCGGCGGTAACTTGTGGTTATGGCAAGTTGGCCTGCTGCTGGCGCTGTTTGCCTTCTGGCATGTGATGACGGTGCCGGGCCTGATTCCGCCGATGATGTTTGACAACGACAGCCAGGCGGCTTTTTTCTTTGGTGAACCGCTCAAGGTGGCTGAACGCATTTGGGCCTGGTTTGTCGCTGACGCCGACATCTACCAGCACCTGGGTGTGACGCTGGCTGAAACCATGATGGCCTTTGCCGTGGGCGCTGGCCTGGGCTTGGGCGGCGGCTTGTGGCTGGCGCTGGCACCGATGGCGTCGGCCATTCTGGAGCCTTACATCAAGGCCATGAACGCCATGCCGCGCATTATTCTGGCGCCCATTTTCTCGGTCTGGTTTGGGCTGGGCATGGGCTCCAAGGTGGCCTTGGGTGTGACGCTGGTGTTTTTTATCGTGTTTTTCAACGTCTACCAGGGCGTGAAAGAGGTGAGCCCGGTGGTGCTGGCCAATGCCCGTATGTTGGGTGCCGACCGGCGCCAGTTGCTGCGCCATGTCTACCTGCCGAGCGCTACCAGTTGGGTCTTCAGCTCCTTGCACACCAGTGTTGGTCTGGCGTTTGTGGGCGCCGTGGTGGGCGAATACCTGGGCTCCAGCCAGGGCGTGGGCTACCTGATCTTGCAGGCCGAGGGCAGCTTTGACATCAACACTGTGATGGCCGGCATTGTGGTGCTGACCGCCTTTGCGCTGGTGCTTGATAGCCTGGTGGGTAAGGCTGAAAAACACCTGATGAAATGGCAACCCAAATCGGGCGAGACCGAAAAGCTTTAGTCCGCCTGCAAAATCCGCTCACTCTTCCAGTACACGTCATCCCCTACGGTGCCGTCGGTGCGGTAGCGGTTGAGCACGCGGGCCAGTACAAACATCAAATCCGACAAGCGGTTGAGGTAATGCCGGGGTGTGTCTTTTAGCGCTTCCTGGCCCTCCAGCGCCACCGTGGCGCGCTCGGCGCGGCGCGCCACGGTGCGGCAAACATGGGCCAGGGCCGCTGCGCGGGTACCCGCTGGCAAGATAAATTCCTGCAAGCGCGGCAGCGCCTCGTTGTACTGCGCCAGCGCGTTGTCAAGTACCAGCACCGCGTCTGCCTTGAGCAACTCAAAACCCGGAATCGACAATTCGCCACCCAGGTTAAACAACTGGTGCTGGATTTCGACCAGCAGGCTGCGCACATCGTCCGGCATGGCTTCGCACAGCAGCACACCCAGGTTGGAGTTGAGTTCGTCGACGTCGCCCATGGCATGCACGCGCAAGTTGTTTTTGGAGACGCGGGTGTTGTCGCCCAGGCCGGTGGTGCCGTTGTCCCCGGTGCGGGTGGCGATTTGTGTCAGTCGGTTGCCCATGGGTGAACTCTTAAAAAGTGGAAGGATGCCTCATTTGGCGTGCTGGTGATGGCGCAATTGAGCATAATGAACGATTATGACGGAGACCCACAGTGAACGCCCCAACCCCCCCATTGCCCCCTGAAAACCCTAGCCACCCCGCGCCTGCTGCGCTGTTGCAAGCCTTGTCTGAGCGCTTTGGCCCGCAGTATTCAGCCGCCCTCGTGGTGCGCGAGCAGCACGGCCGCGACGAGTCGTCCTTTAGTGTGCCACCACCCGCCGCCGTGGTGTTTGCCGAAAGCACGCAGGATGTGGCGGATGCCGTCAAACTGGCTGCGCAGTTCAAGGTGCCGGTGATTCCGTTTGGTGTCGGTTCGTCACTGGAAGGCCATTTGTTGGCGGTGCAGGGCGGCATCAGCATTGATGTGGGCCGCATGAACCAGGTGCTGGCCATCAACGCCGAGGACCTGACAGTGACGGTGCAAGCGGGTGTGACGCGCAAGCAGCTTAACGAGGCGGTCAAGTCCACCGGCCTTTTTTTCCCGGTCGACCCGGGCGCTGATGCCACCCTGGGCGGTATGGCAGCCACGCGTGCCAGCGGGACCAACGCCGTGCGCTACGGCACCATGCGCGAAAACGTGCTGGCGCTCGAAGTGGTTACGGCGCAAGGCGAGGTGATGCGCACCGGCACCCGCGCCAAAAAGTCCAGCGCCGGCTACGACCTGACCCGCCTCATGGTGGGCAGTGAGGGCACGCTGGGCGTGATCACCGAGGTGACCGTCAAGCTCTACCCGCTGCCCGAGGCGGTGATGGCGGCAACCTGCTCGTTCAACAGCCTGGCAGACGCCGTGAATACCACCATTCAGGTGATCCAGATGGGTGTGCCGATTGCGCGTTGCGAACTGATCGACGCCAATACCATCCGGATGGTCAACAAGCACGCAAATTTGAGCCTGCGCGAGGGCGCCATGCTGCTGATGGAGTTTCATGGTTCGCCCGCCAGCGTGCAGGAACAGGTGGCAACCGTGCAGGCCATCGCCAGCGATTTTGGTGGCCAGACTTTCGAGTGGGCCAGCACGCCCGAGGCCCGTACCAAGCTGTGGACGGCGCGGCACAATGCCTACTATGCCGGCATCCAGTCCCGCCCGGGCTGCCGGGTCATTACCACCGATACCTGCGTGCCGATCTCGCGGCTGGCCGACGCACTGCTGGACTCGGTGACCGAGGTCCAGGCCAGCGGGTTGACGTATTTTCTGGTGGGCCACGTCGGCGACGGCAACTTTCATATGGGCTACCTGATCGACCCGGACTCAGCCACCGAGCGGGCCACGGCCGAGCAGCTCAACAGCCAGCTGGTGCAGCGCGCGCTCAAACTGGGCGGCACCTGCACCGGCGAACACGGCGTGGGCCTGCACAAGATGGACTTTCTGGTGCAAGAGGCCGGTGCCGGTGCCATTGCCATGATGCGTGCCATCAAGCAGGCGCTGGACCCCGACATGCTCATGAATCCGGGCAAGATTTTCAAGTAGCCCGGATGAAGCGAAGCGCAATCCGGGTCGCGTCAGAAGCCTTGATAACGCTGTGGCTTCGTCAGCCGCAGCGCCGGGTGGTCGCGCGTTGGTCATTAAACTGCGCTGCTTTATATTGTGTGAGCCGACCATGGAATTTTTGACCGACCCGAATATCTGGATCGCCTTCTTCATGCTTGCAGCGCTGGAAATCGTGCTGGGCATTGACAACATCATTTTCATCAGCATCCTGGTTGGGCGTTTGCCGGCTGACAAGCGGGACCTGGCGCGCCGTCTGGGCTTGGGTTTTGCCATGTTTTCGCGCATTGCGCTGCTGTTCAGCCTGGCCTGGGTCATGACGCTGACTGATCCGCTGCTGACCGTGCTGGGGCAGGAGATCAGTGGGCGCGACCTGATCTTGCTGGGTGGGGGCCTGTTTTTGCTTTACAAAGCCAGTCACGAGATTTTTCTGGAAGTCGAAGCGCACCAGCCCAAGGAGGTCAGTGCCGGTGTTGAGGCCGTTAAAACCGGCGCCACCTTGTTTTGGGGAACGATTGTGCAAATTGGCATTGTCGACATCGTTTTTTCACTGGACTCGGTGATCACGGCGGTGGGCATGGTGGACCAGATTGGCGTGATGGTGGCCGCCGTGGTGGCGTCGGTTGCTGTCATGATGTTTGCCGCCAAACCGATTGGCGAGTTTGTCGACCGGCATCCGTCCATCAAGGTGCTGGCGCTGGCTTTTCTGACCATGGTGGGCACGCTGCTGGTGGCCGAAGCGTTTGACGTCCATGTGCCGAAAGCCTATGTCTACGTGGCCATGTTGTTTTCACTTGGGGTTGAGTCCCTCAACATCCGGGCGCGTACCAAGCGTGTAGCCGCTCAAAATACAGGCGCTTAAAAAAGAAGGCCAGCACCCGGGTGGGGCGCTGGCCAGTCATGCGTAGGTTGAGCTAATTTAATCGATGGTCAGGCGTTGTGCGCCGCTCAGGGCCTGCTTTTTGGGCAGCGTGAGGGTGAGCACGCCGTTGTCGTATTTGGCCTTGGCCTGGGTCTGGTCAATGTCAGTGGCCAGTTGGAAACTGCGCGACACGGCACCGTAATAACGTTCGCTACGCAGGGTTTTTGCGTCCGGGCTGGTGCTGTCCTGCTGCTTGATTTCGGCGCGCAGGCTCACCACATTACCGTCCACGGCCACCTGGATGTCTTCTTTGGGCACACCCGGAATTTCGGCTTGCACGGTGTAAGCGTCACCGCTTTCCTTCACATCCACCTTGATCTGTGCCGGCGTCGGCAGGGCGTCGCCATGCAGGGGTTTGATGTAAAAGCCAGGCGCCACATCGCGAAAAAAGTCGTCAAACAGACCGCCGCGTGTCATCAGTGCATTCATGAGATTCTCCTTCTTCAACAGTGTCTTGGGTGAGCGGCCCGCAGCCCCCGTGGCTGCGAAGCCTCACTGTTGAAAATGGGGCTGAGTGCGCAGATTTCAAGTCTGACCGGTAGCCCGGATGAAGCGCAGCGCAATCCGGGAACGGCAGGCCCTGCCAAGCCCCCCGGATTGGCATCCGGACTACTTGCCGTTGATCCCCAGCAATTCGACTTCAAACAACAGCGTCGCGTTGGGCGGAATCACACCACCCGCGCCGCGTGAGCCGTAAGCGATGGCTGCAGGGCAGGTCAGCTTGGCCTTGCCGCCAACCTTCATGCGTTGCACACCTTCGGTCCAGCAGGGGATGACGTTACCCAGCGGGAATTCAATCGCCTTGTTGCGCTTGTAGGAGCTGTCGAATTCTTTGCCGTCAGGAAAGGTACCACGGTAGTTGACCTTGACCGTGTCACTGGCTTTGGGGCTGGCGCCAGTGCCGTCCTTGACTGACTTGTAGACCAGGCCGCTGGCGGTGACCACGGCGCCGGTTTCCTTGGCCGCTGCCTCCAGCGTGGCGTCGGCAGCGTGGCTGGCGGTGGCAAAAGACAGGGCGGCGGCCAGAAGGGTGAGGGGAAGAAGGTTTTTCATGAGTTTACAGTTTGAGGGACTTGAGTAAAAAATGTGAATGACCAGCCGATTTTGCTTGAGGCTAAGCCAGACAGTGAATGGCAGGGTTTACAGACTGGCCGCCGGGATGGACAGAATGCGTTCATCCAGCCAGCGTGGGCGTTCGTCGTTGTTGATGACCAGACCTAAGGGACAGTCGTGTGTGCTGACAAATTCCGACAGCGCGCGCAGCGCGCGTTTGTCGCCATGCTGGGTGAGCTTGATTTCAACGGGCAACAGATCACTGGGGCCAAACCGGCCTTGCAGAATCAGGTCAATTTCTGCGCCGCCACGGGTGCGGTAATGAAAAGGTTGCACTTCAAGACCCGCATTTTCGAACCCTCTGAGCAGCGTTTCCACCACCATGCCCTCCCACGATTTGCCCGCTACCGGATGTGTGCGCAGCATTGGCGCATCAGGAATGCGCAGCAAACGATGTAACAAGCCGCTGTCGCGCAGATAACCCTTGGGATGTTTCACCAACTGTTTGGTAGTCGATTGGTCCCATGCGGGTATGTGCCGCCATAGAAAGGTGTCGTTGGCGATTCCCAGCCAGTCGCGCACCGTGGGTTCGCTCACGCCCAGGGTTCGGGCGATGTCGGCGTTGTTGAGGATGTTGCCCGAATGCTGGCTCAGCAAGGTGATGAATTGGCGAAAGCGATCGCGATTGAGCCCGGGGAACAAGGCGGCAATGTCGCGCAGCAAATACGAGTCGAGGTAATTGCGTTGCCACAGTGCGCGGAATTCGTCACTGGTGCTTAACCAGGGCTCCGGGTAGCCGCCGGCAAACCAGTAGTCACTCACCTGTTGAGCGCTTAATTGCGGTGCAGCGGCGGCCACGATGTCCGCCAATGGGGCGCCTTGGGTGAGCAAGCCGTAGAGCCTGGATGGCGCCTGCTGCCAGGCTTCTGATAAGGACAGGGGAGCCATTTCCGCCCGGGCCACCCGACCGGCCAGACTTTCCGAAATCTGACTTACCAACTGCGGTGAACTGGAGCCCGAGAGCAAAAACCGGCCTTTTTGCGAGCGATTGCTGTCAATGGCCACACGCAGCGCTGCAAACAAGGGCGGTGCCAATTGCGCTTCATCCACGATCAATTTTTGCGGGTGCAGGCGCAGGAACAAGTCCGGGTCGGCCAGCACTTGCTGGCGGTCGGCCGAGTTTTCCATGTCAAAACGTTGCCAGTCGTCACCCAGGGTTTGCAGCAGGGTCGTTTTGCCACATTGGCGCACGCCCGTGAGCACCACGCAAGGGAAATGCGTCAACAAGGTCTCAAGGTGTTTTTGCAGATGGCGGGCTAACATTAGTGTCAATTCTAAACTCTCTGTTTAGAAAATACATTATTCTTTTGCTCACCAAAACGTATGTCTGGGCAACAAAACCCTCGCCAGCTGCCAGTTCAGACCGCCGCCATCAGGCTTTCATAAGGAATGTGCAAGCCGGTATGCAGTTTTTTGACCATCTGCAAACTCAAGCGACGCTTGCGGTTAAGCACCTCTGAGACGCGGCCGCTGGAGCCAATGTAAGGCTCCAGGTCTTTGGCTGTCAGGTTCTGTTGCGCCATTCGGAATTTGATGGCCTCAACAGGGTCGGCTGGTCCGATCGGGTAATGTTTTTGCTCATAAGCTTCAATCAGCGTGACCAGTACTTCCATTTCGTCGGCTTGCGGTGAGCCAGCCGGTGCCTGAAACACCTGCTCCAGTTGTTTGAACGCAGCACGTAAATCATCGTCACTGCGGATTGGCTTAATCGTCATTGACACTCTCCACGTTGATCTGATCGTATTGCGCATGGATTCCGATGAACTTCACCCACGCGATGCCGGCTTGGTACTGCATCTCGACAACCAGCCGGTATTTGTTGCCCGCGATGTTGAACACCACCCGGTTGTTGCCACAAATGCTGGCACTGCTGTACTGGTCTTTGATGTTCTGCGGTGTTTGCCAACTTGCATGCACTAGGTTTTTTGCAGAAAATGAGTCGCAATCGTGCCGTAAAAGATCGGCTCGACATATCCGGTTAGGACAACGCCATCGGTCCCATTCCATCGCACCTTCACCGTTCCCCCGTCACATTCCACAGAGACGGTGTCGTCCAAAAGGCCGCGCCGAATCCCGCCGACAACCGCTCCACACGAACAAGAGCCCGATCCGAGCGGTATACCACCTCCGCGCTCCCAAATGCGCAAGCGGATATGACTGCGGTCGATAATTTGGACGAAGTGCACGTTCGTCTTATTGCAGAAAAGAGGATCGGTTTCGATCTTCGGTCCAATAGCAGCTACGTCAACTGCTGCCAGATCAACAACGAAGAACGTGCAATGCGGATTGCCCATGCTGCACGCAGTGGGACTACCGGAAAGAGGCAAAGCATTTGTGTCCACCTCCTTGGCGAGCGGGATGTCCTGCCAATTGAGGAGCGGCATTCCCATATCAACAGAGACGCTTTGACCCGACTCCCGCACGCAGGTCAGCAAGCCCCGATTAGTTCTAAGCACAACGGAGGATGTATCCGCTTCGCGCATAAGCATGTCCGCAACGCCACGGGTTGCACTGCCGCAGGTGTCGAGTATGGAGCCATTTGGATTCCAGAACCGTAAGCGTGCCGCTGCGTCATCACAGTCAAGCACGACTGCAAGCTGATTGAATCCGACACCTCGATTTCGATCAGCTAAGCGACGGGCTACCTCGCTCGTTATCGGATCGATCTTGCCGCGCATGTCGACAACAATGAAGTCGTCGCCATTTGCATGCATCTTGATAAAACGTACAGTCACACGCTGTCCTATTCTTGATCGATTGTTCTTCTGGGGACTGTATGGATGTCTGTCACCAATTACGGATAAGCAATGAATTCCGACGACCGTTCGTCGGAATTCATTGCCATCATCGTATCAAACAGGGCGGTCGCTCTGGACGGCTGCTATCGCTGCGTACTTGACCCACGAAAGTACCGCGTGGCTGACCGCAATGGGCCAATGTGGTCACTCGCCCAGCCTTCGAAATTCTTGCCCGCATTGGGCCTTGAACGTTTTACGGTCCAACTTGGTAACGCCCTCTGGCAGCAAAAAGCCCCGTCAGTCGCCAGGACTGACGGGGCTTTGAGGGCTTAGATGTCTAAGGCAGACAGCCGGGCCGCTTTACACCAGTAACGCATTCACCCGTTTGACATAAGCCGCCGGGTCGGCCGGCAGGCCGCCCTCGGCCAGCAGGGCCTGGTCGAACAAAATATGCGCCAGGTCGTTGAAGTGCACCGAGCCGTCGAGCTTTTTCACTAAGGGGTGTTCGGCGTTGACTTCGAGCACCGGTTTCACGTCGGGGGCGGCCTGGCCAGCTTGTTTGAGCATACGCGCCAGTTGCGTGCTCATGCCGTGGTCTTGCACCACCAGGCAGGCCGGGCTATCGACCAGGCGGGTGGTCACACGCACGTCTTCTGCCTTGTCCTTCAGCGCTTCCTTGAGTTTGGCCAGCATCGGCTTGAAGGTTTCGGCAGCTTCTTCTGCAGCTTTTTTCTCGGTTTCGTCCTGCAGCTTGCCCAGGTCGACAGCGCCCTTGGCCACGCTTTGCAGCGGGGTGCCGTCAAAGTCCTGCAGGTAGTTCAGCGCCCACTCGTCGACACGGTCGGTCATCAACAGCACTTCAATGCCCTTCTTCTTGAAGACTTCCAGCTGGGGGCTGTTTTTGGCGGCGGCGGCGTTGTCGGCGGTGATGTAATAGATGGCTTCCTGGCCTTCTTTCATGCGCGCTTTGTAGTCGGCAAAGCTGACACTCACGGTGTCGGTGGTGCTGCTGGCAAAACGCAAGAGTTTGGCAATGCGGTCCTTGTTGGCGTAGTCCTCGCCCAGGCCTTCCTTGAGCACGGCGCCAAATTCGTTGTAGAACTTGGTGAACTTGCCGGCATTGGCGGCAGCCTCGGCCTTGTCTTCTTCTGACACGACGTCGGTGACGCCTTCAGCAGACGTCGTAACCTCCGGCAGCTTGTCATTTTTGGCCAGGTCTTCGAGCATGCCGAGCACACGTTTGGTGCAGCCTTCGCGGATGGCTTTCACGTCGCGGCTTTCCTGCAGCAGTTCGCGGCTCACGTTGAGCGGCAGGTCGCTGGAGTCGACCACACCCTTGACAAAACGCAGGTAGGTGGGCAACAGCGCCTCGGCGTCGTCCATGATGAAGACGCGTTTGACATACAGCTTGACGCCGGCCGATTTTTCGCGGTTGTACAAATCCATTGGTGCTTTGCCGGGGATGTACAGCAGCTGCGTGTACTCCGTGCTGCCTTCAACACGGTTGTGGGTGTGTGCCAGCGGGGCCTCGAAGTCGTGGCTGATTTGTTTGTAGAACTCGGTGTACTCGTCGGCCGTGATGTCTTTTTTTGCGCGCGCCCAGATGGCGTTGGCTTTGTTGACAGTTTCCCATTCGCCGGTCTTGACCATGGCGCCAGGTTGGCGGCCACCTTGCTCGTCGCTCGGGTTGATCAGTTCGCCGTCTTTCCACTCTTCCTTTTCCATCAAAATGGGCAGGCTGATGTGGTCGGAGTACTTGTTGATGATGCCCTTGACTTTCCAGGCGCTCGCATAGTCCATGGCGTCGTCACGCAGGTGCAAGGTCACGCTGGTGCCGCGCTCGGCACGGGTGATGTTTTCCACCTCAAAGTCGCCGGCGCCACCGCTGATCCAGCGCACGCCTTCCTCGGCCTTCATGCCGGCGCGGCGGGATTCGACGGTGATCTTGTCGGCCACGATGAAGCCCGAATAAAAGCCCACGCCGAACTGGCCGATCAGCTGCGAGTCGGCTTTCTGGTCACCACTGAGCTTGCTCACGAAGTCCTTGGTGCCGCTCTTGGCAATGGTGCCGAGGTGGTCAATGGCTTCCTGCGTGCTCATGCCAATGCCGTTGTCGGTGATGGTGAGCGTTTTGGCGTCCTTGTCAAAGCTGACCTTGACCTTGAGTTCGCTGTCGTTCTCGTACAGGCCACCGTCGTTGATGGCTTCAAAGCGCAGCTTGTCGCAGGCGTCTGACGCGTTACTGATGAGTTCGCGCAGGAAAATTTCCTTGTTGGAGTACAGCGAGTGAGTCACGAGGTGCAGCAGTTGCGCAACTTCGGCCTGGAATGAAAGGGTTTGTTTGGTCATGGGGGTGCGTTGTGTCAAAGCATTAAAAAAGCCAGCGGCGAATGCCGCTGGTGCTCAAGCAAACTGGCAGATAGGGACGATATGGGCTATTTCAAGGGTCTTGAAGAAATCAATGGGTCAGGCCCGCGACCGGCACGGCCCGCCAGGCCCTGAACTGGCGCAACAGCACCGGTACCACCATTGCCACGCCGATCAAGGTGGCGGTCAGACTTGGCGCCACCATCAGCAACGCAGCGGCAATGCACAGTGCCTGTTCCCAGCGCTTCATTTCGACCAGGAAAAACTTCGAAAAAGCCGTGGCCAGCATGGTGATGCCGAGCAGACAGCCGACAAAGGTCACAGTGAAGTCGTACCAGGTAAAGCCCTTGGCCACCAGCAGCAGGGAGGGCGAGAACACAAACACAAAGGGTACCAGCGCCTTGGCAATGCCCAGGCGGAACGCGGTGTTGCCGGTTTTAAACGGGTCACTGCCCGCCATGCCCGCCGCGGCATAGGCCGCCAGCGCCACCGGCGGTGTGATGTCGGCGAGCACACCGTAATAAAACACGAAGAAATGCGCCACCAGCGGTTCTACACCCAGCTGCACCAGCGTGGGCGCCGCCACCGTGACCATGATGATGTAGTTGGCCGTGGTGGGAATACCGGCGCCCATCAAAATACAAACGGCCGCCGTCATCACCAGCGCGGCCAACAAGGTCAGCGACTGGAATGCCATCAAATAGGTAGGAATAATGGCGCCCAAGCCGCCGGCAATGGTTTGCGCGGCGCCGGTGATGATGAAGCTGATCTTGAAGCCCACGCCGGTGAGTGTCACCACGCCGATGACGATGCCGACCGAGGCGGCGGCCGCACCCACCGCCAGCGCATATTTGGCGCCGGTCTCGAAGGCCTCGACCAGCACGGCCGGTTCGATGCGTCCGCGAATTTTGTACCGGCGCATCAACAGCCCGGTCGCCACGACACTGGCCCCAAAAATGCCCAGTTTGACCGCTTCGTCAAAGTTGGTGAAGGCAATACTCATCAAAGCCAGATGCATGACCACCATCAGCAGCCAGTTTTTCGGGCTGTTGCCTCGCACCTGAGTCGTCAGACCAACGATGGCGCTGGACGTGATGCCGACAAACGCCGCCAAGTACGGTGTGCGGCCGCTGACCAGGATGCTGATCAGCAGGAACAGCGGAATTAGCGTGGGCCAGCGCATCTTCATGCTTCTGAGCAGTTTGGGCATTTCTTCTTCGGTCAGGCCGCGCAGGCCGTAACGCTTGGCCTCAAAGTGCACCTGCATGAAGACGCCAAAAAAATGCATGAAAGCCGGCACGATGGCGGCCGTGATGATGGTCTGGTAGGGCAGGCCCAGAAACTCGATCATCAAGAACGCCGCTGCCCCCAGCACCGGTGGTGTGATTTGCCCACCGGTGGACGCTGCCGCCTCGACCGCGCCGGCAAAGTGGCGCTGGTAGCCGACCCGGATCATGGCCGGAATGGTCAGTGAGCCCACCGTCACGGCATTGGCCACCGAGGAGCCTGACAGCATGCCGAACATGGCCGAGCCAAAGACGCTGACCTTGGCCGGGCCACCGGCATAACGCCCGGCCACGCTCGACGCAATGTCCAGAAACAGTTGTCCCAGCCCAATGCGTGTGGCCAGCACACCAAACAGCACAAAGTGAAACACATAGGTGGCGACCACACCCACCGCCACGCCGTAAATGCCCTGGCTGGTGAGGTACTGGTGGTTGATGAACTGGCTCCAGCTTGAGCCGGCGTGCTGTAGCAGGCCTGGAAAAATCGGCCCAAACAGGGCGTAGGCGCTGAAGCCCAGTGCGATGATGGGTAGCGGCCAGCCCATGCTGCGCCGTGTGGCTTCGAGCAGGGCGACAAACAGAATGCTGCCAAACACCACGTCATAGGTGTTGGGGTTGCCCACGCGAAACGCCAGGTCCTCGAAGGTGTAGGGGATGTACAGCACCGCCAGCGCAACGGCCAGCCCGAGCAGCCAGTCGTACCAGGGAATACCACCGGGCGTGGCCAGACCATGGTGTATCTGACGATGGCTCGCAGCCTTGCTACCAGCAAACACCAAAAAAATCAAACCCAGCACAAACGCCAGGTGCACGCCACGGTGCGTGGTTTCGCGCAGCAAACCAAACCCGGCAGTGTAGTAATGAAAGCAGCTCAGGATGATGAGTAGCCACTTAATTAACACCGTGCCCGGTGGCACTGAGGGCCGAAAGCGCATTTCGGGGTCAAACTTTTGCTCAAGGGCCAAAAGTTGTTTGTCGTCCGGTAGGGTGGTGGTCGTGTTCATGAGGGGCGTGGGTGATTTTTCCAACGAAAACGGGCGGTGATACCGCCCGTCAAACCATGGGCCAAGGCCGCACCCGTGTAAGGTGAAGCCTGGCGGGGAGCGTCAAGCGCAGCCTATTTCAGCACGCCAGCTTCCTTGTAGAACTTCTCGGCACCCGGGTGAAACGGAATGCCGACACCTTGCACCGCATTTTTCAGGTTGATGTATTTGCCCTTGGCATGGCCAGCAGCCAGCGTTTTCTGGGCAGCATCGCTGTAAAGCGCCTTGGTGATCTGGTAAACGGTATCAAGGTCAGTCTTGTCGCTGGTCACCCATTGCGCGCCCACTGCCAGCGTTTTGACAGCAGCTACATCTTTGTAGGTGTCGGCTGGAATCGAGTCCACCGCAAAGAAACTGCTCGATTTGCGCAGGCCATCGGCTTGCGCACCATCAATCGGCAGCAACTCAATGCCGGAGCCAGCCGAGGCCAGTTCGGCAATCGCGCCAGCAGGTGCGCCCCCGGTGAAGAAGAAGGCATCCAAAGCGCCGTCTTTCATTTTGTCGCCAGCCTGATTGGGTTTGATGTATTCAGGTTTGATGTCGGACTCTTTGATGCCATAGGCGGCCAGCACCAGGCGGGCGTTGATCAAGGTGCCCGAGCCGGGTTCATCCAGCGCCACGCGTTTGCCCTTCAGGTCGGCAATGCTTTTGAAGCCTGAGCCTTTTTTCACCACCACGTGAATGCTCTCGGGGTACAAATTGGCAATCATGCGCAGGCCAGCCACTTTGGGTTTGCCCTCGAAAATGCCGGTTCCGGTTTGCGCCCAGGTGGCTACGTCCGACTGGCTGAAGCCCGACTCCATGGCGCCGCCCGCAATGCCGTTGACATTGCCCAGCGAGCCGTTGCTGGCCTGCGCCGTGGCAATGATCTTGCCGGGTTGTGACACCGCGTTGGCGATCATGCCGCCCACGGGGTAATACGTGCCTGCGGTGCCACCGGTGCCAATGCGGAAAAACTGCTGCGCGCTGACCGTGCCAACAAGCACGGTAGCCGCGATAACGCCTGCAGCAAAAACTTTCAATTTCATGGGAAGCTCCTTATGGTTGAAATAGGACAGCCGGCTGAAGGCTGGGAAACGAAACAGATCGCGAAGTTTACTCCCACCAGGTCATCAATTGCTGTGCCACCGCCGGGCTGCTGAGCAGGGCCAGGTGGCTGGTGCGGTAGGCAAGGTATTGGTGATCGGGGGCAAAGTTCAGGCTGCGTTGCGGGTTGTCGTGCTGGCCCAGCGCGCTGTGCAGCGGTACCAGTCCATCGCCCACCAGCCGGTCCGCCATGGCGCTACGTTTGGTGGCGGTGGTGGCGGCCACGGTGAAGCAGGCAATGGTTTCGGGCAAGGGCAGGTGGACACGGCTGTCGGGTTGGCGACGAAACCGGTTATGGCCTTGCCAGTCGGCATCCAGCACATGACCATAACGCAGGTCTGTGATGCCCGCGCTGCGCAGCTGGCCGAGCTTGGCAAACGGGCGGCTGTAGGGGGTGCTGCCCAAAATCACATCAATCCAGTTGCCGGCACGCTCCAGCGGTGATCCGTGATGCGGTGTCCCCAGAAAAACGATGTTTTTGAGAACATCGGGCCATGCCATGCCTGCCTGGCCTGCCGCAAACAGCGCACTGCGCGTGACCAGTCCGCCCATGCTGTGGGCCAGCACGCTGAGCTCGGTCACGGGCACCGGCCAGTAGCGCGCCAGGTCGTCCAGCAGTTGGGCCAGCAGGTGGCCGTTTTCCGACACATGCAGGCCGGAGTTGTAGCGCACATAGACTGGGGTGTAACCCAGGGCGGTGCCTAAGCGCTCGGCGTGATTGATGGGCAGACCGGCGTGCTGGCTGGCCCATTGCCGATCATTCATGCACAGGCCGTGGATGACGATCAGCACCTTACCGGTGACCTGTGTGGCATCGGGTGGTGCAGCCCCGCCCAGCACCTTGTTTTGGAAGCGCAGCGTCATCGGCGTCGCCAGCGGGTTGCCTGCGGCCTGCAGCCGGTCGCCCATGACACCGTTGAGGGCCGCCAGCATGGCTGCGCGTTCCAACGATTCCTCGCCCTGGGCTTCAAGGCGTTGCAACCAGGGCTCCAACCGGGTCAAGGCCGCTGCCACGCCACTGCCTACCCGCTCAGTGACGCCGGTAATGCTTCGGTAAATCAGCCCGGTCAGGCCGCGTGTCCGGGCTGGGGTGGCGCCGCTGGGGGCACCCAAGGTGCGCCAGACCGACTGGTGCAGGCCTTCGGCCATGCGGGTTACCGCCGCGGTGGCATCCGTGGCCAGCAGCGTGACGGCGCGCAGGTCCGAGGCGCGCCAATGGTGGTGCGGTTTGCTAGAAGCGCTCATGCGGGGCCAGGTAGCGCCACTGACCTACTGGCAGATTGCCCAGCATGACGTGGCCAATACGCACGCGCTTCAGGCCCACCACTTTCAGCCCTACCTGTTCACACATGCGGCGAATCTGGCGCTTTTTTCCCTCGGTCAGGACAAAGCGTAATTGTTCGGGGTTTTGCCATTCGACCTTGGCGCGCTGCAGGGGCTGCCCGTCCAGGCTCAGGCCGTGACGCAGCAGCGCCAGCTTGTCTGCGGGAAAGCTTGAGCGCACGTCCTGGCTCACCGGATCGTCGTCGTCGATGCGGCTGAGCTGGGTGACTTGACCGGGTTGCGCAGGCCTTGCTTTTGCGCCGGGCGCGGCGGCATAGGTGGCCGCCGCCGAGTTGGCAGCAGCCGTGTTGAGCACCCCGGTGTACATCACGCGCACCAAGTACTCTTTTTCCATGATGGCATCTTCGCCAATGAGCTGGCGCGCCACCCGGCCGTCTTGCGTCAACACCAGCAGGCCGGTCGAATCAATGTCGAGTCGCCCGGCGGGCACCAGGCTTTTGAGCTGGCTGGGGTGAAAGAAATAGCGCGCATTGTCCTCGGCCCAGCGGTTTTTCGGCTGCACCAGGGTGATGGCGGGCTCATGCCCGTCCTCGGCCTGGCCGCTGACCAGTCCGAGCGGTTTGTTGATCAGCACGGTGACCTGTTTGGCCTGCTGGCCTTGCGCCTGTTTGTCGATCTCGATGCGCACATCAGGGGTTACCTGCATGCCCATCTCGGCCACCCGGCCGTTGACCTTGACCCAGCCCTTGCCAATCCACTCGTCGGCCTCGCGGCGCGACGCCAGGCCAAGCTCGGCCATACGTTTGTTCAAGCGCAGCGTGCCGCCTGCGCCATGGGCAGCAGTGTTGCTTTGCCCGGCAGGAATGGGGGCTTTGGCTGCAGGCGGTGTCGCGCGGCGAAAGGCAGAGGCTTTTGGGGTATCCGGAGTGTTGGTCATATGCTATTTTATTTGTAGCTAATTGCGCTTATTTTAGTTGGGCTGTTTGTGCATCTTCAGCACCTTCGACGGTTCAGAAGACACGGCTGCGCAACGCCTGCAGATCGGTCACGCGCAGGCCACCGTAGTCGACGGTGATGGCATTTTCGGCTGCCAGTGTCGTCAGGGCCTCGTTGACGCGCTGGCGTGACAGGCCCACCAGGTAAGCCAGCTCCTGCTGGGTGATACGCAGCACGGCGCCCAGGCCGGGATAGAGCACCGGGTTGAACATGGCGGCCAGACTGCGTGCCACACGGATGTTGGGGTTGGCCATGCGGTCGATTTCGCGCGCGGCAATGAATTGGCCCAGACGCTCGTTGAGCTGGTTCATGACAAAGCGGTTAAAACCAATCGAGTGGTCCAGCAGCCAGTGGAAGGTGTCCACATGCAGGCCCGCCACCAGGCTTTTGCGCAGCGCCTGGATGTTGTAGCGGTAACTCTCGCGCTTCAGGGCTGTGCCTTCGCCAAACCAGCCGCCGGGTGGGATGCCGGTGAAGGTCATGGTTTGGCCGTCCACGTTGTCGGTGCTCATTTTCAGCAAGCCATCTACCACACCAAACCAGTAGGTCACGGGGCGACCGGTGCGGCAGACAAAATCACCCGCCCCGGCATCGGTGATCTTGAGGTCTTCCACCGCGCGCTCCCGCTCTGACTCAGAGAGCAATTTAAGCCACGGAATCACGTCAAGCTCAGCCGCTGTCAAGGGACGGCGGCGTTGAAACAAGGTGATTTCGGTTTTCATGGTGGCGGGCTTGTCGGGTGAAATGTGGGGCGGACGGTGCAGGGAAAACACCTACCCTTAAACGTCTCAATTGTCGTCCAAACGACAACATAGCGTCAAATCGGGTTTTATGATTCGATCACGCCAGCAGCATGGGCAAATTGCCCGGGCTGCGATGATTCAGAGACAAGGTGTAGCGATGCAAACGACGTTTCCCCAATTACTGTTAGACCATGCTGCCCAGCGCCCCAATGATGCGGCCATGCGTGAAAAAGAATACGGCATCTGGCAGGCCATTACCTGGGGTGAGCTGGCCAACATGGTGGCGCATCTGGCCTGTGGCCTGCACCAGGCGGGTTTGCGTCAACATGACCACATGGTGGTGATTGGCGCCAACCGGCCCCGCCTGTATGCCACTATGCTGGCGGTGCAGTCCCTTGGCGCGGTACCGATTGCGTTGTACCAGGACGCAGCAGCGATGGAGTGTGTTTTTCCGCTCAACAATGCGGATGTATGTTTTGCCTTTGCCGAAGACCAGGAGCAGGTCGACAAGCTGCTGGAAATTCGCGATCAGTGCCCGCAGATCACCAATATTTACTTTGACGACCCGCGGGGGCTGCGCAATTACGACGAGCCCGGTCTGCAGTCGCTTGATGATTTGATTGCCGAGGGCAAAAACTTTGCCGTTCAAAACCCGGGGTTTTTCAAGTCCGCCGTCGACCAGGTCAAGCCCGACGATGTCGGCGCCATGTTTTTCACCTCCGGCACCACAGGCAACCCAAAAGGTGTGGTGCACACCCATGACACGTTGCTCAATCGCGCCCGTGCCGGTGCCGAATTTGACAATCTGACCCACGCCGAAGATGTGCTGGCCTATTTGCCGCCGGCCTGGATTGGGCAAAACATTTTCAGCTATGCCCAATGGCTGAGCTGCGGTTATGTGGTGAATTGCCCGGAGTCGGCCGCCACCGTCACGATTGACCTGAAAGAAATTGGCCCCACGTATTACTTTGCGCCGCCACGGGTGTTTGAGGGCCTGCTGACCAGCGTGATGATTCGTATGGAAGACGCGGGCAGCCTCAAACGCAAGATGTTCCACTATTTCATGAGTGTGGCCAAGCGTGTTGGCCCGACGCTGATGGATGGCAAATCAGTCGGTCTGGTCGATCGGGTGTTGTACGCCATGGGCAACTTCATGGTCTACGGGCCATTGCGCAACAACCTGGGTTTTAGCCGGGTGCGCGTGGCCTACACCGCCGGTGAGGCCATTGGCCCGGACCTGTTCAGTTTTTACCGCTCGATTGGCGTTAATCTGAAGCAGCTGTATGGTTCCACCGAGACCGCCGTGTTTGTCTGCCTGCAACCTGACCATGAGGCGCGCGCGGACACCGTCGGTGTGCCGTGCAAGGGGGTGGAGATCAAGGTGGCCGACAACGGCGAAATTCTGGTCAAGTCGCCAGGCTTGCTCAAAGGCTACTTCAAAAACCCCGAAGCCACGGCGGAAGTGCTGACAGCCGACGGCTGGTACCACACCAGTGACGCCGGTTTTCTGGATGCCCATGGCCACCTCAAGATCATCGACCGCGTGAAAGACGTGGGCCGCATCAAGGGCGGCGTCAATGACGGCGCCATGTTTGCCCCCAAATACGTGGAAAACAAGCTCAAGTTTTTCCAGCACATCAAGGAAGTCGTGGCTTATGGCGATGGCCGCGAAAAGGTGTGTGTGATGATCAACATCGACTTCGACGCGGTGGGCAACTGGGCCGAGCGGCGCAACCTGCCCTACGCCGGATACACCGATCTGGCACAAAAACCCGAGGTCTACCAGCTCATCAAGGAATGCGTCGAAAAGGTGAATGCCGACCTCAGCGTTGACACCCTGCTGGCGGGCAGCCAGGTGAGCCGCTTCCTGGTGCTGCACAAGGAGCTGGATGCCGATGACGGCGAACTGACGCGGACCAACAAGGTGCGCCGCGGCTTCATTGCTGAAAAATACGACGTGTTGATCGACGCTCTGTACGGCGGCAAAACCTCGCAGTTCATCGAAACCCAGGTCAAGTTTGAAGACGGCCGCACCGGCAGCGTCAGCGCCACCCTGCGTATTGACGACACCAAGACTTTTACCCCTGTCAAGGCTGCGGCCTGAGAAACACCATGGCGACTAAACAAATTGGTGATGTCATTCTCGACGTCAAAAACATCTCCTTAAGTTTTGGTGGCGTCAAGGCGCTGACTGACATTTCTTTCGACGTGCGTGAGCACGAGGTGCGCGCCATCATCGGCCCCAACGGTGCGGGCAAGAGTTCGATGCTGAACTGCGTCAACGGCGTGTACCGGCCGCAGCAGGGTGCCATCACCTTCAAGGGCCAGACCTTCAGCCACATGGACAGCCACCAGGTGGCCACCATGGGCATTGGCCGCACGTTCCAGAATCTGGCGCTGTTCAAGGGCATGAGCGTGATCGACAACATCATGACCGGGCGCAACCTGCGGATCAAGAGCAACCTGTTTTTGCAGGCGTTGCGTATCGGCCCGGCGCAGCGCGAGGAAGAGCAGCACCGCGAATTTGTCGAGCACATCATCGATTTCCTGGAAATCCAGGCGCATCGCAAAACGCCGGTGGGCCAATTGCCTTACGGTTTGCAAAAACGCGTTGACCTGGGTCGTGCCCTGGCCATGGAGCCGCAACTGTTGTTGCTGGACGAGCCCATGGCCGGCATGAACGTGGAAGAAAAGCAGGACATGAGCCGCTTTGTGCTGGACGTCAACGAAGAATTTGGCACCACCATTGTGCTGATTGAGCACGACATGGGTGTGGTGATGGACATTTCTGACCGGGTGGTGGTGCTGGATTACGGCAAAAAAATCGGCGACGGCACGCCCGAAGAAGTTCGCAACAACGAAGAAGTGATCAGCGCTTACCTTGGAACCGGTCATTGAAACTTTGTGGGACAGACCAAGATTTGCGCAGCAAATTTGCTCTGTCCTCAACTGGCTTGAAACATTGCGGGACAGACCAAGATTTGCGCAGCAAATTTGCTCTGTCCTCAACTGATTAAGGATGTGTCATGGGATTTTTTCTAGAAACTTTACTCGGCGGCCTGATGGCCGGCATGTTGTATTCGCTGGTGGCCTTGGGTTTTGTGCTGATCTACAAGGCCTCCGGCGTATTCAACTTTGCCCAGGGCGCGATGGTGCTGTTTGCAGCGCTGGCGATGGCACGGTTCTCAGAGTGGATTCCACTTTACACCGGTCTGGACAACCTATTTGTGGCCAATCTGCTTGCGTTTATTGGTGCCGGCGCCGTGATGTTTGGGGTGGCCTGGCTGATCGAGCGTCTGGCGTTGCGGCATCTGGTCAACCAGGAGGCAACGACGTTGTTGATGGCCACCCTGGGCATCAGCTACTTTCTGGACGGCATCGGGCAGACACTTTTTGGCAGTGACATTTACAAGATCGACATCGGCATGCCCAAGGATCCGATCCTGGCTTTTGAGAGTGTGTTCGAGGGCGGCATCCTGATTAACAAGGAAGACCTTTACGCAGCGCTGATTGCCGCTGTGCTGGTCGCGTTGTTGACGCTGTTTTTCCAGAAAACCGTCACCGGCCGGGCCCTGCGCGCGGTGGCTGACGATCACCAGGCGGCGCAAAGCATCGGCATTCCGCTGAACCGCATCTGGGTCATTGTGTGGTGTGTGGCCGGCGTGGTCGCGTTGGTGGCCGGCATGATCTGGGGCAGCAAGCTGGGCGTGCAGTTTTCCCTCACTACGGTGGCCCTGCGCGCCTTGCCAGTGGTGATTCTGGGCGGTTTGACCTCGGTGCCAGGGGCCATTGTGGGTGGTCTGATCATCGGTGTCGGCGAAAAACTGTCCGAGGTGTTTTTGGGACCCTACGTGGGTGGCGGCATCGAGATCTGGTTTGCCTATGTGCTGGCGCTGGTGTTTTTGCTGTTCCGTCCGCAAGGGCTGTTCGGCGAAAAGATCATTGATCGAGTTTGAATACCTTGCGGGACAGATCTTTAGCTCTGTCCTCAACTGATTGTCGGATGTTGGATGTTTACCTTGCGGGACAGATCTTTAGCGCTGTCCTCAACTGATTGTCGGATGTTGGATGTTTACCTTGCGGGACAGATCTTTAGCTCTGTCCTCAACTGATTGTCGGATGTTGGATGTTTACCTTGCGGGACAGATCTTTAGCTCTGTCCTCAACTGATTAGATGAATTTGAGGTAGAAGAATGTTTTACAGAGAAAACGGCCAATTCAAAACCACCTACCGGGCGGATCAGCAGATTTTCGCCATCACGCAAGACCGGGTGGCGGTGCTGTTGTTGATCGCGGCCGCGTTTCTGGTGGTGCCCATGGTCACCAGCGAGTACATGTTCCGGGCCATTTTGATCCCGTTCGTCATCATGTCGCTGGCCGCACTGGGGGTGAATATTCTGGTGGGTTACTGTGGCCAGATTTCTCTTGGCTCGGGTGCTTTCATGGCGGTAGGGGCTTACGCCGCGTTCAACTTTTTTGTCCGCGTGGAGGGCATGCCGGTGTTGCTGGCGCTACTCTTGGGCGGCATCTGTTCGTCGGCTTTTGGTATCTTGTTCGGTCTGCCCAGCTTACGCGTCAAGGGGCTGTACTTGGCGGTGGCCACGCTAGCGGCGCAGTTCTTCAGCGACTGGATGTTTTTGCGTATCAAGTGGTTTACCAACGACGCGCCGTCGGGCTCGGTGCAGGTGGCCAACCTGCAAGTGTTCGGCTTCCCAATCGAGAGTCCGATCTCCAAGTACCTGTTTTGCCTGTTCATCCTGGTGGTGATGGCGCTGTTGGCCAAGAACCTGGTGCGCAGTGCTATTGGCCGCGAATGGATGGCCATTCGCGACATGGACGTGGCGGCCGCAGTCATTGGCATCCGGCCCATGTATGCCAAGCTCAGCGCGTTCGCGGTGAGCTCGTTCATCATTGGCGTGGCCGGTGCCTTGTGGGGCTTTGTTTACCTGAGCGCCTGGGAGCCTGCCGCCTTTTCTGTCGATCTGTCGTTTAAGCTGTTATTCATGGTGATTATTGGTGGCATGGGCTCCATCATGGGCAGTTTTTTCGGTGCTGGTTTCATTGTGGTGCTGCCGATTTTTCTGAACCAGTTCCTGCCGTTTGTGGGCGGCCTGGTAGGCGTCGAGATTTCGACCTCAGGCATCTCGCACACCGAATTGATCATTTTTGGCGCGCTGATTGTCTGGTTCCTCATCGTGGAGCCACACGGACTCGCCAAACTGTGGTCTACGGCCAAGCAAAAGCTGCGTCTGTGGCCTTTCCCTCACTGATTCGCCTCGTTGATTCGTTTTCGTTAACCAAAGCACTGCGGTGCATTACATCTAGGAGACTTGCATGAAAATTAAACACCTTGCGTTAGCGGCTCTCATGGCCTCAGTGGGCGCCACGGCGTTTGCCCAAGCCAAGGAGCAGTTCTTTCCCGGCTTGCCGTATCGTACCGGCGCCTATGCCCCTAACGGCGTGCCATGGGCCAATGGCTACGCCGACTACCTCAAGCTGGTGAACGCCCGCGGCGGCATCAACGGCGTCAAGATCATCTATGAAGAATGCGAAACCGGCTACGCCACCGACCGCGGTGTGGAATGCTACGAGCGGCTCAAAGGCAAGCACGGTGGCGCCACGGTGTTCCAGCCCCTGTCCACCGGCATCACCTTTGCTTTGACCGAAAAAGCCCCGATGGACAAGATCCCATTGATCACGGCGGGTTACGGCCGCAGCGAAAGCCAGGACGGTCTGGTCTTCAAGTGGAACTTCCCTATTGCCGGCACTTATTGGCTGGCGGCTGACGTTCTGGTGCAAACCATTGCCAAAAAAGAAGGCGGATTTGACAAGCTCAAAGGCAAGAAAATCGCCCTGGTTTATCACGACTCACCCTATGGCAAAGAACCCATTGCGCTGTTGCAGGAACGCGCTGCCATGCATGGTTTCAGCCTGCAATTGTTGCCCGTGGCCCACCCCGGCGTAGAGCAAAAAGCCACCTGGCTGCAAGTGCGCCAGGCCAAGCCAGACTATGTGTTTCTGTGGGGCTGGGGCGTGATGAATTCGACCTCGCTCAAGGAGGCGCAAGCCACCGGCTACCCGCGCGAAAAAATGTACGGCGTCTGGTGGTCGGGCGCCGAGCCTGACGTGAAAGACGTGGGCGAGGGCGCCAAAGGCTACAACGCGGTCACCATGCAGCATGGTGCCGAGCCTAATTCGGCCGTGGTCAAGGAAATCCTGGCCAAGGTCCACGACAAGGGTCAGGGCATGGGCCCGAAGGAAGAAGTGGGCTCGGTGCTCTACATGCGTGGGGTCATCAGCGCCATGTTTGCGGTAGAAGGTGTGCGCCGCGCACAGGAGCGTTATGGCAAGGGCAAGTGGATGTCTGGCGAACAGGCGCGCTGGGGTTATGAAAACCTGGCGCTGGACCAGAAAAAACTCGACGCCCTGGGTTTTGCCGGTGTCATGCGCCCGGTGCAGACCACCTGCGCCGACCACATGGGCGCCAACTGGGCCCGTATTCACACATGGGATGGCAAAAAATGGAGTTTCAGTTCCGACTGGCTGCAGGCCGACGAGCAAGTCCTGAAACCTTTGGTGAAGTCGACCGCTGCCAAGTACGCGGCTGATAAAAAGCTGGCGCCTCGCACCCCGGCAGATTGCCAGTCCTGATGTAACTGGCGCATCCCGGCCTGGCCCGGGATGCCAACAGGCAGCCTTGCGTGCAGCGCTGCCTATTGGTGAAGGCAAGGAAATATGGAAGCTAAAAAAATTGTTCTCAACGTCAATGGCATCGAAGTCATTTACAACCACGTCATCCTGGTGCTTAAGGGCGTGTCCCTGAATGTACCGGACGGCAAGATCGTGGCCATTCTGGGTGGCAACGGCGCCGGTAAAACCACTACACTGCGGGCGGTGTCCAACCTGCTGCGCGGCGAACGTGGCGAGGTTACCAAGGGTTCGATCGAGCTGCGCGGTGAGCGCATCGAAAACCTGTCGCCGGCCGACCTGGTGCAGCGCGGCGTGGTGCAAGTGATGGAGGGGCGCCATTGTTTTGCCCACCTCACCATCGAAGAAAACCTGCTCACCGGCAGCTACACGCGCCGTGACAAAGGCGAAATTGCGGCCAACCTGGACAAGGTCTACACCTATTTTCCGCGCCTGAAAACACGGCGCAGCAGCCAGGCCGCCTACACCTCGGGCGGCGAGCAGCAAATGTGCGCCATTGGCCGTGCGCTTATGGCCAACCCCAGCATGGTTCTGCTTGATGAGCCGTCCATGGGGCTGGCGCCGCAGATTGTGCAGGAGGTGTTCGAGATTGTGAAAGACCTTAATACCAAGGAAAAGGTGACCTTTTTGCTGGCCGAGCAAAACACCAACATGGCTTTGAAATACGCCGACTACGGCTACATCATGGAGTCGGGCCGGGTGGTGATGGACGGCATTGCCAGCGACCTGGCCAACAACGAAGACGTGAAAGAGTTTTACCTCGGCATGGGCGGTGGCGAGCGCAAGAGTTTCAAGGATGTCAAGAGCTACAAACGCCGCAAACGCTGGCTGGCGTAGGGTCGACTTCAGTCGACCATGGCGGACTGAAGTCCGCCCTACAGGGGGCCAACTGTCATCGTGAATTTTGTTTTGAATGGATCATTCCTATGTCTGATTTTTTTGATGCGTTGGAGACGCGTGAACCCGCGGTGCGCGAGACGGCTTTGCTGGCAGCCTTGCCGCTGCAAGTGGCGCATGCCAAACTGGCATCGCCCGCTTTTGCCGAGATTCTTAAAGATGTGAATCCTGCCGCAGTGACCAGCCGGGCCGCACTGGCCGGCTTGCCGGTGACGCGCAAGCATGAATTGTTGGCGCTGCAATTGAGCAGTCGCAGCCGAGGCGCCAGCGTGTTTGGTGGTTTCAGCACTGCGGGTTTTGGAGTCAACCTGCCGCGCGTTTTTGCCAGCCCGGGCCCCATTTACGAGCCCGAAGGCACGGCCAGGGACTACTGGCGCATGGCGCGTGCCATTTTTGCCGCCGGTTTTCGTCCGGGTGAGTTGATCCACAACAGCTTCAGTTACCACTTTGTGCCCGCTGGTTCGATGATGGAAACCGGTGCCCATGCACTGGGTTGTACCGTGTTCCCGGGTGGCACCGGCCAGACTGAACAGCAGGTTCAGGCCATGGCCGAGTTGAAGCCGGCGGGTTACATTGGCACCCCCAGCTTCCTGAAAATCATTGTGGAAAAAGCCGCCGATATGGGGGTAGCGCTGCCCAGCCTGACCAAGGCCATGTTTGGTGGCGAGGCCTTTCCACCCAGCTTGCGCGACTGGTTCACAAAGCGTGGTATTGCCGGCTACCAGTGTTATGCCACAGCAGATATGGGCTCCATTGCCTACGAGACCTCCGCGCGCGAGGGCCTGGTGCTTGACGAGGGCGTGATACTCGAGATTGTGCGTCCCGGCACCGGCGACCCGGTGGCTGAGGGTGAAGTGGGTGAGGTGGTGGTGACTACGCTTAACCCGATTTACCCGCTGATCCGTTTTGGCACCGGCGACCTGTCGGCGGTGTTGCCGGGCAATTGCCCCAGCGGGCGTACCAATGTGCGCATCAAGGGCTGGATGGGACGGGCTGACCAGACCACCAAGATCCGGGGCATGTTTGTGCATCCCGGCCAGGTCAATACCATTGCCAAGCGCTTTCCCGAGATCACCAAGGCCCGCCTGGTGGTGACCGGTGAAATGGCCAACGACCAGATGACGCTCAAGGTCGAAACGGCCTGCAGTGGCCCCGACAGCCTGGCCGTGAAGGTGATGGAGGCGATTCGCGACGTGACCAAGTTGCGTGGCCAGGTTGAAGTGGTGTTGCCGGGCTCGCTGCCCAATGACGGCAAGGTGATCGAGGACGCGCGCAGCTACCAGTAGTCAAACGCCCCAGGTGATGGCTTCTTTGGTCTTGAGGCACTGCCTGATCATGTCCATGAAAGGTAAGGTGCGTTGACGCAGGCTAATGGCCTCGAAGTGGGGTACGGGCAGGTTCTCTGCCTGAGCCTGGGTGATGGCTTCTTGTTGTTGCGCCTCTTCACGTTGCACCGCTTCCTTGAGCGCCTGCATCGCTTGCGGCATTTGCTCGGGCAGCAAAATACCCTTGATGGAGGGCTCTGAGGTCGAGTGTTTGCCAATGATCTCCAGCATGTGCTGGCCGTTGGCTTGCAACATAATCACATCCCCGGTGACTTTGGATTTGAACTTGTAAAGCATGCGTTTCCTCGCTGTGTTGATTCGTTTGAAAGGACTCATGTTAGTCCCCTGCCTGCTGCTGGGGCTGACCGGTTGTGCCGACACGCGTTATTACTGGCAGTCGGTCGCGGGCCACTTCCAATTGATGCAGGCGGCGCGGCCTATTGAGCACTGGCTGGCTGACAGCACGACCCCATTGGCTTTGCAACAGCGGCTCAAACTGGCCCAGGACATGCGCCGTTTTGCGGTGACTGAATTGCATTTGCCGGACAACGCCAGTTACCACCGCTATGCCGACCTGCAGCGCCACCATGTGGTGTGGAACGTGGTGGCGGCGCCTGAGTTTTCCCTGACACTGAAAACCTGGTGCTTCCCGGTGGCGGGTTGTGTCGGCTACCGGGGTTACTTTTTCGAGGCAGATGCGCGGGCCGAAGCCCAGGCACAACGTGCTGCAGGGCTGGAGTCCAGCGTCTATGGTGTGCCCGCTTACTCCACGCTGGGATGGATGAACTGGTTGGGTGGCGATCCCTTGCTCAACACCTTTATTTATTACCCCGAAGGCGAGGTGGCGCGTTTGCTGTTTCATGAGTTGTCGCACCAGGTGGTGTATGTGCCTGATGACACCGTGTTCAACGAATCATTCGCTACCGCGGTCGAGCGCCTGGGCGGTGCCCTTTGGCTGGCGCAGCAGGCTGGTCCGCAGGCACATCAGGCCTATGCCGACTTTGATGCGCGCAGGCAGCAGTTCAGGCTGCTGACCCGCAAGACGCGCAACCGGCTGCAGCAGATTTACACGTCCGCCAAGCTTGTGGGGACTGATCAGGCCACCCAAGCCACCCTGAAGTATCAAGCCATGCAAGACTTCAGGGTGGCCTATGCCGAACTCAAAACCCGGTGGGGTGGCTACAGCGGCTATGACGTCTGGGTGGCACAGGCCAATAACGCAGCTTTTGGCGCGCAGGCGGCTTACGACGAGTTGGTGCCCGGCTTTGAGGCGCTTTTTGTGCGCGCGGGGCGGCACTGGCCGGCGTTTTATGATGCGGTCAGGCAATTGGCCAAAAGCTCAAAACATGCGCGGGCGCAACAACTGAAACAATGGGCAATAGAACAAAAGGGCTGACAGACTATGGCTGAACTCAACATCGTCCGCGAACACGCACTGGGGCTGCCCAAGGCGCGCAAAATTGCCTTTCAATGGGCGGAACAGGTCGAACAAGAATTTGCCATGCAATGCAATTACGCACAAGGCAAGCATGAGGACGAGGTTGACTTTGTGCGCTCCGGCGTCAAGGGCAGCCTGACCGTGACCAAAACGCATTTCGAGTTGCGCGCCCAGCTAGGTTTTTTGCTGGGTGCATTCAAGGGCACGATCGAGGCCGAGATTGTGAAGAACCTGGACGCCCTGCTGGCGGTGCCACAGGCGCCCACGCCCGTGCCTAAAAAACGGTCAGCGCCAAAGACCTGATCAGCTCAGCGACTCGATCAGGTCGATGTACTGCTGCATGGCGTCCGCACTGGGGGTGCCTTTGAGGGTGTTCCAGGCGTCCCATTTGGCGCGGCCCACCATGTCGGTGAATCCGGGTTTTTTCTCGCTGTTGTCGCCCGCGCTGGCTTGCTTGTACAGTGCGTAGAGTTTGAGCAGGGTCATGTTGTCGGGGCGCTCGCTCAAGGTTTTGGAGTTGGCCACGGCGGCATCGAATTGGGCTTGCAGGTCAGACATGATGAAATTTGGGTCCGTTAAAAAGAGGGTGTATCAGGGTAGACGAGGCTTATCTTAATGGGCGTTTTGATCTCAAAATAGAGAACCTTCCCGAAAGAGTTGTCATGGTCACACGTTTGCCCCGTTCCCCTTCTCGCCCCGTCCCGGAAAACCCGCCCGCCAGCCCGGTGCATGAGCGCATGAGCAAGGTGGATACCGCCTGGTTGCGCATGGACAGCCCGAGCAATTTGATGATGATTATGGGCGTCTGGATCATCAAGCCGGGGGTAAGCTACGCGGCCACCTGCCAGCGCATCGAAGCGCGTTTGTTGAAGTACCCGCGTTTTGGCCAAAAAGTGGTGCTGGATGCCACTGGGGCGAGTTGGGTGACCGACACCCGTTTTGACATCAAGCGCCATGTGCTGCGCGAAAAATTGGGGCCTTCTGCCAAAAACCATCCGCAACAGGCGCTGCAAGCACGTCTGGCCGAGCTGGCGCTGCAAGCGCTGGACTCGCGTTACCCGCTCTGGGACTTCAGGCTGGTAGAGCATTACCAGGGTGGATCGGCCCTGCTGGTGCGTATTCACCACTGTATTGCCGACGGTTTGGCGCTGATTGCCGTGATCCAGTCGCTGGTGGATGGTGGTCATGAACCACCCCGGCGTCATCCAAAACCCGCGCAGGGTTCTGGCTGGGAGGTGGCTGAAGAATGGCTGTCGCATACCGTGATTGAACCGTTCACCGGGGCGGCCGTGAAGGCGCTGGATTTGGCCGGTGACAGCGCGGCGCAGGCGCTGGGGGCAATTGGTCAACCCAAAACCCTGCTCGACACGTTGATCGCCAAAGGCCTCAGCAAGGGCAAGTCGGGATCTGCCGACATGGCCAAATTGGCCTACCAGGTGCTGCGCGACAGTGCCGCGCTGGCCTTGATGCCAGATGATTCACCTACGCGTCTCAAAGGGACTCCGGGTCGCGCCAAACGGGTGGCATGGTGCCAGCCGATTCCGCTGGATGAGGTGCGTGCCGTGAGCAAGGTGCTGCATTGCTCGATCAATGATGTGCTGCTGGCCTGTGTGGCCGGTGCCATTGGCGAGTACCTCAAGGCACAGGGTGATTCGGTGGCGGGCAAAGAGATTCGCGCCATGGTACCGGTCAATTTGCGTCCCATGACGCAAGCCTACCAACTGGGCAACCAGTTTGGTCTGGCGCCGGTGGTGTTACCGATTGGACAGGACAACCCGCTGGCGCGGGTGTTTGAAGTGCGCCGACGCATGAATGCGCTCAAGGGCAGCATGCAGCCGCTGCTGAGCTTTGCGATGTTGGCGGTGGCTGGCATGGTGGTCAAGCCAGCCCAGGATGCCATGCTGAGTCTGTTCTCAAAAAAAACCACGGCGGTGATGACCAATGTGCCCGGACCACGCGACAAGCTCACGTTTTGTGGTTCAACCCTGGAGCAAGCGCTGTTTTGGGTGCCGCAGTCGGGCACGGTCGGCCTGGGCGTGTCGATCTTGAGCTATGGTGGTGGCGTGCAATTTGGCGTCATCAGTGACACCACGCTGTGCCCCGAGCCCCAGGCCATCATTGACCAGTTTGAGCCAGAGTTTGAAAAACTGCGATGGTTGACCTTGATGCTGCCTTGGGGCGAATAAGCTTTAGTCTTCCAGCTCGGCCTTGGCCATTTCGACGTCAAGGCGCTCCATGGCATCAATGGGCTTGGCGCGCGCGGCAAGCTGGTACAGGCGGGTGGCTTCGTGCACGACGGCATCACCGTCGAGCATCAGCATGGCGTGGGCGTATTCGATCATGCCAATGGCTGATTCCATGTTGAACTTGAGCGCCTGCTGAAACAGTGTGAGCCCTGTAGTCTTGTGCGCGCCATAGGCCATGGCGCCGATGAGTTCGCCTACCTTGTCAATCACCTCAGCATGAAAGGTGCCCAGTGCAATGTGGGCATCGGGGTGCGTGGGTTGTTGCTGGATGACGTGCTCCAGGTCGGTCTTGACCCGGGTGCCCAGGCCCTGCGCCAGCGCTTTGGCCACGCTGATGCCCTGGCTGTAGCGCCCCAGCGCATAGGCACGCCAATAATAGGCGTTGACGTTGTCGGGCTGTTGCTTGATTTGTGTCCCGGCGCGCTCGGCCACTTCGACAAACAGGGCCAGTCGGGTGGCCTCCTGTTGTTCAAGGTAGGTGGCGTAAACGCAGGCGGCTTTGTTGGCCACATTGAGGCCGACCAGCCCCATGTCGAGTCCCAGGCGCATGGATTTATAAAAATCCCCGTTGTGAAAGTGGGCCCAGGCCTGCAGCAGTTGCGGGTCTTGGGGCAGGGGCTCCAGGTCACCGGCGTGTAATCTGGCCCATGTGCCTTTGACGCTCTCTGCGTTAAAGTTGTAGTCGCCTGCAAAGGGGAATGATGTCCATTTGGCCATTGTTGTCTCCGGTGCCCTGTTGTTCTATTTGCTTTCCTTATTGTAGGCATCGGAGAGCTTGAGCAAGTGGCTGCGCTGACTCGGCTCCAGGTAAGGCGCCAGCAGGTTCAGCACATGCTGGGCACCGCGCAGCAGCGCAGCCTGGGCATTTTGCTCTTCCAGCGCGTTGCGCGGGTCGCGTACGTATTCAAAACTGAGCCAGTAGGTCAATACCACCACCATGCTGGTGGCAGTGGCGTCGATCTCGCGTGCGTCAATGTGCAGGGCACCACCGCGGCGCATGCCCTCCAGCAGGGCGCGGATGGCGCGGGTTTTGTTTTTTAGGATCGATTGAAAGTGGGTTTCCAGGCGCCTATTTTTGCTCAACAGGTCGTTCAGGTCACGGTACAGAAACCGGTATTGCCAGATCAGCTCAAACAGCGTGTGCATGAAGAACCAGGCATCTTCGACGTCACGCACATCATCACCCGCCCCCAGCAACTCGTTCAAAGGGCGCTCAAAACGGTCAAACAGTGCGTTGATGAGCTCGTCTTTGGCCGGGTAGTGGTAGTAGAGGTTGCCGGGGCTGATGTTGAGCTCGGCCGAGATCAGGGTGGTGGATACATTGGGCTCGCCAAAGCGGTTGAACAGCCCCAGCGTGACTTCAAGAATGCGCTCGGCGGTGCGTCGGGGGGCCTTTTTCACCATGCCGGCTGACTCTCTGGGGGGGCGGCGGCCCGCACCACCTGATTCAGGTTGTTCAGAGTGGTGTGTAACTTGGTCAGGGCATGGCTGATGCGGGTGGGCTCACGCTGGGGCCGGCACAGATGGCGGCTGTTGTCGTCGAGCACGGCGTGGTTGAGCGTGATGCCGTGGTAGCCCAGCTTGGTGCTCAGGCCGGTTCGGTGTGAACGCAGCAACTGGCGGGTTTGCTGGTAGGCATGTTCGGCCAGGTGGCGGCGCTGGCTGTAGCTGAAAGTGTTGGCCAGATACAGCTCGGGGTCACGGTGGTCGGGCTCGATCAGCACCATGTCGGTGTTGGGGTAGGTCTGCTCGTAGCTTTTGAGCCCCAGTACCAGGCGCGAGTGGATCAGCGATCTGAAGGTCTGGCTCAGCACCGCCGGCAGCCCGCCATCGGCAATGCGCGGAATGGGCTCGGGCGCGGCCCAGGGTGTGGCCGCGTCGGTGGCGGCTTGCCGCACCGAGGCGTCAAATGGCACCAGCGGGTTGATGCACAGCATCAGGTCCATGCCCTCGTCCAGCGCAATCGAGGCGTGCATGGTCTTGATCAGGGCGCCATCGACAAAATGCTGGCCGTCAATCTCGACCGGTGGGAACAGGCCCGGCAGGGCCGCGCTGGCCTGCACGGCACTGGAAATGGGGACATGGTCCCAGCCCGGGCGGCCAAACGGGACGGATTGGCAACTGTCGAGGTGGGTGGCCACCAGCGTCAGGCGGCTTTTGAGCTGCCTGAAATCATTGCTGCGGCCGGGCCTGGAAAACAGCCGCGCCAGCTGGATGTGAATTTGGTCATTGGAGAAAACACCGGTGGGCAGGCTCGGGCTCAAGTGTTCCAGCGCCCGCATGAAGGACTTGCGCCCCAGCGTGCCTTGCCAGGTGCCCGCCAGCAGCAGACCCGGCAACAGCAGGCCGCGGGCAAAAAATTCGCCAAAGGCGGGCCGCAGCAACCAGGCCGGATCGAATGCTTCGGCCTGATGTTTGCGGTCGTCAATGAACAAGGAAAACAGTTGGTGAGGCGTGATGCCGTTGGCCAGTCCGGCCGCAATGAAGCTACCGGCCGACACGCCCACGTAATGTTGCAGCCGGTTGAAGTCGATGCCCTGCAGCGACTCCTGTAGCGCGCAGAGCGCGCCAATTTCGTAGATGGCACCCAATGGGCCGCCGCCAGCCAGCGCCAGGGCGATTTTGGGTGCGTGAGGTTTTTGAAGCGTCATACCCATGCAGTGTAGGGCGCTTGAGGCTCTTGCTTATTCAGGGTTTACCTGAGGCGTTGGTGCTTCGGGTGCTACTTTTTTAGCGGCCGGGGTTTTGCGTGCAGCGGTTTTTTTGGCCACCGGTTTGACCACATTCGCTGGTGCCACGGCGGGCTCTGCCGGCTTGGTTTTGGCAGCGGATTTGGCTGTTGTTTTGGCTGCTGTTTTGGCCGTCGCTTTGGCTGGGTTGAGTTTTTGTACGCTGGCATTGAGTGCGTCAATGCGGGTAATGAGCGCGTCAATGTCCTTGGCCGAGGGGACGCCCAGCTTGTTGAGCGCCTTGGCCACACGGTCTTCAAAAATGTTTTCCAACTTGTCCCACTGGCCCGAGGCCTTGCTTGTGATGTCGGTGGCCATGCTGGTCATTTTGTGGGTGGCTTCGTTGATTTTTTCTTCGGCCGCAGACTGGGTTTTGCGCTGAAAACTGACGCCTTCCTTGACCAGGGCCTCAAACGCTTTGGTGCCCTCGACCTGTGCCTTGTTAAAAGCGCCCAGACCAGCTTGCCAGATCTGCTGGGCCGAGTCTTTGACCGAATCCGACAAAATGGACGACTTGTGCGTCGCAGACTTGGCAGATTTTTTGGTGGCTGATTTGCGGCTGGACTTGGCTGCTGGTTTGGCTTCTGGCTTGACCGCTGGCTTGGCTGTGCTGATTTTTTTGAGTTTGGTAACCATGATGGACTCCTGCTGGGTAAAGGGTAAAAATTTTTGCACCAAGGTCATCGGTGCATAAGGTGGACTTTAAAGAAGATGATGGCCAATGTGTAGGGACAGCTTCCTAAAACCGGCGGGCACGGGTTTACGATAAAGTGTGGCACGCCCGATTCAGGCAAAAATAGCACCATTCTTTTGGGAGACATCCATGCGTTATTTCGTCACGGGGGCCACCGGGTTCATCGGCAAACGGCTGGTTAAAAGGCTGCTGGAGCGCAAGGGCTCGGTGGTGTATTTTCTGATTCGGCAGGGCAGCGAGGGTAAAGTCAAAGCCTTGCGTGAGTTTTGCGGTGCCAGCGCCGCGCGCGTCATTCCTGTGACCGGCGACCTGACCAGCAAAAAGCTGGGTGTGTCCGTCGATGTGATCAAGCAACTCAAAGGGCAGGTGGATCATTTTTACCATCTGGCGGCTATTTACGACCTGGGCGCCGATGAAGCCAGCCAGATTGTGGTCAACGTGGATGGCACCCGCAACACCGTCGAGCTGGCCCGCGCCATTGGTGCCGGGCACTTTCACCATGTGAGCTCCATCGCCGCGGCCGGCCTGTACGAAGGTGTGTTTCGCGAAGACATGTTTGCCGAGGCCGAAAATTACGAGCACCCGTATTTCATGACCAAACATGAAAGCGAAAAAATTGTGCGCGCCGAATGCAAGGTGCCCTGGTCGGTCTACCGTCCGGCCATGGTGGTAGGGGATAGCCAGACTGGCGAGATGGACAAGATTGACGGCCCGTATTACTTCTTCAAGTTGATCCAGCGCATGCGCCAGCTGCTTCCGCCCTGGTTGCCGTCCATTGGCCTGGAGGGTGGGCGCATCAACATCGTACCGGTGGATTTTGTGGTGGCTGCGCTGGCCACCATCAGTCATCAAAAAGAGATTGCCAGCCGTTGTTTTCACCTGGTGGACCCGGTGGGTTACCGGGTGGGTGACGTGCTGGATATTTTCAGTAAGGCCGCCCACGCCCCCAAGATGAACCTGTTCATCAACGCCGCGCTGTTGGGCTTTATTCCGCGCAGCATCACCAAGGGACTGTTGGCGCTGGCGCCCGTGCGCCGCGTGCGCGCGGCCATCATGACAGACCTGGGGCTACCCGAGGACATGCTCACTTTTGTCAACTACCCCACACGTTTTGACTGCCGCGACACGCTGGCTGCGCTGAAAGGCACCGGCGTTGAATGCCCGAATTTGCGCGACTACGCCTGGCGCCTGTGGGACTACTGGGAGCGCCACCTTGACCCCGAGCTGCACATCGACCGCAGTCTGCGCGGTACCGTGGGCGGCAAAGTGGTGCTGATCACGGGTGGCTCGTCCGGCATTGGCTTGGCCGCCGCGCACAAGTTTGCCGAGGCGGGTGCCATTACCCTGATTTGTGGGCGTGATCAGGACAAACTCGACGAGGCCTGCGCCCAGGCCAAGGCGCGCGGCTACCAGTTTGTGGCCTATGCGGTGGACATTTCCGAGTCCGAGCCTTGCGCCAGCTTTGTGGCACGGGTCATGCAGGACCATGGTGGGGTTGATTTTTTGATCAACAACGCGGGCCGTTCCATCCGCCGCGCCATCGAGTCCAGCTACGACCGCTTTCACGACTACGAGCGCACCATGCAGCTCAACTACTTTGGCAGCCTGCGCGTGACCACCGGCTTTTTGCCAGGCATGGTGGCCAAGCACAAAGGCCATGTGGTCAACATCAGCAGCATTGGTGTGCTGACCAATGCGCCGCGCTTTAGCGCCTATGTGGCCAGCAAGGCGGCACTGGATGCCTGGACGCGCTGTGCCAGCAGTGAGTTTGCCGACCAGGGCGTGACCTTCACCACCATCAACATGCCGCTGGTGCGCACCCCCATGATTGCCCCCACCGGCCTGTACAACAACGTGCCGACCCTGAGCCCGGAGGAAGCCGCCGACATGATCGCGCAGGCCTGCATCTTCAAACCGGTGCGCATCGCCACCCGTTTGGGCATTACCGGCCAAGTCTTGCACGCCCTGCTGCCGCGCGTGGCGCAAATTGCCATGAACACCAGCTTCAGGATGTTCCCGGATTCATCTGCCGCCAAGGGCGCCAAAGCTGACAAGCCCAAGCTGTCAGCCGAGGCGGTGGCGATGCAGCAGATGATGCGGGGAATACATTTTTAGGATGACACAGGTCCTCAATTAAATATCTTATTGCGTATATAAAACGCATAAGGTATATTTATAGATATGCGTCGCCCTGAGCCCAAATTTGCTTCTCCTAACGCGCTGCTCCACGCAAAGCAGTTGGGGCAAGCCGTGCGGGCTGCAAGGCTTGCGCGCAACAGTACCCAGGAGGCCATGGCCGAGCGGGCAAGAATGAGCGCGCTCACCTGGTTAAAGATCGAAAAGGGCGAGGTATCGGTAGCCATGGGCGCATGGCTGTCTGCGCTGGAACACACCGGACTCTTGGACCGTCTGACGCAGGTGCATGATCAAAAAAGTGATGTTGTGGGTGAGCAACTGCGCAAAGACCAGTTGCGAAAGCGTGCACGAGGCAGCGACGAAGCGGTCAAAAAATTCGACTTCTAATGAGGCCTCAATGACTTGGAATGGTTATGTTTTTGCTTACCTGCCCAATACATTGCAGGCAGTACCGGCTGGTGAACTGACGCTACTTGAGGACGGTCTCCGTCCCATTGGTAGCACTTTTGGATACGGCGCGCGCTACCTTAAAAGGCCGGATGCCGTGCCCGTGGACCCGGTTAGCTTGCCATTGTCGAGTTTGCCAGGCGACCTGCTGCGATATGAGCCGAAGAGGAGTGCCCCCATGTTCGGCGCGGTGCGTGATGCTGCGCCCGACTTCTGGGGCCGACGCGTCATAGAGGCAAAGCTGCAAGTGCCACCAAACTCGCTCCCCGAGTCTGAATACCTGCTTCATGCCGGTGCTCATCGCTTTGGCGCGCTTGACTTTCGGGCTGATCGTGATGTTGGGGAAAACGTGGGTGCTTTGCCTCCCCTCACCGAACTAAGCTACCTCCTTGAGGCTGCTGATCGCGTGCAACTGGGCTTATCGGTACCTGCGCAGCTTCAAATGCTGTTTCAAGTTGCAACGCTCGGTGGTGCCAGACCAAAGACACTCGTGTTGCACAAAGGCAAGCAGTTTCTGGCCAAATTTCCGTCCAAGGGTGATGGCTTCGATGTGCCTGTGGTTGAGCGAGCCTGTCTGGAGCTTGCTCGGCAATGTGGGCTAGACGTACCAGAGACTGACCTCGTAACTTTGCCTGATGGACGCAACGTGATGCTGATTGAGCGCTTTGACCGGGTTGGCCTCAAAGGTGGCGCGTTTGCTCGCAAGCACTGCGTGAGCGCACTGACCATGTTGGCCAAGCTAGAGCAAGAATCTTTGGCATCCGGTTACGCGGAGATTGCGCATGCTATTTCTGTCTATGGGGTGGATGGAAATGTGCAACAGGATCGCACCGAGTTATATACGCGGATTGCCTTCAATATTCTCGTGTCGAACGACGACGACCATTTGCGCAACCATGCCTTTGTTTGGGACCCGCATGGCAGGGCGTGGCGATTGAGCCCGCTCTACGACGTGGTGCCGCACCCGCAGTTGGCCCATGAACGCTTTTTACACCTGTCCTTGGGGCCACAGGGCAGGCATGCCACCTTGTCAAATCTCCTGGACGCCAATGGCGCGTTTGGGCTTCTTAAGCCAGATGCGGCAAAGCTTATCGACGGGGTGGCGCGTCGGGTGAGGGAATGGCGCACCAGCTTTGAGGCGTTGGGAGTGCCGCTGGCGCAATGCAACCTGGTGGCATCGGCCTTCAGGCGGCCCCTTGACATTGGATTGTCGGAAGTAGCCAAGTACCTTTCCTAGCCACAAGCCCGCACTTATTGGTCTGGCTGCGGCGCACAAGTTTGCCTGTGCCGTTACCACTGATTTGTGGGCGTGATCAGGACAAACTTGACGAGGCCTGCGCCAGTTTTGTGGCCCAAGTCAACCAGGACCATGGCGGTGTTGAATTTTTTGTCAACAACGCGGGTCGTTCCATCCGCCGCGCCATCGAGTCCAGCTACAACCGCTTTCACGACTACGAGCGCACCATGCAGCTTAACTACTTTGGCAGCCTGCGCGTGACCACCGGTTTTTTGCCAGGCATGGTGGCCAAGTGCACAAAGGCCATGTGGTCAACATCAGCAGCATTGGTGTGCTGACCTGGGTATTCCGGTCGATCGTGACCGGTCATTCCGGTTTATCGTGACCGGCGATTCTGGTTGATCTGACCAATGCGCCGCGCTTCAGCGCCTATGTGGCCAGCAAGGCGGCATTGGATGCCTGGACGCGCTGTGCCAGCAGTGAGTTTGCCGACCAGGGCGTGACCTTCACCACCATCAACATGCTGCTGGTGCGCACCCCCATGATTGCCCCCACCGGCCTGTACAACAACGTGCCGACCCTGAGCCCGGAGGAAGCCGCCGACATGATCGCCCAGGCCTGCATCTTCAAACCGGTGCACATCGCCACACGCTTAGGGCTAACCGGCCAAATTTTGCACGCTGCACTGCCCCGCGTGGCACAAATCGCTATGAACACCAGCTTCAGGATGTTCCCGGATTCGTCTGCTGCCAAGGGTCCTAAAGGTGACAAGCCCAAGCTGTCAGCCGAGGCGGTGGCAATGCAGCAGATGATGCGGGGAATCCATTTTTAGAGCGGTCATGGCGGGAAAAGGGCGGCAATCCATCGGGCCGCTCCCGACCCTGTACCTGTAGGGGCTTTAGGCAAAACCCCTTTTGGCTAGAATGGCAGGCTATTCAGGAGTAAAAAGTGGAAGTTAAAGTACAAGAAGCAGGGGTTGGCCTGCTCGATTTGTTGTTGGTGGTTGCGGAAAGTCTCAAGCTGCTGTTGCTTGGGCCGTTGGTGGTCGGATTGTTGGCTTTTGGCGTCGGGTTTGTGCTGCCGCAAAGTTTTGTCAGCCAGGCCATCCTGTTGATTCCGCCGCCCAACTCGCCCAACTCGCCCAGCGCCGCCCAAGGGGCGTCCATGATGACGTCGCCATTGGTTTTAGACCCAGTGATTTCCAGCAGCGACTTGTTCAAAGATATGCCCATTCAAAACGCCCGTATTGAATTGGCTGAAAGAATAAAGGCGACCTTGGCTAAAGACGGCTTGCTGCGTCTTCATGTCACCGCGAATGACCCCAAACATGCCCAAGATTTGGCCAATGCTGTGATTGATGTCTGGCTTAAAAGCACCGTGCCCGGTCCCCAGGACCGTGCAGACCTTGAAAAGCGCTTGAGCTACGCCACCAACACTCTCGCATCTGTGTCGACTCTTCTGGAAAAGCTCAGCGTAGAAGGCGCAGTTAGCCTTGGAAGACCCTTAACTCGTGGCGAGGCTGGAACAGGTCTGGTTGCTGTGGGAGAGTTGCAGGCCCGATATCTCAATGAGGTGATTAGCATTCCACGCGCCTTGCAAGGCTTGTCACGAGATGTGGTTAAGCAGCCGCCCACGTTACCCACAGAGCCAGTAGCACCAAAGAAAAGTCTAATTGCCGTGATGGCTGCTATGGGCACTGGCTTTGCCTTGTTGTTTTTTGTGTTCGTGCGCCAAGTTTGGCTCAAAACAAAACAAGACCCTGATGCAGCATCAAAGCTGGCGCGCTTGCGGGACGCCTTTGGACGTAATGAAATGGTTATGAAATAGACCTCTAGTTTTAGAAATATTTGTAAGTAGCTATTAAAAGTATAGTAAATTCAATATGTTGTATCGACCTATGCTTCAAGCCGGGCCAAATATCATCACCCGCACCTATGTCAAATTTGACGTTACCAGTCAGGCCGCAGTACCAATATTTGGAAATAAGAATATCCGGACTAGGCATACCTACGCGCAGCAAAATTGACTTGATCGATGCGGTTATTGATCGTGAGAATTGGCGCTCAATTTTGTATGCGCAACTAATTGCAAATACTTGAGTGGTTGTTTTGATAGATTGTTTGCCCACCAATTCGGGAGTGTTTTTTGAAAGAGTCATAGTGAAAAAGAAAATTCTAGTTACCGGCTCTGACGGCTTTATTGGTTCGCATCTGACAGAGGCACTGGTACGTGCTGGCTACGATGTTCGCGCATTCGTGCTTTACAACTCGTTTAATTCTTGGGGTTGGCTGGACCGCTGCGGCGCAGACGTGAAGGGTCATTTCGATGTTTTCACTGGTGACGTGCGAGACCCAAACGGTGTGCGCACTGCCATGAAAGACTGTGATGCTGTGCTGCACCTCGCTGCCTTGATTGCCATCCCTTATTCCTACCACTCGCCCGATACTTATATCGACACCAATATCAAGGGCACGCTGAACATTGTGCAGGCTGCGCGCGATCTTGGCGTGCGCAAGGTGGTGCAGACATCGACGAGCGAGGTGTACGGCACGGCTCGTTTCGTACCAATAACCGAAGATCATCCGCTGCAAGGCCAATCGCCCTATTCGGCGAGCAAAATTGGTGCAGATCAAATTGCGATGTCGTTTTATTCATCGTTTGGTACGCCAGTTACGCTACTGAGGCCCTTTAACACCTACGGCCCGCGCCAGTCTGCTCGCGCCGTGATTCCAACCATCATCACTCAGATTGCCCATGGTCAACGGCAGATCAAACTCGGCGCCGTGTCACCCACACGCGATTTCAACTATGTGGCCGATACAGTTGCAGGTTTTATCGCGGCACTGGAGTCAGACCGTGGTGTTGGCGAGGTCATCAACCTTGGCAGCAATTTCGAAATTTCAATTGGTGACACTGCCCACGCCATCGCTGAAACAATGGGAACATCCATAGAAATTATTACGGACGAACAGCGTTTGCGCCCGGAAAAAAGTGAAGTGGAACGACTATGGTCATCCAACACCAAAGCGCGAGAACTGCTGGGCTGGCAACCCCAATATGGCAGTCGTGAAGGATTTTTGCGCGGTTTGACAGAAACCGTTACGTGGTTCCGTGAACCCGCAAACTTGTCCGCCTATAAAGCTGACATCTACAACATCTAGGCTCCATGGATATGCCAAGCAATCTGCCACAAGATATTGTTCTCGCTATTAAATCTGTAGTTGGTGACGCGCCACTTGCCTTGCACGAGCCCCGTTTTAATGGCAACGAATGGACCTATCTGAAGGAGTGTCTTGATTCAACCTTTGTGTCCTCGGTAGGCAAATTTGTTGATCGTTTTGAGGATGATTTGGCAAACTTTACCGGTGCCAGACGAGCGGTAGCAGTGGTCAATGGCACTGCCGCACTGCATGTGTCCTTACTTTTGGCGGGCGTGAAGTCTGGCGACGAAGTGTTGTTGCCGGCGCTCACCTTCATCGCCACCGCCAACGCGGTGGCCTATTGCCAAGCCACACCGCATTTTGTGGACAGCGAAGACCGGTCGCTCGGAATGGATGCGGTCGCCCTTCGTGATTACCTGTCAGGCACCACTGAAATGCGCAGCGGCCAATGCATCAACCGCGGCACCGGTTGTGTCATTCGTGCCATGGTGCCCATGCATACCTTTGGGCATCCCGTTGACATTGACGCATTGTTGGCCATAGCCTATGACTTCCATCTGCATTTGATTGAAGATGCTGCTGAATCACTGGGCAGCACCGTAGCAGGTCGTCACACCGGTACCTTTGGCCTCATGGGTACCCTTAGCTTCAACGGCAACAAGACCATTACCACTGGTGGCGGTGGTGCCATCCTCACCAATGACATTGAACTGGGCAAGCGGGCCAAACACATCACCACAACGGCCAAACTGCCACATCGCTGGCACTTTGTGCATGACGAGGTGGGCTACAACTACCGGTTGCCCAACCTGAATGCCGCGTTGGGTTGCGCTCAGCTTGAGCAGTTGCCAGATTTTTTGCGAAATAAGCGGCGCCTGTTTGAGCAATATCAGGCGGCTTTTGCAGAGGTACATGGTGTACATCTTGTCGCCGAGCCCGCAGGTTGCCGCAGTAACTATTGGTTGCAGACATTGCTGCTCGATGAGTCACACGCCGACCAACGCGATGCCGTGCTGGCCGCCACCAACGATGCTGGCCTGATGACGCGCCCGATCTGGGCGCTGATGAACCGACTGCCCATGTATGCCAACGCGCCGAAAGCGCCCTTGCCAGTGGCCGAATCGCTGGAACAGCGTGTGATCAACATCCCCAGCAGTTCCGGTCTTGGTTCTGTTGCTCCATGAGTAAACCTGGTCTGATCCTGATTGGTGCCGGTGGCCACGCCCACGCATGCATCGATGTCATCGAGCAGTATGGTGGTTACAACATTGCCGGGCTGATCGGCATGCCAGACGAACTGCATGATCATCACCTTGGTTATACCGTGATCGGAACAGATGACGATTTGTTTGAACTAGCCAAAACCATTCAATACGCGCTGATCACATTGGGTCAAATTAAAACTCCTGCGCACCGCATCAGGCTATACGAGCAGGTCGTGGCACTTGGGTTTCAGTTGCCCACCATCATGGCCCCGAGTGCTTATGTTTCCCCTCATGCAACCCTGGGCGCTGGCACGATCGTGATGCACGGTGCTATTGTGAATGCCGGTGCCAGCGTGGGGAAAAACTGCATCATCAATACACGTGCGCTGCTTGAGCATGACGCAGCGGTGGCAGACCATTGCCATATTTCGACGGGCGCCATTCTTAACGGGAATACAGCCATCGGATCTGGTAGCTTTGTTGGTAGCGGCTGCATTGTCAAGCAAGGCGTCTCACTTGGGCGGGGTTGTGTGGTGGGAATGGGGTTCACCGTTCGCCACAACCAGCCAGACTACGCGTTATTTGCCAGACACAAGAAATCATGATTAAGCGAACACTCATCATCGCCGAAGCGGGCGTTAACCACAATGGCGACCTTGGCTTAGCCAAGCGGTTGATTGACGCGGCCGCCGAAGCCGGTGCCGATCTGGTCAAATTTCAAACCTTTAACGCCAGTCGTCTAGTCACGCGCGGTGCTAAAAAGGCTGCCTACCAAACTCAGACGACAGATGGCAAAGAGTCGCAGCATGACATGCTTCAACGCCTGGAACTCACAGAGGCGATGCACCGTGAGCTCATTGCCCACTGTGCCGCCCGCAGCATCGGATTTTTTTCGACTGGTTTTGACATAGAAAGCATTGACTTGCTGCTGGGACTTGGCCAGGATCACTTCAAAATACCCTCTGGTGAAATCACCAATCTGCCGTATTTGCGCCACATCGGCCAACTTGGCAAGAAAACCATTCTGTCCACCGGCATGGCCACGTTGGGCGAAATAGAAGCAGCCATCGATGTTCTGGAGCAAGCTGGCACACCCCGCACCAGCATCACAGTGTTGCACTGCACCACCGAATACCCCACACCCATGGCAGAGGTCAACTTGCGGGCCATGCAAAGCATTCAAGCCGCCTTTGGTGTGGCAGTGGGTTATTCCGATCACACCCAGGGCATTGAGGTAGCAATAGCCGCAGTGGCTATGGGTGCAACGGTGATCGAAAAGCACTTTACCCTGGACCGTACGCTGCCCGGCCCCGACCACCAGGCCAGCCTTGAACCCGCAGAACTCAAGGCCATGGTGGTTGCCATTCGCAATATCGAAGCTGCGTTGGGCGATGGCATCAAAAAACTCACTCCAAGCGAAGCCAGAAACAAACCTGTTGCCCGCAAGTCGCTGGTCACAAGCCAGGCCATCAAGGCTGGCGAGGTTATCAATGCGCAAAACATCACTGCCAAACGTCCGGGCACTGGTATTTCCCCCATGTTGTGGGATGAGGTAATTGGCCGCAGGGCACCTCGCGATTTTGCGGCAGACGAGTTGGTCGAGTTATGACGCGCAAGATTTGCGTCATTACTGGGACCCGCGCCGAATACGGATTGATGCGATGGGTCATGCAGGGTATCAGGGATGACTCTGAACTGACGCTACAGGTCATAGCCACTGGCATGCACTTGTCACCTGAGTTTGGCCTCACTTTTCGCGAGATAGAAAAGGACGGCTTCCAGATCGACCGTAAGGTTGAAATGTTGACTAGTTCAGACACGTCGGTGGGCATCGCCAAATCCATGGGTTTGGGCCTGATAAGCTTTGCCGACGCATTGAATGAATTGAAACCAGATTTGATCGTGGTGCTGGGTGACAGGTTTGAGATATTTGCAGCAGTATCAGCAGCATTGGTTGCCCGCATACCCGTTGCACATTTACATGGTGGCGAAACCACCGAAGGTGCATTTGATGAGGCGCTTCGGCATTCGATTACAAAAATGGCGCACCTGCATTTTGTTGCAGCACAGGAATACCGCCAACGCGTGATCCAGCTGGGCGAGCAACCCGACAGAGTCTTCCTGGTCGGCGGTTTGGGCATCGACAACATCAAACGATTGAAACTTCTCGACCGCGCAGAGTTGGAAGCATCGATAGACTTCAAATTCGGTCACAAAAACCTGCTGATTACCTTTCATCCGGTCACTTTGGAAAACTCGACTGCGACGGAGCAGATGGCTGAACTCTTGGAAGTCTTGGCAGGGTTGACGGATACCCAGCTTATTTTCACCATGCCCAACGCCGACAACGATGGCCGCGCCTTGATCAAGATGGTTCAGCAGTTTGTCGCTGAACACCCCAACGCGCGCGCCTACACATCTCTCGGTCAACTGCGATATCTGTCATGCGTAGCACAGGTTGATGGCGTCGTCGGCAATTCGTCCAGTGGTTTGGCCGAAGTACCCAGCTTCAAAAAAGGCACCATCAACATTGGTGACCGTCAGCGAGGTCGCTTGCAAGCTGCAAGTGTGATTAATTGCGAACCTGTGCGTCAGCGTATCGAAGTCGCATTGCAAAAGCTGTATTCCTCAGATTTCCAGGCCAGTTTGAGCCAGGCGCGAAACCCCTATGGTGAGGGTGGTGCCAGTGAGAAAGTGGTCGAAACAATTAAACATTGTGCAATTGACGGGTTAGTCAAAAAGTCTTTTTATGACGTGCACGTACATTATTAATAGGCGTAATCAGTGAATTTGACCGAACAACTCTGGCGCAAGGCCACCCTCCCCGTTACCGCCACCATTCAACAAGCCATCGCCAACCTGGATCAGGTTGCCATCAAGATTGTGTTGGTAGTCAACGAGCACGGTGAGTTGGAAGGCACGATCTCTGACGGCGACATTCGTCGTGGCTTGCTGAAGGGGCTTGACTTAAATAGTCCGATTACGAACGTGATCCATCGCAACGCCTTGGTCGTACCGCCTGAAATGACGCGCGAGATGGTTATGCAGTTGATGGCGGCGAACAAGATTCAGCAGATTCCTGCCGTCGATGAGCATCGACATGTCGTGGGCCTGCATCTTTGGGATGAAATCGCCACACCAACCGTGCGCCCCAATCTGATGGTGATCATGGCCGGTGGCATGGGCACTCGGTTGCGTCCGCACACTGAAAATTGTCCGAAACCCTTGCTGCCCGTGGCAGGCAAGCCAATGCTGGAACACATCATCGAGCATGCCAAACTGGAAGGTTTTAGCCACTTTGTGCTGGCCATTCATTACCTAGGCCACATGATTGAAGACAAGTTTGGCAATGGCGAGCGACTTGGTGTGCAGATTGACTATCTGCGTGAACAGTCCCCACTAGGCACCGCCGGTGCGCTAGGGCTGCTCAATCCACGCCCCGACGCTGCGTTTGTGGTGACAAATGGTGATGTGATTACCGACATCAATTATGGTGAACTGCTTGATTTTCACCTCCGTCACAGTGCTGCAGCCACCATGGCGGTGCGCGTACATGAATGGCAGCACCCCTTCGGCGTGGTGCAGACTGATGGTATTGAAATTGTTGGGTTTGAGGAAAAGCCAATCGCCCGCAGCCATATAAATGCAGGAGTTTATGCGCTTGATCCTAATATTCTAAGCATCCTGCGCCATGATGCACGCTGCGATATGCCAACCTTGTTCGAACGGCTGCAGGCGCAATCCAAACGTACTGTGGCCTATCCAATGCATGAGCCCTGGCTGGATGTCGGTAGACCTGACGACTTGAATCGTGCAAATAATGAGAATGTAAATTAACTTTAGGAGTGATAAGTAATGGATTTAATTAAATACCCAGGCTCAATTGATTTAACACCGTTTGCGATTGACAATGAAAATCCGAGTGCACGCTACGGTCTGCCAACAACAGTGCAGTACTGCAAAAAATGTGTGATTTCCAACCAACGGCCAAACTCTGCCGTGGAATACACGCATACCAAGGAAACCCAGAAAAAAACCATCCACTTCGACGAGAATGGGGTTTGTGACGCTTGTAATTTTGCCGAGAAAAAGCACAACACCATTGACTGGGAATCCCGGGACAAACAGTTGCGCGAATTGTGCAATCGTCATCGCAGCAAAGACGGAAGTTACGACTGTATATTGCCGGGCTCAGGTGGCAAGGACAGCTTTTATGCATCCCACATTCTTCGCGAAAAGTACGGGATGCATCCGCTGACCGTAACTTGGGCACCGCACGTATACACAGAGTGGGGTTGGAGAAATTTCCAGAGATGGATTCATGCCGGACACGATAATTTGTTGATGACACCGAACGGCCGTGTTCACCGACTTCTGACCCGACTGGCCGTCGACAATCTGTTCCACCCCTTCCAGGCCTTTATGTTTGGACAAAAGTCTTTGGCCCCAAAGATGGCTCTTTTGCACAAAATTCCGTTGGTCTTTTACGGTGAAAACGAAGCTGAATATGGAAACCCTATTGGCGACACAGACTCGGCAAAACGTGACTGGTCTTACTTCACAGCAGCGGATCAATCAAAAGTCAGTCTGGGCGGTGTTTCGGTGCCGGATCTCAAAGAACACTTTGGCGTGGCGCACCAAGACCTTCTTCCTTACCTCCCTGCTGATCCGCACAAAATTGAAGAACAAAAAGTTGAAGTTCATTACTTGGGCTACTACTTGAAATGGCATCCCCAGAGCTGCTATTACTACGCAGTTGAGCATGGTGGGTTTGAGGCATCGCCGGAACGGACACCGGGCACCTATAGCAAGTACAACAGTATTGATGACCGTATTGACGATTTTCATTACTACACCACAGGCGTGAAATTCGGTCTTGGTCGGGCCAGCTACGATGCCGCTCAGGAAATTCGATCCAAGGACATCACCAGAGATGAAGGCGTTGCACTCGTAAAGCGTTTCGATCACGAATATCCCGAGCGCTTTGCCGATGAGATATTCCAATACCTGAGCATTCCAGCATCGGAGTTCCCGGTAGCGAGCCAGATGTTTGAACAGCCAACCATGACTCGCGAGTACTTCGCTGCGCTAGCTGATACATTCCGTAGCTCGCACTTGTGGACTTGGGCATCCGGCACTTGGCAACAGCGCCATGCCGTATGGCACGCCCACGATCAAAAGTAATTCAAGAAAACTCTGCACATGGGAAACCTTCGAATCATTCCGAGGCTAGATATTAAGGGTCCAAACCTGATCAAAGGCATCCATCTTGAAGGTCTGAGGGTCATTGGTGACCCGCAGGAGTACGCCATTCGATATGCGGAATTAGGAGCTGACGAGCTTTTGTACATCGACATCGTCGCCAGTCTGTATGGTCGCAACAACCTCAGTGACATCATCCGGCGTGCTGCGGACAAAGTGTTCGTCCCAATCACGGTTGGGGGTGGGATCCGCAGCGTCGACGATGTCAGGCACATATTGCGCTCCGGTGCCGACAAAGTCGCCATCAACACAGCGGCCATTGCCAGACCAGAGCTTATCAGCGAGATTTCCCGAATGTTCGGCTCGCAGGCCATGGTGCTGTCCATAGAAGCCAAGTCGCAAGGGCCTAGCAGATGGGAGGCATATACCGACAATGGTCGTGAGCGGACTGGGGTGGATGTAATAGAGTGGGTCAAACGCGGAGTCGAACTCGGGGCCGGAGAGATACTGATCACATCGATAGATCGCGAAGGAACCCGAAAGGGGTACGACATCGACCTGATACGTCAAGTGAGCCAGGCGGTGCCGGTTCCAGTCATTGCCAGTGGTGGTATGGGGACAATCGCACACATGGTTGAGGCTGCAGTCGCCGGACAGGCCGATGCAGTCGCGATGGCCGATATCCTGCATTACAAGCGAATGTCACTTGATGAGATTCGCGAGGCTGCCCTGGCTGCCAATTTGCCGGTGAGGAAGATATAACGTGTCCAATCTAAATATTACCCTGCTTGACTATGGCATGGCAAATTTGCTCAACGTGGCTCGCGCTTTTGAGCACTGCGGAGCAACCGTCAAGATCGTTGACAACGTTGAGTCCGTGGCAAGCGCAGACCGCCTAGTTGTTCCAGGTGTGGGCGCATTCGAGCAAGTACTTAACGAAATCCGCAGTCGTCACTTCGACGAAGCGATCCGGAATTTCTGCAAAAGCAGCAAGCCGCTGATGGGGATTTGCGTAGGCATGCAGATGCTCTTCGAAGGTAGCGAAGAGTTCGGCACACACGCCGGGCTCGGCGTTATGCCGGGAACCGTCAGGGAAGTTCCCAAGTTGACGGTCGATGGGCTCGCCCAGCGTGTACCGCATATCGGCTGGAGTCATCTCGTCGAACCCGAGTATGGACGGGATTGGGGAAGCACCCTTCTGAAGCCGTTCGTCGGGCAGAACCCTGCGTTCTACTTTGTCCATTCCTTCTCTGCCCAACCAGAAAAACCGGAGGACAGGCTCGCAGACTGCATGTATGGCGGTCACAGAATCTGTGCGGCGGTGCAACGAGACAACGTCGTGGCGACACAGTTTCATCCGGAGCGAAGTGGTGAGGCGGGCCTGACACTAATCAGAGAGTTCCTAAAGTGGTAATTTCGGATTCTTCGCCCGACCTTATCCCCCGTGCAGGTAACCGATACCTTGTGGTAAGTTATGGAAGCATTGGACGTCGGCATATAGGAAATCTTCGTTTTCTCTGTCCAGCAGCACAGATTGGCGTGCTTCGGACGAATACCCCTATGGGCGCGGCAACAGAATCATTGCCCGAGGGCATCAACGTGCAGTTCTTTGAACTCGACGACGCCCTGGCGTTCGCACCGGATGCTGTGGTGGTGGCCAGCCCGGCTAGCACTCATTTGTACTATGCTTTGGCGTTCATTGCTCGGGGGGTTCCCGTGCTGGTCGAAAAGCCCCTGGCAGACACCACGCGTGGTCTTCGTGAACTGGTCGCCAAGGCCGCAGAGCATCAAGTGCGTGCAGCCGTTGCGTACAACCTGCGATATAAGCCCTCTTTGCAGCATGTTAGGCAACAGGTATTGACTGGTAGCATCGGAGAGGTGCTGTCTGTTAGGGCGGAAGTGGGGCAGTACTTGCCGGATTGGCGTCCGGGAACCCGCTATCAGGACAATGTCTCCGCTCAAGCTGCCCTTGGTGGCGGCGCTCTGCTGGAACTTAGTCATGAGCTGGATTACCTTTACTGGATGTTTGGACTACCTCACAGTGTCACGGCCCGCGGCGGGCGGCTTAGTGCACTGGATCTGGATGTGGAAGACCTCGTGGAGCTATTGCTAGAGTATGAAAATCCAAGGCGACTGGTCAGCGTTCATCTTGATTTCATACAACGGGTGCCGCATCGCTTCTGCCGCCTGATTGGTTCGCAAGGAACCCTGGTTTGGGATGCCATCAAGGATGTCGTCGAAATTTATCGAGTCGCAACCGGTCAATGGGACCGCACGGAATTTCCGACGTTGGATCGCAATCAGGCATATCTGGACGAAATCCGCGACTTTCTTTTCGCGACAGATGCGACGATGGGCAAATTGCCCGATCTGTCGGCTGCCTACGATGTGGTTGCAATAGTTGAGGCGGCGAAAGATTCCAATGCAAGTGGCAAAACCATCAGGATCCAGGGATATGAGCAGCAAACCGGTTAAGTCAGTTGTATTCATTTTTGCCCGCGGCGGCTCCAAGGGGGTGCCAGGCAAGAATATCAAGCCGCTCGGTGGAAAGCCGTTGATAGCTTACGCCATCGAAATTGGTCTTGCGACACCGACCGTGGAAACCGTTATTGTCTCGACAGATGATCTGGTGATTGCGGAAGTGGCAAGGGCACATGGCGCTGAGGTGCCTTTTATGCGACCGCTGGATCTAGCGCTTGACCACTCTCCTGAGTGGCTTGCATGGCGTCATGCAATCAACTGGTATCGCGACCACCGGGGTGAGTTTGATGTCTTTGTCAGCCTTCCAACAACGTCGCCGTTCCGTTCGGTTCAGGATGTAGAGAGCACAATCCAGGCGTTGACCTCGGCGGTCGATGTAGACATTGCAATAACGGTGAGCGAGGCCAATCGTAGCCCTTATTTCAACATGGTGAAGATCGACCCGAACGGATATTCGCAATTGGTCATTCCGCCAGTCTCTGAAGTTGTCAGGCGTCAGGATGCACCTGAAGTGTTTGATGTAACTACCGTGGCCTACGCTGCAAGACCACAATTCGTGCTGGAGTCCGGCAGTATCTTCGCCGGACGTGTGAAGGCGGTGCAAGTTCCCAGAGAGCGCTCTCTCGATATAGACACGCCTTTTGACTTTTTAGTGGCGGAGGCGTTGGCCGCGCTCATGCTTCAGCAATAAAATTAAAACAGGGAACTCAAACTATGCGGACTATTAAACAGATGCTCTCGATGGAAGGGCGGGTCGCGGTGATCACCGGGGGCTGCGGACATATCGGGCGTGCCATTGCCGAGGGGCTGGCCGAGCAGGGATGCAATCTGCTGCTGATTGATCGTGTCGAAGATGCGCTCAAGGCGACATCCAGCGTCCTTGGTGAACGCTGGGATGTGCAGGTCGAAGGTCTCGCCGTTGACTTGGAGAATGCCGAGGCGAGGGTGAGTGTCGCGCCGTTCATTCGGGAGCGTTTCGGCCGTGCAGATGTGCTAGTCAACAACGCCGGCTTCGTTGGCGACAGCAAGATGACAGGCTGGGTCGTTCCATTTGAAGAGCAGTCGATAGAGACCTGGCGACGTGCCGTTGAGGTCAATGTCACAGCAGGCTTTCACCTGAGTCAGCTGCTTGCACCCATGCTGAGAGAGCACCGCTGTGGAAGCATCGTCAATGTCGCGTCAATATATGGTTTGTTGGGGCCGGATATGTCCCTGTACGACAGAACTGAAATGGGAAATCCCGCAGCCTATGCCGTCAGTAAAGGTGGGCTCATTCAGTTGACACGCTGGATGTCGACTGTTTTGGCGCCTGATATCCGGGTTAACTGCGTTAGCCCAGGCGGCGTGGCCCGTAACCAGCCACAGGTATTCGTTGATAAATATGTGACCCGTACGCCCTTAAAGCGCATGGGAGAGGAAGATGATTTCAAGGGGGCCGTGCTTTACTTCTCCAGCGATATTTCTGCATGGGTGACGGGGCAGAACCTGGTGGTTGATGGAGGATGGTCAGCCTGGTAATGCACGACATGACCTAAAAATGAGGGTGAGCTGCATCGACAGCGAACCTATTCTTATCGCATTCAATGCATCTTTACGAGATGTAACAATTAGCAAGGAATCAAAATGAGCAACACAATATTTGTGGTCGGTGCCGGCAACCTGGGTAGCAGACACCTTCAGGGATTGACCAAAGTCGAGCGGCCTTTGGATATTTATGTGTACGACCCCTCTCCGGACTCCCTGCGGGTAGCCAGGGAGCGCTACGACGCGGTGCGGACGCGTTCAGATATCACATTAACCACGCTGGACAGCATCGCAAATGCACCCTCGGAAATTGACGTTGCCATCGTTGCAACGACCGCGAATGTCCGCTTGCAGGTGCTTAGGCAAATAGTGGGTGTACTCAATATCAAAAAACTACTTCTTGAAAAAGTGCTGTTCCAGGACCTGCATGACTACGAAGAGGGGGCAGCGCTTCTTGGTGATGCAGCGCGCACCACCTGGGTGAACTGCGCCCAGCGTTTATGGCCATTTTTCAAGGAGCTGAAAGCGCGCTACGCCAACGATCCGGACTTGAGAATTACCATTTCCGGCAGCAATTGGGGACTAGGTTGCAACTCGGTCCACAACACCGACATTGCCCAATTCTTGTGGGCCGACAGTGCGAAGCATGAAGCGCTTCTCGATGCGAACGTCATCGACAGTAAGCGCAACGGGTTCAAGGAATTTACCGGCGAACTGATCACGAGCATTTCGACGGGCGGAGGATTGCGTCAAATTTCCTATGCACGCGGAACTGCGCCTTTTGTGATTACTGCAAATCACCCCCTAGAGACGCTATCCTGGGATGTTTCCAATAGCAAGCTTTATACGGCGAACGATCAAAACGGCTGGACACCCAAAGAGTCGAATTTGTCTGCGCCATTCCAAAGCCAGCTGACCGCTGACGTTGTTACTGAAATGCTGGATGGACGCGACTGCGGACTCCCTAATTTTGAGACGTCGGCGCGCGTGCATTTGGAAACGCTGTCTGCTCTACTGACTGGCATGCGACGCCACGGAGTGGATTTTGGCACGCTGTGCCCTGTGACCTGAAATAGAGAATCTTATGAACATAGTCATCGTGGGCGTTGGCCCAATTGGTATCGAGTACGCAAAAATTTTCAAGGCCCTTGGGCATCAAATGCTGGTGCTTGGCCGCAGCGAAAAGGGCTGCGCCGCTTTCCTGGAAGCAACCGGAATTGAAGCTGTTCCGAATGGACTGGTCAGTTCGCAGGGACAGACTCTTCCAGCGACTGCCGTAGTGGCCGTCAGCGAAGCCCAGTTGGGACAGGTTGTGTTGCAACTCATCGAGCGGGGTGTCAAATCCATCCTGGTGGAGAAGCCGGGTGCCGGCACACCCACCGAGTTGCGCGTAATTGCGGACGCAGCCGCGAAGGCCGGTTGCGATGTACGGGTCGCATACAACCGGCGTTTCCACGCTTCGACACAGGCTGCGCAGCGCATCATTGAAGAGGACGGCGGCGTCAATACCTTCCACTTTGAGTTCACGGAGTGGTCTCACCGCATCGAACCGATCACCAAGGAACCAGGCGTAAAGGAAGAATGGTTCTTCCACAATTCTTCGCACGTCGTGGATTTGGCGTTCTATCTGGGCGGTTGGCCCAAAGAGATGAAATCATGGAGTGCCGGAAGTTTGTCGTGGCATCCCCATGCGCGATACGCGGGCGCAGGCATCTCCGATAAGGGTGCGTTGTTCTCCTACATTGCGGACTGGCAGGGACCGGGTCGATGGGGTGTGGAAGTCATTACTTCAAAGCATCGCCTGATTCTCAAGCCACTGGAGAAGCTCCAGATTCAAAAGATAGGCAGCATCGCGGTAGATCCGATTGAAATCGACGACTCCGTTGATACCAGCTATAAGCCTGGCTTCTTTAGGCAGGTCCAGGCATTTCTATATAACCCAGCTGAACTTCTATCGATACAGGAGCAGGTCTGCCACCTCACTTTCTATGCACAGATAAACCCGCTATCTTGATGGGCATGATCGTCATTGTTGTGGGTGACTCGCTCGGTTGCCCGAGGTCATGGGTTGGCGTGGACTTGGCCTCCACATACTCCTTTCAGCTCAACCGCCTACTGGGTCCAGATGCATTTGTCGCCAACTACTCAGTTGGCGACAACTCGACTGATCGTGCGGTGAAGGAACCCTTCCTACGCACCTTCGTACGCAATTCCTCGGCGTCTTACGCGATCATCCAGCTAGGCATCGTCGACTGCGCCCCGCGCCTTTTGTCCCCCGTGGAAAGGGCCATCGGCCTGGTGGCAAGCCGGGTGCCTGGCCTTCGCGCCCTCTTCGACCAGTACATCAAAGTGAAGTCGAGGTACCGCTATCAGTTGACGAGGGTATTCCCCAAGACCCTCGTGCCCATCGACCGCTTCGAGTCCAACTATCGCAGGCTCGTGCTCGAAATACTGGAAAGCAATCCCGTCGAAAAGGTCTTCGCCATCAACATCGCTTATCCAGGCGAAATCCTGCGGAAGAAGTCCTACAACATCCTGGCAAACATCCAGAAATATAACGCCGGGATCGCACGTCTGGCTGCTGCATTCCCAGGGAGGCTAGAGGTTGTTGACCTGTTCGCACAGTGTGCCCACAAGCCCGACTGGGTCACTCAGGACGATGGACACCATATTCACAAGCCTGCACACGATTGGATCGCTGCGGAGATAGCACACCGTATTAACGTGGGCTTATGTGCAGAGATCATTCCAATGTTTCGTGTTGGCGCAGCCGAGTCGACGGACAATGCAAAAGTGCCCTCAGAAGCCTAGCAGCGATGTTATTAAATTCTAGCAACAGGCGCTGTGCCACTGGCCTGACGGACGGAAACTTCGTGTCGGCAGAATTCACCAAAGAAGGGGCAGCATGCTGCGCCTGATCCTCACCTACGCATCAAGCAACGGCCTCAGTCGAGCGCTGGTGTTCCTGGCTGTGCCCCTACTCTCGAACTTTCTCGAGGCCACGGACCTGGGTATTTACACTCTCACGCAGACGGTTTCTCAGCTGATCGTTCCGCTGATCACCTTCAATACTGGGATTGCGCTGATGCGGGAGATCATCGACAACCCACGCCCAGTTGATCTGCTATTCCAGTGGATCACTCTCTTTGCCGTCTTGATAATCGCACTCGGCGCGGTCTTCCTGCAAATTTCCTTCTCCTGGGTCGCCATTGCCTTAATCATCGGCTCAGCCGAGGCGATTCAGTCCTCCGCTGTCGCCATCTTCCAGGGCAAGGAACAGGCCGGCCATATTTTCGGCGTAGCTTTGTTCCGCAACCTGATGTTTGGCACAACAGTAGCTGTAGCCTATATTCACAAGTTCGATGTAAAAACCCTACTTTTCGTGCAGGCAGCGGTCTACTGCATAAGTGCCGTCGCCGCATTCATTCTAGCCAGGAGGCTGGTTCGACGAAGCCTTGTAGATGCGGCGAAGGGTGAGAAGATCGGTCTAAAGGCTATGTTCCTATATTCAGCACTCACACTTCCGCATACGGCGTTCTTGTGGCTGAGCGCATCGAGCGACAGGCTGCTGCTGGGCGCGATCCGCGGCAAAGGTGCGCTGGGCGAATACGCGATTGCATTTACCTTCGGCCAGATCGCGCTGCTGGTCACCAGCGGCGTGGCGATGGCCCTGCCACCCCGAGTGGCGAGAGATCCGGAGAACTGGACCAATCAGGCATTCCTTCGGCGCTTCACACTGCTGACTGGCGCTGCCTGCTTGGCTGCGCACCTTTTCGCTCTGGTGGTCATCTACGTTGATCGCTTGACAATCCATCAGTTCAGCAAGATGACCAGCGACGGCGTGTACATCATCGCCATCATTAGCACAGCTGCATTTTCGTCGATAATGTACGTTCTGTATGCGTCCTTCTTGTTTCACCACCGCAGCACGAGCAAGCTGCCCATGGCCGCGACCCTTGCGGGCCTGACCAATCTAGTGTCCATGTCGGGTATGGTGTACGCCTTCGGGGCTGTCGGCGCGGCCGCCGGACTGCTGATCTCGTATTTGAGCTTCGGATTCTTCTACTCTCGTGTCGCCGCCGCCGTGCACCCGGAATCCCGCGGCACGTTCCCTCTCCTGGGCGGTGGAGTCGTTGTTTACCTGTTGGTCGCACTGGGCCTCAGCAAATTGATGAGCATGCTATGAGCCGTTGGGATCTACGATCATGAATACCAGGACAGTCAGGGCCGGGGAGAATCATCAGATGTTCAATGTCGATCCTCACCGTCTAGCGGTTGCCTACAGGCAGGCAATCCTCAACGAGTTCGAACTTGATCGCTACTGGCAACTCAGGGATGCTGAGCTAGGGGCTCTGCAGGTCGTTGTGCCTAGAGTTCACAAGCTGAAGAAGTACCTGAAGCTGCCGAAGGCGGTTCTTCCCGCCTTGTTCGGTATCTCTGTCCGAAGTTGGTGGCTCCTAATCTTCGGTCCACTGATGGCGTTCAAGGCCATTGTCCTATGCCACAATATCCTCCGTCGCCGCGCGAAGACGGCAGATATCCTGTCTGCTCAGGGTGCGGGCCTGATCTTCGCAGGCACGTCGATCATCAATCGCTCGTTGGGGCGCCTGCCCAAATTGGTCAAACTTCCTTTGCATTGTTTGGCTACGTCGCCAGTCATCGCAAAATCGCTCCAACAGGCGGGTTACAGCGTATGGCTGCCCGAGGACATCCTGAATCTGCGGGATGTCTGGGGCATCCTGCTATTGTCTTGGCAGATCGGTCGACGCGCCGCACGGTCCAGGCAAAATAATGTGGGGCTTCCGTTGCAGACCTACACCTGCCTAGAATGGGTAACGGTCGCAGTTGCCCTGTCGCGGCTGGGGCCTCGAACCGTCTGGATGACCAACCTCTATGACCGCTGGGCTGTCTTGGTGGATTTCTTTTGCCGCGGTTACGAGGCCATGCCCTTGCGAGATTCATCCCGGTTGGGCCGAAAATGCACGGTCCTGCAACATGGGATCGAGTACGCCGATTTTCCCCCGCTCTACAAGATGCGGAGAATCGATTCCATCTGGTCTTTCCACAAACCTTCAGCGCTTATATATCTGGATCTGTCAGTGCATAGTTCAGAGAAAGTTACCATTCACGACTTTGGATCCAAGATATGTCTGCAGAAGGGCGAAGAACTTCCCGGCAGGTATCGTGTCCTGCTCATTCTTCATCCGATGATTTCAGAACGTATGCACTCTCTGGTGCAGAAGATATGGCAAGACTCTAGGTTTCATATTTTTGCGAAGCCGCATCCCTTGTACGACCAGAGCGATTTCGCAAGATACTCTTCACAGAGTTATGCGCTCATTGGATGTCCGGACTTCTTTCCGGAAGTGGAGGCCGTAGTGTCCTATCGGTCGGCGCTCGCAACGGAATATGAAGCTGTCGGCGCCTTGATACTATATGTCGAAGACGAATCGGACGAGAAAATCATTCAGAAACTTATTACTTACGCGCAATGAAGATTCCTTTTGATGATGACTCGCAGACAGACACGGTTCATTCGCGCTGGGCGACATGCTGGGCGGTATACGCCCGCTTCCAAATTTAAGTGAGGCTGAAAGTTAAAATGAACAAGACAGATAGCCGCATGCATTTCATCCCTGATAAGACGCTAAAGTTGCGCCTGATTTGGTCGATTTTCTTGATCATGTTCGGGCATTTGCTCTTTGCTGTTCACTATTTCTTCAACATGGATGCGGTTCATTTCTTTTGCGTCTCCATCATCTGTATCACTGTAGTCTTTTGGCCATCTTACCTCTTCAGTCCGCTAAGCGTACTTTTCGGTTACTACGGACTCTGGTATTTGCTGCCCTTGTTGTTCGCGGAGAAGTATCAGAACATGGATTTCCAGCTCGAGACGATCACGCTGGCGGCGTGGATGCTATTCACTACTTTGACCATCAGTGCATTCACCCTCTTCGCCGCGGAACAGATAATTCATCGTAAGGTCGCACTTGAGCTCATTGACCGTCCGGTCGGGGAGCGTCTTGGACCCCAGCACTGGCTAATGAACGCCAAAATTTTAATGTTTCTGTTGCTGCTTGTTTGCCTGTTGGCCGTGGTGGGCCTTGTTCGAGCTACCGGCGGCATCCAACCGTGGATCGACGATCCTGGACAAACATTCCTAAGACGAGAAGGCGGAGGAGTATTCTCGATTCTGCTGATGTTCAGCTCGATGCTGTTCGCGCTAGTGGCAGGGCATATTGCCCAAAACTCGCGCGTTATCAGCACCTACGTCTTCGCATCACTTGTGCTGATCGCCCTCAGCCCGTTCTTGGGCGGTAAGATGCAGAACTTTCTATCGTTCTTCTTTTTGATGGCTCCGACAGTCTTTGAATCGAAACCTCGCAGCAAGCTGTTGATCTGGACATCCGTACTGTTCCTAGTTACATTTTTTGCAGGCATCTATGCTCGAAACTTCACATGGATCACGCCCGGTGAATTAATCAGCTACTCGCTCAACTACTTCAGTACCTTTGAGCTTCTCGTAATCTCACTAAAAGACTTTGATCCGTCTTGGTTCAACACCGTCTTCCTGCCGTTCAACAAGTTCCTCAGCCCATTTGGCATCCGCGAAGACGTGTTCTACGACATGAGTGCTTGGCTGACATCGATTTACTACCCGGAGAATTGGGAAATTCGTGCGACAGAGCAATGGCCCATCGAGACTGATCTGTATATGAGCTTCTATTTTGTCTTTGGGTTGCCGTTCGTCGTGCTGTACATGCTGGCCACACAGTACGCGTTCAGCAAGGCTATTTCCGTTCGCTCGCTGGGCTGGATCTTCGTCGGTTGCCATATGAGCTTTAGTCTGATGAGCCATTTGCGCGGTGGCCTGATTCTCTGGAATGACTTGTATACCTATCCGGCCTATCTCCTGGCGCTCTTGGCGCTGCGTAACTTCTATGTGCCGGAATCCCAGGGACAAGTTGCGACCGCGCCGAATGTTCTCGACGGTTCGCATGTCAGCGCCCCAAAGAGTATGTAGTGGCTTTGCCTGGAGTAGGCGGTTACGAGGCCAGTCCCAATCAACAAGGTTCAATCTATGTTCAAAGACAAATCCCTATTAATCACTGGAGGTACCGGATCCTTCGGCAACGCAGTTCTACGCCGCTTCCTCGGATCGGATGTAAGTGAAATACGCATCTTCAGTCGTGACGAGAAAAAGCAGGATGACATGCGCAAGCGCTACAGACATTCCAAACTCAAGTTCTACATCGGCGATGTGCGTGATCCGCGCAGCGTGGCCGGGGCCATGCGCGGCGTCGACTATGTGTTTCACGCCGCAGCACTCAAGCAGGTGCCTTCATGTGAGTTTTATCCCATGCAAGCGGTCCGCACCAACGTGCTGGGCACCGAGAACGTGCTGGAGGCAGCGGTTAATGCCGGTGTCAAGCGTGTGGTTTGCCTCAGCACCGACAAGGCGGTATACCCCATCAACGCCATGGGCATCAGCAAGGCCATGATGGAAAAGGTGATGGTGGCGGCCAGCCGCAACTTGGAGGGTACAGGCACAGTCATTTGCGGAACCCGTTATGGCAACGTGATGGCCTCGCGTGGCTCCGTGATTCCCCTGTTTGTTGAGCAGGTTCTGGCGGGCAAGCCCATTACTATCACCGACCCGTCCATGACCCGCTTCATGATGACGCTGGCCGATGCGGTGGACTTAGTGTTGTACGCGTTTGAGCACGGTAACAACGGCGACATTTTTGTGCAAAAGGCCCCGGCGGCCACGGTACAGGTGCTCACCCAAGCGCTTTTGGAGCTGATGGGCAAGCCAGACCACACGGTGAATGTGATTGGCACCCGCCATGGCGAGAAACTGTATGAGGCGCTACTTGGGCGCGAAGAGATGGCCTGTGCCGAAGACCGGGGCGACTACTTCCGCGTGCCGCCCGATGCGCGCGACTTGAACTATGCCAAATTTGTGGAACAAGGCGAGCAGCGCATGACCCAAAGCACGCATGGTGAAGACTATAACTCGCACAACACCACCCGGCTCGATGTGGCAGGCATGAAGGCGCTGCTGCTCAAACTTGACTTTATGCAGCGCATTGCGCGTGGCGAACACGCTTTGGCAGAGGATTGAGCCCATGAAGGTTCTGATCACTGGGGTCAATGGTTTCGTCGGCAAAAATCTGCAATTGCACTTGGCCGAGCGTAAGGACGTGCAGGTGGTGTGTTTTACCCGAAGCGATGACGTGGCCCAGTTGCCTGCCATGTTGGAGGGGGTGGACTTTGTGTTCCATTTGGCAGGGGTCAACCGCCCGCAAGACCCGCAAGAGTTTGTGTCGGGCAATGTAGATTTGACACAGGCGCTGTGCCGGGCTGTTGGCATGGTGGCTGAATCTGCGGGCAAAAGGGTGCCCATTGTTTACACCTCGTCCACCCAGGCCGGGCGCGACAACCCGTATGGTCAGAGTAAGCGTGGGGCAGAAGATGCCTTGTTGGCAGTTACACACATCCACCAAGTGCCGGTGCATATCTTTCGGCTTCCCAACGTCTTTGGCAAGTGGTGCAAGCCCAACTACAACTCGGCCGTGGCCACGTTTTGCCACAACATCGCGCGCGGTTTGCCCATTCAGGTGAATGACCCCGCGGCACCGGTCACTCTGGTGTACGTGGATGATGTGATTGACCGTTTTCTGCAATTGATGGATGGTGCTGATGCCGCCGTCGATGCAGGTGGTTTTGCCACCGTGGCGCCGAAATACACCACCACTGTGGGAGAGCTGGCGCGGCAGATTCAGGCTTTCAAAGACAGTCGCGACACGCTTATGACCGAGCGCGTGGGCAATGGGCTGGTTCGGGCGCTGTATGCCACCTATGTGAGCTATCTGCCGCCGGAACTGTTTGCTTACACCGTTCCGCAATATGGTGACTCGCGTGGCGTGTTTGCAGAAATGCTAAAAACCCCCGATTGCGGCCAGTTCTCCTACTTCACGGCGCACCCCGGCATTACCCGTGGCGGCCATTACCACCATAGCAAGACCGAGAAATTTCTGGTCATCAAAGGCCAAGCACGCTTCAAGTTCCGGCACATGCAAACTGGTGAAGCTCATGAGCTATTGATCAGTGGCACCAAGGCTGAAGTGGTGGAAACCGTGCCTGGCTGGACGCATGACATCACCAACATCGGCAGCGACGAGATGGTCGTCATGCTCTGGGCCAACGAAGTGTTTGACCGCGCCCGGCCGGATACGTTCACTTGTGCGGTGTAAATATGCCGCTAGCCCTTTTTTTGCATGCGTGAGTAGCTATTATTTTTGACATGATGAAAAAACTTAAAGTATTGACGGTGGTTGGTACCCGGCCAGAAATCATTCGCCTGTCGCGTGTGCTGGCGCAATTGGATGCGCATTGCGAACACATTTTGGTGCACACCGGGCAAAACTACGATTATGAGTTGAATCAGGTCTTTTTTGACGACCTGGGTGTACGCAAACCCGATTACTTTTTGAATAGTGTCGAGGGCAGCAGCGGTGCCGCCCACACCATTGGCAACCTGATCATTGCCGTGGACAAAGTGCTGGCTGTGGTGCAGCCTGAGGCCATGCTGGTGCTGGGTGACACCAACAGTTGCCTGTCGGTGATCCCTGCCAAACGCCGCAAGATCCCGATTTTTCACATGGAAGCAGGGAACCGCTGTTTTGATCAACGCGTGCCCGAGGAAACCAACCGCCGCATCGTCGATCACACCGCCGATATCAATCTGACCTACAGCACCATTGCCCGCGACTATCTGTTGCGTGAGGGCTTGCCGCCAGATCTGGTCATCAAGACCGGCAGCCCGATGTTTGAAGTGCTGACGCATTACCGCCCTCGTATTGAAGCGTCTGACGTGCTGAGCCGCTTGGGACTGACAGCCGAGGGCTACTTTGTGGTCAGTGCGCACCGTGAGGAGAACATTGAGTCCACCCAGTCTTTCACCAAACTGGTAGCGGTGCTGAACGCCGTGGCTGAAGACCACCAGCAGCCGGTGATTGTGTCCACCCACCCGCGCACGCAAAAGCGCATTGATACCACTGGCTCGGTGTTTCACCCGCAGGTGCGGCTGCTTAAACCGCTGGGTTTTCATGACTACAACAAGCTGCAGCTTTCAGCCAGAGCCGTGTTGTCGGACAGCGGCACCATCAACGAAGAGTCATCCATCATGAACTTTCCGGCGCTGAACCTGCGCGAGGCGCATGAACGCCCCGAAGGCATGGAAGAAGCTGCCGTGATGATGGTGGGACTGGAGGTGGAGCGCGTGCGCCAGGGGCTGGCGATACTAGCCACGCAGCCGCGCGGTGCAGACCGCAGCGACCCGCATGGCGTCCGCCAGGTGGCCGACTACAGCATGCCCAATGTGTCTGACAAGGTGCTACGCATCATCCACAGCTATACCGATTATGTGAATCGGGTAGTTTGGAAGAAATATTGAGAAGATAGGCGCGTGAAAGTTCTCATCATCAGCCAATACTTCTGGCCTGAAAATTTCAGAATAAATGATTTGGTGCAAGAGCTTGTGCAGCGTGGGCACAGTGTGGCGGTGTTGACGGGAATACCCAACTACCCTGCCGGGCGCGTGTTTGACGCGTACCGACAAAATCCCAAGGCATTTGAGTATTACGGCGGAGCTCGAGTGTGGCGGGTTCCTATGTTGGCGCGGGGTCATGGTGCGGTGCGCTTGTTTTTGAATTACTTGAGCTTTGTGATCGGGGCGTGCTTGTTTGGACCGTGGCAGTTGCGGGGACAACAAACAGATGTCATTTTTGTATTTGAGCCATCACCTGTGACTGTCGGCCTGCCTGCTATTTTGCTTGGCCAAATCAAGCGAGCACCGGTTGTATTTTGGGCGTTGGACTTGTGGCCGGAGACACTGGCTGCTATAGGCGTTGTGCGGTCCCCAAGGGTGTTGGGCTGGGTCGGGCATTTGGTGAAGTTCATTTATGAGCGTTGTACGTTGGTGCTGGGTCAATCGCGCGGCTTTTTGGAGAGCATTGCCAGGTATTGTTCAGATGTTCGGAAAATTCGCTATTTTCCAAGCTGGGCGGAAGAGGTTTTTAATCAGCCTGACTTGGTGCCAGCACCTGAGGTGCCCGTGCTGGAGGGTACATTCAATGTGCTTTTCGCTGGAAATATCGGCGAGGCGCAGGACTTGCCCGCGGTTTTGGACGCCGCTGAGTCCTTAAAGCACAACCCCGCTATTCGTTGGCTGATTGTTGGTGATGGGCGAAAGTCTGATTGGCTGCTAGAGGAGGTGGCACGCCGTGGCTTGCAAGACAACGTGCTGTTATTGGGCCGGTTTCCAGTGGAGCGCATGCCGTCTTTTTACGCGCATGCTGGTGCGCTGTTGGTTTCATTGAAGAAAGACCCTGTGTTTAGCATGACCATTCCAGGCAAGGTGCAGTCTTACCTGATGGCAGGCGTGCCGCTTGTGGGTATGCTCGATGGTGAGGGCGCAAAGGTCATTACCGAGGCAAATGCAGGCCTGGTTTGTGCAGCGGGCGATGCTAGCGGGCTTGCCGCAGTGGTGCTTCAGATGGCAGCCATGCGTGCGGATCAACGACATCAGCTTGGTGCGAATGGCCGTGCATTTGCCCAGAAAGAGTTCGGCCGCAGTTTGCTCATGGACCGATTGGATGTGCTACTGCATGAAGCTGTAGACCTGTGCAAACAAGCAAAGGTGACGACGTGATTTTGGTGACTGGAGCAACTGGCTTTGTAGGTAAAGCAGTTGTGCAGCGGATGCTGGCTGACAGCAAGTCTCAACGCGTGGTGGTCTCTGTGCGACGCATTGGACGGCAATGGCCAGAACAAGTAGTGCCCTGCGTGACGGGAGACTTGGAACCGTCTACCGACTGGTCACGCGCGCTCAATGGCGTGGCAGCTGTGGTGCACTGTGCCGCCCGTGTTCACATCATGCACGACACCGAGGCCGATCCGCTGACTGCGTTTCGCACTGTCAACGTGGAAGGCACCCTGAATTTGGCCCGCCAGGCTGCAGCCGCAGGGGTCAAACGGTTTGTGTTCATCAGCTCGGTCAAGGTGAATGGGGAACGCACTGCGCCTGGCACACCGTTTACCGAAGCCGATGCACCCAACCCGCAAGATGCTTACGGTCAGAGCAAGCACGAGGCCGAACAGGGTTTGCACCGGATCGCTGCAGAAACGGGCATGGAGGTCGTCATCATCCGCCCGCCGCTGGTGTATGGCCCTGGTGTCAAGGCCAACTTTGCTGCCCTGATGCGTGCCGTGCAGCGTGGCTGGCCTTTGCCGCTGGGCGCGGTGCATAACCAGCGCAGCCTCGTCGCGCTGGACAATCTGGTTGATTTCATCATCACCTGTATCACTCACCCCCAGGCGGCCAATCAGACTTTTCTGGTGAGTGACGGGCAAGACTTGTCCACCACCGAATTGGTGCGTGGCATGGCACAGGCAGCCGGGGTGCCCGCGCGCATGCTGTCGGTGCCGGTGTGGGCTCTGCAGGCGGGAGCCAAGCTATTGGGCAAGGGGGATGCGGTGCAGCGTTTGTGTGGGAATTTGCAGGTGGACATTGCCAAGGCGCGCAGGCTCTTGGGGTGGGTGCCGCCGGTGTCGGTGGAAGATGGCTTGAGGCGGGCTATGGGGCGTCAGACTGAAGTCTGACCTACAGAATACAGGGTGCAAAATTCGGAATGAAAAGACTATTTGATTTGATGCTGGCGTCCTTGGCGGGCTGTTTTTTACTGCTGCCTGTACTGGTGGTGGCGGGCTTGGTGCTTTTGACTTCCAAAGGGCCGGTGCTGTATTGGTCAGACCGGGTGGGTCGCAATAACACCATTTTCAAAATGCCAAAATTTCGCAGCATGCAAATGGGTACGCCTGCGGTGGCAACCCATTTGTTGAGTAACCCGGACGCCTATCTGACCCCTATTGGTAGTTTTTTACGAAAATCCAGTTTGGATGAGTTGCCTCAGCTTTGGAGTATTTTCAAGGGTGATATGAGTTTTGTCGGACCCCGTCCGGCGTTGTTTAACCAGCAAGACCTGATAGAGTTGCGCACCAAAGCGGGTGTTCATGTATTGTTGCCTGGTTTAACGGGGTGGGCGCAAATCAATGGGCGCGATGAATTACCCATACCACAAAAGGTGGCTTTTGATGTTGAGTATTTTCATCGTCGTTCATTTTTATTTGATATAAAAATCATCCTTCTGACTGCATTGAAAGTTGTGAGAAGAGATAATGTGACACATTAAGAATCGCGATCAATGTGACGGCAGGGGTTTTAATTTTTATATAGGTGTAAAACATGACAAATTTAATCGATATTCAAAATCAAATTGCTTTGTTGCAAAAGCAGGCCGAAGAGATCAAGGCCCATGAATTTGCTAAAACAGTGGCTGAGATCAAGGCCAAGATGGAGGCGTTTGGTATTACCACTGCGGACCTGGACAGTGGTAAGTCTCGTACGCGAAAAGTCACAACCAAGTCATCCAACCCGGCACCCGCCAAATACCGTGGTCCCAATGGTGAGCTCTGGAGTGGTCGCGGCTTGATGCCGCGCTGGTTGGCAACTGAAGTGGCGCAAGGGAAAAGTAAAGAAACGTTTGCCATATAACGATTCAATTTTCAGATAAATATAGGCGCATTTAAAATGTGCTACGAAAAATTAGGAGGGTTGTTTGCAAAGCCGGGTTTTATATTTGCCGCGCACTGTCAAGCAATTGGTGGTGCTGTCGCTTGATGTTGTATTGGCTTTGCTGTCCACATGGATTGCATTCACGTTACGGCTTGATGCACTGAATTGGCCGAGTGGTGCACAGTGGTGGGTTTATATGCTGGCGCCAGTTGTCGCTATTCCCATTTTTATTCGTTTTGGGTTGTATCGGGCCATTTTCCGCTACACCGGACAAGCTGCTTTGCAAGCCACGGGCTTGGCGGTCCTAGTGTATGGCTGTGTGCTCACTGTCATTTTGCTCTGGATGCAATGGCCGATGGTGCCGCGCAGCCTGGGGGTTTTGCAGCCCTTGGTTTTTTTGTTTTTGGTGGGCGCCAGTCGCGCGCTTGCCCGGTTTTGGCTGGCTGACCTCGGGCACACTTCGGCGCAGGTCGGTGGCCGCTTGTTGATCTACGGCGCCGGCACGGCCGGCGTGCAAACCGCAGCAGCTTTGCGCATGTCGCAGCAATATGCCTTGCTTGGCTTTGTCGATGACGATGTTTCCAAGGTCGGCCGTAGCCTCAATGGCATCCCGGTATTTGCCCCGTCTGAGGTGCCGCAAGTGGTGGTTCGTCAGGGTGTGACTGATATTTTGCTGGCGTTACCCAGTGCCTCGCGGGACCGGCGCAACGCCATTTTGGACAGTTTGCGGCCGCTGCCTGTGCACATTCGTACTTTGCCGGGCCTGTCAGACTTGGCCAGTGGCCGCGTCACGGTGCAGGATATTCGTGAACTGGATCTGGAAGACCTGCTGGGTCGCGACCCAGTGCCGCCCGACACCGCGCTGCTGGCACGCGATCTGGCTGCGCAGGTGGTGCTGGTCACCGGTGCGGGTGGCAGCATTGGTGGCGAGCTCACCCGCCAGATTGTGCTGCAGCGGCCGCGCCAGCTGCTGCTGCTTGATCACAATGAATTTGGCCTCTACAGCATCCACCAGGAACTGCAAGGTATTTGCGCCAGTCAAAATCTGGGCGTTGAATTGATCCCCTTGTTGGGCAGTGTGGCCAATCCGGATCGGCTGGCTGCTATTTTTGAGGCCTACCGTCCGGCCACGGTCTACCATGCTGCGGCCTACAAGCATGTGCCCATGGTTGAGGGCAACCCCGGTGAGGGTATTTTGAACAATGTGTTCGGCACCCTGAACACTGCTCGCGCAGCCATGGCCAGCGGCGCCAGGCGATTTGTGCTCATCTCGACTGACAAAGCGGTGCGCCCCACCAATGTGATGGGGGCGAGCAAACGCATGGCCGAGTTGGTCTTGCAGGCGCTGGCCATGCAGGACTCAGTGACTTGTTTCACCATGGTGCGTTTTGGCAATGTGCTCGGCTCCAGCGGCAGTGTGGTGCCCTTGTTCCGGCGCCAGTTAAGTGAGGGGGGCCCGCTGACTGTGACCCATACTGAGGTGACCCGCTATTTCATGACCATCCCCGAGGCTGCGCAACTGGTGCTGCAAGCGGGTGCGATGGCGGCAGGGGGCGATGTGTTTGTGCTGGATATGGGTGAGCCCGTCAAGATCATTGACTTGGCCCGGCGCATGGTGCAACTCAGTGGCCTGTCGGTGCGCGACGGCAATCATCCTGACGGCGACATCGAGATTGCAGTCACCGGCTTGCGCCCTGGTGAGAAACTTTACGAGGAGCTACTGATTGGTGACAACCCCGAGCCCACCGCGCATGTCCGCATCATGAAAGCACATGAGGATTACCTGGCGTGGGACGCGCTGGTGCCGCACCTGAGTACCTTGCGCGCAGGCGCCGAACAGGCAGACCTGGCGGCGATCAAGGCCGTGCTGGAAATCTGTGTGCATGGTTACGGGGACGCGCGTTTGAATTTGTAGGGTCGACTTCAGTCGACCATGGCGGGCTGAATTCCGCCCCACCACATGCGGCACAATTTGCCAGTCTTACACTGTCATCCACCTTCAACCCCAAAGCCCACCATGTCCGACGTATCCCACATTCCTCCGCGCGACAAAGCCGAAATTCTGGCGCAGGCGTTGCCCTACATTCGCAAGTTTCACGGCAAGACCATGGTGATCAAGTACGGTGGCAACGCCATGACCGACCCCGCTCTGCAAGCCGATTTTGCCGAAGACGTGGTCTTGCTCAAACTGGTGGGTATCAACCCGGTGGTGGTGCATGGCGGTGGCCCTCAGATTGAAACGGCGCTCAAGCGGCTAGGTAAAAAAGGCGAATTCATCCAGGGCATGCGCGTGACCGACGCCGAGACCATGGAGGTGGTCGAATGGGTGCTGGGCGGCGAGGTACAGCAGGACATTGTGGGCCTGATCAATCAGGCCGGTGGCAAGGCGGTGGGCCTGACCGGACGCGACGGCGGCATGATCCGTGCCCAAAAGCTCAAGATGCTCGACAACGCCGACCCCAGCATCGAGCACGATGTGGGCCAGGTGGGTGACATCGTCAGTATCGACCCCAGCGTGGTCAAGGCGCTGCAGGACGACGCCTTCATTCCGGTCATCAGCCCGATTGGTTTTGGTGAAAACAACGAGAGCTACAACATCAATGCCGACGTGGTGGCGGCCAAACTGGCCACGGTGCTCAAGGCCGAAAAACTGATGATGTTGACCAATATCAGCGGTGTGCTCAACAAGGCCGGTGAGTTGCTGACCGACCTGACCGCGCGCCAGATAGACGCTCTGTTTGCCGACGGCACCTTGAGCGGCGGCATGCTGCCCAAAATTGCCGGGGCGCTGGATGCCGCCAGGAGCGGCGTCAACTCGGTGCACATCATCGACGGCCGGGTGCCGCATGTGCTGCTGCTGGAAATCTTGACCGATCAGGCGTTTGGCACCATGATCCGTTCGCATTGACGGCTTAACTGGTGGAGACAGGCGGGATCGAACCGCCGACCTATTGATTGCGAACCAATCGCTCTCCCAACTGAGCTATGCCCCCTCAGGATCGCATTCTAGTATTTCGTTCCATTAAAACAAATACATATCAAGTCACTCCGAGGTCAAACTTATTCCAACGAAATACTACCGGCGATGCATTGATCTCT
>MESQ01000090.1 GCA_001771065.1 Burkholderiales bacterium RIFOXYD12_FULL_59_19 | reverse complement strand
TCAAACACAATCAGGTAGTTACCGCGTGGGTACTGGGCGGGAATCTGGTACGGCAAGTCCATTTCTTCGGATGCCATGCCCGCCAAGTTGCCAGCCCATTCCGTGCGTTGCATGAAAACATCGTTTGAGAGCACGTCGAGCTTCTTTTGGGTCTCACCCTGGACATTGACCGAGCCCCCCTCCTCGGCGGCGTAATTGCCGGTCATGCCCGCCAGCTCACCATAGGCCACCGCCTTGGCAATACCCTTGCAGGCCAGCGCGACGTCCAGAATCAGGGCATTAAAGTCGCCACTGGCGTTGGGGAAGCGGCGCCGTTCCTCAATCAGGAACTGCGTCAGTGTGGAGCGGTTGGAACGAAGCGTCATGGACATGGGTGTCTCCTGGTGATTTAAATTTTTTGTGTTCAGGCCGGGTGCGCAGCACGGCGCAGCGCCTGCATCACACCCTTGTAGCCGCCGTCGGCATCGGGCGCGCCAAACACCGCACTGCCCGCCACACAGGTGTCGGCACCGGCGGCCGCGATCTCGGCAATGTTGTCGGTTTTGACACCGCCGTCCACTTCCAGCCAGATCGGTTGGCCGCCAGCGGCCACATGGGCATCAATTTTTGCGCGCACCAGGCGCAGCTTGGCCAGTGTCGAGGGAATAAACTTCTGGCCACCAAAACCGGGGTTGACGCTCATCAGCAAAATCATGTCGAGCTTGTCCATGACATGGTCAAGCACTGACACCGGGGTGGCCGGATTGAGCACCAGGCCGGCTTTGCAGCCCAGCTCGCGAATCATCGACAGGCTGCGGTCCACATGTTTGGAAGCCTCCGGGTGAAAGGTGATGATGTTGGCACCGGCCTTGGCAAACAGCGGGATGATCGAATCGACCGGCTCCACCATCAAATGCACGTCAATCGGGATGCTCACATGCGGGCGAATCGCCTCGCACACCAGCGGTCCGATGGTCAGGTTGGGCACATAGTGGTTGTCCATCACATCAAAGTGCACCAGGTCACAACCAGCCGCCTCAATGGCGCGCACTTCTTCGCCCAAACGGGCAAAGTCAGCTGACAAAATGCTGGGGGCTAAACGCAAAACGGGGGAAGTGCTCATGGGGACGCTTTCTGTAAAGTTTGATTTCTTGAGGGTAATGCAGTTCAGCGCAAACTGGCGCTGTGCCACTGGCGCAATTGCATCAGATTGACCTGACTCAAATCAGGCACCACGCGCAGCGCCCCGCTGAAATCATGGTGCGCGGTGAAGCTGTTGGGTGTGACGATGGTGGCCAACCCGGCAGCGGTGGCGGCACGCAGGCCGTTGCTTGAGTCTTCAAACGCCAGACACTGGCTGGCAGGCAGTTGCAAGGCTGCCAGCATCTGCAAATACACCTGCGGGTGCGGTTTCTTGATGGGCGCCGTCGAAGCGTCACCAATGGCCGAGAAATTCATGCGCCAGTCGGAGCCAATGGCATGGCGCAACAAGGCAGCAATGTTCACCGGCGACGTGGTGGTGGCAATGGCCAGTTGCAGCCCGACGGCAAGCGCCTCGTCCATCAACTTGAGCACACCGGGGCGCAGGCTCACCTCACCCTGGTTGACGGCAAGCTCATAAGCCGCCGTTTTGAGCTGGTGAATACGGTCGATTCGATCATTCAAGTCTTGGGCGTTGAGCGCTTTCACGCCCGGATTGACGAGTCTCCAGTAGTGCAGGATACGCTCCTTGCCACCCGAGATGTTGAGCAACTCGGTATACAGCGCTTCGTCCCACACCCAATCCAGGCCCATTTCCCTGAAAGCATGGTTAAAGGCAGCCATGTGCACGCGTTCGGTGTCGGCCAGGGTGCCGTCCACATCAAAGATGAGGGCTTGCAGCGTATTGGCGGTCGACGGCTGGAACATGGGCTACTTTCTTCAGGTTGGGTTGTTTTGGCCACTTTGCGGCATGGATTTACTTTAATCGCCCGAACCCATAAACTCTAATCACGTTTTATTAAAAAATCATCAGTGCGACCTGATGAAAGCTGGAGACTCCGATGCGTCCCTATACCTTCAAGCAAATTCAAACCTTTCTCGAGGTTGCTCGCCAGCGCTCAGTCTCCAAAGCCGCCGAACGCCTGTTTGTGACCCAACCTGCGGTGTCAATGCAGATCCGCCAGCTTGAAGACGCCTTTGGCCTGGCGCTGATCGAGCCGATCGGACGCAACATCAAGCTCACCCACGCGGGTGAAATTTTTTTGACCCACGCCACCGCAGCCATGCGTCAATTCAAGGACCTGGAAGATCAGATGGCCGAGCATGTGGGCCTGAAGCAAGGGCGTATTGACCTGGCGGTGGTCAGCACAGCCAAATATTTTGTGCCCATGCTGCTGGTGCGCTTTGGCAAACTCAACCCCGGCATTCATGTGCAGCTCAGCATTGACAACCGCGAAAACGTGCTGGGTCTGCTGGCGCGCAGCGAGGCCGACCTGGTGATCATGGGCCGCGCCCCCAGCCACCTCGAATGCCAGGCCAAGCCCTTTGCCACCAATCCGCTGGCCATGGTGGCCCCGCCCGACCATCCGCTGGTGCGGCGCAAAAACCTGCCGTTCAGCGCCCTGGCCGACTACAAATTTGTGGTGCGCGAAGAAGGCTCGGGCACGCGTGCCGCCATGCAGCGGCTGTTTGAGGAAAACAAAACACCACTGCAGGTGGTGATGGCCATGCCCAGCAACGAAACCATCAAACAGGCCGTGATGGCCGGCATGGGCCTGAGCTTTTTGTCGATGCGCACGGTGCGCCACGAACTCGCCAGCGGACACCTGGCGCTGCTGGACGTGGTCGGATTACCGCAGATCAACCACTGGTATGTGACGCATCTGAGCAGCAAGAAACTCTCCCCCGCCGCCCTCGCCTTCAAGGATTTTTTGATTGAGCAAGGCGGGGCCTTGATGGATACGTGGAGTTAAGACAAAAACCATGAATCGGCACAGCCCTGGTTTCGCTCCAGTCAAGGATTGAGCGACTCCCCCGTATTGGCAGATTCAGTATCACACTGAATTTGAATGATGCTCCAAATAACTCATGAGTTATCCTTGGTACCACACATCAACTTTTATCAGGGTCTGCGATGGACTGGTCACGTGAAGAAGTAGAAGCGATCATTGCAGACTATCTGAATATGCTCGCACTGGAGCTGTCGGGCCAGAGTTTTAACAAAACCGAGCATCGAAAAAGCCTGCAAACCAAGCTCAATGGCCGCTCCGACGCATCGATCGAATTCAAACACTGCAACATCAGTGCAGCCATGATTGACCTCGGATTTCCCTATATTCGAGGTTATCAACCACGATCAAACTATCAGGCACTATTGGCTGCAATCGTTGAAGATCAGGTGAACAATATGGTGACACTGGATCACGTGGCACTTGCGGCAGTGCAACAACCAGCCATGACACCCGTGCAAACTGACTTCAAAAAAGTAAAGACTGACGCACCGTCAAAACATGACCATCGCACCTTGTCAGAACTCCGCAACCCCTTGGCTTTCAAAGCCGCAAAGCGGGACTATCTGGAACGCGAAGCCAAAAATCGCTCTCTCGGTCTAGCTGGCGAAGAATTCGTTGTTCTCTTTGAGCACTGGCGACTCTTCGAACTAGGTCAGCATCGTCTCGCGGACAAGGTTCAACATGTTTCAATGTCCAAGGGCGATGGATTAGGGTACGACGTTCTGTCATTCGAGTCGGACGGCAAAGAGCGCCTGATCGAAGTCAAAACAACAACATTCGGTCGTGAAACACCGTTTTTCGTCTCTCGCGGTGAGTTGGCCCTGTCCCACGGTGCCAAAGAACAATTTCACTTGTACCGCCTGTTTGACTTTCGAAAATCTCCCAAACTATTTGACCTTCCAGGGGCACTCGATCGACATTGCCTTCTTGATCCGGTGACTTACAGAGCCAGTTTCTAAAGGATTCCGCCTTACTCTAAGTTCAACTGACTCCGGCGCGGTGATGCCGTGGAATTAGTTCGGCGGCACAACACCAAACAGCATCTGCCATGCCTGCCGTGGCGAGGCAATTTGCATCAATCCTGCGGGGCCTGGGCGGCTTTGCCAACTCAGTACCCGCTTGTCGCCGGTCACAAAGAGCGCCATACCAGCCAAGGCGGTGGCGTCAACCAGGCGCACATCGTTGTCGTCTTGTGGCTCGGCAACATCGTCGATCAACTCCGCAGCTTGCCAGGCCAGATCAAACAGAGCACAGGCATCCGGGCGCTGCGGAAATTTGCGGATCAACACCTCATGGGACTCCTGGCGCACCAATTCACTGCTGTAGAGCCAACCGCGATCGGCGCACTGCAACACCAATTCTTCACACAATCCCGAAAACACCGTTGCTGAAAGCCATACGTTGGTATCCAAAAATACCTTCATGACGCGTCTTGAAGGATGTCGTCTTCGGTCAGCCAGCCCGCTGCACGCGCCAGCGGAGCCAACTGCGTCTGGCTTTGACGCAAGGCTTCGCGCAAGCGATACGAACGCAGAGCATCTCTCACCACCTCGCTACGTGATTTTCCAGCGCTTGAGCACAGCACATCGAGGTTTTGGGCCTCGGTTTCAGAGAGACGAACAGTCAAGGTTGTTTGCATGATTGGCTCCGATTTGTACGACACTGTAATACAAGCATGCCTAAAAACTCGGTCACTTGCATACAATTGCCCTCAACCGACAAGGACAACGCTTGGGTCAACAAGCTCCCAGGCTACCGGCCTGCTACGCCCGCAACCCATTGTGCAATTCCACCAGCGCCAGGGTAATTTTGTGGTTCGGGTCCAGGTGGATCATGGGCAGGGACTGCTCATGCGACTCGCGAATGCGCACTGACGAGGGCAGGTAGGGCTGCAGCACCGGCAGGCCCTCTTCAATCAGTTCGGCCACCATGCGCTGGGGCAGGTTAGCGCGGGCCTGGAACTGGTTGACCACAATGCCGTCAATCTGGAGCTCGGGGTTGTGGTCGGCGCGGATTTCCTGCACGTTTTCCATCAGCGCATACAGCGCCTGGCGCGAAAAACTGTCGCAGTCAAATGGAATCAGGCAACCGGTGGCGCCGATCAGCGCGGCCCGGGTAAAGAAGTTCAGCGCCGGTGGTGTGTCGATGTAGATGCGGTCGTAGGTCTCGGCCAGTTGCACCAGGGCTTCGCGCAACTTGTAGATTTTCTGGCGCGATTCCAGCTTGACCAGCAGCTCGTTGAGCGCCGGGCTTGACGGCATCACGTCAAGGTTTTCAAACGGCGTTTCCACCACGAAATCTGTGGCGGGCACGTTGCGAAAGCTGTAGCTCAGGGTTTGTTCAAAAAAACCCGCCACGCTGGGCTGCTCGCTGCTGGCCGCCTGACCCAGCAAATAACTGGTGGAGTTGCCCTGCGGATCGAGGTCGATGACCAGGGTGCGCATACCCTGGCTGGCGCTGATGGCGGCCAGATTGCAGGTAATGGTGGACTTGCCCACCCCCCCTTTTTGATTGAATACAACAATAGGCATAAGGCAACTCCTTTGGGGCAACTGAACAGGCAACGTGAATAGCCTCCATTGTGCGTGACTTTGCTTCTTACTTCGAAACCACAGCGGCTACGGGATTCATCAATAAAAGCTGATTGAAAAATCAATTTAATTGAATTTTCATGATGAATAAGCCTGCCTATAGTTCAACCCATCGACAGCCCAACCCCATTTAACAGGAGATTTCACATGGATCAATCGAACCGTTACGCTGACCTGAGCCTCAGGGAAGAAGACCTGATTGCTGGCGGAAAGCACATTCTGGTGGCCTACAAGATGGCGCCCAAATCGGGGCACGGCTACCTGGAAGCCGCTGCGCACTTTGCGGCCGAATCCTCCACCGGCACCAATGTCGAAGTAAGCACCACCGACGATTTCACCCGTGGTGTCGATGCGCTGGTGTACTACATTGACGAAGCCACCGAGGACATGCGCATTGCGTACCCGATTGACCTGTTTGACCGCAATGTGACCGACGGCCGTTTCATGCTGGTATCTTTCCTGACCTTGGTGATCGGCAACAACCAGGGCATGGGTGACATCAAACACGCCAAGATTCACGACTTTTACATGCCCGAGCGCGTAATCCAGATGTTTGACGGCCCGGCCAAGGACATCTCTGACCTGTGGCGCATCCTGGGTCGCCCGGTGAAAGACGGCGGCTACATTGCCGGCACCATCATCAAGCCCAAGCTGGGTCTGCGCCCCGAGCCGTTTGCGGCGGCGGCCTACCAGTTCTGGCTGGGCGGCGACTTCATCAAAAACGACGAACCGCAGGGCAACCAGGTGTTCGCGCCAATCAAAAAGGTGCTACCGCTGGTTTATGACGCGATGAAGCGCGCGCAGGACGAAACCGGCCAGGCCAAGTTGTTTTCGATGAATATCACCGCCGACGACCATTATGAAATGTGCGCCCGCGCCGACTTTGCCCTTGAAACCTTCGGCCCCGACGCCGACAAGCTGGCCTTTCTGGTCGACGGTTTTGTCGGCGGCCCCGGCATGGTCACCACGGCACGGCGCCAGTACCCCAACCAGTACCTGCACTACCACCGCGCCGGCCACGGCATGATCACGTCACCCAGCGCCAAGCGCGGTTACACCGCCTTTGTGCTGGCCAAGATGAGCCGCCTGCAGGGCGCCTCGGGCATCCACGTCGGCACCATGGGCTACGGCAAGATGGAAGGTGAAGGCGACGACCGCACCATCGCCTACATGATTGAGCGCGACGAATGCCAGGGCCCGGTTTACTTTCAAAAATGGTATGGCATCAAGCCCACCACCCCGATCATCTCGGGCGGCATGAACGCACTGCGCCTGCCCGGCTTCTTCCAGAACCTTGGCCACGGCAACGTGATCAACACCGCTGGCGGCGGGGCTTATGGACACATCGACTCGCCCGCTGCCGGTGCGGTGTCGCTGCGCCAGTCCTATGAGTGCTGGAAAGCAGGCGCCGACCCGATCGAGTTTGCCAAGGAGCACAAGGAATTTGCCCGCGCTTTCGAGTCGTTCCCTGGGGATGCCGACAAGCTGTTCCCGGGCTGGCGCGAGAAGTTGGGTGTGCATAAGTAAAACCTGGGTACCGGGGTACCGGAGGCATGGGAACCGGTTTATGGGGGGCTCGGGGCGGCAGGGTATCCTGCGCTGCTCGTGTCCCCCGGCATTGGCCTTGCGGCCAATACCTCCTCCTTTACCTCGCTATGCAGGACACCCTACCACCCCGAGCCCGAGACACTGTTGGGGTTGGATACGCAATGAATGCAGACAGACAGACCGACCGCACGAGGAGCAGCGTGTATTGGGTGTCTGACGTAGCGAAGTAAAGGAGGAGGTTCGGGCGCAGCCCGAACCGGGGGACATGAGCGGAGTTAGATACCCAATGCGCGCTACGGTGCCAATTTAAACCAATGCACGGAAATTAAAATTGAACGCACACTGCGGGACAACTTCAACACAATGTCTTTGTTTTCACATCAACACACAGTGAGCTGCAAATGACCGACACCACCCAGCAGTACCGCATCCACAAAGAACCGTTCTACCAGCAACAGTCCAATGAGGTCGCGTTGTTTGAAGCGGCCTACAAGGCCAAACTACCCGTCATGGTCAAGGGCCCCACCGGTTGTGGCAAATCCAGGTTTGTTGAATACATGGCCTTCAAACTCGGCAAGCCGCTCATCACCGTGGCCTGCAACGAAGACATGACTGCCTCCGACCTGGTGGGCCGCTACCTGCTGGAAGCCAACGGCACGCGCTGGCTTGACGGCCCGCTGGCCACGGCGGCACGCATCGGCGCCATTTGTTACCTCGATGAAATTGTTGAAGCGCGCCAGGACACCACGGTGGTGATCCACCCTTTGAGTGACCACCGGCGCCAGCTGCCGCTGGACAAAAAGGGGGAGTTGATCCAGGCGCACACTGATTTTCAGTTGGTGATCTCGTACAACCCGGGCTACCAAAGCCTGATGAAAGACCTGAAACAAAGCACCAAACAACGCTTTGTCGGCTTTGACTTTGACTATCCCCCGCCCGACCTGGAAGCCAGCATCATCACCTCTGAGACCGGCATTGCGCTGGCCGATGCGGTCCGACTGGTCAAGGTGGGCGGCACAGCGCGCGCCCTCAAAGGCCATGGGCTCGACGAGGGCATTTCGACCCGGTTGCTGGTCTATGCTGCGATGCTGATGCAAGCTGGGGTCGAGCCGGTGGACGCCTGCCGCATGGCGCTGGTGCGGCCCATCACCGACGACGCCGACATTCGCGCCACGCTGGACCACGCGATTGATGCCGTGTTTGGTTGAAGAACGCGCCATGACCAGCCTGTCGGACACCCCGCTGGCAAGTGCACCCGGCGCTGAACAGTTGCTCCGTTGGCGCAGCCAGCTGGACGTTAGCTTCCCTCAGGTGGCCGACGTTTTTGTTGACTGCATGGTTGATGCCAACACCAAGCTCAGCACAGAGGGCCTGGAAGACTATCTGGCACAGGCACGTTTTCTGGGCAAGATGGGCCGGGGTGTCGAGCCCGTGCTGATCTTTCTGCAGGAGTGGCCACAGATTGCGCACACCGTGGGTGAAGATGCCTTGAGCCCGGTCATGGCAGCCGTCAAGCTGATCAACAAGTCACCCAACGGCAAAGCCATTGCGCCGTTTTTGCAGGCGCTGTCTGCCGTGGCCCGGCGCCTGCCGACCCAGGCCCAATTGCAGCGCTACCTGGACCTGAGCCTGCTGCTGATGGAGCGCACCAGCACCTCAATCCACGGCATCCACAAGACTTACGCCAGCCCCAGTCTGGCCCTCTTTTTCGAGCAGTCGCCGCAACTGCTGGCGCTGTTGAGCCTGCAGGGTTTGAGCCATTGGGTGGACTACGGCATCCGCAACACCAGCCACCACCCCGAGCAGCAGCGCGACTACTTCAGCCTGACCAGCGCCGACAGCCGCGCCGTGCTGCAGCGCGAACGCCACGGCACACTGCTGATGGACCACACCCGCGCGCTTGACCTGTATTTGCAGGCGCTGTGGCAGGACGCTGACGTGCTGGTGCCCTACTCCACCGCATTTGATCTGCAACGCCAGCCCATGCCCTACTTTGATGCTTTTGGCATCCGCCTACCCGACGTGTACGACGAACGTGCGGGTGTGAGCGGCATCGACCGTTACCGTGCGGCACTGGCGCACATGGCGGCGCACCGACGCTGGAGCACGCCGATTTTTGCCGACAACTTTAGCCCGGCGCAGCGCCTGGCCATCGAATGTTTTGAGGACGCACGGGTCGAGGCGCTGACGCTGCGCACCTACCCCGGCATGCGCCGCATCTTCATGGCCCTGCACCCGAACCCGGTGGCGGGCGGCTGCAACCCGGCCACACATTCCTGCCTGCGGCATCGACTCGCGGTGCTGTCGCGCGCCCTGTTTGACCCACCACAACGGTTCCAGAACGTACAAATCGGCGACTGGGTACAGCGCTTTCATGCGCTGCTGGCGCAAGGTGATTCCAGTACCTCGGAAATCGCAGGCCTGGCCCTGAGCTATCTCGGCAAGACCCGGCTGCAAAGCGACCAGTTGCCCGACACCTGGTTTGAAGACACGGTGGTGGACTACCGTGATGACAACCGGCATCTGTGGCGCTTTCATGAACTCAGCGACGACGAGGAAAGCTTCGATACGCCCCGCCAGACGCCTCCCACCGAAGAAATTCAAAACCTGCCGCCGCGCCATTACCCCGAATGGGACTACAGCAGCCAGAGCTTCCGACCCGACTGGGTGAGCCTGTACGAGCGCCTACACCCGTCTGGCAACGCCGCCGACATTGATGCGCTGCTGGCCAAACACAGCGCCCTGGCCAAACGCCTCAAACGTCTGCTGGACCTGCTCAAACCGCAGGACAAGGTACGTGTGCGTTACCAGGAAGACGGCAGCGAGCTGGACCTGGACGTGGCGATCCGTTCACTGATTGACCTGCGCACGGGCAGCCAGCCCGAGCCGCGCATCAACATGAGCCATACCACCAACGGCCGCAGCATCGCTGTCACAGTTCTGCTGGACTTGTCAGCCTCTTTGAACGAAAAGGCGCGCGGCTCCGAACAAACCGTGCTGCAGCTGAGCCAGGAAGCGGTGTCGCTGCTGGCCTGGGCTGTTGGGCAACTCGGCGACCCGCTGGCCATTGCCGGCTTTCACTCCAACACGCGTCACGACATGCGTTACCTGCATCTCAAGGGTTTTGGCGAGCGCTGGGGTGACGCTGTCAAGGCACGGCTGGCCGCCATGCAGGCCGGTTACAGCACGCGCATGGGCGCCGCCATGCGCCACGCGGCGCGCACCTTGCGCGCGCAGCCGGCCGATAAAAAATTGTTGCTGGTGCTGACCGACGGACAACCGTCCGACATTGATGTGCACGACGAGCGTCTGCTGATCGAGGACGCCCACCAGGCGGTGCGTGAACTCGACCACCAGGGCATCTTCAGCTACTGTATCAACCTCGACGCCGCCGCCGATGCCTATGTGAGCGACATCTTCGGGCGCCGCTACACAGTAATCGACAACATCGCCCGGCTACCCGAGCAGTTGCCCAGGCTGTTCATGGCCTTGACACGCTGAGCCATCGGAGCAAGGCGCACATCTCACTCGGCGCCGGCCACCGCTTGTTCGGCCGTGACCGGACCTGGGCCACGGCGTTCGAACCAGGAACCCAGATAAAAAATACCCACCAAACAGGCCGCCATGATGCCCAGCATGATGGGGTCGGCAATGCCGTAGACATCGGCAAAAGTGTCGCCGTCGATCATTTCACCAATGGCCATCATGGACCGAATGGCGTCGCCGTAAAAGCCGGCAAAAGCGGTGGTGCCGATGAACAGTCCCACCACAAAAACAAGCGCGTCCAGCCGCCCCGACGACATACCCACCATCGAGGTTCCCGGGCAATAACCACCAATCGCAAAGCCGGCACCAATCAGGGCGCCGCCCACCGCCGAGGCCATCACCAGGGCTTGCGGTACAAAAAGGGTATCGGGTGCCATGAGCCCCACAACACGCATCCCCCACAGCCCAACCGCTGCCAACACAATGGCGGTAAACATGACCTTGAACACCGACCAGTCGGTCAGTCGGAATTGGCCTGTGAGCTTGGAAGGGCTGCCAAAACCGGCGTTTTCCAGCACGAAGCCAAACAGCACACCACACACCAGGCCCGAGACCATGCCACTTTCATGAAGGGGAAACATGTCAGACTCCTTTGACAAAACGACTGACCAGCAAACCGGCGGCAAAAAATACGCCCAGAAAGACAAAGGCCGAGATACTGAAAACGGCTGCCCCCGACAGCCCCAAACCACTGGTACAACCACCGGCAACGCGTGCGCCAAAACCTGCCAACGTGCCACCCAGCAGCGCCTGGATCAGGCGCCGGCCGGAGCCCAGGCTGCGTTCACCGTCCAACTGCACCCGAAAGCGCCCGGCCATGAAAGCTGCGATGGCCGCACCGATGATCATGCCCAACACTTCCCAGGTAATCCAGGAACCAATCGGGTTACCTTCTGACACCATGGGCTTGAGGTAGGGGTTAGCCAGTGTCGCCTCGGGCGCCATCGCCAATCCGGCACCGGCCACCACATGGGTCACCGCGCCACTGGCGCCCAGCCCATGTCCCGAGAGCACGAAACTGAGCATCAACACCAGACCGAGTGCAATGCCCGCCGCCAGGGGTGACCAAAAGGGTTTGACGACTCGTTTGCCGTCTGGAAATTGCGCTTTCATCGTTGGCTACCTTTCAAAACAGCACCGTGACAAATTGCCACATGTGCGCACTGGGCGCGCAAAGCGCCTGATGTACAGGGTCATTCTAAAGATTAAGTTACGACGAATATATTGACATATATCAACGCAAGCTAATATTACAGGCGGGCCTCAGCAATAGCCATCGGATGGGGCTGGCGCAGACAGTGATCGCGTGCAGTGGCGCTTTGCAGACCCTTGCAGCGCAAGGATGCCTCGCTTTGCAGATTTCTGGCCTGCTGCAGCAACTTTCCTTGCTCGACGGCGCCAAGCACAATCTGATGAAATGCCAGCATGAGGACCAAGGTGGTCAGGATCGCCAGAACCACCAGAGTGGTCTGCGAACTCAGCAAGACCGATAAACGTGGCCATCCCTCCAGCAAATCGAGTTGAGACGGGTCTTGCCCAGGCAGATCGGGATTTGAGAATTTGGTTGTTTGAAGATTGGGATTCATCGCCGAGCTCCAGCACAAGTGCGCACTTTGCCCACCAGTTGCGCTCCAATGTACCCATAGCGCCAGCCCCGGTCCGTGCGCTGGACAACGTTGTCACCCAAATTTTCCGCTGCGCTTGCGTCTGCCTGCAGCCGCCTGAGGACTGAGGCAGCCGGGCCATATCACTGAACACAGTCGGTGCCCGCTTAACGAATGCCAGCACACACCTCTTTAGCCATGCGAACGGCAATTTTGTTTCAAACAAACACCTCCCGCTCAAACTCGGGTGCGATCCAAAGTGATGTGTCGAACGACCTTGAGGCATGGTGATTGGGTCATGTGACCGGGCTTTGGAGAGAAAGGCGTGCGCACAAAGCACTCTGCGTACTTTTCAGCAATGTCGCGCGTGATTTCACTTCAAAACCGCATGCGCATGACCCAGTCGCCGTGCCGTGCGTGTAAGTCGCCTGTCAACGCCCCGAAATCGGCCAGCGCTAACCCCACACTTTGAATCGCACCCCTCAAACTCAGGCTGCATAGCCCGGGTTAGGCAAGGCACCGATGATCTTGGGCGTGTTGAGCTTGCGCTTGGCCACCTTGCCGCCGCGCGCGGCGAGCCATGTTTCCACCACCTCCCAGACCTGCTTGTTGCCCTGGTTTTTGGCCTCTTCAGCCACCGGTGCCCAGCCCGCCACCTTGTACTTTTTGTCGGCTTCAATCAGCTTGCCATTGATGCGCATGTCGCTGATGCGTTTGCCCATGGTCTCAAGCGGGCTGCAACTGTATTGCAGGCCGCCGACACGTACCATGTCGCCGCCCTGCTGGTAATACGGGTCGGGGTTAAACAGGTTGTCACACACGTCTTCGAGCACGGTCTTGATGGTGGCACCGGTCATCTCGGACACGGTGGCGTACGAATAGGTGGTGGCAGTCATGTCCATCAGCCATTCACGGGTGATGGCCTGGCCGGGCAACAGCGTGGTGCCCCAGCGAAAACCCGGCGAAAACGCCAAATCGGCACCTTGCACGTCCATCAGGGCATCGACCAGCAACTGGTCGCCGGTGCCGTTGAAGTTGCCCCGGCGGTACAACGTGCCTTCGGTTACAGCCAGCTTTTCTGCCAGCTTGGCCTCATAAGGCGCGCGCACCTTGGTGATGAGCGCGTCCATCTCAGCGTCGGCAGGCAGCATGTTGGCAAACACCGGCAGCAATTTGTAACGGAAGTCGGCAACCTTTTTGTCCTTGACATCAAAGTCGAGCACGGCCAGGAACTTGCTGTTGGAACCGGCATTGGTGACGATGGTCTTGCCACCCTTGTTGCTGATGATGCTGGCCACCGGCATACCATCGTGTGTATGACCACCCATGATGGCGTCAATACCGGTAACACGGCTGGCCATCTTGAGGTCGACGTCCATGCCGTTGTGACTCAGCACGACGACCACCTGGGCGCCCTTGCCGCGGCACTCGTCAACCATCTTCTGCATATTGTCGTCCTGGATGCCAAAGGCCCAGTCGGCCACCATGTAGCGCGGGTTGGCGATCGGGGTGTAGGGGAAAGCCTGGCCGATGATGGCGCAGGGCACGCCATTGATCTCGCGGATCACATAGGGCTTGAAGACGGGGTCGCCAAAGTCGTTGGTCTTGACGTTTTGCGCGACAAAGTCAACCTTGCCGGCAAAGTCTTTGTCGATGATTTCCTTGACACGTTCCATGCCGAGGGTAAATTCCCAATGCCCGGTCATCACATCCACCCCCAGCAGCTTGCAGGCATCGACCATGTCCTGACCATTGGTCCACAAGGCGGTGCCCGAGCCCTGCCAGGTGTCGCCACCGTCGAGCAGCAGCGCACCTGGGCGGCTGGCCTTCATGCGCTTGACCAGCGTGGCCAGATGCGCAAAACCACCCACCTTGCCGTAACGCTTGGCCGCCTGCTCGTAATCCAGATAAGTCAGCGCATGGGCCTCGGCGGTACCGGGGCGAATCTTGGCGACCTTGAGCAAATGCTCGCCCACCAGATGCGGCAAGTTGCCTTTCATGCTGCCCAGCCCAAGGTTGATGCTGGGCTCGCGGAAATGGATCGGCTTGAGTTGCGCATGGCAATCGGTCATGTGCAAAAACGACACATTGCCAAACTTGGGAATATCGTAAAGCCCGTTCGCGGCCGTGACCACGTCGGCCTGTGCATAAGCGCCCAGCCCCATGCCTGCCATGGTGCCAGCGCCCAGCACCTGGAAAAATTCACGTTTTGTCAAATTCATGGTTTAAATACCAATGGGTAAAAATTAAAAAGCCCGGGCAGGCCGGGCCTTGTTGGAAAAAATCAGCTTAGTTGTTGACCGGCGACTTGGGGTCGAGCAGCAAGGCCATCAAGTCTTTAGCCTGCTTCTCGGTGATGATGCCCTTATGCACCGCGCGCGGCATGACAGAACAGGCGTTGTACGCCTTGGCGTTCCATATCTTGCCCCAGGTGTACTCGATGATGGCCTTGGAAGCCGTGCTGGTCGGGTCGGCAATCACACCGCGGGTCTTGCCATAACCGGTCAAACTGGGGCCAATGGTGCCGAAAGAAATTTCTTTCGGATCCAACTGGTGGCAGTTGTAGCAATTGCCACCGTTGGCAGTATCTGCCTTGTCAGACCAGGTCAGGCCGCGGCCGCTTTGAGCCAGCTTTTCACCGGCCTTCCAGTCTCCCATGTAGTTACCGTCAGCCGGCCATTTGATGGATTTGAGCTGGGCCGCTTGCAAGGCTTCGGCCACGGCCGGATCCAGAGGCTTGCCAGCCACGTCGGCAGCGGTGCAGGCCACGTTGATGTCTTCAGGCGCGATGGCTGACACCTTGACGATGCCCTTGTCACTGAAAGAGGACTTGACGACAGTAGCGGCCATTTGGTCGAGGTCGGCCGTGCTCGGGCCGGTGGCGCAACCCGCTACCAGCAAAGATGCCAGTGCCGAGAGTGCAAATGCATGTTGCTTTTTCATGGTGATGTTCCTTTGCATTAGCGTTTGATGGCAGGAGCTGCCGACTTGGAGCCCTGGCTATTCACACCCAGGTACACACCCAGGGCAACCGTGGCATCACTGCCAAAACCGGGGTAGGGAAAGCGCTGCTGACGGTAACAGTCGTTCAGTCGCAGTTGCATGCTCCACATCTGGCCATTGGACACACGGTAGGCTGGCCAGGCGGCAAAACCAACGCCGTCACCCGGATTCTTGGTCAGATTCGGCAAGTCCTGCAGGCGAATACGCCAGTTGTCGGCACCGTGGCACGAGGCGCAAGAAAAATCATGCGGGCCACCACGCTGAAAAAACAGGCGCTTGCCGACCTCGTACGCTGCTTGCTCCTTGGCGTGTACTTGGGGCAGATTGAACTTCATGTCGCGCGATGCCGCGGCAATCCAGGTGGCCAGCGCGGTGACATTTTTTTGCTCGTCTTTGCCAAACGGTGTCTTGGCAATGTCAGCCGCGTTAAAACCCTGCAAGCTTTCCATGCAGGTGAGCAGGCGCGACTCCAGGTCCTGCACCCGATTGGTATCTGCAAAGTAGCGCGGCAAGGTCACAAAAACGGCCTTGACCACGCCCGGACCCTGGCCCAGATCACACTGCTCCAGCGAGGCGTTTTTGGGGCCGCGCTTTTGCTTCCACAGGTCTTCCCCCTTGGCCTCAAACAACTCGGACGGGTTGCCGTCGGCCAGCATGGCGCGGTATTCCTCGATGGCCAGTACCGCAGCCGATTTTTGAGCGTTGGCAGCCGTGGCCGCCAATCCGGCCAGTGCCAACATGAACACAATTTTTTTCATTTTCAGGTCTCCTCGTGATGGATGGATGAGCCTTTGAAACCGGGTGAAACACAACACACCCCAATCTCAATGACAAAATTCAAGAAACCGTGGCCTCGTCGGTACGGGTGTCGCCCTTGCTGTCTTTCCAGGTGATTGCCACCTTGTCGCCGGCTTTAGCGCCCTTGACGTTAAATTGCAGGAACGGATTTTTTGACACCGCAGGGCCCCATTCAGCGGTCATCACGACCTTGCCGTTGTGGCTGGCGGTGACTTCGTTGATGTGCATGGCGGGAATCAGTTTGCCAGTGGAATCTTTACGCTGACCGGATTCCATCTCGTGGCTCATCAAGACACGAACGGTGGCTTTGTCGCCTTCTGCTTTGGCGCGGATGCGCATTGGATCTGCCATTTTTAAACTCCTGAAATCAATCAATTAATTAGGTCTGCCAAGACTTGGCACGAGGTCGGAAGTGGTGTCTGGCAGGTGTTAACCGCCGCAACCACCCAAAGTGACTTTCACTTCTTTTTTGGCAAACAAGGCCTTGCCGTCGTTCATGATGGCCACAGCGTACACGTCCGAAGACTGGCCCATTTTGGTACGGGTGGCGAAGTTGGCTTCGACGCTGTCGGTCACGTTGAACAGGGCAACCAGCGCAGACGGGTTCTTTTCTACCAACAGCAAGATGTGTTTGACACCGGGCAGCGCCGTGCTGGCCGTCAGCGGCACCACGGCGCCGTTTTCAGCAATATCTGGGCCGCCAATGGTGACATCCTTGCTCTCAACCGGCGCACCAGCGCCAAGCGCCTTGAGCACCTCGGCCACGGATTTGGCTTCAAAGGCAGGCTTGTTATAAGCGAATGCGTAGTGGGGAAACAGGCCTGTGGTGGCCAGCAGGCCAGCCACGATGGCGCTGTGTTTAAGTGTCTTGCGACGAGTTTGCATTGAAATCTCCTTCTTTAAGTTCACGCTGAAAAAATTCACACCGACCGGACTATGCTGGGCACTATTTGCCAGCCCCCGCTGCCAGCCAGACCGCAATGGTTTTGGCGTCAGCAACGCTCAAGGCCTGGGCTGGCATGGGGATCGGTCCCCAGACACCAGCACCACCAGACTTGATCTTGGCGGCCAGGTAATCCACCTGACCGGTATATTTTTTAGCTACATCTGTGTAGGCTGGCCCAACTATTTTGTTGCTCATACCGTGGCACACCAGACAACCATTTTTTTGCAGCAAGGCCACTGCTTTTTTGGCATCCGGCTTGCCCGCATCGGCACCAGCGGCAGGTGCCTCCACGGACGGCTTGGGGGCCACAGGCGCAGCTGCCTTTTCGCCGGACTTGAGTTCTGGCTGCGTGGTATCGGCTCCGTGCTGTGCGCCCACCAGGCGGTTTTGCTCGGCCAGGTTGCCGTGTGCGTTGCGTGCAAAGTCAGGCAGGAAGGAGTCCAGCTTAGGCTCGGGCGTGCAGTCTTTCATACACGCCACGTTGCGGGTATCGGGCAATTTGGCACCGCCAAATTCCTTGCCCGGCCACAGCGCATGGTCAGTCATCATGCCGTTGCGGTTGGGCATGCGTTTTTGCACATCACGGATGGTTTTCTCATTGAGTGTGAAATCATCGGGCACGATGGTGGCAATGTTCAGCATGAACGCCAGCACCGCATACACCTCGTCGGTTTTCAGGGTCTTGGGCGCGTTCCAGGGCATGGCCCGGTTCACGAAGTCCCACACCGTTGAAATGGTTGCCACCTTCATGAACGTGGTGCGCCCCGGATAGCCCGGGGTGGTCAGGTTGGCGACATGACCCGACTCCAGGTCTTTGGGCTGAACACCACCAATGATGGGGCTGAAGACCTCACCGGATTCACCAAAAAACCCGTGGCAACTGGCGCATTTGCCTTCCCAGATGTCCTGGCCTTGCGTCACGGTGCCCGAGCCAGCAGGCAGGCCCTTGAAGTCGGGACGCACATCAATGTCCCAGGCTGCAAGCTCCTTGGGTGTGGCGTCACGCCCCAAACCGCTAATTTTGGCTGCTGATTGCGCCGTCGCGACGCCGGCAAGCGCCAACAAGGCCAGGCTGATGACTGCTTTACGAAACCTGAACATTTTTAACCTCGCCGTTTTCCTGCACCAACCACGACTGAATCGCATTGTTGTGATAGATCGAACGCGTGCCGCGCACCGCCCGCAGTTGTTTGTAATTGGGCTGTACAAAACCAGTCTCATCCGTGGCCCGGCTTTGAATGATGGCGGGCTTGCCGTCCCACACCCAGTCGATGTTGAAACGCGTGAGCGCCTTGGACATCACGGGGCCCTGCAGACGTGTGCTGCGCCAGTTGCGACCACCGTCCACCGACACATCGACTTTTTTGATCTTGCCTTTGCCGCTCCAGGCCAAGCCGGTAATGTTGTAAAAACCCTTGTCGAGCAAGACCTGCCCGCCCGACGGGGTGGTGACCACACTCTTGCATTCCTGAATACCCGAATACTGGCGGTGCTGGCCACTGGGCAACAAGTCCATGTAATGAATGGCCTCGTCCTTGGCGGCATAAGGCATGTCGCCCACCTCGATGCGGCGCAGGTACTTGACCCAGCTCACACCCTGAATGCCCGGTACGATCAGGCGCAATGGGTAGCCTTGTTCGGGGCGCAACATTTCGCCGTTTTGGCCGTAGGCCACAAACACCTCGCCGGATTTGATCAGGCTCATGGGAATGGTGCGCGTCATGGACGAACCATCAGCGCCTTCAGCCAGCACAAACTTGCCGTTCTTCAGGTCGGCCCCAGCCAGCTCCAGCAACGTGATGAGCGGCACCCCGGTAAATTCGCTGCACGACACCATGCCGTGGGTGTACTGCACCGTTGGCACAGCCACGTTGCCCCACTCGACCGCCGTGTTGGCGCCGCATTCAATAAAGTGAAAACGTGACACTGCGGGCAAACGCATGATTTCGTCGAGCGTGAACACCTTGGCCGCTTTCACCATGCCGTTGATCATGAGGCGGTGTTTGGACGGGTCAATGTCCCACCAACCCTGGTGATGGCGTTCAAAGTGCAGTCCACTGGGGGTAACAATGCCAAACAGCGACTGCAGCGGGGCAAACGACACCGAAGCCTGGGTGGTCTGGGTCAGGCCCGGACTTTGTCGGCGTTGCACGCCTGATTCATATTGCGAGGGTTTGCCATAACCGTCGTTCTGCGCCACGCCCTGCCCCAAACCCACACTGTGCGCCGGTAAATTCAAGATATTGGGGTCACCGCCTTCAGTCGGCACGGGATTACCTTGCGCCAGGGCCACAGGCACGGCGGCGCCAGCCGCTGCGGCGGCAAAGGCACTGCGAATAAAGTCGCGCCGACCATTTTTGGCTTCTGAAAAAACGGCTTTGATGCCGTCTTTGTTCAGAAAATTCTCAGGGGCCTTGATCAGCCTGCCCGAGCTCAAACTTTGTTCCATTCAAAAAACTCCTGTTACACCTTCAGTCCACCACGCTCACTACGCGCACAAAACACCCGCAAGTTCAGACCGGGACTTCAAAATCTTGACCATCACACCCAAGCTGAGAACACACCAACCGGCAAACCAGGGCTTGCGAGGCATCCGCCAAACGGTAAAACACCTGATGCCCATCGCGCCGCCTGGTCAGCACACCCGACTGGTACAACACCTGTAAATGACGCGACATATTGGGCTGGGAAGCCTCAATTTGCGCCAGCAAATGCGTCACATTCTGCTCACCATCACACAAGACCCGAATGATCTGCAAGCGCACTGGCGTCGACAAAACCCCAAAAAGCTCAGCCGCACGCTCCAGCGTCAGCAAAGACGCTTCCGAAAGTTTCGCATCATTCATTTATTAAATCCATATATTCGGATCAAGTAATATAATACAAAATCAGCCCCAAAATATTGGGGTTTTCACCTACTTGAAGCGGTAATGGTCACGATTGAGCACTGCCGCAACCGAGTTCACTTCTTCCGGGAAAAAGGCCAGGTTCAGGGTGGTATTGCAGGCTTCCACCTGGCCTCGCAACAAACCCAAGGAACTCACACGTCCCGCCGGACGATAAATGGCGTTACCGTCGCCGCCCACATTGCGGATATGACAGGCATCACATTGGTTCTCTGCGATCAGCTTTTCACCCAGCTTCAAATCTGCGCCCTGGTAAAGCGCAGGAACATCTTGCGCCAGCGCGGCCGTGACCAACCAGCCCGGAAAGGCAAGCAAGAGGTGCTTCATGAACATCGGTTTCCTGTTGAACAAGGGTTTCTGCCCAAACCATGCGCACGCTGGATCAAGAATGATTCATCGCTGCCATCATTTGACATGGATCAATGATCAATTAATTAAGAACCCATGCATATCAGGACATACCCTGATGCGGACCGACTCAGTGAACTGACAGGCCCGCTGGCTGATTCACGCGATAAATGCGGCCCTGTTTATCGAGCTGCTTGATCACGCCGTCACGCACCAGGCTGCTGATCTCGCGGCTGACGGTTTCTAGCTTCAGATCGAGCATGGCGCCCATGTCTTCGCGCGAAAAGAGCACCGACACGTCAGGGTTGATGGGACTGCGCATTTTCAGCACCAGATTGGTCACCCGCTGACGCGCAGTGCCAAAGTTCATGTCTGCCAGCCAGTCGTCGGCATCTTTCAGGGCGCGCTGCCATTTGTGCATCAACTGGGTATGCAAGCGTGGGCTGCCGGAAGCCAGTTTTTGAATCACATTCAACGGAATACGGCATACCGTCACAGGCGTCAGGGCAACAGCATCGCTGTCATAACGCGCTCCCGCCAGCGCCTCCAGCCCAATAACGTCCCCGGCACGCAACACCCGCACAATACGCTGCCTGCCATCCACCGTGCTGCGCACCAGCTTGACCATGCCGCTGCGCAACGTAAAGATACCCTGGGCTGGCGTGGCTTCGGCATACAAAGCGTCCCCCTGCGCGTATTCCATGTCATCAATCGGCGCATGAATCTGTCCAAAGTCATGCTCGTTAAGGTCTGCAAACAGCACCATGGCGCGAATGCCGCATTGGCGGCAATCCGAGGTGCCGCGCCAGGCTGATTCTGTTTTGATAGGAATCATCCTGATGCCTTTAGCCTGCCACGGCGGCCCGCGCCGTGCGTAACCGGTCGTCAAGGTAAGCACCGTAAAAATCCGGTATGTAGCCACCCACCAGGCGTTCGGCCACTTCGACGCCACCTCGCCCAAAGAACAAAACTGTGGGTGCCACTTTAATGCCCCAACTGCGGATCAACTGGTCCTGGGTTTGACTGGCACCGCTGAAGTCTTTCACCATCTCACGGTTGCGCATGTCCACTTGCACAATTGGCAGACCCGACTCGCCTTGCAATGGCGCCAGGTAATTGTCCCGGGCGATTACGCAAAATGGACACCCCACCAGGCTCACCATCACCACCAGCGGACTGCCCTTTTTAAGCGCAGCGGCCAGCGCATCAGGCAACGACTGTGGGGCTGGCAGGGTCGCTGCCAACGCGGGGCCTGCCCCCAACAGGCTGACGGCGGCGCCCGCCAGCACACATTGGCGACGCGTCGGGGAAAATGAAAAGGCTTGCATCATTTGGCCTCGTGTTCCATTAGCAAATAGGTGTTGTACGCATTCATGCGGTTGGCCAATCTGAACAGGGGAAGAGGCTCAAACTGCGACCAGTCGGTATTTTTATAGGCCTCGTCGAACGGCTCCATGGCCTCTGCGGCACGGCTCATGGTAGTGCGCAAATACACCAGATACTCGCGCGTTTGCTGCATGTCGTGGCGTGCGTCCTTGGACAGCGGTCCGTGGCCCGGCACGATCACCCCGGCGTCAAAGGCCAGCAACTGGTCAAGCGCCGTGATCCAGTGGCGGCTGTCGGCCTGGCCAACAAAGGGAATCCGGCTCCTGAACACCAGATCACCGGCAAACAACACCTTTTCGGAAGGCATATAAAAAGCCAGATCTTCGGGGGTGTGCGCGGGGCCCACGGTCCTGGCCTGAAACAGCACGCCGCCCAGCAGCAGGTCCTGGTCTGCGTCTACCCAGACGTCTGGCACAAGCAGACGCGTGTTTTCATCAATCCAGGGAGCCAACTGCTCGCGCGAGGCCGCCAGGCGCAGCCTTGCCGTGTCGCTGTTCAGATAGATCAGCGCCGCCCGGTGCGCAACAATTTTGGCGCCCATGTCCTTGAATACTTGCAAGCCATAAATGTGGTCGGCGTGGTAATGCGTCACCAAAACATGGGTAATTGGCAACGGCGTGACTTTTTTAATTTCTGCCACCAGGCGTTTGGCCAAGGCGGGCGAGCCCAGGGCATCAATCAGCACCACGCCCGCCGGGGTCACGACAAAACCCGCGTTCGAAATGAAATTCTGATTGGCTGGCGAACCCAGTTCGGACACGCCTTGCACATACCAAGCCGTTGGCGATACCTGCTGTGCGTGCATGGGAGGTGCCTCGGCGGCCAGCACCGAACCCAAGCCGGTCGCCAGCAAGCCAAGCAGCCAAAAGCCCAAACGCCAGTCAAAAACTATTTTTTTCAATGTTGCATCCAAAACAAGCCGAGTCAAAGCATTCTTATGCCTGTAATATAAGCGAAATATGAATTACGTGGGGACGTGATGAACTTTGCAAGCCTGATTGAAAGCTATGGTGAAAGAACGGTGCTGGCCCTGGGCGGCCTGATCATTGGCGCCTTGTTTGGTTTTTTCGCCCAACGCTCCAGGTTTTGCCTGCGCTCGGCCACGCTGGAATTCTGGCATCAAACTTTTGGCAAAAAAGTTGCCGTCTGGCTGCTGACATTTTCCAGCGCCGTGGTTGGCGTGCAATTGCTCATTCTGAGCGGTCATATGGACGCGGCCAGCACGCGCCAAATTTCAGCCACCGGCAGTATTTCCGGCGCCCTGGTCGGGGGTCTGCTGTTTGGCGCCGGCATGGTCATGACCCGGGGCTGCGCCAGCCGCCTGCTGGTGCTGTCGGCCAACGGCAATTTGCGCGCCCTGCTGTCCGGCCTGATTTTTGCCGTGACGGCGCAAGCGGCACTGGGGGGGGTGTTGTCGCCCTGGCGCGAAGCCATCAGCAGTTGGTGGACGGTGGATGGCGGCGCTGCACGCGACCTGCTGGCGCTGACCCATACCGGGCCCTGGGGTGGGCTGGTGTTTGGCCTGGTATGGCTGGCAGCGGCGCTCTACTTTGCCGTGCGCAGTGGCAGTGACCGGTGGCAATGGGCGGGCGGTGTTGGCACTGGTTTGGCCGTCGCTGCAGGCTGGGGATTTAACTACTGGGTGTCGAAAAATTCTTTTGAAGTGGTGCCGGTCCAGGGCTTAACCTTCAGCGGCCCGTCGGCCGAATGGCTGATGCGTGTGGTGGCCTCACCGGCGCCCGAGATTGGCTTTAATTTTGGCCTGGTGCCGGGCGTTTTCCTGGGCTCGTTTCTGGGCGCCTGGGTCGGCAAAGACTTTGTGCTGGAGGGTTTCAAGGACGGTTACAGCATGCGGCGCTACATTGCCGGGGCCATATTGATGGGTTTTGGCGCCATGCTGGCGGGTGGCTGTGCGGTGGGCGCGGGCATTACCGGCGGCGCTATTTTTGCTTTAACGGCCTGGCTTGCTTTGGCGGGCATGTGGGTTGGGGCCGGGCTGGCTGACCGTTGGGTTGATGCACCGGTGGCGGCGGGCAACAGTGCTGCCACTTTGCGCGTGGCGCCTTGAGCCTTGAGCCTTGAGCCTTGAAGTCAATCAAGGCTAATTTGGCGGATCACTGTTTGTTTTGGTGCCGATTAGTTGATTCACCAATTCGCTGATCTGTTGGATCTACCCGCGCAGCGACTGACTGTGGCTGCTTCCTCATACTGGGGTACCAGAAATCGTCAGCCGCCACAGCCAGCCACTGCGCTGGTGTGTATTTGGAAGAATTCAAAAGCACCGAGCACTGGCTTTGACTTGGTCTTGAATTTGTCTTCAAACACATCAGCGCACCCACGCCATGGTGTGGTAACCGGTGGGGGCAGTCACCGATTTCTGGTACCCCAGTATGAGGTGGCTGCCCCTGCCGGTTACCGCGCCGCGCGCACCCATCAGGCTTGCAGGGTGTCGCCCTCAAGACCCAGGATGGAAAAGCTACCGCAGGAGTTTTTATCGCTTCTCGTGACCGACAAATTCTGATTCGTTGATTTGCTGATTCGTTGGTCCTACCCGCGCAGCGACTGACTGTGGCTGCTTCCTCATACTGGGGTACCAGAAATCGTCAGCCGCCACAGCCAGCCACTGCGCTAGCGTGTGTTTGGGAGAATTCAAAAGCACCGAGCATTGCCTTTGACTTGGTCTTGAATTTGTCTTCAAACACATCAGCGCCCCCACGCCATGGTGTGGTAACCGGTGGGGCAGTCACCGATTTCTGGTACCCCAGTATGAGGTGGCTGCCCCTACCGGTTACCGCGCCGCGAGCACCCATCAAGTTTGCAAAGCGATGTCCTCAAAACGTCAGATTAAAAAATAAAACCGAGGAAGCTTTGACCTGAATTGCTGCTACTTCCCGCTAATGTAAGTAGCCACAGCCGCCATCTCCAAAGGCGTCATCTTGCTCACAATGGCGTGCATCACCGCGTTGTCGTTGGTGCGTTCGCGCTGGTTAAACAACGTGAGCTGGGTTTCAATGTAAGACGCATACTGCCCGGCCAGGCGCGGCAAATTGGCCGACCCCAAGCCGTCCTTGCCATGGCAACTGGCGCAAGCCGGCACGCCGCTGTATTTGTTGCCACTGTTGAAAAGGTAGCGCCCCACGGCAGCGAGGTCGGTATCTTTGACGACCTCGGGCTCAACCGGTTTACTCTCAAAATACTGGCCCAACGCCAGCATGTCATCCGCGCTCAAGCGACTCGACATATCGGCCATGGCTGTACTTTTGCGTATGCCCGACTTGAAGTTTTCAAGCTGCTTGGCGATGTAGTTGGCATGTTGCCCCGCGAGCTTGGGAAAAATCTCGCTGGACGACTCACCGCTTTCACCATGGCACAAAAAACAAGAGCCAGACACAATTTTTTCAGCCCGAGCCTGGTCAGCCTGGGCCCATGCGGAGCCCATAACCAACACCAGCGCGGACGCCGTCAAAGCCTTCTTGATACGCATGGGTCAGATCAGCGTATCAGCCCAAATGCCCTGCGCCCATGACAGGGCAAACCGCCCCTCAAGTTCGTTGGCTGCCTTGGAGACACCACCGGAACCGGCCACCGTGACCATGGTCTTTTTGACCGGGTCATAGGTATGCACGCTGGCCACATGCACCACATCTTCGGCGCTGACGAAACTGTAGCAGGTGTTGTTGTAGATCGGCGACGCGTTGGGCGTCTGACCGGTCAGCAAGGCGACCACCGCGGCGGCACAGGTTTTGCCATGCTGGTTGGCCATGTGGCCCGACTTGGGCATACCGGGCGCCACTTGGATCGAGTCGCCCAGAACGTGGATGTTTTTGGCCGCCTTGGACTCAAAGGTCAAAAAGTCTACCTCGCACCAGCGCTTGTTGGCCGTGGCCAGCCCGGACTGAACCGCTATGGCTCCGGCGCGCATGGGCGGAATCACGTTGAGAACATTGGCCTTGACGTCGTCCTGAAATTCAAACTTGAGGGTGTTGGTGGCGGCATCCACATCAGACAGGGCGTGTTTGCCGCGGTATTCAACCATGCCCTTGTAACGCTCGGCCCAGGCTTTCTTGAACAACGGGCCCTTGGAGGTGACGTCCTCGTTGGCATCCAGAATCAAGACCTTGGATTTGGGTTTGGCCTGGCTAAAGTAGTTGGCCACCTGGCAAGCCCGCTCGTAGGGGCCGGGGGGGCAGCGGTACGGCGCCAGCGGAATCGCCAGCGCGTAAACACCACCATCGGGCATGTCCTTGAGTTGCTGACGCAAGGCCACGGTTTGCGCGCCCGCTTTCCATGAATGCAGCACCTTGTCCTGGGCCCCGGGCTTGGCCATGCCGGGCAGGGTTTCCCACATGAAGTCAATGCCGGGCGACAGGATCAGGCGGTCATAGGCCAGCTCACCGCCACTGGCCAACTTAACGATGCGCTTGTCGGCATCGATACTGCGCACGGTGTCATGCACCACCGTCACACCATGATTTTTGGTCAGGCCGTCGTACGGCGTGGTGATGTCGGCCATGGTTTTGACACCACCCAGAACCAGATTGGAAATGGGGCACGAAATAAACGTGGCATTGGGTTCGACCAGCGTGACCGCAATGCCATAGTCCGACCACATGCGCACATATTTAGCCGCGGTAGCACCACCAAAACCGCCCCCCACCACCACCACCTTGGCGCCCTTGCCGCCCCCTGTGGTGGCACAGCCCGAAAGCATGCCCAAAGACCCAAAAGCGCCCAATGCCGAGCCGGCACCCAATGTTCTGACAAATTGACGACGTAACATGATCTTCCCCTTTATTTTCGATAAGCCGCGTAATACCCGGCAAGCTGCTCAATTTGTTCGTCTGAGTAGCCTTTGGCGATTTGATGCATCAGGGTGGCCGGCTTTTTACCCGACTTGAAATCCTGCATTTTTGACAACAACTCGTCTTTGGATTTGCCCGTTAAAGACTCCATGCCCTTCACGGCAAAACCGTGTGTGCCATGGCAAGCTGAACAGGATGCGGCCATGCTGCGCACCTGCAGCGGGTCGGCACTGGCCCAGAAGGAAAGGCTGGCTAGCACCAGGCCAGCAAGGACTCGGTTTATTTTTTTCATGTGATCTCCTGGAGTTAACCCATCGTGAAAGAACCCATCCGTTCACAGGACAAACAAGGTTAAATTTATTTATCAGTCGCTTCGGATATATAAATGGTACTGTGTGCAACGCCAGCCGGACCACCGTATAAACCCGCAATATTTGCAATTAATTTACAGGAAACAAACCATGATGAAACTTTTGGTTTCTTTTATTCTGACCTTGAACACCCTACTCGCCAGCGCCCAGGACAACAAGGTGGTCTACCACATCACCACCGGCCTTGACACCGTTGCTGCGGCCATGAGCAACATCCAGAATCACCTCAGTGCCGACCCCAACGTCAAAATTGTGGTGGTCACCAATGGCCCGGGCATTGACTTTTTGATTGGTGATGCCAAGGACAGCAAGGGCCGGGAATTCTCGGGAATGGTCAGTGACCTGGCCAGCCAGGGCGTGGAGTTCAAGGTCTGCAACAACACCCTGGTGACACGCAACCTCGACCCCGACAGCTTGCTGATGGAGACCAAGCTGGTGCCCTCAGGCGTGGCCGAAGCCGCCAGACTGCAGATCAAGGAAGGTTTTTCCTATATCAAGCCCTGAATTGAGAGTGGGCGCTGCCATTGACTGGCAGCGCCCACTTGGGTCTAGCCTGCAGGTTCAGGCAGGCGCAAACAGCCTTTTAGAAACTGTGGCTGTACATGAACTGCCAGTTGGTCTGGGCGTGGGAAATATCCACACCAGCGCCGCTGGTGACAGTGACCTTGGGGGCCATCGTGACCGACATATTAAATGCGCCAGCCTTGGAAACCTGGTAACCCAGGCCCAGCGTCACGTGATTTTTCACGGTGGCAGGAAACAGTGGGTTCACAAAAGTATCTGGAATCGGGTTGTCGGCCAAGTTCACACCAGCGCGCAGGGTCAGCGCTTCATTGGCTTTCCAGGCCATGCCCAGGTTCAGGACAGTCTGATCTTTCCAGTTTTGGGGCATGGCAAAGTCAACCGAACCACCCATGATTGCGCTGTCGTAGCGCATCTTGAAGCTTTGCATGGCATCAGTCCAGCCGATGTATTTCAGGTCGGCAGCCAACAACAACGCAGGGCTGGCTTGCCAGCTACCACCCACGGCAAAAACCGATGGCATCTGAAAGTCAATCACGGTAATCTGACCGTTGTCGACAAAACCACCAAACGCCGTCATGCTGGCATCACTGGCGGCTGTTTTCATGTCGTCCAATGCCGACTTGAACTGGTATGAAGCCCCCA
>MESQ01000089.1 GCA_001771065.1 Burkholderiales bacterium RIFOXYD12_FULL_59_19 | reverse complement strand
CAAAAGATAGCCTTCCGTTTCAAACAGACGCAGGCAAACACGGCAAACGTCTGGATCATAGAGGCGACCCGAGCCGCAGCGAAGCTCGTCCAGGGCCTTCTCGATGCCCAGTGCAGCACGATAGGGGCGGTGCGAGGCCATGGCCTCGACCACATCGGCCACGGCGAGAATGCGGGCCTCCAGCAAAATTTCGTCACCGCGTAGTCCATTCGGGTAACCACTGCCATCCAGGCGCTCGTGGTGTTGAAGGATCATGTCCTTCACCGGCCAGGGAAACTCCACCTGGCGCAGGATGTCGCCACCGACTTCGGAGTGGCTTTTGACCAACATCAACTCGGTGTCCGTGAGGCGGCCCGGGCGGCTCAAAATCTCGGCTGGCACACTGATCTTGCCCAAGTCATGGATCATGCCACCCAAGCGTATGCCGTCAATTTGATCCGGTGACAGGCCCAATTTCTGCGCTATGGCGACGGCCAGTTGTGAAACGCGTGCCTGGTGCCCAGCGGTGTAGGGGTCGCGCTTCTCGATGGTGAAAGCGATCGCCTGGATGGTTTGCTCCAACATGCGTCGGTATTGGCCCTGGCTCTCCCGCAGGGCATCACAGGTGACACGTAATTCGGCTGTGCGCTCTGCCACCTGGCTTTCCAGTTGGCGTTGCATGTGACGAAGTTGCAGGTGGGTGCGCACCCGTGCCAGGACTTCCTCGGCTTGAAAAGGTTTGGACACATAGTCAACGCCACCGGCACGAAAGGCTGCCAGCTTATCGGCGGTCTCCGTCAAGGCACTGATAAAGATCACCGGGATGTCGCGGGTTACCGCGTCGGCCTTGAGGCGTCGGCAGGTCTCGTAACCATCCATGCCCGGCATGCGGATATCCAGCAGAACCAGATCCGGCGCACTGACGCCAATGGCACGCAGCGCAATTTCGCCGCTCAGGGCCGGGCGCACCTTGAACCCGGCCAGTTGCAGAATGCTGCTCAGCACCTGCAGGTTGTTCGGATTGTCATCAACGATGACAATGCTGTCTTTTTCGTTGTCGCTGTTGCTGTTGCTGTTGCTGTTGCTGTTGCTGTCGTTGCTATTGTTCATGGAAAACCTTGCGGCCCCTCGCACAGGGTAACGATTCGATCATAGCGGTAGGCGCGGACCAATTGTTCGAGTTCGTCGGCCAGGCGGGCGTCTGTTTCACGGACGCGATCAATGACTCGTTGGGTGGTTTCCTCGTCCAGGATTTGGGCCGCGCGGCTGAGTTCCTGGCGCAAGTCCGTCGGCAGACGGGCCAGGTCAGCGCCGCTGACCGAGGCCGCCACGGGAAGGGTTGACGCCTCTGCATAACGGTAATGCAGCCCCAGCAATCGCTCCATGGCAGAAAACAGCTGTTCTTCATCGAGCGGTTTGGACAGTACGTCGTCGCAGCCGGCCGCGATGATGTCGTCGCGATCCTCCCGGAACGCGCTTGCGGTGAGGGCCGCGATCTTCACCTCGTGGCCGCCGGGCAATGCGCGAATGCGACGGGTGGCTTCGTAACCATCCATGACTGGCATGCGCATGTCCATCCAAATGAAATGGGGGTGCCAGGCCTCAAAGGCTTCCAGTGCTTCTTTGCCGTTGGCTGCGACGCGGGTTTCCAATCCGACCTGCTGCAGCAACTGCGTCAGCAAGCGTTGGTTGTCCTCCCTGTCTTCGACCACCAGTATTCGCCGAGAAGCCTGCCCCTGCGCCAGCGCGACCACGCGACGGTGCGGTGGCAACGCAACCATTGTCTCGGCCACATCGACCGGCAGGCGCAGGGTAAAGGCGGAGCCCTTGTCCACAATGCTCGCCGCCACCAATTCGCCGCCCAGAAGTTGCGTGAACTGCCGCGCAATGGTCAAGCCCAACCCGGTTCCCTCGCCGGACCGAATACCATGCTCGGTCTGGTAGAAAGGCTGGAAGATGCGACCGAGTTCGTCGTCCGCCATGCCGATGCCCGTGTCGCGGACGACGAAGACCAGCGTCAGCCGCGTCGATTGGCGGTCCCAATCCGACGCGCTGACATCCAGATCAATGCCACCGTGGTCAGTGAACTTGACCGCATTGGACAGCAGATTCATCAGTATCTGGCGCAGCTTGCCGGGGTCGGTGCTGATGAATCTGGGCACGTCATCACCCACATGCACGTTGAGCTCCAGCCCTTTCTGGCGCGCCCGGAGTTCCATGGCCTCGACAATGGTTTCAATCAGTTCACGCAAGTCACCGACCTGAATCTGCATGGTCAGCCGTCCGGCCTCGATCTTGGAGAGATCAAGAATGTCGTTGATCAGGGTCAGCAAATGGCGACCGCTGCGATTGATCGTGTTGAGATTGCGTTTTTGGGCCTGCGGAATGTTTTCGTCATGTTCCATCAATTCAGCAAAGCCAAGGATGGCGTTGAGCGGGGTGCGCAACTCGTGGGACATATTGGAGAGAAAGACGCTCTTGGCGCGGTTGGCGGCCTCAGCGGCCTCGAGTGCTGCGTGTAAATCCCGATCGGCCCGGTCAATGCGGCGCATCAGGAACCACAGCAATACCCCAATCAGGGAGAGCCCGATCACGCCAACGAGGGTGTTGCGCATGGCGGCTGCCAGAACTCTGTTGGTGATGGATGCCGTGGGAACCCCCGAGAAGGCGATCCAGTTGGCTTCGGGGATGGAGACAAAGGCATAACGTCGGGCCACACCGTCGGTGCCAATGGTCTGGGCATCGCCGTCCCGAATCTGGAGCGCCAGCTTCGGCCCCGTCTGGTCACCAACATACTTGCCAATGAGCTGCTCCTGGTCAGCGTTGCGCCAGACCATGATGCCGTCAGCCGAAATGAAGCCGAAGCGCGTGCCTTCGGGCAAGGAACCGGCGGGAATGCGCGGGTTGAAGCGTTCCAGGTCCAGTGGCAAACCTAAAAAGCCGCGCAATTCCTTGTTCTCGCTCCAAACCGGCTCCACCAGCACCGATACTAGCTTTCCCGTGATCGGACCGATGAACGGCTTGCCAACAACGAAGCGCTTTTCGGCCAGCGCACGTTGGAACCACTCGGTTTTCGCCACCGACACCGGCTTGCCGCCCGGCTGAGGGACGGCAGAACACGGCGCAGAGCCGTTCAAGTCCACGGTTGCCACATTGGCAAATTCGGGAAACATGGCCTGCAAATCCGCAAACAAGGTGCCGCACTGGGCCGGGTCCATGGCCTGAACCTCCGGGCGCTTATTGATGCCGGTCATGCGCTCGCGATTGCGCTCCAGCAGCACTGCGGTGTTGTTGGCGATCAGGGTGCTCAGAGTTCTCAGCCGCCCCCGCTCCTCGTCCACGGCATTGTCGAAATCGGAATAGAGGGTAAAGCCCAGCATGCCAACAAGGGAAGCCACCACCACTGCCGCAAGGGCATACAGGTAGTTTTTCATGGAGACAGTGTTGGTCGGCATGGCGTCCTGTCCTTCTCTACCTCGCACGCGGTATTGCATGGTCACACCTCACAGATGCCAGAAAGTCAATCCCTGCGCAGCACAGTGTGACACGCCAAATTGCAAGTTAAGTTGTCGATCATCAAGAACGTGGTACTTAGGCACATCACAACGGTAGTCAGCCATGGAGTAACGCGGCTTTGACGAAGACGTTACAGTCAGGTCCTGGCAGCGCGGCACATCATGCCGAAAACCGCCAAAAAACCCATGGGTGCCAAAATAGCTACTACTTCTATAGCTACAACAAAATGGATACACGGTCTAAAGACAAAACGCATTCTGACAATTCAACTGTCACCGCGTCCGCCGGAGCGCAGGCCAGCGCGCAGGTGCAGGCCTTGCTTCGATTGCGTGAACTGATTCTGGCCGGTGAGTTACCCGGTGGTGCCCGCATTGCTGAACTCACCATCGTTGAAAAACTCGGTTTCTCCCGCACGCCAGTGCGCGCTGCGCTGGCCCGCCTGGAGCAGGAAGGTCTGCTCGATGCGCTGCCCAACGGCGGTTATGCCGTCAAGACCTTTTCTGAGCGCGACATCTCCGAGGCCATCGAGTTGCGCGGCACGCTTGAAGGTCTGTCGGCCCGGATGTCGGCCGAGCGTGGCGCGGCGCCCGTGGTGCTGAATGAAGCGCGTGACTGCCTGCGCCAGATTGACGCGCTGCTGAACCAGCCCGCGCTCGATGCAGAAGCGTTTTCTTGCTACGTGAACCTGAACGCGCGCTTTCACGCGCTGTTAAGCGAAATGGCGGGCAGCGCTGTGGTGGGCAAAGAGCTTGAGCGCGTCTCCAACCTGCCGTTTGCCTCGCCGTCCGGGTTTGTTGTGGTGCAAGCCAACTCCCCCAAGGCACGTGACATGCTGATCGTGGCGCAAGACCAGCACTGGCAAGTGCTCGACGCGATTGAGCGGCGCGAAGGCTCACGCGCCGAAAGCCTGATGCGCGAGCATTCCCGCATCGCCCAGCGCAACCTGCGTGAAGCGGTGCGCAGTCAGCAGCTCGACCAGATGCCTGGCGTGCGCCTGATCCGCAAGCGCAGTTGAGCGCTGGCCTCAAGCCCCCGGTGACGGCGCATCAAGTCGGCAGCTTATCCATGGCGGGATATGTCAAAGCGTTATAACAAAGAGTCTGGAATCGCTATTGCGCTCAACCCGGTTTACATGCACATTAAGCAAAAAAGCGAATCCCTTCACCACCTTGGAGACAAACCATGAACAAAAGACAATTTCTTCACGCCACAGCCATCGCCATTGCCGCACTGTCTGCCGGTAATGCAATCGCCCAGAGCGACACCTTCAAAATCGGCCTGATACTGCCCATGACCGGGCAGCAGGCCAGCACTGGCCGCCAGATTGAAGCCGCCGCGAAACTTTACATGGCGCAAAACGGCGTCACCGTGGCGGGCAAAAAAGTTGAGCTGCTTGTCAAGGACGACACCAGTACACCCGACGTGACCAAGCGCCTGGCGCAAGAGCTGATCGTGAACGACAAGGTCAATGTGCTGGCCGGCTTTGGCATTACCCCTTCCGCGTTTGCCACCGCCCCTCTGGCCACCAAATCCAAGACGCCGATGGTGGTGATGGCAGCAGCCACCTCCAGCATCACAGAGGCCTCGCCCTATATCGTGCGCACCAGCTTCACGCTGGCGCAGGCCGCTGTAGCCATGGGTGACTGGGCACCCAAAAACGGCATCAAGAAAGTGGTGACCCTGGTCAGTGATTACGGCCCCGGCATCGATGCTGAAAAGTACTTCAAAGAGCGTTTTGTATTGAACGGCGGGCAGGTCACCGAGGCGCTGCGGGTGCCATTGCGTGGCCCGGACTTTGCCCCGTTCCTGCAAAAAGTGCGCGACCTCAAGCCCGATGCCCTGTTTGTGTTCGTGCCCTCCGGCGCGGGTGCTGCGGTCATGAAACAGTTTCTGGAACGCGGCATGGACAAGGCCGGCATCAGGCTGATCGGCACCGGTGACATCACCGACGACGACCAGCTCAACGACATGGGTGACGGTGCCCTGGGGGTGGTCACCTCGCACCATTATTCGACCGCCCATCCGTCGGCAGTGAACAAAAAATTTGTTGAAGCCTTCGGCAAAGCCAACCCGGGCATGCGCCCCAACTTCATGGCCATGGGTGGTTACGACGGCATGCGCGTGATTTACGAAGCACTCAAGGCAACCAAAGGGCAGGGTGGCGGGGACGCCTTGCTGGCCGCCATGAAGGGCCAGATTTTCGAGAGCCCGCGCGGCCCGATGTTCATCGACGCGCAAACCCGCGACGTGGTGCAAAACATCTACCTGCGCACGGTCGAAAAGAAAGACGGCCAGCTCTACAACGTGGAATTTGACGTGATCAAAGATGTCAAGGATCCGGGCAAGGCAAAGTAAACGGCACCGAAGGCTGGGCAACTTTGCAACGACCACCCCCTTGGGTGAGGTGATTGGGCGATGTGACCGGGCTTCGGGGTGAAAGGCGCGGAAGATTGGCCTCGGTCACCGTCACCGGTTCCCGCGTGATTTCACCCCGAAACCGCATGCACATTGCCCAGTCGCCGCGCCCAAGCCCCGCCACACCAAATCACCGCACCCAACCGACACGTTCCCTGATTCCTGACAGACGCTGATTTAACCAACGCTGACCTCCCATGCTGACTATCCTCTTTGACGGTATCGCCTACGGCATGCTGCTGTTCATTCTGGCCGTGGGGCTGGCCGTGACCATGGGGCTGATGAATTTCATCAACCTGGCGCACGGAGCTTTTGCCATGGTGGGCGGCTACATCACCGTGCTGCTGATGCAAAAATTTGACGTGCCGTTTTTGTTGTGTCTGCCGCTGGCATTCCTGGGCTCGGCGTTGCTGGGCGCGGTGCTGGAGCGCACGTTATACCGCCCGCTGTATCACAAGCCGCACCTGGATCAGGTGCTGTTTTCCATTGGCCTGACCTTCATGGCGGTGGCCAGTGCTGATTACTTCATTGGTTCGGGCCAGCAAATTGTCCAGTTGCCCGAATGGCTCAAGGGCCGTACCGAACTGGGGCAAGGTGCCTGGATGCTGGGCATGGGGCACTACCGGCTGTTCATCATTGCCGTGTGTGCGGCGCTCACTGTGGCGCTGCAATACGTGTTGACCCAAACCCGCTTTGGCAGCCGCTTGCGCGCCTCGGTGGACGACCAGCGTGTAGCGGCCGGCATGGGCATCAATGTCAACGTGGTGTTTTTGACCACCTTTGCGGTAGGCTCAGGCCTGGCCGGACTGGGCGGCGCATTGGGTGCCGAAGTGCTGGGGCTAGACCCGAGCTTTCCGCTGAAATTCATGATTTACTTTTTGATCGTGGTCGCCGTGGGCGGCACCTCCAGCATCACCGGGCCGCTGCTGGCCGCGCTGTTGCTGGGTATTGCCGACGTGGCGGGCAAGTACTACATCCCCAAACTTGGCGGTTTTATTGTGTACAGCCTGATGATTGCGATTTTGATCTGGCGCCCGCAAGGCCTGTTTGTGCGCAAAGGGGGCAAATGATGAGCAACACCCAAGACCTGTTGCGCCAGTCCGGACGCTGGAAGCGTTGGGAAATCCCGCTGTGGCTGCTGGCGCTGGCCTCGCCGCTGCTGCTCACCAGCCATGCACTGATCATCAACGAGATCGCTATCGTGGCGCTGTTTGCGCTGTCGCTGGATCTGATTCTGGGCTACACCGGCATCGTGTCGCTGGGCCATGCGGCCTTCTTCGGCATGGGGGCGTATTCGGCAGCGCTGTTTGCCAAGCTGGTGATGCCTGACCCGCTGGTCGGTCTCGCGGTGGGCATTGCCTGCGCCACTGTGCTGGGGGCGCTGTGCAGCGCCACTATTTTGCGCGGCACCGACCTGACGCGGCTGATGGTCACGCTGGGCGTGGCCCTGATCCTGGGTGAACTGGCCAACAAGCTGGACTGGCTCACCGGCGGGGCCGATGGCCTGCAAGGTGTGGTGATCGGACCGCTCTTGGGGCAGTTTGAGTTTGATTTGTATGGCCGCGTGGCGGCGTGGTATTCACTGACGGTGCTGGCCGTGGTGTTTGTCATCTCCCGCCGGTTTGTGAACTCACCGTTTGGGGCCACGCTCAAGGCGATTCGCGACAACCGCTTGCGTGCCATGGCGATTGGTATTGCCGTCAACAGCCGCATGGCGCTGGCCTACACGGTGGCCGCGGCTTTGGCCGGGGCTGCCGGAGCCTTGCTGGCACAAACTACTGGCTTTGCCTCGCTGGATGTGTTCGAGTTTCACCGCTCGGCCGATGTGATGCTGATCCTGGTGGTGGGGGGCGTGGGCTGGCTGTATGGCGGTGTGACCGGTGCGATTGTGTTCAAGCTGATGCAGGATGCGATCTCAAGCATCACCCCGCAGTACTGGACCTTCTGGATCGGTCTTTTCCTGGTGGTGTTGGTGCTGGTCGGGCGCGAGCGCCTGATCCGCCCCTGGACCTGGTTTGGCAAAGGCAAGACGGGAGCTGCACCATGAGCGACACCGTGCTGTCGGCACAAGGTCTGATGATGAAGTTTGGCGGCATCACCGCCACCAACAACGTTACGCTGGATCTGAAAAAGGGCGCTCGCCACGCCTTGATCGGGCCCAACGGGGCCGGTAAAACCACCCTCATCAATTTACTCACCGGCGTGCTGCAACCCACTTCGGGCAAGATCACGCTGGAAGGCCAGGACATCACCGAGCTTGCGCCCTACCAGCGGGTGCGCCGAGGCATGGTGCGAACCTTCCAGATCAACCAGCTGTTTGACACCCTGACCCCACTGGAAACGCTGGCCATGACGGTGTCACAACAACAAGGCCTGGGCAACAAATGGTGGCAAGCGCTGGGTGCGAACCAGCGCGTGACCGAACGTTGCGAGCAGTTGCTGGAGCAGTTTCATCTGACCGCTGTCATGGCGCAGCAAACCCGCGTGCTGGCTTACGGCAAGCGCCGCCTGCTGGAGATCGCCATTGCCCTGGCCTGCGAACCACGGGTGTTGCTGCTGGACGAACCGGTGGCCGGCGTGCCCGCCGGTGAGCGCGAGGAGTTGCTGCAAACCGTCGCCGCCCTACCCGCTGACGTGTCGGTGCTGCTGATCGAACACGACATGGATCTGGTGTTCAGTTTTGCCAAACGCATGACGGTGCTGGTCAACGGCACGGTGCTGACCGAAGGTGACCCCGACCAGATTGCCAACGACCCGCAGGTCAAGGCCGTGTACCTGGGGCACGGCGATGAAATCAACGAAGGCATGAACACCATGAACGCTGGTGCAGGAGGCACACACCATGGGTGAGCTGCTCAAAGTCGACAATTTGAGCGCCGGTTACGGCGAGGCCGTGGTCTTGCACGGTGTGTCGCTGTCCCTGGCCGAAGGCCAAACGCTGGCCCTGCTCGGGCGCAACGGCACCGGCAAAACCACGCTGATCAACACCCTGGCCGGGGCCACGCGCCAGCACGGCGGCAGCATCAACCTGGGGGTTGGCGCAACGTCGGTCATATTGCACAAACTGCCTTCACACGAACGTGCGGCGGCGGGCATTGGCTGGGTGCCGCAAGAGCGCAACATTTTCAAATCGCTCACGGTGCATGAGAACCTGACGGCGGTGGCCCGCCCGGCCCGCGCTGGTCGCGCCTCGCGCCCCTGGACACCCGAGCGGGTGTACGAGCTGTTTCCCCGGCTGGCCGAACGCAAGAGCAACCTGGGCACACAACTCTCGGGCGGCGAGCAGCAAATGCTGGCGCTGGGCCGCGCCTTGGTGCTCAACCCCACGCTGCTGCTGCTGGACGAACCCTGCGAAGGCCTGGCCCCAATCATTGTGCAAGAGCTGCTGCGTGCCATTCGGCGCATCACCCGCGACGAGGGCTTGTCGGCCATCATCGTCGAGCAGCACCCGCAGGCGATTCTGGCCATCTCTGACACCGCTGCCGTGCTCGACCACGGCACCGTGGTGCACACCGGCACGGCCCGTAGCCTGCAGGAGCAACCTGCCGTACTGGACAAACTGCTCGGCGTGGCGCGTTAATCCAAATTGCTATGCTTATGATAGCTGTTTACGAATGTTTTACATGCGCTAGAGGCTTAAAACATGTTTAATATTTGAACCACAACCTTCTGCAAAGACCCCACCATGGAACCCTCCAGCATTCACATCATTCGCGACGAACACACCGCCCTGGCGGCCATGCTGCGCTCACTGGGCATGATGGTGGATCGCGGCCCCGGTGCCCATCCGCAAAATTACTTTGACGTGTTGCGCGCCATGCTGTTCTACATTGACGAGTATCCCGAGCGCCTGCACCACCCCAAGGAAACCGAGTTGCTGTTCCCGAAAGTGGCAGAACGAGCACCTGAAACCGCCGAGCTGATTGCCCAGCTGGATCGGGAACACGCCATGGGTGAGGCCAATGTGCGCCAGTTGCAGCACCTGCTGCTGGCCTGGGAGCTGCTGGGTGAGTCGCGCCGCGATGCCTTTGCGGTAGCCACCAAACGCTTCCTGGGCTTCTACCTGGAGCACATGCGGCTGGAAGAAACCGTGATTCTGCCTGCCGCACTGAAGGTACTCAGTGCCGAAGACTGGCAAACCATTGATGCCGCATTCGAGACCAACTGCGACCCGCTCACCGGCAAATACCCGTGTGATCCGATGTACGAGCAGTTGTTCACCCGAATCGTGAACCACGCCCCGGCACCGATTGGCTTGGGCGAGGACTAAGGGCTTGCCCACAAGTATGCAGGGTATTGGGTGCTATTGAATCTGCCCGATGCGCTGCCTAGAAGGCTGGTTCCAAAAACACGGGGATTGCGGCGACTCTCACGGTGCACCGGACCGAAGCATGTTGACCAGCCATTGAGGTTGGAAATCGGGATGTGAAAATTGCGGTAAACCTTGCAGGCCCACTTGGGGTTGGTCAGCAGGCAGAACCCTGAATATCCAACTCGCAACGGTGGATGCGCATCTGCCAGCAGGGCCTGTCAATGCTGTATCGCATGACACCGTGAGTCATCGGGTGTACTTGTGGAAGGGCCAACAGCACATTCAATAGAATTCAATTGCAGTAGCATCCAGGCTTGGGTGGCATTTATCTGCCAAGCGACACCCTTCAACCAGCAATGCCCGCACCCTACACACGATGAAAATGCACGAGCGACAGAAAACGAATGACGCCATTTCCGCAGAGTCATTTGTCTCCAAACAACCCGTACGGATTTTCGTCACCATTGCATTGACGGTGTTCATCGCCGAGGCGTTCTTGATGATGCTGCTGCACTATCTTCCGCAGCAAACTTTCTGGATGAACGCATTTTTGGATGCCACCTTGCTGGTAGCCCTGATCTCCCCGGTGTTCTATTTTTTCCTGTTCAAACCCCTGGTCACCCACAACCGTGAGCGCCTGGAAATTGAGGAGACGTTGCGGCAAAACGAGGAGGAGCAATTCAAAATCATGATCCGCGCCTCCCTGGACGGCTTCTGGATCACCGATCTGCGTGGACGCTTCCAGGAGGTGAACGATGCCTATTGCGTATTGATGGGTTACAGCCGGGAAGAGTTGCTAAAAATGAACGTGACCGGTATCGAGGCCATGGAAACGCCAAAGGCAACGGCACGCCATATCAGCAGGGTGCTCGACACGGGTGGTGACCGGTTCGAGACCCGCCAGCGGCGCAAGGATGGTCGCATTCTGGATATGGAGATCAGCGCCAATTACAGTCCGCTGCATGGCGGCAGGATCTACTGTTTCTCACACGACATCACTGATCGCAAGCGCACCGAAGATGAGTTGAAGCTCAGCGCACAGATTCTGAGCAACGTCTCCGACACCGTCTTCCTGCTCGATCTTGACGGCCATTTCATCTACCTGAATGAAGCCGCATGGAAATCGCGCGGCTACACGCAGGACGAGATGATGGCCATGAACCTGCACGAACTCAACACACCCGAGCAAAACACCCAGTATGCACAGCGGATGAAGGCCCTCACGGAAATCGGGCAAGGTTTCTTCGAATCGGCGCATCGCTGCAAGAATGGAACCACCATGCCGGTCGAGGTCAGTGCCCGTGTGATCGAGTCGGGAGGCCGCAAGGTCTTGCTCAGCGTGATCCGCGACATCACGGAACGCAAACGCACGCAAGAGCTGCTGAGCGAAAACGAATCCCGCCTGAAAGACCTGTTCGAGAACCTGAGCAGTGGCGTGGCGGTGTACCACGTATCCCCAGACGGACAGGATTTTTTTATCAGCGACTTCAACCGTGCGGCGGAACACATCGACCAAGTACAGCGCGAAGATTTGATTGGCAAAAATGTGGTGACCGTCTTCCCTGGAATCACCACCATCGGCCTGCTGGATGTGTTCCGGCGCGTCTGGACGAGCGGGGTGGCAGAGCATTTTCCAGTTTCTTTTTATCAGGACGACCGCATCACAGGATGGCGCGAGAACTACGTCTACAAGCTCCCCAATGGCGAGATTGCCGCCATCTATAACGACCTCACCAAGGAGAAACAGGCCGAAGAGCAATTGCAGCACCTGGCCCATTACGACGCGCTCACCGGACTGCCCAACCGAACCTTGTTTTCAGACCGGCTGCAACAGGCCCTTGCCACGGCCAAGCGAAGTGATGCGCACATGGCTCTGCTGCTCCTGGATCTCGACAAGTTCAAGCCGGTCAACGATACGCTGGGCCATGCGGTGGGAGACTTGCTGCTCATCGAAGTTGGCAAACGCCTGCAAGCTTGCGTGCGCGAGTCGGACACCGTTTCGCGCTTGGGCGGTGACGAGTTCGTGGTGTTGCTGCCCACGTTAGAAGCCGAGCCGGATGCCATGCGGGTTGCAGAAAAAATACGCAACGCCCTCAGTCAACCCTTCGTACTGGCCGACCACCACATTGGCATCTCCGCCAGTATTGGGGTTGCCGTCTATCCCCAGCATGGCAGCGACGAGCGCACGCTGACCAAGAATGCCGATACCGCGATGTACGTTGCCAAGAACGCTGGAAACAACAACGCACGGCTGTTCCAGCCTGATCTGCTGGGCTGGTAAGTGTGATGTGATCAGCAGGCTTTCCATGTTCCCGAAAGTGGCAGAACGAGCACCTGAAACGGCCGAGCTGATTGCCCAGTTGGATCGCGAGCACACCATGGGTGAGGCCACTGTGCGCCAGTTGCAGCACCTGCTGCTGGCCTGGGAGCTGCCACTGATTCAGCCCGATGCCGTCCTGCGCGGTGCATAGCCGCCCGGTGTCATGGCGTGGCGCTGCTTGAACGCGCGCTGCATGTGGGCCTGATCGGCAAAGCCCATGGCGTGCGCGGCCTCGGCCAGCAAAGCGCCACCGGCAATCAAGCGCCGTGCACCATTGACACGCAGGTTCTGCAGGTATTGCGCCGGGGCCAGGCCCATTGCACCCTTGAAGCGGCGCGTGAATTGCGAGGGACTCATACCGCAGTGTCTCGCAAGCTCACCCACGGTCACGCTCATGTCCAGGCCGCCATGCACACGCTGCAAGGCGGGCTCCAAAGACACCGGAAATTGCGGCTGATCACTCGCGGCACCGGGCTGAAGGATGCTGGCCAGCCATTGGGCAAGTTGCTGCGTCTGCTGCACCGCATCCGCCTCGGTCACCGAGGGTTGGCAGAGTTGGTCCACCCACCGGGAAGTGGCCGGGTCATGGAGGGTGCGAGAGGCAAAGTGCAAGGCTGTGACAGGTTCGACACGGTTTTGCTGCGTAGCGACTTGGGCGTGCAACCAGTTCGCTTCCACAAAGAGCATGCGGTAAGACCACACTTGCTGCTGGCTGGGGTTGCAGGCATGGATGATGTTGGGTTCAATCAACACGACGGAACCCGCTTGAACCTTCTGCGGCCCACTGGGATGATGAAACACGGCTTCACCTTCATCGACGATGCCAATTGAATATTCGGCATGCGTGTGCTTGCGGTAGCAGCTGGATGAACGGACACTCACCCGCAACTCGGCCCACGGCGTTGCCGGGTGTCGGTAGACGTGATGGGTGCTGGGCAACGGCATGGGGGTCAGGGCGAGTTTGTGAGGATCATACCGACGACCGAGAGAGCGAGCGTGCCAGCCAGTGCCAGATTGAAATAGCGCTGCCGCACCGGTGATTCAAGCCAACGCGCCAACGCCCGGCCCATGATGGCCCAAGTGCCAACACCGATAAGGCAGGCCACCAACGACACACCGCAGAAAAGCCACAGATGAGCGCGAACATCCGCTTGCGGCAAAACAAACAGACCCACACCCGACAACGCAACCAGCCAGGCTTTCGGATTCAGCACCTGCACCGACAGACCGCTGCAAAATACTTGCCAGTGGCGTGTCGGTGATTCTCCCGATGCGGGTTTGAATGTCGATAGGGGTGCGCTGGCAATCTTCCAGGCCAGGAACAGCAAGTAGAGGCTACCCAGCCATTGCGTGGCGCTGACCAGAATGGGATTGCCAATGAGGAAATGCTGGGCACTCGTACCCATCAACACAACAACCCCTGCGTAGGTCACACTTGCCCCCAGTACAAAGGCCATGGACTGACCTGACGCTTGGGTTGTCCCATGACTTAAGGCCAGTACGTTGACCGGCCCTGGGGTGATGGCACCAACCAGCGCAAATGTACTCATGGCAAGTAAAGAAGAAATCAAGGTGGGACTCCTGTTCAAAAGGTATGAATGAAGCAAGAGTCTGGCAGGCCACCTCCGATTTGTATTGAACAGAATTGCGCGTTGTCCGGGGCGCAGCTGTTTCAGCTCACCTTTTCAAGCGCCAGCAAACCCGTGGCCGTATTCGAAATCGGGATGTGGTAGTTGCTGTGCACCTTGCGTACCCCCGGCTGATCACCCACCGTCAAGGCCGCACGCATGGCCAACCAGGCCAGCAGCTCGATGCCCTGCGTGCCGGTTTTTTCCACCAGCTCGTGAATGCTGAACTGGGTGGCCCACTCGGGGTTGCTCAGCAGGCTTTCCATGAACTTCAGGTCAAAGTCTTTGTTGATAAAGCCGGCACGTGTGCCTTCAAGCTGATGGCTCAGGCCACCGGAGGCAATGAAGGCCACTTTCTTGCTGCTGTCCCAGGCCGCCACGGCTTCGCCCACGGCGCGGCCAAAGGCGTACACGCGGTGGGCTTTGGGCAGTGGGAACTGCACGGTGTTGATGCACACCGGCACCACGGTCACGGGATAATTGCCTTCTGGGTAGAAGAGCTTCAAAGGCAAGGAACACGCATGATCCACCAACAGCTCTTGACAGGTGGTGACATCAAATTCCTTGTCCACCAGGTGGTTGATGATTTGCCAGGACAAATCCACCTCGCCCCTGAGCGGCTCCAGTGACGGAATACCCCAGCCTTCGTCGGAGTTGACGTATTGAGGCGCTGCACCGACCGCGAAGGTGGGCATTTTGTCCAGGAAGAAGTTCAGACCGTGGTCGTTGTAAAAGATCACCATCACGTCGGGCTTTTGCGCTTTGAGCCACTCGTGGATGGGAGGAAAACCGTCAAAAAAGGGCTTCCAGTACGGGTCTTGCTGCAAACCTTTGTGGATTGCGCCGCCGATGGCGGGAATGTGGGAGGTGCCGAGGCCACCGATGATTTTTGCCATGTTGGTCTTTCAAAGTGTTGAGGACAGAGCTTGCGGCTTTGCCGCAGCGGTCTGTCTCGCAAGGTTTCAGAAGTTATTTGCCTGCGGCCACGAGCTTGGCCTTGAATTCGTCTTTGGTCATGCCGGTTTGTTGTGCACCGATGTCTTGCATGTCC
>MESQ01000088.1 GCA_001771065.1 Burkholderiales bacterium RIFOXYD12_FULL_59_19 | reverse complement strand
AACTAACCGAGTTCACCATTGTACAAACCCTTGCTATGGCTCAATAATCACTAAATTCTTGTCATTATTTGAGATCATTTAGCTGGTAAGAGACTATATTGATGCGATCGAGGCGGTGGGGATCGGCGCCTTTCCGCTTTTGCCGGGTCGGGAAAATAAATGGCTACGGGATTTTCTAACGAGCTGTTTCGGCAGTTTGAAGTACGAAAATGATCTGTCGGGTGATTTAACCTATTTCGTCCCGCATCCGGATCAGTTTTTTGCTGAAGATTCAGGGCGCATTGCACAGTCAGGCACTAGCCTTTCCCGTTATACGGATTTAACGCTGGTTGCACCATTGGGGCCGGATCGGAGCAAGGGATATTCGGAGCAATATCGTGACGGAAGTGCGCGCTGGTATCACATCCCTCTGAGTACAACCAATAAAGCATCCGTTGAGCGAAATGCAATGCGTGAAGTCCGTTATTGTGCAATCGCGCACGGTGATGCTGACGGGAGAAAAATCACGCATCTGTATCCGGTGAAATCAGTAAAATTAAAAAACCGGAGTGAACTGGAATTAGAGCAGACCGGCAGGGCTGACAGTGGAAAAAATACGAAATTCTGGTTGTTTGAACTGGGCTATCCGCAGCCACTTCCGCAAGAACTGGTTTTTCCGCTGTTCCCTCATTTTAAGTTTCGACTCACTAATGCGGTTGATGTACTTGCTGGAAATAAATGGGACAAATTGCCTGCGCGGTATGCGCAGGTCAAATAGAACGCTGTTTGAAAGTTGTGCCATTCCTGGCAGAAATGGCACAAGGAATCGCGTAAAACCTCACCATCACAGGCGAGGTTCTTATGGCATTCACGCAGGTAAATCTTGACGCAGTCGAAGCGGCGATCTCCAGCGGCGAGCTCAAGGTCATGTTCGACGGGCGCGAGGTCTGGTATCGCAGTGTCGCCGACCTGTTACGCGCGCGGGACACCATCAAAGCATCGCTGCAATCGGCTGGGACATTGCCCGCAGCAACTCGAACTTCCTACGCCAGCCGGAGCCGGACGTGAATTCGCTGGATCGCATCGTCGGCTTCATCAGCCCGGCGACTCAACTCAAACGCGCAAGGGCGCGCGCCGCGCTCGATATCGTCGAACGTTCCTACGACGGAGCCAAGACAGGGCGCAGAACCAGCGGCTGGAGTACTGGCGGCAATTCGGCGAATTCTGAGATCGCACCGGCCTTGACGCTGCTGCGCAACCGCTCGCGCGATCTGGTGCGCAACAATCCGTATGCGGCGAAAGCCATCAACTCGCTGGTGTCCAACGCGATCGGCACCGGCATCATGCCGACGCTGTCCGAAGGACAGGAACTCTGGCAGAAATGGGCGACCGAATGTGATGCGGACGGGCAGCTCGATCTGTACGGCTTGCAGATGCTGATCGCAAGAACCGTCAGGGAATCGGGCGAATGCCTGGTGCGGTTCCGCTACCGGCTGCCATCCGACGGCCTGTCCGTGCCGATGCAAATTCAGGTATTGGAACCCGACTACCTGTGCGACTGGAAATTCGAGAATCTGGCGGGCGGCGGCTGGATCCAACACGGCATCGAGTACGACGCGATCGGCAGACGAGTCGCCTACTGGCTCTACAAACAACACCCCGGAGAACTGGCACCGCAACTGAACGGCCTGCTGCCGTACCGGGTGGACGCGAGTGATGTGCTGCACATCTACGAGAAGACTCGCCCGGGGCAGTCGCGCGGCGTACCGGTACTGGCACCTGCCATGCTCAAGATGCGCGATCTGGACGATTACGAGGAGGCCGAGCTGGTCAGGAAGGGCATCGAGTCCTGTTTCGCTGCCTTCGTCACCACCGATAACGATGCGCTGACCTTGGGCGATGCGTCCACGGAATCCGGCCACCGCTTGGAAAATCTCTCCGCTGGCATGATCCAGTACCTCAAATCCGGCGAGTCGGTCACCTTCGGCGCGCCGACCGGAGTGAACGGCTACAACGACTATATCAAGACCCAGTTGCACGCGATCGCGGCGGGGGCTGGTATCACCTACGAGCAACTGACGGGTGACCTCTCGCAGGTCAACTATTCCAGCATCCGCGCGGGTACCCTCGAATTCAGGCGCATGGTCGAGCAGTGGCAGTGGCTGACCTTTATTCCGATGTTCTGCCAGCCGCTGATGAAAGCCTGGCTGGACGCGGCGGTGTTGGCCGGGAAACTCAAAAGTAGCGACGCGAAGGTGAGCTGGACGACTACGCGATTCGACTGGGTGGATCCGGTCAGGGACGTGACCGGCGAACTGATGGAAATCGCAGCGGGCTTGAAACCCTGGAGCGAGGCGGTCAGGGGGCGCGGCTTTGATCCTCAAGCCAACATCAATGAGATCAAGGCGGAGCAGGAAGCCTTCAAAAAGGCCGGAATTAAAATTCAGATCGACACACTGCTGGCGTTGGGCAAGGCCGCTGATAAAGCTACCGCCGATCAGACATCAACCGACCAGTCCGCAACAGACAAATCCGATAACGCCGCACAAGGGAGGCAGCATGGAAACTAGCACGCTACATCACTCCATTCCGGCGGTCGCGATCACGCTGCGTATTTCGGTCATCGTGACCGGCTGTTTCGGTCTATCGTGACCGTTTTTTGAAGGATGTTGCGCGGGGGTTGAATTCTACCTCAATCGGTCAC
>MESQ01000087.1 GCA_001771065.1 Burkholderiales bacterium RIFOXYD12_FULL_59_19 | reverse complement strand
CTGGCTTGCCACCTGCAGTGCACACTGTTTTATGGGTGGCTGCAGCACTGCGGTAATGGCTGCCGCATAAGACGGCTGGTCCTGGAACGCCATGAGCGCACAGCCCTTCTGCACCAGCCGCAAACTGCCAAACAGCTGCTCCTGATGGCATGGAATCATCAGTTGCGGAACCCCTGCCAGCATGAAGGTAGCCATGGTACTCTGGTTGCCATGGTGCAGCACCCAAGCGGCCTGTTGTGCCACCTGGCGTAAATCAACCAGATGATCCACAAAGCGCAGCGTGGGGCTGCTGAATGTCGCGCGTAGCGCTGGCGGCAAGTCACGCACCAGCAACAGCGCGCAGACTTTGGCCGCCTGCAGGTCTCGCAACAGGTCGGACAGCGACGGAAAGTTGTGCAAATAGCCAAACACCTTGGGGCCATCGGCATGCGGCCATGGTGGTGGCAGCTGCCCACCTGCTGGCGCACTGCCCAAATAGGGCACGCCCGGCCGCTCACCAAACACATCCAGGGTCGGCCAGGTGCAGAGCAAGCTGGCGTGCGCCTGGCCGTAAATGGCGCCCAATGCGGGCAATTCGGGGCTACCCAGGCGTTGCATCACGGTATTGATGTGCGCCAACAACTGTGCATCATCGGCACACAGCCGGGCCACGGTGTCGGGGTGGCGTGACGTGGTGGGGAACGGCAAAAATGGGGATGCACTCAAGGCACTGGCCGGTGGCAACACAAAGCTGGACCCCAGCAACACCTTTTTAAACGCATAGCCGTGTGCGGCAATCAGGGCGGTAGGGCTGTGTTCAAACAGACAGATGTCGGGCCGCACCAGCGCAAACAGGGCACGCCAGGCGTGCACATACACTTCCAGCTCGTCTGCGCTGCCAAAGCATTGACGGGCCAACAAGTGGGTGTAGCTCAAAAATGACGATGATGGGGCCGGTTTGACCCCCTGCCTGAAAGGCGCTTGCAGCACGGTAATGGGCAGCCCGGCCAACACGTCGCGCACACCCGGCAGCTCCCGCGCGGCCAAGAACACCGCATCACCCTGCGCCAGCGCCACTTCCATGGGCAAGCGCAAGTGGCTCAAATGGCCCAGACCAGTGCCTTGCTCCCAGACGAATAAAACGCGGGCTTGGGATGTTCCAGGCATGTGTGCGCTGCTCAACCCAAGGCCCAGGCGCTATACTAGCACGCGCTCAATACCGCCGTCATTGGCCACTTTGACGTAATCGGGCATCCAGTTCTTTCCCAGAATCTGGTTGGCCATTTCAACCACGATGTAGTCGGCTTCCATCAGACCACTTTGCAGATCTTCGCCAAAACGACTCAAGCCCTGCAGGCAAGCTGGGCAGGAGGTCAGCATCTTGATGTTGTCCTTGGCACCCACACCGGGAATCAGGCGCAACTGCGCTTCGCCCTTGAGGATCTCTTCTTCCTTGCGAAAACGCACCTGGGTCGAGATGTCGGGGCGGTTCAAGGCCAGCGTGCCTGATTCGCCACAGCAGCGCTCGGACTGAACCACGTTGTCACCCAGCAAGGCTTTTACTGTCTTGAGGGGGTCTTGCAATTTCATGGGGCTGTGGCACGGGTCGTGGAACAAAAATGCCCCGGCGTTGGCCAGTGTGATGCCTTTTTCCAGCAAGTACTCGTGGATGTCGATGATGCGGCAACCCGGGAATATCTCTTCAAACTTGTACCCCTGCAACTGGTCATAACAGGTGCCACAGCTCACCACCACGGTCTTGATGTCGAGGTAATTGAGCGTGTTGGCCACCCGGTGGAACAGCACCCGGTTGTCGGTGATCATCTTCTCGGCCTTGTCAAACTGGCCGCCGCCGCGCTGCGGGTAGCCACAGCACAGGTAACCCGGCGGCAGCACCGTTTGCACCCCGGCATGCCACAACATGGCCTGGGTGGCCAGCCCCACCTGGCTGAACAGGCGCTCAGAGCCGCAACCCGGGAAGTAAAACACCGCTTCGGTCTCGGAGCTGGTGCTTTTGGGGTTGCGGATGATCGGCACGTAGTCTTTGTCTTCAATGTCGAGCAAGGCGCGCGCGGTCTTTTTGGGCAAACCGCCGGGCAGTTTTTTATTGATGAAGTGAATCACCTGCTCCTTGATGGGCGCGGTGCCCAGCGTGGCTGGCGGTGCCTTGGTCTGCTTGCGGCCCATCACTTTCAGCACGTCGGCGGTCAGGCGCTGCGCCTTGATGGCCACGTTGACCATCACCGAGCGTGCCAGCTTAATGGTCTCGGGGTTGGTGGCGTTGAGCATGAACATGGCTGCCGCCCCTGCTGGCCTAAAGGTTTTTTTGCCCATTTTTCGCAGCAGGTTGCGCATGGCCATGGACACATCACCAAAGTCGATGTTGACCGGGCACGGGCTCAGGCACTTGTGGCACACCGTGCAATGATCAGCCACGTCTTCAAATTCCTGCCAATGTTTGATGCTGACGCCACGGCGGGTTTGCTCTTCGTACAAAAAGGCTTCTACCAGCAGCGAGGTGGCCAGAATCTTGTTGCGCGGGCTGTACAGCAGATTGGCGCGCGGAACATGGGTTGAACACACCGGTTTGCACTTGCCACAGCGCAGGCAGTCTTTCACGCTGTCGGCAATGGCGCCAATGTCAGACTGCTGCATGATCAATGACTCATGCCCCATCAGGCCAAAACTGGGGGTATAGGCGTTGGTCAGGTCGGCGTACAAGGCATCTGCCGTCGGTTCGGTACGCAGCAACTTGCCTTTGTTGAACCGTCCCTCAGGGTCGACTTTGGCCTTGTAGTCGGTGAACGGTTGCAGCTCGGCATCGCTCAAAAACTCCAGTTTGGTAATACCAATGCCGTGTTCACCCGAGATCACCCCGTCCAGGCTACGCGCCAGCGCCATGATGCGTTTGACCGCACCGTGGGCCGCTTGCAGCATCTCGTAGTCGTCGCTGTTCACCGGGATGTTGGTATGCACATTGCCGTCACCGGCATGCATGTGTAACGCCACCCAAACGCGACCCTTGAGCACACGCTGATGGATGGCATTACATTCCTTCAGAATTGCCTCAAAGGCAACGCCACTGAAAATCTGCTGCAACGGCTGTCGGATTTGCGTCTTCCAGCTGGCGCGCAGGGAATGGTCTTGGAGTTGGGAGAACAGGGGCTCGACATCGTGCAGCCAACCGGCCCACAGCGTGCGCACCTCACCAATCAGCGCCAGCGCCTGGGCCACGCGGTCTTCCAGCAGTTCGGCCTCAGAAATTTCACCGGCATCGTCTTGCCGCCCCACGGGCAGTTGGCCTTGCCTGAAGAACTCTTGCAAAGCATCACACAGCGCCAGTTTGTTGCGCAGGCTCAGCTCGATATTGATACGCTCAATGCCGTCGGTGTACTCTGCCATGCGCTGCAACGGGATCACCACGTCCTCGTTGATCTTGAATGCGTTGGTGTGGCGGCTGATGGCCGCCGTGCGCTTGCGATCGAGCCAGAATTTCTTGCGTGCCTCGGGACTGACGGCAATAAAGCCCTCTCCGCTGCGCGAATTGGCAATGCGAACCACCTCGCTGGTGACCCGCGCCACCTCATCGGCATCGTTGCCCGCAATGTCGCCAAACAGCACCATCTTGGGCACACCGCCACCACTCAAGGCGGCGCCGCGCTTGCTCTTGGTGGTGTAGCCCACGGCTTTCAGGTAGCGGTCATCCAGGTGCTCCAGCCCGGCCAACACCACGCCACTGCGTTTTTGCTCGGCAAACATGAAGTCCTTGATCTCGACGATGCTGGGCACAGCGTCCTTGGCATTGCCAAAAAACTCCAGGCACACGGTGCGCGTGTGTTTTGGCATGCGGTGCACCACCCAGCGCGCGCTGGTGATCAGGCCGTCACAGCCTTCCTTTTGAATGCCGGGCAGACCGCTGAGAAACTTGTCAGTCACGTCCTTGCCCAGGCCTTCCTTACGGAAGGATTTGCCGACAATGTCCAGTTGTTCTTTGCGAATAGGGGTTTTACCGTCGGCCTTGAAATACTGCAGCTCAAAGCTGGCCACATCCACATCATGGATCTTGCCCATGTTGTGCTTGATGCGGGTCACCTCCAGCCACTCGGCTTGCGGCGTCACCATGCGCCAGCTGGCCAGGTTGTCCAGTGAGGTGCCCCACAGCACGGCTTTTTTTCCGCCCGCGTTCATGGCGATGTTGCCGCCAATGCAGGAGGCGTCAGCCGAGGTGGGGTCCACCGCAAAGACAAAACCGGCGCGCTCGGCGGCTTGCGCCACTCGGTTGGTCACCACACCGGCTTCGGTCCAGACCGTGCCGACCTCATGGTCCAGCCCCGGCAGCGTGCGCATTTCGACCTCGGTCATGGCTTCGAGCTTTTCGGTATTGATAACCACGCTCTTCCAGGTCAGCGGGATCGCGCCGCCGGTATAACCCGTGCCACCGCCGCGCGGGATGATGGTCAGACCCAGCTCGATGCAGCCCTTGACCAGATGCGCCATCTCGGCCTCGGAATCTGGCGTCAGGACCACAAACGGGTACTCCACGCGCCAGTCGGTGGCATCAGTGACGTGGCTGACGCGGCTCAGGCCATCAAACTTGATGTTGTCTTTGGCGGTCAGTCTGGCCAGCACTTTTTGGGCCTGGCGGCGTAGCGTGGCGGTTTCAACAAAATGGGCATCAAAGGCTTGCACCGCCTGTCGCGCCACGTCAAGCAACTGGCCGACCAGCGCGTCGCGCTCGGGATCGTCGGCGGGCTTGCGTCGCTTTTCTATTTCACCCAACCGGTGCTGCAAGGCTTGCACCAGCAGCACCCGGCGCTTCGGGTTGTCGAGCAGGTCGTCCTGCAAATAGGGGTTGCGCTGCACCACCCAGATGTCACCCAGCACCTCGTACAACATGCGCGCCGAGCGGCCCGTGCGGCGTTCATCGCGCAGCTTGTTCAGCCAGCCCCATGCCGGTGCGCCCAGCAGGCGAATCACAATCTCGCGGTCAGAAAACGAGGTGTAGTTGTAGGGAATTTCGCGGATGCGTTCGGGCTCATGCGGCGCAATCGCGTCCGCAGGCATCAAGGACTTAAGCTGAATGGGAGCGTTCATCGGATAGTTTGGTAACAGCCATCGCGGGCGTTGGCACGCTGTCACAGGCACGCTCAAGCTGGGCAGGCGATGTTACCGCAGCGCAGCATTGCCCTACTGGGGTGATGGTCCATTAATCAGTTGGGGTCAGAGCACGTCGCTATGCGAGTGGTCTGACCCGCAAGCTTGTATAAGGGAAACCCCGATACGTGCCCCACCCAAATCTGCGTTTAATCAAGCTTTGGTCAGATTGACTTAATTTTGTCTCAGCATCGTCACATTTGTTGACTAAGCTCGGCCCTCTAACCTGAAGGAGATTTCATGAAATTTAAAATTGCAGCCCTTGCCCTGGCGGCGTCATTTGCGCTAAACGCCCAAGCGGTCACCGAAGTCCAATGGTGGCACTCCATGACCGCAGTCAACGGCGAATGGGTCAATGACCTGGCCAAAGGTTTCAACGCCAGCCAATCCAGTTACAAGATCGTGCCCACCTACAAGGGTACGTATGACGAGTCCATGACCTCGGCTGTGGCGGCGTTCCGGGCTGGCAATGCGCCCCACATCTTGCAGGTGTTTGAAGTTGGCACTGCCACCATGATGGCCAGCAAAAACGCCATCGTGCCGGTCGGTAAAGTGATGAAGGACGCAGGCCAGAAGTTTGACCCCAAAGCCTACATTTCAGCCGTGGGCGGCTACTACACCGCGCCCAGTGGCGAAATGCTGAGCATGCCGTTCAACAGCTCGACCACGGTCTTTTACATCAATAAGGATGCCTTCAAGGCCGCCGGACTCGACACCAGCAAGGCCCCCAGCAGCTGGCCCGAGGTCGCCCTGGCCGCCGCCAAGCTCAAGGCCAATGGCCACAAATGCCCACTGACCATCGCCTGGCAAGGCTGGACCCAGCTCGAGAGCTTTTCTGCATGGCACAACGTGGAATTTGCCACCAAAAGCAATGGCCTGGCCGGTATGGATGCCCGCATGAAGGTCAACTCCCCACTGCATGTACGCCACATTGAGAACCTGGCCAATATGCACCAGCAAGGCCTGTTTGTTTACAAAGGCCGGGCCAACGTACCGGAAGCTACCTTTATTTCGGGCGAGTGCGCCATGATCACCACGTCGGCGGGGTTCTATGGCAACGTCAAGAAGAACGCCAAGTTTACTTGGTCCCTGGCACCGCTGCCCTACTACCCAGATGTGCCGGGTGCACCCCAAAACACAGTCATTGGGGGTGCCAGCCTGTGGGTCATGGCGGGCAAGAAAGCTGATGAATACAAAGGCGTGGCCGAATTCTTCACCTACATCTCAAGCCCGGAAGTGCAGTCTGCCAGCCACAAACGCACCGGCTACCTGCCCATCACCACGGCGGCCTTCCAGTTAACCGAAAAATCGGGCTTCTACAAAGAGAACCCCGGAACCGATGTGGCCGTCAACCAGATGATCCGCAAGGTCACCGACAAGTCGCGTGGCATCCGCCTGGGTAATTATGTGCAGATTCGCACCATCGAGGACGAAGAACTGGAGCAGGTCTGGGGCGGCAAAAAAGGCGCCAAAGAAGCGCTGGACTCGATCGTGAAACGTGGCAACGAGCTGCTGGAGCGCTTTGAAAAAGCCAACAAGAAGGGTTAAGCGCTTGTTCATGAACAAGCCATAAGCGTTTTCCAGGCATGGAAAAACGCGTTTATTTCCGCTCGTCATGGCTGCCTTGGGTGCTGATAGCACCCCAGGTAGTCGTGATCGCCCTGTTCTTCTTTTGGCCGGCAGCGCAGGCCCTGCTGCAATCGGTGCAGCAGTCGGACGCGTTTGGCACCTCGGTTGATTGGGTCGGGCTGGACAATTTTCGCAACCTTTGGAACGATGAAACCTACCTGGCTTCGTTCTACACCACGGCCATTTTCTCCAGCCTGGTGGCGGTCGCCGGCATCAGTGTGTCGCTGTTGCTGGCCGTTTTTGCCGACCGTGTGGTCAAAGGCGCCCTGACCTACAAAACCTTGCTGATTTGGCCCTATGCCGTGGCTCCGGCCGTGGCCGGAGTGTTGTGGCTGTTCATGTTTGCACCCAGCGTGGGTGTGGTGTCGTACTGGCTACGTGCTGTTGGCATTGACTGGAACCACCTGCTTAACGGCACCCATGCCATGACCCTGGTGGTGATGGCTGCCGTATGGAAGCAAATTTCCTACAACTTTCTGTTCTTTCTGGCGGGGCTGCAAAGCATCCCTAGGTCCCTGATTGAAGCCGCCGCCATTGACGGCGCCAGACCCTGGCGCCGTTTCTGGACGATGGTCTTCCCGTTGCTGTCCCCGACCACCTTTTTCCTTTTGGTCATCAACATTGTGTATGCGTTTTTTGACACCTTTGCCATCATTGACGCGGCTACCCAGGGCGGCCCGGGCAAAGACACCGCCATCCTGGTTTACAAGGTGTACTTTGACGGCTTCAAAGCCATGGACCTGGGCGGCTCGGCGGCCCAATCGGTGGTGCTGATGGTGATTGTGGTAGCACTCACCGTAGTGCAATTTCGCTACGTCGAGAAGAAAGTGAACTACTAGATGGTAGAACGCCGCCCCTGGTTGACGGTGCTGTCACACGCTGTGATGATTTTGGGCGTGCTGGTGGTGGCGTTTCCGCTCTACCTGACCTTTGTGGCTTCCACCCAAACCTCGCAGGCCATTGTGCAGACCCCCATGCCGCTGCTGCCCGGTGGCCATCTGATTGAAAACTACACCGCCGCCTGGAACGGCACCGGTGGCGGCTCGGGCTCCAAGGCGCCCGTGGGGCAAATGATGATGGTGAGCCTGATCTCGGCCTTGATCATCTCACTGGGCAAAATTGCCATCTCACTGCTGTCGGCCTTTGCCATTGTTTATTTCCGCTTTCCGTTTCGGATGTTTTTCTTTTGGGCCATCTTCATCACGCTGATGCTGCCGGTGGAGGTCCGCATTGGGCCCACCTACAAAGTGGTATCAGACCTTGGCATGCTCAACAGCTACGCCGGCCTGACAATTCCGCTCATTGCCTCGGCCACGGCCACCTTTTTATTCAGGCAGTTTTTCCTGACCGTGCCCGAGGAACTGGTGGAAGCCGCGCGCATGGATGGCGCCGGGCCGATGCGGTTTTTTAAGGACATTTTGATCCCCCTGTCCAAAACGTCCATGGCCGCGCTGTTTGTGATCCAGTTCATTTACGGCTGGAACCAGTACCTGTGGCCACTGCTGGTCACCACCAACGAGGACATGTACCCGGTCGTGATCGGCATCAAGCGCATGATCTCCGGCGGTGACTCCGAAATGCAGTGGAACATTGTCATGGCCACCGCCGTGCTGGCCATGATCCCCCCCGCGTTGGTGGTCATGCTGATGCAGAAATGGTTCGTCAAGGGACTGGTGGATACCGAGAAATGACAGACCAAGATTTGCGCAGCAAATTTGCTCTGTCCCCAACTGATTAATATGGCTTCTATCACTTTAAAAAACATCATCAAGCGCTACGGCCACGGCAAAGCCGCCACCCAGGTCATCCACGGCATCAACGCGGACATCCGGCATGGCGAATTTGTCGTCATTGTTGGCCCCTCGGGTTGCGGCAAGTCCACACTTTTGCGCATGGTGGCGGGCCTGGAGGAAATCAGCGAAGGGGAAATTTCAATTGGCGAGCGTGTCGTCAACAATCTGGAACCGTCCGAACGCGACATTGCCATGGTGTTTCAAAATTACGCGCTGTACCCGCACATGAGCGTCTTTGAGAACATGGCCTATGGCCTCAAAATCGCCAAGGTGCCTGCCGATGACATCAAGGCGCGCGTGGACAAAGCCGCCAAGATTCTCGAAATTGGCCCATTTCTACAGCGCAAGCCGCGTGAGCTTTCGGGCGGCCAGCGCCAACGCGTGGCCATGGGCCGCGCCATTGTGCGCCAGCCGCAGGTGTTCCTGTTTGACGAACCCCTGAGCAACCTGGACGCCAAATTACGCGCCCAAACCCGCCTTGAAATCCAGAAATTACACCGCGAACTTGGCATCACCTCACTCTTTGTCACCCACGATCAGGTGGAAGCCATGACGCTGGCGCAACGCATGATGGTGATGAACGCTGGTGTCATGGAGCAATTTGGCACACCCGAGGAGGTATACAACCTACCTGCCACCACCTTTGTCGCCAGCTTCATGGGTTCGCCACCGATGAACCTGCTGAAAAATGCGCCCGATGCCCCCCCCAATACCATCACCGGTATACGTCCCGAGCATCTGGACATCAGCCCCAGCGGCTGGGCTTTGACAGTGGAAGCGGTAGAGATGCTGGGCGCGGAGCGGCTCACCTATGGCCGCTGGGCACATGGCGTGGGTGACGAACTGGTCATCATCCGGACTGAAGAAGCACACACCGCACCCGCCCTGGGCAGCACCATTTGTGTCACGCCGCGTGCCAACAAAATTCATCACTTTGACGCCGTGAGCGGCCTACGTTTGGGTACCTCGCCAGCCACACCCGCCCGCTTGTAGTGCACAGCTGGTGCAAATGCACCAGGATCGAACAAAAAATCTGAGGCGCATGACCAGCCCAGGCAAACCCACCATTGGCAGCAGGCATTGTTATTGCAACACAGCAATGACTTAACTCACAGACGACCACCGTGGCCCACTCTCCAATTCAACACTACCTTCAGGCATTACACGCCCGCCTCGGTCACCTGAACGCGGGCGAGGTGGCTGATTACATCCCGGAACTCAAGCAGGCCAACCCCGACTGGTTTGGCATTTGTATCGCCACCCAGGACGGTTATGTCTACGAGGTTGGCGACTGCAACCAGCCCTTTACCATCCAGTCGGTCTCCAAACCACTGACCTACGGGCTGGCACTTGAACAGCACGGCGAAGCAGCAGTGCTGAAAAAAATCGGTGTCGAACCCTCCGGCGACGCTTTTAATGCCATCAGCTTGCACCCGCAAAGCGGCACGCCGCTCAATCCACTGATCAATGCCGGCGCCATTGCCGCCTGTAGCCTGGTGGCCGGCGACAGCATGGAAGACAAGACCGCTGCCATCCTGGAAAGTTTTTCCCGCTATGCCGGTCGCCCGCTGGAGATCGACCACAAGGTGTATCAGTCAGAAAGTGAAACTGGCCACCGCAATCGGGCCATCGGCTGGATGCTGCGCAATTTTTCAGTGATTGAAAATGACCCCACTGCCAGCCTAGAAGCCTACTTTCAGCAGTGTTCAATCCGCATCACCTGTCGTGACCTGGCGATCATGGGCGCCACACTGGCCAATGGCGGCGTCAACCCGATCACCGGCCAGCGTGCGCTGGCTGAAAAATATGTGGCCAATGTGCTCTCGGTCATGGCCACCTGCGGCATGTACGATGCCTCGGGCGACTGGCTTTACCGCACCGGCCTTCCGGCCAAAAGCGGGGTGGGTGGCGGCATCATGGCGGTGCAGCCTGGTCGCCTGGGCATCGCCGTCTTTTCGCCACGGCTCGACGCGCAAGGCAACAGCGTGCGCGGACTCGCTGTCTGCCAAGCCTTGACGGCTGATCTGGACCTTCATATGTTTGACGCATCACAGCGCGCCATACCGGCCATACGCAGGGCCACCACGCGGCGCTCGGTCAAATCCAACCAGCGACGCACTCAGGCAGCCAATGACTATCTCTTGAGTGTCGGAAAAAAATTGCGCCTGTTGCAGCTGCATGGCGCGCTGACCTTTGCCTCCATTGAACCTGTCATCCGTACCCTGACGCAGGACTCGGAGAACGCCGATTTTTTCATTGTCAACCTCAAGCTGGTGCAGGGTATTGACCGCACGGCGGCAGATTTTCTGGCGGGCATCCGGACAGAACTGTCGGAGCTTGGAAAAATACTCCTGTTTACGGAAGCTGGCGCGTGCTGGCAACATCTGATTGATGCGGGCGTTGCGCGCGAGGCCTTTTTTGCAGACGACGACTTTGCGCTGGAGTATGGCGAAAACCAGATTCTTGGCGCGGGCTTTTCCAGCCCTGCCAAAAGCAGTCACACGCCCTTGGCCGAATGTGACCTGTTTCTCGGGCTCAGCACACAAGAACTGGCATGGGTCGATCAGCACCTGGTGGTGCGAAGTTTTACCAAAGGTCAGACCATCATCAGCGCGGGTCAGGCGTCAAACGAACTGTTCGTGTTGACACAAGGCGCAGCCATGGTCAGTATCTCCACCCAGGACGGAATGGCCCGACTCGACGCGTTCTCATCGGGCGCAAGCTTTGGTGAGGTGGCCTTTTTAGACCGCTCACCGCGTTCAGCCAACGTCACGGCACTGAGCCCGGTGGTATGCCGGGTCTTGACCCGTGAAGCCTTTGACCAGCTCGACACGCAGGCACCGGCCATCAAGATCCGCTTGCTTGGCAACCTTGCCGCCAGGTTGACCACCATCCTGCGCCAAACCAGCCGCGAACTGGCATCGCTGAAATAGAGACAACCACTACACTCTGCGCAAACTATATGTTGTTGGAAAACCATGCGCATGAAAATCCTGACCCTGTCAGTCGCGGCCACGCTCAGTGTGTCGCTTTTCGCAGCCACGCCACAGCCAGCTAACGAGCGCCTGGCCTACGTACAAGCCGCCAAGCTGGTGCGTGTATGCATTTGGCCGGACTACTACAGCATCACCTACCGCAACCCAAAAACCCGGGTCTTGTCGGGCATCGACATTGATCTTGCCCTGGAGCTTGGCAAAGATTTGGGGGTAGCGGTGCAATTCATCGACAGCTCGTTTGCCAAGCTGATGGACGACGTGACGCAAGACCGCTGTGATGTGGCCATGTTTGCCATTGGTATCACACCTGAGCGGTCTAGAAAACTCCGTTTTACCCAGCCACACCTGGCCAGCGACATTTACGCCATAGCCACAAAAACCAGCCGTCGCATCAAAACCTGGGACGACATTGACCAACCTGGCTCGGTGGTGGCAGTGGCCAGAGGCACGCTTCACGAACCAGTCATGAAGGCAAAACTCAAGTCCGCTGACTTGCTGGTGCTCGACACTCCTTTTGCCAGAGAGCAAGAAGTGCAGTCTGGCCGGGCAGATGTATTCATGACAGACTACCCCTACAGCCAGCGTTTTCTGGCCAATGCCGATTGGGCACGCTTGATCTCGCCGCCGGGCACCTACCACATCACACCCTACGCCTACGCCATGAAACCCGGTGACGATGGCTGGCATGCCCGGCTTGAGCAGTTTGTCAGTACCATCAAACGCGATGGCCGACTGCTGGCAGCGGCCAAGCGCAACAAACTAGAAGCGATCATGGCACCATGAATCCACGCGCGCTGCAATTGCGCCGACTGTTCTTTTTAGGTCTGACCCTGTTTGTGGTCAGCACCCTTGGCATCACCGCCTACACCCTGTGGCGCCTGCGCGCTGATGCCATCACCAACAACCTGCAGCTTGCCGCGCTGCATGCGCGCAGTTTTGAAGACCATTTGACCCAAAGCCTGCGCGTCACGGAATTAACCGCTGCCAACCTCACCGCGCCCGTCAGCGACGCCAAAGATGTTCGTAGCGTTGAAAAAAGCCTGGTTGCCAGCCTGCGCCACACGCCATTTTTGCGCTCCTTGTCGCTGCTGAATGACACCGGACGCATTGTGGCAAGCTCCAACCCGGCCAACCGCGACGTGATCGTGGACACCCAGAGTTTCCTGCCGTTGGCCAACAATCCGGCAGAGTTTTTGCGCCTTGGGCAGCCTTGGGCCGGGCGTGACTTTGCCAATGGCCGCGCCACCACCAGTGACACACCGGTTGACATCGACGCGCAAAGCTTTATTCCTGTGGTGCAAGCCTTGCAGTTGGGTCAACGCCGTCTGCAATTGCTGATTGCGCTCAACCCGGACTATTTCCTGAACCATATGGCTGGCACGCTGGACCCAAAAAATGGCTCGGTGGAGGTGTTGCGCTACGACGGTAACCTGCTCATGAGCACCGACCATGACGCGCATGCGGGCACCGTCCAAACCTATGTCACCCGTGACCTGATACTGGCCGAAGTGGAATCAGGTGCGTTCGAACAAGCCTACACGGCGGGTCGGCCGGTATTGTCCGCTTTTCAAGGCTCACGCCTGTACCCATTTGTGGTGGTAACCCACCTTGACCGTGAACGCGCCCTGCAAGCCTGGTTCACCGAGGTCAAGACGCTGCTGGTGGTGCTGACCCCGGCACTGCTGGCAGTGATTTTGCTGACCATGGCCTTTTACCGGCGCCAACTGGCGCTGGCCGCTCAGCGACACGAGGCTGAACACCTTCTGCGCATCAACGCCACCGTGTTTGAGGCCAGCTCCGAGACCATCATCATCACCGATGCCGAAGCCAACATTCTGTCGGTCAATGCTGCCTTTACCCGCATCACCGGCTACACCGAACAAGAGGTGCGGGGCCGCAACCCGCGACTGCTGGCGTCAGGCCAGCATGACAAGGTTTTTTATGCCAGCCTGTGGGCTGAACTGTTGCATACCGGTGTCTGGCACGGCGAAATGCGCAACCACCGTAAGGACGGCACGCCATTTGATGCCCATCTGTCAATAACCATCTCGCGTGACAGCACGGGCCAAGTACAGCACTATGTGGGGGTGATGGCAGACATTACCGAGCGTAAACAGGTACAACAGGCACGCGACGAGGCACTGAACCGTCTGAAAAAAATTGCCAGCCGGGTACCGGGCGTGTTGTACGAATTTCGATTGCACCCTGATGGTCGAACAACGTTTCCCTATGCCAGCGACGCCATCATGGCGATGTATGGCAACCGCGTCAGCCCGGCCGATGTGCACAAAGATGCCTCTGCGGTATTTACCCTGATTCACCCCGACGACCAGCAAGCAGTGGCCACCACGATTGCACAGTCCGCCAAAGACATGAGCCTTTGGCACCATGAATACCGGGTCAAATTTGACGATGGCACCGTGCGCTGGTTGCTTGGCAGCTCCATGCCCGAGCGAGAAGCCGATGGCTCGGTCCTGTGGCATGGCTTCACTTCAGACATCACCGGACGCAAGGAAGGCGAAGAAAAACTCAAACTGGCCGCCAGTGTCTTCACCAACTCGCGCGAGGGCATCATGATCACCACGGTGGATGGCACCATTGTGGATGTCAACGGGGGCTTCAGCCACATCACCGGATATTCCCGTGGTGAAGTCGTGGGCAAGAATCCTCACATCCTGAACTCGGGCCGCCAGAACAAGGCCCATTTTGCAGCCATGTGGCAAGACCTGATTCACAAGGGCCACTGGTATGGCGAGATATGGAACCGGCGGAAAAATGGTGAGGTGTATGCAGAAATGCTCACCATCAGCACCGTGCTCAACGCTCTCGGTCAGCCCCAGCACTACGTGGCACTGTTTTCAGACATCACTGCAGCCAAAGAGCACGAGCAAAAGCTTGATCACATCGCGCACTACGACGCCCTGACCAGTTTGCCAAACCGTGTGCTGCTGGCTGACCGATTGTCCCAGTCCATGGCGCAAGTCAAGCGCCGCGGCTTAAAGCTGTCCGTGGTATTCCTTGACCTGGATGGCTTCAAGCTGATCAATGACACCCATGGACATGAGGCAGGTGACCAATTGCTGATGAACCTGGCCAACCAGATGCGGCAAGCCCTGCGCGAAGGCGACACGCTGGCGCGGATAGGTGGCGACGAGTTTGTGGCGGTTCTTGTGGACCTGGCCAATACCGCCGAGAGCATTCCCATGCTCTCGCGGCTGCTCAGCGCGGCGGCAGAGCCTTTCCAGTTGGGCGATGCAACGCTGCAGGTGACGGCCAGTCTGGGTGTCACTTTTTTTCCGCAGACTGAAGACATTGATGCTGACCAACTGCAGCGCCAGGCCGACCAAGCCATGTACCAGGCCAAGCTGTCAGGCAAAAACCGTTTTCAGATGTTCAATGCAGAGCATGACCGCAACATGCGCAGCCAGCACGAAAGTCTGGAACACATACAGATGGCACTGGCCCGTGGCGAACTGGTGCTGCACTACCAGCCCAAGGTCAACATGCGCACCGGCCAGGTGATCGGCGCTGAGGCCTTGATCCGCTGGCAACATCCCCTGCACGGTTTGTTGGCGCCAGCTTGTTTTCTGCCTGTGATCGAGGACCACCCGCTGGCAGTTGCCGTGGGGGAATGGGTCATTCACACCGCCCTTGACCAAATACAGGCCTGGCAAATCTTGGGGCTGGACATGGCAGTGAGCGTTAATATGGGCGTGCGTCAGTTGCAACAACATGACTTTGTGGCGCGTCTGCAAGGTATTTTGGCGTCCCACCCCACGACTTGCCCAAGTTACCTGGAACTGGAGGTACTGGAAACCAGCGCCCTGGAAGACATTGCAGGTATGTCAGACACCATTGAGCAATGCCGCCGGTTCGGCGTGCTATTTTCAATGGACGACTTTGGTACGGGCTATTCGTCACTCACCTACCTTAAGCGCCTGCCAGTCGCCACCCTCAAGATTGACCGGAGTTTTGTGCACGACATGCTGGACGACCCGGATGACCTGGCCATTCTTCATGGCATCATTGGCATGGCACATGCATTTGACCGAAAAGTCATTGCCGAAGGCGTGGAAACCGTAGCCCATGGCGCCGCCCTGCTGGCAATTGGCTGTGAATTGGCACAGGGCTTCGGTGTGGCTCGGCCCATGCCAGCCCACGACCTGCCTGCCTGGGTAGCGACCTGGAAACCCGATGCCGCCTGGACCAAGCTGCCCTGATTTGGGCGCGTTGCTTGAACAAGCTCGTCGACACGCAGCACCAGGCTTCGGCAAAAGCTTGAAATCTTGTGCGCGTTCCAGTTGGGCCTCTGTCACCGATGCGGAAGTCCATAAAAACGTGAGATCAAAATACCAAACGCAACAAACCATCACGGAATTTCACAAAACTCGGAAATAAACCACAACAGCCACGCAGCACCAGCCTCCCAAGCTCGCGTGTTAGTTTTGAGAGCCATCGCTAGTGAATTGCAGGTTGCTCGTAAACGTGCTGGACTCACTGTTGCGGAACTCCACCGCCGCACAGGAATTTCAAGAACAGTTCTACAAGGCTACAAAGCAGGAAAATTTGCGCCAGGGAGCATTGAGCTTAGAAAAGTCTGCGAGGTTTTGGGGGTCACGCCAAACCGCGTCGTTTTTGGTAACAAAAAGCCGCTCCAGGCAATACTTTTGCTAGAGACACTTGTCGGGGACCTGAGTGTATCGACCAACGGAATCCGTTTATCGACAATCTTCCAAATTCTAACGACGTAGGAACGGGTGAAGCCGTTACGGGGTGCGATCCAAAGTGATGTGTCGAACGACCTTGAGGCATGGTGATTGGGTCATGTGACCGGGCTTTGAAGAGAAAGGCGCGCGCACAAAGCACTCTGCGTACTTTTCAGCAATGTCGCGCGTGATTTCACTTCAAAACCGCATGCGCATGACCCAGTCGCCGTGCCGTGCGTGTAAGTCGTCTGTCAACGCCCCGAAATCGGCCAGCGCTAACCCCACACTTTGAATCGCACCCGCCGTTAGTTTGATCTCCCTGGATATACGTATGGTTTTGAAAAACTCCACGGGGCATACTTTTCCAGCGACAAAAGCAACTCGTGAGAGATAACTCTAAGGCAAGAATATTGCGGTGACGCAACAGGCAAACCCTCTTTTTCATCAATCATTGCCATCCATCCCAAGAACCGCCCAGATCGAAAACTCTCGTAAATGGGAGTCAAACTTGGGTCGATATGTGACCCACCATCCATGTCTGCGACTGCGGTCACGATGTCCATGCGAGACAACGTTTTCCTATCTTGGGACATTGCCACCGGCAAAGTCCACCATTCTGGAAATGGAATACGACTCTTGCCACCCATCGGCAAATCGAATTGTGGAACATAAGTGACCCCACTGGCATCAACTCTAATAGACAACAAATTACAGTGACCAATCAAATTTTTGGGATCAACTGGAGGGGTGACTGTGAAATAACGACCACTACGAAGGCTCAACTGGGCAAGGACAGATTTTGAGTTTCCATGGTGGTGCAGCAATGTTCGAAGAGTTCCTGCTATCGGCTTCGCGAATGCTATAACCCCTTGATCGAACTTATCACAATAGGCCATGAGAAGCAAAACTTGCTCCACAAGAGAGGCTTTCAAATCTTGGCTGCTTCGTGGAATTCGTGGTTCGTTTTTCATATTTGTAGAAGGACTCCCGGAAATGTAGAAACGCCTCAGAGCCCAAACGGGCGCTGAGGCGCATGAACATTGGTAGGGCGTCACAGACTTGAACTGTGGACCAAAGGATTATGAGTCCTCTGCTCTAACCAACTGAGCTAACGCCCCGACCGAACCGCGGATTGTACGGGGCAGCAACGCGCTATTTATGGTGACTCAACGCGTTGCTGACCAATTTGGAGGTAATGTCCACAATCTGGATCATGCGGTCATAAGCCATGCGGGTGGGACCGACCACACCCAGGGTGCCCACCACCTGGCCGTCCACCTCGTAGGGGGCGCTGACGATGGACAGGTCTTCAAACGGCACCACCTGGCTTTCGCCGCCAATAAAAATGCGCACACCTTCAGCCCGGCCAGCGACATCGAGCAAACGCATGAGCTGGGCTTTTTGCTCAAACAGGTCAAAGGCGCGGCGCAAATGGCTCATGTCGTTGGAAAAATCACTGACCGAGAGCAGGTTTCGTTCTCCTGAAATGATCACTTCGTCCTGCCCTTCGGTCATGGCCTCGGTGTTGGCCGCTACGGCCGCATTCATCAGGCTGGCAATTTCGCTGCGCAGAGAGTCGACCTCGTTTTTGAGTCGCTCACGCACCTGTTCAATCGCCAGGCCGACATAGTTGCTGTTAAGGTAATTGGCCGCCTCGACCAACTGCGACTGGGTGTAGTCCACCTCGGTAAAAATCACCCGGTTTTGCACGTCGCCTTCGGGCGACACAATGATGACCAACAGGCGCCGCTCCGACAGCCTCAAAAACTCGATGTGCCGGAACACCGAGGTGCGCTTGGGTGCAATCACCACGCCAACAAACTGGGACAAACTTGACAGCAGGTTGGCCGCGTTGGAGATCACTTTTTGCGGCTGGTCATGCGCCAGGCTGGGTGTGCCGATCTGGCCGCGCTGCACCGTCAGCATGGTGTCGACAAACAGCCGGTAGCCACGCGCCGTGGGAATGCGCCCGGCAGAAGTATGTGGGCTGGCGATCAGGCCCAGTTCTTCCAGGTCCGACATCACGTTACGGATAGTGGCTGGCGACAAATCCAGGCCGGAAGCGCGGGACAAAGTGCGCGAGCCGACAGGCTGGCCGTCGGCAATATAGCGTTCTACCAGCGCTTTGAGTAATAACTTGGCACGATCATCGAGCATGGTTTCATTTTACTTTTATTGCGGTGGCGTTGTTGCATTTTTCCAACGTCCACGCTTTTCGACCTTGTGGATATAGTCCCGAACGCTTGCCGTTGACATG
>MESQ01000086.1 GCA_001771065.1 Burkholderiales bacterium RIFOXYD12_FULL_59_19 | reverse complement strand
GTGTTCCAGCCAAAAATAGCATAGGGTGGGCACCAGCCAATGGCACCTGTGGCCAGTGGCACCACCCCCAGCCAGCCCCAGACACCGATGGTGCCGGTCAGGGTCAAACCAATCAGCACCAGGCCGATGACGATACGCAAAATGCGGTCAATGCCGCCAACGTTTGATTTCATGAAAACTCCTTGAGGTCAGGTTGAAGAACATAAGAACCGATTACAGCGCCAATCAACTCGCCGGGTCTGTGACTCAAGTCACCCAGCTTGGCGCGTTCACGCCGGTTGGGTGCTCACCAGGGTCCGCAATGCGGCGCCATTGACGATCTGGATTTGCTCACGGCCCAGGCTGACCCAGCCCTCGCGCTCAAAGCGGCGCAACAAGCGGGTCACCATTTCGCGCACCGTTCCCAGCTCGTCAGCCAGGGTCTGATGTGTCACGTTGAGCTGCTGACCGCGCCCCAGCAAGGCCGCTGCCAGGCGACGGTCCAGCCTTTGAAACGCCACCGCATCAATCAGGCTGGTCAGGTCTGCCATACGTTCGGCAAACAGGCCCAGCACGTCGTTGCGAAAGGCTGGCGTTTCCAGCCAGCGCGTGAACACATCAGGCTTGATCAGCAACAGCGTGCTGGCTTTGGTGGTGATGCCAAAGGCCGTGAGCGGCTGGGCACGAAACAGGCAGGCGCTCGAGACCAGACACAATTCACCCGGGACCACGCGATACAGTTCCAGTGAGCGCCCATCTCCCGAGTTGCGGCTGACCTTGATTTCGCCGTGCAACACCAGCGGAAAGCCCTGACAAGGCGTGTTTTCGCTGAAGAGTACCGTGTTGGTGGGCACCTCAAAAGGCTGCAGCCCTGACTCCGGGGTCACTGGCGCGGGCTGTACCTGCGCCAGTGACGGGTATAAATCAGTCAGCCGCGCCATGGAAGCCAAAACGTTCATGCGGGACTGGCCTTAGGTTGCAACGGTGTAACCTTCTTCAGCAATAGCCTGGGCCAGGGCCTCACGTGGCTGCTCGGAATCCACTTCGACCCGGTTCTGGGTGCGGTCGGCTTGCACTTCTGCGGCGCGGTCAAGCTGGCGCACAGCACGCACCACCGCTTTTTCACAATGTTCACAGGTCATGCCGGTCACGGTAAAAATTTGCTTCATTTCAAATCCCTGGAAAATACGGAGACAACAAAAACGCGTATTGTGAACCTTGTCAGCAACCTCAGGCTTAACTTCAATGACCACACCCCAAACCCCTGCGGACACCCTGCGTGTCGACCTTGGTATTCATGGCATGACTTGCGCTTCGTGTGTGGGCCGGGCTGAAAGGGCCCTGAAAAAGGTGCCCGGTGTGCAGGAAGTCAGCGTCAACCTGGCCACCGAGTCGGCCCGTGTGATGGTGTTGCCATCGGACCAGATCGAGGCTCGGCTCAAACGCGCCGTGCGTGATGCCGGCTACGAGCCGGTGGCTGCCAATGCCGCCATCGACGCACCCCTTGAATCAAACTGGGCAGGTTTTGCACCCGTGGCGCTGGGTCTGGCGCTGTCGTTACCCTTGATGTTGCCAATGCTGGGTGATCTTTTTGGACAGCACTGGATGCTGCCTTCCTGGCTGCAGTTTGTCCTGGCCACACCAGTGCAGTTCATTCTGGGTGCGCGTTTTTACAAGGCAGGCTGGCATTCACTGAAAGTCCTGAGCGGCAACATGGACCTGCTGGTGGCCATGGGCACCAGCGCGGGCTGGGCACTTTCCGTCTGGCTGTGGCTAAGCGCTACACCTGGCAACATGCCGCACCTGTACTTTGAAGCTTCTGCCGTGGTGATCACGCTGGTGTTGCTGGGCAAGTGGCTCGAAGCCCGCGCCAAGCGCCAGACCACCTCGGCCATTCGCGCGTTACACGCCTTGCGGCCAGAGACAGCGCACTTGCTGGGGCTCGACGGCGAGGTCGATGTGCCGATTGATGAAGTGCTGGTGGGTGACGAACTGGCGGTACGCCCGGGTGAACGTTTTGCCGTGGACGGCCGGGTCAAGGAGGGCCAGACCCAGGTCGATGAATCCATGCTCACGGGCGAGCCGCTACCGGTCAGCAAAACGCTCCGGGACAAAGTGACGGGGGGCACGCTCAATGGGGATGGCCGGGTCATCGTGCAGGTGACTGCTACCGGTGTTGACACAGTGCTAGCCGGCATCATCCGCCTGGTTGAAGATGCCCAGGCAGCCAAGGCGCCGATCCAGCGCCTTGTCGACAAGGTGAGTGCGGTGTTTGTACCGGTGGTGCTGGTGCTGGCATTACTCACGCTGCTGGGCTGGTGGCTCAGTGGCGCGGCCTTTGAGGTTGCGGTTATCAACGCGGTCACGGTCTTGGTCATTGCCTGCCCCTGCGCCCTGGGCCTGGCCACGCCTGCTGCCATCATGGCGGGCACTGGTGTAGCGGCCCGGTACGGCATTTTGATCAAGGATGCGCAAGCGCTGGAACTGGCCCACAAGGCCGGCGTGGTGGTGTTTGATAAAACCGGCACGCTGACGCTGGGGCAGGCGCGCCTGACTGACTTTGTCGTGCCGACCGATGCCGATCAAGATGCCTTGTTGACCCTGGCCGCCGCGCTGCAAAGCGGCAGTGGCCACCCACTGGCCCGTGCCGTGGTCACAGCCGCCCAGGACAAACAATTGGCCTTGCCCGTGGTGACGCAATTACAAAGTACACCAGGCAAGGGTTTGCGCGGCCAGGTCAACGGAAGCGATTATTGGATTGGCAGCGTACGCTGGATGCAAGAGCTGGACGCACAACTCGACGGCCTGGATACACACCTGCAATCCCTGACAGCCCAGGGTGCCACGCTGGCCATAATGGCGCAGCAAACACCTGCTGGCTTGCAGGCGCTGGCGCTGCTGGCTTTTGGCGATGAACCCAAAGCCGGGGCCAACGCAACGATTGCCACTTTGCGTGCACGCGGTATCCAGGTCATGATGCTCTCGGGAGACAACACAGCGGCGGCACTGGCGATGGCCCAGCGCGTCGGTTTGCTACCTAGTGAGGTTATCAGCAATGTGTTACCGGGCGACAAGGCGGCGCACATCACCCGCCTCAAACAACAAGGCCTTACCGTGGTGATGGTGGGTGATGGTGTCAACGACGCACCCGCCCTGGCGGCAGCCGATGTCGGCATGGCGATGGCCAACGTAGGCGGTGGCACCGATGTGGCCATGCACGCGGCAGGCATCACACTGATGCGCGGTGAGCTGGCGCTGGTGGCGGCAGCGCTGGATATTTCTGACCGCACCGTGGCCAAAATACGGCAAAACCTGTTTTGGGCCTTTATTTACAACGTGGCCGGCATCCCACTGGCCGCTTTCGGGTTTTTGAACCCGGTGATGGCAGGTGCCGCCATGGCCATGAGCTCGGTGAGCGTGATGAGCAACGCACTGCTGCTCAAACGCTGGCAACCTAATCAGTTGGGGTCAGAGCACGTCGCTGCGCGAGTGGTCTGACCCACAAAGACCTTATCAAGTTGGGGTCAGAGCACGTCGCTGCGCGAGTGGTCTGACCCGCAAGGTCTCAGATTAGTTGGGGTCAGAGCACGTCGCTGCGCGAGTGGTCTGACCCACAAAGACCTTACAAGTTGGGGTCAGAGCACATCGCTTCACGAGTGGTCTGACCCGCAAAAACCTTAACGGGCGTCTGGTAGCTCGATCTTGACTTCCAGCACCTCAAGGTTATCTTGACGCTCCAGATTAACCTTGATGTCGTCAGGATTGATCTTGATGTACTTGCTGATGACGGCAATCAATTCGCGTTGCAGATCCGGCAAATAATCTGGGGTGGCAGGGCTGCGGCCGTTACGCTCATGCGCCAGAATAATCTGCAGGCGCTCTTTGGCAAGGCTGGCGGTTTTCTTTTTCTCGCCCAGAAAAAATGAGAAAAACGACATGGCCTCACTTCCCTCCAAACAGGCGTTTTAACAAGCTTTGTTTGGGAGGCTCGGTAAATCGCATGGGTTTTTCATCGCCCAGAAAACGGTCAATCAAATCCTTATAAGCTTCTGACACGTCACTGCCTTCCATGTGAACAGCCGGTACGCCCTGGTTGGACGCTTGCAGCACCGCTTCGCTCTCGGGAATCACGCCAATGAGCTTGATCCGCAAAATGTCCTGAATGTCCTGCAAGGACAGCATTTGCCCCTGATTGACACGAGACGGGTTGTAGCGCGTGATCAACAAATGTTCCTTGATCGGATCAAGCCCCTGCATGGCGCGCCGGGTTTTGCTGGAAAGCATGCCCAGAATACGGTCAGAGTCGCGCACCGAAGAGACCTCTGGGTTGGTCACCACCAGCGCTTCATCGGCAAAGTGCATGGCCATCAAGGCACCGGTTTCAATACCGGCGGGCGAATCACACACGATGAACTCAAAATCCATGGCGATCAGGTCGTTTAGCACTTTCTCAACACCGTCCTGCGTCAGGGCATCCTTGTCACGCGTTTGCGAAGCCGCCAGCACATAGAGCTTGTCACACTGCTTGTCCTTGATCAGGGCCTGGTTAAGGTTGGCTTCGCCATGAATCACATTGATCAGGTCATAAACCACCCGGCGCTCACAGCCCATGATCAGGTCGAGATTACGCAAGCCCACATCAAAGTCAATGACGGCGGTCTTGTGGCCGCGAAGGGCCAGCCCGGTTGAAAAACTGGCACTGGTCGTGGTTTTGCCAACACCCCCCTTGCCAGAAGTCACCACAATAATTTTTGCCATTTGAGACTGTTCTTTCAGAAAATTAGGCATTCAAGGCTTCGAAAAGCAGTTTTTCCTGGCCATCATTACTCAAGCGGACCTGTGCCGGCTTGCCTTGAATGTCTTTGGAGAGCGGATTTTCGCTGGTACGGTAGACACCCGCAATGGAAATCAGCTCCGGTTCCAGACAAAGGGAAAAAATACGTGCCTGGGTGTTACCACTGGCGCCCGCCATGGCTTTGCCACGCAAGGGGGCATACACATGGATATTGCCATCGGCCACCACCTCTGCCCCCATATTGACCATGGCCAGCACCACCAGATCGGCACCACGGGCATAAACTTTTTGACCTGACCGCAAGGGTTTGTCGATGACCAACGTTGCCGGACCAGGAACTTCACGAACAACCTCACGCACAATTTCCCTGACGGACTCGACCACTGGTTTGTCAGTGTTCTTTTTTTGAGCCACTGGTTTACCACGCGGCATGTCTGCTGGCGCTTCGATCAAGCCACAGGCCAGCGCCTTGACAGCAATTGCTTTGACCGCGTTTCGAAAGGCAATCGGTTTCAAACGACAGTGCTGCAACGTGGTTAATAACTGTGGCAACGCCTGACTCAGACTGGGTGATTCCAAATAGGAAAAATCAAGCACCAGGGCATCGTTATCAAAAAAATCAGGGCTTTGGCTGTCCGGACCAAACTGCGCATCGAGATCCTCAATGATGTGCGCAAGCTCGGGGGTTTTGAGCAACAAGGCTACCAGAGGTAACTGCGTGCTTTTGATTTCAAAGGTGTTTGCCACGAGGCCTGCAAAAAAGGAGTGAAAAGTAGTTAAGTAAATGACCAGAGCAACGTTGTTGTTTGCGCACAGCCAAATCTTACTTGATTCAACCGAAAAAAATGCTGCTGTTGCGATTTTATTGTTTCTATGCACAGGCTTTTTTATGTTTTTAAAAAGTGTTTCAAACATACCGGAAATTTGCCTTTACTGTCTCTGACTAATTAATATTTTAAAGTAGTCGTAGTAGATAGAGTCAGGAAATCTCCGTGGATAAGTAAATTTATCCCTTAAAAATCATAAACTTAAACTCATTGACTGGCTGTTGGGTACTGTGCTTTTGATGTGTGCCGTGAACTTGGATAAGTTGAGATTTTTAAAAATTTTGTGGATAACTTTGATTATTAAGTCAGTTTATCCACAAGTTTATACAGTTTAAATACGTTGCCGAATTAACGCTGCTGGCAAAAAAATAACAAAAAAAAGCCCGGTAGAACCGGGCTTGGAGGTGTGAGGTTTGTTGTCAGGGTTTGCCAGCGCTTCCCATCTTAAGTTGGGCATCGGCAATTTCAGCCTTGATGAGGTCAGTGTCGGGTGAGTTGACAGGCAAGATCGACAGGACGTTCTTCCAATGGCCGATGGCAGCTGCATAATTGCCACTCTGATAGGCCGCCTGGCCTGCCATCATCAAGGCCATGGGGTGTTTGGGGGCGATGGCCAGAGCTTTTTTGACCAGTTCACCGGGTTGCCCTTGCAGGCTCTTGTCACGCGTGGCCAGTGCGTCAGCGTATTGGGTCAGCAAATCAGGGTCGGTGTTGAGCAATTTTCCAGTCTTGGCATAAGCGGCTATTGCTTCGTCAAGACGGTTTTGCACCTTGTAGGCACGTGCCAGTCGGGCCCAGCCAGCGAGGTCATCAGGATTGTCTTTCAAGCGCGCTGCCAGCCGATCCACCATTTGGTTGATCATTTCCGGGGTCATGCCGGCTGCAGCGCCAGCTGGCACGGGCGGCAAGGCGTTGCTCGCACCGGCAGACAGGCCACCTTTGGCGCGTGCATCGTTGATGTTGGCTTGTACCTGTTGCGCGTCGGATGAGTCAGGTTGAAGCAGACCCAGCAATTTTTCCCAGTAGGTCACTGCTTGCTGGTAATTACCGCCCTGGTAGGAGGCGACGCCAGCCATCATCAAGCTCATGGGGTGGAGGGGGTTCATGCGCAGCGCTTCTTCAATCATTTGCTGTGGTTTGCCGACCAGGCTGTTTCCGGCCAGAACCCCTAACAGGTCGGCATGGTCAATCAGCAGTTCAGGATCGGTTTTGACAAAGTCGCCCGCTTTTTCAAAGGCCTGTTGTGCTTCGTCGAAACGCCCCAATGCCTTGTAGGAACGTGCCAGCATCGCCCAGCCTTTGCTGTCATTCGGGTTGTCCTTGAGTCTGGCTGCCAGGGTATCCACCATTTGGACCAGTTGCTCATTGTTGGCATTGCCAGCGGCGACAGGATTGATGGCTTCAGGCGTGCCCAATTGCAGGTAGAGTCCCAAAGCCAGCACCGGCAAACTGAGCCCTACGGCCACCGAGGTCCGTTTGGCGGTCCAAAAGCTCTTCTTCTTATTCTTTGGGCTGGCCTCAAAACTTTCCGTGTCGTCGAGCAAACGCAGCTGCAATTCATCCCGGGTGGTTTCAAAGTCCTGTTGACTGATCACGTCGCGTGCCAGATCAGCCTCGAGGGCACGTAATTGGTCGCGGTGGATGGCGGCATTGAGCTTTTCGCTGGAGATACCGTTACCAATGGGTTTGCGCAGCAGCGGACGCACGAGCCACGCCACCACCAGCAGCGTTATAAGCGCTGAAATGCCAATAAATACATTCATTTGGAAGAATCGGTTTCTTGAAGGAGTGCTTGCGCTTTGGCGCGTTGAGCGGCGTCGAGTACAGGCGTATTTTTTTGTTTTTGATTGCGTTTGATGATGCTGATTAGCAAGCTGATGGCGCCAATCAGCAGCAGCAACGGACCAAACCAGAGCAACCAGGTGGTAGGTTTGACCGGGGGCCGATACAACACAAAGTCGCCATAGCGGCTGACCAGAAATTCCTTGATTTCAGCGTCAGATTTGCCAGCCTTGATCAAGGTACGCACTTCACGGCGCAAATCCATGGCCAGGTCAGCACGTGAGCCAGCCAGGGACTCGTTCTGGCATACGAGGCAGCGTAATTCTTCGGCAATGATGACCAGGCGTTGTTCCACCACCGGATCTTCGGCCAAGGGGGCGGCCTCATCGGCATGAACACCCACCGCGCATTGCAGCGCAAGTAACAATGTGATCAGGAGTTTCATATTTGAAGTTCCTTGATCAGGGGCACCAGTTTTTCACGCAGGGCTTCTTCGGTGAACGGGCCAATTTGTTTGTAGCGAATGATGCCCTGCTTGTCAATCAGGAAGCTCTCAGGCACGCCGTAGACACCAAAGTCAATGCCAATGCGTCCGTCCGCATCCACGATGGCACGGGTGTAGGGGTCACCAAAGCGGGCCAGCCACTGCATGCCATCGGCTTCCTTGTCCTTGTAGTCCAGGCCGATGATGGGCAGTGGGTTGGTTTTGACAAACTCAACCAGCAGGGGGTGTTCCTGCCGACAGGCCACACACCAGGAGGCCCAGGTGTTGAGTAGCCAGACCTGGCCCAGCATGTCTTTGTTGGACAGGGTTTCGCCCGGTTTGCCGAGCACCGGTGCGGTGAACGCAGGCGCGGGTTTGCCGATCAGCGGCGAGGGGATTTCGTGTGGATCACGGGTCAGGCCAATCGCCAGAAAGACCAGAAGTACCGCAAAAATGCCCAAAGGAATGTAGGCTTTTTTCATGCCACCGCGCCTTTGACGTCATTGAGGTTCAATTTAACCGCCACTTTTTTACGATAACGCTTGTCAAGCACGGCCATGCCGCCACCAATCGCCATCAGGAAACAGCCCATCCAGATCCAGGTGATGAATGGCTTGTGATAGACGCGCATGGCCCAGGCTGGTTTGCCCTCGCCTTCCAGTCGTTCACCCAGGGACACATACACGTCTCGCGTTGGACCACTGTCAATGGCGGCTTCGGTCATGGGCATGGTGGACGAAAAATAGGTCCGCTTTTCTGGGTGAAGCACACGCAAGACGGTGTCCCCCCTGATCAATTCCACACTGCCCCGGTCAGCTTTGTAATTCGGTCCCGGCACTTGTTCAATACCGGTCAGGCGGAAGGTGTAGCCACCGACTTCAACGGTGTCACCAATAGTCATACGGACGTCTTTTTCAGTTTCGTAACCTTTGACCATGGTGATGCCGACCACACACACCGCAATACCGATGTGCGCCATGTGCATACCCCAATAGGAAATGGGCGTGGATTTCCAGTTCACCGTGTCCTTGAGTTGCCGGTAGATTTGCACGGCGGAGGCCAGCACGATCCAGATCGACAAGGTCAAGCCCATCGCCACCAGCGCCGACCAGGCGCCGGCCAGTAGCGGGGCCGTACAGCCCAGAAGCACCGACACAATGGCAATCGGGCGCAGCTTTTTGGCCAGGTCGGCCACGCTGTCATTTTTCCAGCGGGCATAGCTGCCAATGACCATGAACAGCAGCACTGGCATCATGATGGGTGCAAAGACGGCATTGAAGTAGGGTGGTCCCACCGACAGTTTGCCCAGATTCAAGGCGTCAATGATCAGTGGGTAAAGCGTACCCAGCAACACGGCGGCTGCGGCCGTGGTTAAGAGCACGTTGTTAACCAGCAAAAAGGTCTCGCGGGACACCAGCGAAAACGAGCCACCTGAGCGGACTTTGCCCGAGCGTGCGGCAAACAAGACCAGTGAACCACCGACAACCACGGCCAGAAACAGCAGGATGAAAACACCGCGTTTGGGGTCTGTGGCAAAAGCATGCACCGAGGTCAACACGCCCGAGCGCACCAGGAAGGTGCCGAGTAAACTGAGTGAGAACGCAATCAGCGACAGCATGATGGTCCAGCTTCTGAACAGACCCCGCTTTTCGGTGACGGCCAGTGAGTGGATCAGCGCGGTGCTGACCAGCCACGGTAAAAACGAGGCATTTTCAACCGGGTCCCAAAACCACCAGCCACCCCAGCCCAGTTCGTAATAGGCCCACCAGGAACCCAGGGCAATACCGATGGTCAGGCAGATCCAGGCGGCGATAGCCCAAGGTCGGGTCCAACGAGCCCAGGCAGCGTCCAGCCGACCATTAAGCAAGGCAGCAATCGAGAACGCAAACGGGATAGCCAGACCAACATAACCCATGTAGAGCATCGGTGGATGGAACACCAGGCCGGGGTCTTGTAACAAGGGGTTGAGGTCGCGACCATCAGCCGGGATGTCGCTCAAGCGTACAAACGGGTTGGAGGTGATCAACATGAAGAGCAGGAAACCGACGGCAATCAGACCTAACACGCCCAGCACCCGTGACACCATCACATCAGGCAATTGGCGCGAGAAGATGGAAACCGCCATCATCCAGCTGCACAACATCAGCAGCCACAGCAACAATGAACCCTCGTGGCCACCCCACACGGCGGACACGCGGTACAGGTCGGGTAACTGGGAGTTGGAGTGTTGGGCCACGTACATCACCGAGAAATCATTGGTGTAGAACGCGTAAGACAGGCACAGGAATGAAAAGCCTGTGAGCAACCACAAGACCTGGGCGCCGGGCCGTGCCAATGCCATCCAGTCGGCACGGCCATTTTGACCGCCTGCCAGGCTCAGGATGCCCAATACTGCGGCAACCGGTAGGGCAAGAATCAGTGCGAAATGTCCAAGTTCAGGAATCATGGTGCGTCTCGGTATGTGAAAAGTGAAGCTGGTAAAAGCCCGTGCGTTACTTCAGCGTTTTGCCAGTTTTTTCGATTTCGGCCTGGTCCAGTGCATGCTGGGCTTCGGGTGGCATGTAGTTTTCATCATGCTTGGCCAATACTTCCGAAGCGGTAAATTGGCCATTGCTGCCAAGCTGCCCCTGTGCCACCACACCCTTGCCTTCGCGGAACAGGTCGGGCAGGATGCCCGTGTAAGTTACCGGCACCTCCTTGAGGGTATCGGTCACGACAAACGCCACCGTCAAGTTGTCGCGCTTGACCGAGCCTTCCTTGACCATGCCGCCAATGCGAAAGGTGCGGTTTTGCGGCGCTTCACCTGCGCCGACCTGGGTCGGGGTAAAGAAAAAGACCAAATTGCTTTGAAAGGCATTGAGGACAAAGTAGGAGGCCAACCCGATGGCTGCGAGTCCACCGGCAATGATGGCGGCGCGTTTGTGACGAGGTTTCATGGTCATGGATGAGTTGAATTGGGTTGTGAGTCGGTTTCGTTCAAAAGGTTTCGCAGAATCTCGCGACGTTGAATGCGTACCTGCCAGATTTCAGCCACAACCACCAGGGCGGTGATGCCAAAACTACCCCAAACATAGAAGGCGTAACCGCCCATGTTGAAAAAATCTGCCACGCTAAGCCACTGCATGTTTTACCCACTCCGTATGACGTTCCCGATCCAGAATAATATTGCGTACCCGTAGCAACGCAATGGCGATGGTGTACATCCAGAAGGCCACCACCATGACCAGCATGCCGGCCAGCATGGGTGTGGCCATGGAGGCCCCTTTCATGGAGACCGAGGCCCCCTGGTGCAGCGTGTTCCACCATTTGACCGAAAAGTAGATGATGGGCACATTGACGGCCCCCACCAGCGCCAGGATGGCACAGGCCTTGTCGGCCCGGCGCGGGTCGTCAATGCTGGACTGCAGGGCCAGAAAACCCAGGTACAAAAACAGCAAAATCAGCTCGGAAGTCAGCCGTGCGTCCCACACCCACCAGGCACCCCACATCGGCTTGCCCCACAGGGCGCCGGTGACCAGTGACAAAAAGGCAAACAGTGCGCCGGTGGGTGCCAGGGCTGAGGCCATCATGCCCGACAGACGGGTGTTGAAGGCCAGCCCAAAGCCTGCCCAGCCGGCCATCACCAAGTAGATGAACATGGACATTTGCGAGGTTGGCACATGGACAAAAATAATGCGGTAGCCCTGGCCTTGCTGGGCATCCACGGGCGCCACAAAGAATGAAATCCACAAGCCCACCAAAGTCAGTAGGGTGGCCAGGGCGGCAAACCATGGCCACATCTTTCCTGCCAAAAAGTAAAAATTCTGCGGTGATGAGAACTTGAACCAATGAATCACGCGTTTTTTCATTCCAGGGAAATCCTCAAAGCGGCTGCCGTAGCCAAGGGGGAGAAAAAGAGCGAGAGCACCAGCAAGGCTGACATCAGCGACAAGTGGCCGCCAATCCCTAAACCGGCGGCGTCGGCTTCTACCGCACCCGCACCAAAAATCAGTACCGGAATATACAGGGGCAAGATTAACAAGGACAGCAAAACCCCTGCACCCCGTACGCCTAAGGTCAGTGCCGCACCAATACTGCCAATCAGGCTCAGGGTGGGTGTGCCCAACAGCAGCGACAACATCAAAATACCCAGAGCCCGGGTGTCCAGGCCAAATTGCAGACCCAGCACTGGTGCCATCAGCACCAGTGGCAGGCCCGCCAATAAAAAGTGAGCCAACGCTTTGGCCAGCACCAGCAGGGCCAGCGGTGTGGTGGAGAGTGCCATTTGTTCGAGCGAGCCATCGGCATAATCGGTGGCAAACATGCGCTGCAGTGACAGCATGGCGGCCAGCAGCGCGCTGACCCACAATACACCGGGCGCCATGCGCAGCAGCAAGGCAGACTCAGGTCCGACCCCAAGTGGGAACAGGCTGGCGATCACGACAAAAAATACCAGTGGCGTCAGCACTTCACCCTTTTGTCGCATGCCCAGGGAAATCTCGCGCTTGAGCACGGCCAGCAGCACATAGCCCAGTCCGACAGGTTTTACGGCGTTGTTCATGGTGCTTTCAGCTCCAGCATCTGTGCCGGTACATGGCCAATGGGCACGCGCTGGTGGCTGGTCAGTACCGCTAGTCCGCCATCGGCCAGGTGGGTGGCAATCAGGTCTGCCAGTAAACCAATTCCGGCCTCATCCATGGCCACGTAGGGTTCGTCCAGTACCCACAGCCGCGCCGTACTCAGAGCCAGACGCGACAAGGCGACACGGCGTTTTTGCCCTTGCGACAAATGGCGCACCAGTTGCCGTCCACGCCCGCGCAAGCCAAAGCGTGTCAGTACCGCTTGTGTTTGTGCCGTGTCGGTGGCTATGCCGCCCAATGCCGTCGTGAAAGCCAGGTTTTCATCGACCGTCATGGATTCCTGCAAGGCGTTCAAGTGGCCCAGGTAACAAAGGTCTTGCCGATAGGCTTCGCGTTGGGCATGAATCGACGTGCCATTCCAAAGAATGTCGCCAGCTTCAATGGAGGCCAGGCCGCATACCATGCGCAGCAGGCTGGTTTTTCCTACCCCGTTGGCGCCAGCCACATATAGCCATTGCCCGGCTTCAAGTTGGCAATCCACGTTTTTAAAAAGTTGCCGCCCACCCCTGGTACAAGCAAGCCTGGAAAAAGTCAGTGACGGTGTGGTTTTCAAGAGCAGTGCGGTCGCAGAAACAAATACCCGATTATCTTACGACACGGTGCGCAGGCTTTTTGGCTGAAATCAGCGGGTGATCACGACCTTTTGGTAGAGCCCACCAAAATAGGTTTGCTTGTCAAGGCGAAGGTTTTGGCAGTCTGACGGCAGCCAGTCGGCAATTTGGCCGTTCCACAAATCCATGGCAAAAGGCTCCAGCGTGGTGAGAATAGGCACCATGATGTAGCGGAATGGGCTAAGGGTTTTGGGCTTGTGGTAATCGACAAACACAATTTTGCCACCGGGTTTGGTGACGCGCATGGCCTCTGCAATCGTTTTGCGCCGCACCTCGGCGGGCTGTTCATGAAGCAGGAAAAATACCACCACGCTGTCATGGCTGGCATCGGCAAACAGTAAGGCAGAAGAGTCTTGCTGCAGTACCGTGACCTGTTTTTGTTGGCCCAGTTTGGCGTGCAGGTTGGTGATTTGCACCGGTGCCACGTCAATGACGTTCAGATGGCCTTGTGGTCCCAGGCGGTGCACCAGGTGTTCGGTAAAGTTGCCATAGACGCAGGCGACTTGCAGCACGTCGCCGTTGATGACCTCTCCCATTTCTTTCAGGGCAAGGTCTCGCAGTCGTGAAAAGTTACCCCACAAAATCAGGTTGACCAGCCATTGCCGCTCAAACACCCGCACCGCGTTGGGGTGTGTGTAGGCCCACCAGTAGGTGGACTCCAGGTAATGCGGAACGGGGACAGGGGCGACAGCGACAGAGGGGTGGGCGGCAAGAGGGCTCTCGCTTGGGTTGGTGCTGGCTTTGTTGAGAATCATGATCTGAACTAGAGATGGCAGACACGGTGCAGGTGCCATGGTGCCATGTAGGGGAGGAAAGAATTGATCGCATGCTAACCTAAATGGAAAAATGGCTTGGCCTGACGTTTTATGCCAGTTGCGATGGACGGTTATCTCTTGGTTTTAGGAAAAATTCTGATGTGTAAACTTCTTCTTCATTGATCATTGATATAAATCAAATAGAGAGACCCACCGAATTTTTTGCTTGGAGTAATATCGCGCCCTAGAAATATTAAGTTTTCGTTAAGCTATTCATTGCTCTCAAAGGATTTTCATGAATCAAGTCAAGTTCTCTCATTTTTTCCGTGTTGTGTTGGCTGTTGGTTTGACCAGCGGTTGTTTGGCAGTGCAAGCCCAGGCCGTGGACTTGGCGGCTGCTGAAGCGCTGCTCTTGACCAATAAATGCGCCAAGTGCCATTCTGTCGACAAGAAAAAAGACGGCCCTGCCTATAAAGCGACAGCGACCAAATACAAAGGCAAAGCGGATGCTGAAGCCAAGCTGTTCGCCCACCTGACCACGGCACCGACGATTGAAATTGACGGTATCAAGGAAGAGCATCAGAAGATCAAGGCCAAGGATGACGCGGCTGTCAAAAACTTGATCAAATACATTTTGTCGCGTTAACAGACTCGTCCAGGCGATTGCTTAAGATGAATCAATTTTTCAAGAAAATGCTTCGACACTGGAAGCTGGTCTTTGGTGGACTGGTAGCGCTTTTTATTTTTTCGGTTTCAGTTGGCATTTCGGGCGCTTACGTTCTGGCGCACACCAGTACCGAGGCGTTCTGCGTGAGCTGTCACGAAATGTCGTACAACTTTGCTGAATACAAAGGCACGATCCATGACACCAATCGCACCGGTGTACGTGCCATTTGTACCGATTGCCATGTGCCGCATGAGCCGGGGCCGCTGGTGTGGGCCAAGATCAAGGCAACCAAGGATCTGTATTACACCTACATTTCACCGTCTCTTGACACACCGGAGAAGTTTGAAGCCAAGCGCGCGCACATGGCCCAGAATATCTGGCGCCAGATGAAGGCGAACGATTCACAAACCTGCCGTAGCTGCCATCGGGACGACAAAATGGACTCGAACCTGCAATCCGAAAAAGCCAAAGTGCGCCATGCCAAAGCCAAGGTCGAAGGAAAGACATGTATTGAATGCCATTTTGCAATTGCCCATAAGGAGCCCGAGGGCCCGGGGCCGGCCGAGTTGTTCAGTAACACGGCTGCCAAGCCAGAGTAAGTTTTTTAACCAGTAGGAGATGAAGATGATGAAAAAGAGTCGTATGGTTGTTGCTGTTTGTTTTGGTGTGGCTGTGCCGGTGTTTTTGAGTGCGTGTGCAGCAACTTCGGCGGCCCCAGCGCCCGCCACGCCAGCGACGCCGGTCGCGGCAGTTAAAGGTACCCAAATGCCGCCCAAGGTGGTGGTTTCATATCGTAAAGACGTTGCGCCAATGCTTGAAAAGTATTGTGCTGAATGTCACTCAGCCAAGGCGGGTGCGCCCACTTTGAAAGAGTTTGACTTGAACAAAAAACATTTTGAGAAAGAAAAACTCGGTCCGCGCAATGACACTTATGAAACGGTCATGCAATTGATTGCTTATCCTGATGCGGGTGCATTTATGCGTCGGTTGGATGACGGTACCAGTATGTACGCAGGTGGCAAGCCAGGCAACATGTACAAGTATTTGTGCGAGAAAGGCAATGATGCTGAGTGCGCAGCAAACCTGAAAGTTCTGAAGGCTTGGCTGGGTGAAGGTGCCTGGAACCTGAATCGTTTTAAGGCTCGCGGCGACGTACCAGCCATTACCAAAGGAGAGCTTGACAAGCTAGTGCTGGCTTATTGAGTCATCTTTTTCTCAATTGAAAAAAGCCGCTTTACAGCGGCTTTTTTGTGGCTGCGTCGTTTTACTTGAGCAAGCCTTCAGCGCGCAACGCATCTTGTACGGTCGGTCGGGCAGCCACTCAGGTCGTATAAGCGCCTAGATTGCTCAAACCAGAGAGATCAAGCCCGACAGGTTTGCTCCAGCCGGCCACCACAAACAGATAGGCATCGGCCACGGTAAAGGCCTCTAGCAGGTAGTTTTTTCCTGCCAGCTCGCCATCAACCCAGTTCAAGCGCGACATGAGTCGGGTCTTGGTCATGTCCTTGGCCTCGGCGGGCATGCCCGGTGTAAACAGTGGCGAAAAACCCTTGTGTAATTCAGTGGCAATGGTGTTGAGCCATTCCTGCAGCTTGTAGCGCTCCCAGGTGCCGTTGGCGGGAGCCAGTTGCTTATCCGGTGCCTGGTCGGCGATGTATTGCACGATGGCCGGGCGTTCGTGCAGGGTGCGGCCATCATCCAGCACCAAGTAAGGCACATAACCCAGTGGATTGATGCTGTCGTAGTCGGTGCCATCTGCCAGCTTGTGGGTCTTGGTGGGGACCGCAATGGTTTCAAATGCCAGACCTGACTCCTTCAGCACAATGTGAGGTGACAGCGAGCAGGCACCGGGCGAGTAATAAAGCTTAATGAAAAATTCTGTGATGGGTTGCTGTGGATCAACGTGATCTGCCATCGCCACCATGCTAACGTGAGTCGGCTGGCCTTGCCCAGTTTGGTTTTAATTTACGGCCGGGTTGATGCACCGCTTGGATTGCTTATTTTTTAAGCACACGTGTCACCGGATGGTGGCGCAGCCGGAAGGCGTCGGGCATGCCGGAGCCCAGCAAGGGGCGCAGGTACATGCGAAACGCATCGGTGACATCGGTGCCGCTGGCGGTGATGAACTCGTCTTCCATGACGCGGGTTTTACCGGCCACGGCTTCCAGTGGCAACAGCTCGTAGTCGACTGAGTAGAAGCCGGTGCGTTTGATGGCCACCGAGCCATCACGCCCGCCCCACATGGCAAACTGCACCGCCTTCTCGCCCACCTCACGGGCCTCGCGCTGGTCGACGTCTGACACGCAGCCAATGAACGAGCGCTGCAGGTAGCCAAAAGTGTCGCCCCGTACGCGTTTGATGTTGAGCTTGGACTTGATCTCTTCGCACAGCAAATCTGCCAGTGCGCCGTTGCCTGACAGTTGTATGTTGCCATGCGCGTCGTGTTCCATTTCTTTGGCCAGCAGCGCCGCGATGGGTGTACCGCTGGCGTCGTGGATACCTTCGGAGACTGCAATCACGCAGCGGCTATGGCGCTCGTACATGGTTTTGACATCGAGCAAAAACTGGTTCAGGTCAAAGGTCCGTTCCGGCAGGTAAATCAGGTGTGGACCGTCGTCCGGGAATTTTTTGCCCAGGGCAGACGCCGCTGTCAAAAAACCGGCATGGCGCCCCATGACCACACCCACATAGACACCCGGCAGGGCGGCGTTGTCGAGGTTGGCACCGGCAAAAGCCTGCGCCACAAAACGCGCCGCCGATGGAAAGCCGGGGGTGTGGTCATTGCCGACCAGGTCGTTGTCAATGGTTTTAGGGATGTGAATGCAGCGCAGGTCGTAATTGGCCGCTTGCGCCTCCTGGCTGACGATGCGCACGGTGTCGGACGAGTCGTTGCCGCCAATGTAGAAAAAGTGGCCGATCTGATGCGCTTGTAATACCTTGAAAATTTCATGGCAGTAGGCGGCGTCGGGTTTGTCGCGGGTCGAGCCCAAAGCGCTGGACGGTGTGTTGGCGACCATTTCCAGGTTGTGGCTGGTTTCCTGCGTCAGGTCGACAAAGTCTTCTTCAATGATGCCACGCACACCGTGGTGGGCGCCGTAAATGTGGCCGATCTGGCTGAAGCGTCGGGCCTCAAGTGCCACCCCCACCAGTGACTGGTTGATGACGGCAGTGGGGCCGCCGCCCTGGGCGACGAGTATTTTTCCGGAGGCCATGGGGGAGTTCCTTTAAGTGGCGAAAAAGAATGATGAATTGTGCCCCCGATGTGGGCTAAATTTTGCTTGCGCGGCGCGCAGAGCGGCTTTTCGCGTGCATCGGTAAAATCGGTCCTTTGCTTGCGCGCTCAGGGCTGGCGTCGCTTGCAATTTGCCCCTCCCTTTGGATTGACCACCATGCTATACCCACAAAATTTCGACGTGATTGTCGTTGGCGGCGGCCATGCCGGGACCGAGGCTGCACTGGCTGCTGCGCGCATGGGTTGCAAAACCTTGTTGCTGAGCCATAACATCGAGACCCTGGGACAGATGAGCTGCAACCCGTCGATAGGCGGCATTGGTAAAGGGCATCTGGTGAAAGAAGTGGATGCGCTGGGCGGTGCCATGGCGGCGGTGACTGACGAAGCCGGCATCCAGTTTCGCATTCTCAACTCAAGCAAGGGCCCGGCGGTGCGCGCCACCCGTGCCCAGGCTGACCGCATTTTGTACAAGGCTGCCATTCGCCATCGGCTGGAAAACCAGCCCAATCTATGGCTGTTTCAGCAGGCGGTGGATGACCTGATGGTCGAAGGTGACCGTGTCGTTGGGGCCGTGACCCAAGTGGGCATTCGCTTCAGGGCCAGCACCGTGGTGCTGACGGCGGGCACCTTTCTGGACGGCAAGATCCATGTCGGGCTCAACAACTACGCTGCCGGGCGCGCTGGCGACCCGCCGGCGGTGTCATTGAGTGCCCGCCTGAAAGAACTCAAACTTCCGCAAGGGCGCCTGAAGACCGGCACGCCCCCGCGGCTGGATGGCCGCAGCATCGACTTCAGCAAGTGCATTGCGCAGCCAGGTGATGGTATGCCGGGTGGCATGAGCCCGCAGATGCCGGTGTTTAGCTTCATGGGCCGACCCGAGCAGCACCCGCGGCAAATGTCGTGCTGGATCACTTACACCAATGAATACACCCATGACATCATTCGCAGCGGCTTTGACCGCAGCCCCATGTTCACCGGCAAGATCGAAGGGGTGGGGCCGCGCTATTGCCCCAGTGTGGAAGACAAGATCAATCGCTTTGCCGACAAAGACAGCCACCAGATTTTTCTGGAGCCTGAAGGCCTGACCACCCACGAGTACTACCCCAACGGCATCAGCACCAGTTTGCCATTTGACATTCAGTATGCGCTGGTGCGTTCCATGCCGGGGCTGGAAAACGCCCACATTCTGCGGCCCGGTTACGCCATTGAATACGACTACTTTGACCCGACACAGCTGAAAAGCTCGTTTGAAACCAAGGCCATCGGCGGCTTGTTTTTTGCCGGCCAGATCAATGGCACCACCGGCTACGAAGAGGCCGCGGCGCAGGGCTTGTTTGCCGGTATCAACGCCGCGCTGAAAGTGCGCGCCATGGGTGGCGGCAATGCGCAGGCCAGCGCGGCGGGTGCCATCAGCTATACCGAAGACCTGTGGTTGCCCGGGCGCGATGAGGCGTACCTGGGTGTGCTGGTTGATGACTTGATCACCAAAGGCGTGACCGAGCCCTACCGTATGTTTACCAGCCGCGCTGAGTTCCGGCTGCAGCTGCGCGAAGACAATGCCGATGCACGTTTGACCGAAGCGGGCCGTCAATTGGGCTTGGTCGATGACGCCCGCTGGCAAGCCTTCAACCAGAAACGTGACGCTGTTTCACGTGAAACAGAGCGTTTGCGTTCGATTTGGGTCAGCCCCAAAAATCTGGATTCTGCTGAGGCAGAGCGGGTTTTGGGCAAAGCCATTGACCACGAATACAACCTGGCGGAATTGCTGCGCCGACCCGATGTGAGTTATGAATCCCTGATGTCCTTGAACGGCGGCAAGTACGCGCTGGCTGAACTCCCGGTGGGTGTTTCACGTGAAACAGGCGCATTGTCTCTGGCTGGAGCCTTGGCGGCAACGGTGATCGAGCAGGTTGAAATTGCCTCCAAATACTCGGGCTACATTGACCGCCAGAAAGACGATGTAGTGCGTGCCGCCCATTATGAAAAACTCAAGCTGCCGCAAGACCTGGACTATACGCAGGTGCTCGCCTTGAGCATTGAGGCTAGGCAAAAGCTGAGCCGCCACAAGCCGGAAACGCTGGGGCAAGCTTCGCGGATTTCGGGTATTACCCCGGCAAGCATTTCCTTGTTGACGATCCATTTGAAAAAGACCAAGTTCAAAGGCTTCGCGACCAACCCGTCTGAAAGTGTGGTGCCCTGATGCAAGCGTTGGCATCCACATTGCGCGCAGGGCTGACGGCACTTGATCTGACCTTGAGCGACGCACAAGTCGATAGTTTGCTGGCCTACCAGGCGCTGATTCAGAAGTGGAACAAGGTTTATAACCTGACGGCGGTGCGCGACCCTGGTGACATGCTGACGCACCATCTGCTGGACAGTCTGGCGGTGATTGTGCCCTTGCGCCGGCAGCTGGCGCTGATGTCCCCGAGCGCCAAAGGTGGCGCTGTCCGTTTGCTGGACGTGGGCTCAGGCGCGGGCTTGCCTGGTGTGGTGGTTGCCATCTGCTGCCCCGAGATTCAGGTGGATTGTGTCGATACTGTTGGCAAAAAAGCCGCCTTTATTCAACAGGTGGCTGTTACCCTCAGGTTGCCCAATTTGCGTGGCCTGCATGCCCGTGTCGAAAGTTTGACCGACAAATACCAGGTCATCAGCTCGCGCGCCTTTGCCTCGTTGGCTGACTTCAGCAATTGGTCTGCGCAGGCCTTGGCGCCGCAGGGTGTTTGGCTGGCCATGAAAGGCAGGCATCCCGCAGACGAGCTGGCCGCGTTGTCGCCGGAGGTTCAGGTGTTTCACGTGGAACATCTCATGGTACCGGGCCTGGAGGCTGAACGTTGTCTGATCTGGATGAAGCCCGTTGATCATCACGGCGTGTCGCCTGGATGCTAAACAAGTGCCTGTACACCCCGGATTTCGCTTTCATCCGGACTACCAGCTGCATTTTCAAACGACCTTGAGGCGTGGTGATTGGGTCATGTGCCCGGACTTTGGGGCGAAAGGCGCGCGCCGAAAGTATTCGCAGACGATTCTGTACTTTCGCGCGTGATTTCGCACCAAAACCGCATGCGCATGACCCAGTCGCCACGCCGTGCGTGGAAGGTGCTTGAAAATTCCCCAGTCGCCAAGCTTTGCATGCGACGATAAAGTGAATAAATCAGCGATCAACGGGTAGTTTGAATCGGTTACCGTCTGCCTACCATTTTGAATGGTACCCAAAGGAGCCAGGTTCAAACACAGAGTTTGATGTCGGACATGATTTGGCGGCTGCGCGATATAGTCGTATGTCACGGTTTGCGCTTGTCAGCCTGAGTACCGTGCAAGTTAACTGAGGATAAAAATGTTTGGTATTTCCGATTACGGTGCATTTGTACTGGCTTTTATTGTGTTGCTGTTTATTCCTGGGCCGGGTAATCTGGCCATCATCACCTCCACCACCAAGGGCGGCATTTTGGGCGGGCTGGCTGCCACCTTGGGTTTGATGTTGGGTGATCAGGTGCTGTTGTGGCTGGCTGTGGCGGGTGTCGCCGCGCTGCTGATGGCTTACCCGACGGCCTTTAATGCAGTGCAGTGGTTGGGTGCGGGGTATCTGGCCTGGCTGGGCTTCAAGATGATCACGGCCAAGCCTGGGGCGCCCGCCATCATTCAGATCAAGCCACATCACTATTTTCAGCAGGCCCTGACCATCACGGTACTCAACCCTAAAGCCATTGTGTTTTACATGGCCTTCCTGCCGCTGTTCATCGACCCCGCCGCCCATCGGGGTTGGCTGACGTTTGGCGTCATGGCACTGACGGTGGCCGTGTTGGCATTTATCTATTGTTTTTCGGTCGTGCTGCTGACGCATTTTTTGGCAGAGCGCTTGCGCGCCAGTCCTTTGGTGTCTTCAGCATTGCAGAAATTTGCTGGCGTTTGTCTTGTCGGTTTTGGACTCAAGCTGGCTTTGTCGCGCTGAGCGAGTGGGATTCAGACGGATGTGCGGTTGAGCCTAAATTCGGCAGTTGGACGCGCCCGAGTGGGCTGTCATGGGGTGCACTGGTAAGGCGCGACGAACGCGGCTGGCTCCTGCCAGCGAGGAGAAGCAACGCCAGGGTGCTTCAGGGCGGCTCAATCGGGTGCGTAGCACTTTCACCCAACAGGTGAACTTGACCGGAGCAAAAAATTCAATCATTTCATGATCTTATTGAAATTCTAAAGCGGTCAACTGCCGAATCTAGGTTGAAGTACCGTGAGGCATGGTGATTGGGTTATGTGACCGGGCTTTGGGGCGAGAGGCGAGCGCAGAAAGCATTCGCGCACAAATCAGAACCATCGCGCGTGATCTCGCACCAAAACCGCACGCACATGACCCGGTCGCCATGCCGTGTGCGAAGGTCGCATGTCTCTGCCCCCTGGTCGTCGCGCCATGTATTGATGAAATGCCAAAACAGCGCTGACCGCGTGTATTGAATCGCGTCCGCGCTAAGTTACCCCGACACGCATCCAATTACACTAGTCATCGTGTTTCACGTGAAACATGTCTTCGATTTCCAAACTGGGTAAGTATCCATGGCCAAAATATTCTGTATTGCCAATCAAAAAGGTGGTGTTGGTAAAACCACGACCACGGTCAATTTGGCTGCAGGTTTGGCCAAGGTGGGGCAACGGGTGTTGATGGTCGACCTGGATCCGCAGGGCAATGCCACCATGGGTTCGGGTGTCGACAAGCGCAAGCTGGCCTTGACGGTGTACGACGTGTTGCTGGAGTCGGCTTCTATTGCGGAAGCCCGGGTTCAAAGCAGCAAGCTGGTTGATGCGGAGTGTGGTTATGACATTCTGGGTGCCAACCGTGAGCTGGCCGGGGCCGAGGTGGAAATGGTGGGGCTGGAGCGCCGCGAAAAGCGCCTGAAAAATGCAATTGCCCAAGTTGAAAAAGACTACGACTTCATTTTGATTGACTGTCCGCCCAGTTTGTCGATGCTGACCCTGAACGGCTTGTGCTGCGCCCATGGTGTCATTGTGCCGATGCAGTGCGAATACTTTGCCCTGGAAGGCCTGGCAGACCTGGTCAATACCATCAAGCAGGTGCACGCCAACCTGAACAAGGAGCTCGCTATCATTGGCTTGCTGCGCGTCATGTTTGACCCGCGCATCACCTTACAGCAGCAGGTGAGTGAGCAGCTTAAAGCGCGTTTTTCCGACAAGGTGTTCAATACCGTGATTCCGCGTAATGTGCGCCTGGCCGAGGCCCCCAGCTATGGCGTGCCAGGGGTGGTGTTTGACCCGTTGAGCAAGGGCGCCCAGGCCTTTGTGGCGTTTGCCGAGGAAATGGTGCTTCGGATTGGAAAATAATAGGGCCATGGGGCATCGGCACAGATATAACAAGCTATCAAATTAATAGTGACTCATCCCGCCAACATTCTCATCTTGCCCGGCTGGCAAGGCTCCGGCCCGCAGCACTGGCAAAGCCTGTGGCAAGCCCGGCTTGGCTACCAGCGGGTGGACCAGCACGACTGGATGCAGCCGCTGCGTGGTGACTGGATTGCCCACCTTGAAGACGTGGTGTTGTCTACCAGCGCGCCTGCTGTACTGGTCGCGCACAGTCTGGGCTGCATGCTGGTGGCGGCGTGGGCGTCGCACAGTCGCAACACGCACCGGGTCAAGGCTGCTTTGTTGGTCGCGCCCGGCGACGTTGCGCAGGATGCGTTGCGCCCGGTGCTGGCAAGTTGGTCGCCGATCCCGTTGCAAACCCTGCCCTTCAAAAGCACGCTGGTGGCGAGTCAGGACGACCCCTATTGCAGCTTTGCGCGTGCCCAGGGTTTTGCTGCCGCGTGGGGTGCCACGCTGGTGGATGCCGGCGCGGCAGGCCACATTAACGCCGACTCCGGCCTGGGCGATTGGCCGCAAGGCCAGGCGCTGCTCAAGCAACTTATTCACAGCTAACCAAAGGGATGTCATGGTCACAAAAAAACTGAAGGGCCTGGGTCGTGGTCTGGAAGCCTTGTTAGGCCCCACTGTCACTGAATCGCTCACCCCTGACGGTGCTGCCGTCCAGGTCACCAACAGTGGCCAGCCATCCACTTTGCTGTTGAGTGATCTGGTGCCGGGCCAATACCAACCGCGCACCCGTATGGACGAAGGCGCACTTTATGAGTTGGCCGAATCGATCAAGGTACAGGGCATCATGCAACCGATTCTGGTGCGTCGTCTGAGCGATGCTGATGCCGAGCTCAAGCGCAGCCAGCAGTCGCCAGACTTTAGTGGCGGCACCAGTGGCGGTGGTGTGGTGCGCCCTGTGTATGAGATCATTGCCGGTGAACGACGCTTCCGGGCAGCCAAATTGGCGGGCCTGGACAGCGTGCCGGTGCTGGTGCGCGAGGTGCCCAATGAGGCGGCTGCAGCCATGGCACTCATTGAGAACATCCAGCGTGAAGACCTCAACCCCCTCGAAGAAGCGCAAGGTGTGCAGCGCCTGATCAAGGAATTTGGCCTGACGCACGAGACCGCCGCACAAGCTGTGGGCCGTTCGCGCAGCGCCACCAGCAACCTGCTGCGGCTGTTGAACCTGACAGAGCCGGTGCAAACCATGTTGATGGCGGGTGACATTGACATGGGCCACGCACGGTCTTTGCTGGCCCTGGACAAAGCCACCCAAATCACCGCCGCGAACCAGATTGCTGCCAAAAAAATGTCGGTGCGCGAGGCCGAGAGTCTGGTCAAAAAGATCAGCGCCGAGTTTTCATTGGTGGCCTCCAAGCCCAAAAAAGACAAGTCACGCGACTTGAAGCGGGTCGAAGACGAGCTCTCCGACCTGTTGATGGCCCAGGTTGAGGTGCGTGTGAAAAAGCGCGTCAAACGCGCCGGACGAATGGAAGAAATGGGCGAACTGAGCATCCAGTTCGGCTCGCTCGATGAGCTCAACGGCCTGATTGATAAACTGCGCGGGGCGGTTCCACGTTAAATCGTGGGTGCGCCGGGGCACTGCCCTAAATCATCTAAGTTTGACATTCATCAACAAGCTGTGAATTTGAAGGTTAATAACCTTAAGCTTGTCCATAGAATGACTCTTGGCGGGTCGAATACCCGCAAGGAGAAGAAAATGGCTCTGAAAGCGCTTGTTACTGCGGTGGCCTTGTTGACAATTTTTATGGCGCCATTGGCAACTGCCGGTGACTCCGCCTCTTTGGTGCGCGGTGGGCGTCTTTATGACAATTGGAGCCTTGAATCCAGGGGGCGTTCACCCAATCACCCCAACCCGGCATTCAAGGCCCAACAGCTGGGGGTGGCGGTGCAAGATACCTGGCGTTGCGCGGAGTGCCATGGCTGGGACTACAAAGGCAATCACGGGATCAAGGGTATTGGCGGCAGGCAAAAGTCGGACCCCGTTGCCATTGCGGCGCTGCTCAAGGACGCCAACCACGGTTATGGCGAGCTGCTGAGTGATGCCGACCGGCTCGATCTTGCCAACTTCGTTGTCAGTGGTCAGACCGAGATGCGCCAATTGCTTGATTTGGCGTTGCGGACCAAGCCCGCGCAGGCCAATGCGGACAAAGTTTTTGCCACCGTTTGCGCTAACTGCCACGGGCTTGATGGCACTCGCTTGCGTCAGGTGCCACCGCTGGGAGATGCGGCGCGGCAACGCCCCTACGAAGTCCTGCACGTCGCCCTGAATGGCCACCCGGGCGGCAACATGCCAGCGCTACGGACGCTGGGTGAGGAGACGGTGGCAAAAATGCTGGCTTATCTGCAGACCTTGCCGAGTATCAACCTGGTGGCCTCCATTGCCAATGGCGGGCGGCTTTACGATGACTGGCAGGTTCACACCGGTGGTCAGCGTCAGGCCTTGCCGCATCCAGCGTATCCACCGAAAGCCTACTATGCCAGCGCTGCGTCTGAAACCTGGCGTTGCAAGGAGTGCCACGGCTGGGACTACAAGGGCAATCAGGGCCAGTACGGCAGTGGCACCCATGCCACCGGGATCAAGGGGGTGCGTGCCTTGGCCGGTACCGATCCAGGAAAAATCATGGTCACGCTGCAAAGCAGTTCACACCTCTTTGGCGCGGTTCTGAAACACCGTGACTTGCAGGATCTGGCGAATTTTGTGAGTTATGGACAAATCGACATGGACAGCATGATCGATGCCCGTACCGGCCTGTCACGCGGTGACACCACGCGGGGCGCAGCACACTACCGCAGCATGTGCGCCGGTTGCCATGGGCTGGAGGGTCGCTTTGTTGCCAAACGCCACATGGGCCGTGTGGCCCGCGAAGACCCGTGGCATGCCGCGCACAACATGCTCAATGGCCATCCTGACGACACCATGCCCGCTTTGCGTGAAATTGACCCAAAAGCGATCAGCGACATCCTGGCGCATATGCAGACCCTGCAGGAGCGGCGTTAGTGTCTCTGCGTGGTCTTTGCCCTACCTTGTCAGGGGTCAGAGGGTGACCGGGCACCCCGAGCGGGACGAGGCCATGATGGCCTCGATGACCTGCTGCGCCGCCAGCGCGGAGCGTCCGGTCACGGCAGGCTCGCGGCCCTGGCGCACGGCGTCCAGGAAATCCTGCAACACGGCGCGGTGTGCGGCATGGTCAAAAGCCATGGGATCTGTCCCGCCACCGCTGTCTTGCTGGCTCCCGACCGATAGTGTTTGACCATTCATGAACGCCACTTGCAGCACCCCGGCTTCGAGGCTGGCGCTGCCCAGCGTGCCGTTGAGCTCAAGGCGTTCAGGAAAACCGGGGTAGGCCGCTGTGGTGGCTTGTAGCGTGGCCATGGCGCCGTTGGCGTAGTGCAATAGGGCGCAAGCGCAGTCTTCTGCCTCCATGGTGTGCACCGGGCTGGTGTTGGCCAAGCCCATTACTCGCGTGGGCAGACCGGTGTAACTCAGCAGCAGGTCAAGTGTGTGGATGGCCTGGGTGATCAGAACACCGCCGCCGTCGCGGGCCAGGGTGCCGCGTCCGGCCTCGTCGTAATAACTCTGGGTCCGCCACCAGCGCACACTCGCCGAGGCGCTGACCAACTGCCCCAATTCACCGGTCTTGAGCAAGGCGCGCAGGCGAGTGGCCACCGGGCGCAAGCGGTGCTGCAGCATCACAGCCAGCATCACGCCCTGGCTGTCACACACCTGGACCAGGCTCTGGGCGCGTGCCAGATCGATCTCCAGGGGCTTTTCCACCAGCACATGTTTGCCGGCGCGCGCTAGCCGCTGCACCAGTGCCAGGTGGGTGTTGGGCGGCGTCAACACCAGCACGGCCTGGACGCTGGCATCTTCCAGAATGTTCTCCAGCCGGGTGGTCTTGTGGGCGCCGTGGGGCAGCTGTGCTGTGGCCAGTCGCGTGGCATCGCGGGCATGCACCCACGCCACTTCCGCTTCACTGGCCAGGTCGTGCAGGCTCTTGAAGTGCGGGCCCGAGCCCAACCCGGCGCCAATCACGGCCAGCCGCAAACGGCCCGACGCCTTGCCCGGTGCATCTCCCATGGGCGCTATAACAAGTCGGCCATGGCATCCAGCGGGATGATGGCGCCACGGTGTGTAATGACACGGGCCGCCAGGCGGTTGCCGAATTGCGCGGCCTCCTCTGGCGGTTTGCCGCGTAATCGTCGGCTCAGGTAGCCGGCGGCAAAGGAGTCACCCGCGGCCGTGGTGTCCACCACGTTCACCAGGGTCTGGGTGGGCACGCTGTGCCACGGACTGTTGCCGGACCGAACCAGGGTGGGCGCTGCACCGCGCTTGATGACCACCTCAAGCACGCTCAGTGTTTGCGCAGCGCCCACGGCGGCCTCCAGCGAGGAAAAACCAAACAGCGTCTGGTGGTCGTCGGCGGTGATCAGGGCGGTGTTCGCCACCGCAAAGGCGCGGCTAAAACTGTCGCGCGCCACCGTGATGTCTGGCCAAAGGCTGGGCCGGTAGTTGTTGTCAAATACCACCGTCGCGCCGCGCATTCGCAACGCCTGGGCAAAGGCCAACAGCCGATTGCGGCCGTCAGCGGGCAAGATGGCCAGGCTGATGCCGGAGAAGTAAAACGCATCCCACGCGTCGATTCGGGCCTCCAGCGGGGTTTCTGTGACCTCAAAATAAGCTTTGGCGGCGCTGTTGTCGCGCCAAAAGCTGAATCTGCGCTCACCCTGGGCATCGACCTGGATCTGGTACAGGCCCGGCATACGGCCCGGGATGTGGCGTACCAAGTCCAGGGCCAGTCCATCTTGTGCCCAGCGGCGCTCCAGTTCAAGACTCAGGGCGTCGTCTCCCAAGGCGGTGGCGTACCACGTCTTGATCACTTCACCACCGCAGCGTGACAAGTACACCGCAGTATTGAAGGTGTCACCGCCATAACTTTGCTGCATGGCGCCAAAGGCGGTGCCATTGAGCTCGAGCATACATTCACCAAAAAAGGCGACTTTGATTGGATTTTTCACGGTAAATCAACTTTTGACACACATCTTCAAGCTGTCCGCGTCTTTTCAGGAGGGTGATCCAACACACAGGCGCTCACGCGTCCAGCGGAAATTGGGTACACCCCAGGCGTGCCGAGATGTCGCGGCTCGCATTGCGCAGCAGGGTGATGACTTCCTGGGCATGCGCCGGCTCAAAGCGAAAGGTCGGGAAAGAGATGCTCATGCCTGCCACCGGGCGATTCAGCCGGTCAAAAATCGGCACCCCCACACAACGCACGTGGTCTTCAAACTCTTCGCGGTCTTCACCAAAACCTTGCGCCTTCACCTGCTGCAGTTCCTGCTCGTAGGCCTGCCTGTCCACAATGGTGGTTTCACGAAATCGTTTGAACTCGGCCCCTTGCAAAATGTGGTCCCGGCGCTCAGGGTGCTCCCACGCCATCAGCACTTTGCCAATGGCGGTGCAATGCAAGGGTGCGCGGCGGCCGATTCTGGAATACATGCCCAGGGTGTGGCTGGAGTCGACCTTGTGGAGGTAAATGATCTCGCTGTCGATCAGGGTGCCCAGGTGCACGGTTTCGCCGGTTTTGTCGGCCAGCGCCTGCATGTGGTTTTTGGCCAGGTCCACCAGCTCCGGGTATTGCAAGGCCTTGGTCCCCAACTCGTAGACCTTCATGGTCAGGGCGTAGCGCTCACTGTCGGCCTCCTGGCGCACATAACCGAGCGTGATCATGGTTTGCAGAAACCGGTAGACCGTGGCTTTGGGCATGGCCAGACGCACAGACAGATCCGAAATACCGGACTCGCTGCGGTCGGCCAAGGCTTGCAACAAACCAAACGTTTTTAAAACAGCGGCAACCGACTCGGGTTGTTTGCCGGCTAAAGAGTCATCATCCATATTTATTCCCTGAATCCCTGAAGACGGGCTAACGCGCAAGCCAACCGCCGTCCACGGCCAGGGTGTGCCCATGGACATAGTTGGAGGCTGAAGACGCAAGAAAAACCACGGGGCCAGCCATGTCGTCGGGCAAACCCCAGCGGTTCGCCGGGATGCGCGCCAGAATGGCGGCGTTGCGGTCGGGGTCGGCCTGTAATGCCGCGGTGTTGTCGGTGGCCATGTAGCCTGGTGCAATGGCGTTGACATTGATGCCGCGTGTGGCCCACTCGTTGGCCAGCGCGCGGGTGATGCCGATGACGCCGCTTTTTGAGGCCGTGTAAGACGGCACCCGCACGCCGCCCTGAAAAGACAACATCGACGCGATGTTGATGATTTTGCCGCCGGTGCCTTGACGAATGAATTGCCGCGCCACCGCCTGGCTCAGGAAAAAGACGTTTTTCAGGTTCAGGTTGATCACGTCGTCCCAGTCTTTTTCACTGAAATCAATGGCATCGGTGCGGCGGATGGTGCCCGCGTTGTTGACCAGAATGTCGATCTTGCCCGTGAGCGCCAGCGACATGTTCACCAGTTCCTCCAGACCATGGGTGTCTGCCAGGTTGGCACGCAGGTCCAAAAAACGTCTGCCAAATGACTCGACGATGCCGCACGTTTGATCCGGCGCGCTGCTGTTGATGCCAACAATGTCGGCCCCGGCTTGTGCCAGGGCGATGGCCATGCCCTGCCCCAAACCCTTGTTGCAGCCGGTGACGATGGCGGTGCGGCCCTGGAGTTGAAAGTTGTCAAGTGTCATGGTGGGTGCGTCTGTTGCTTAGCGTAAGGTCGTCATGGGCACGTGGTCCATGTCCTTGAACACCTGGTTCTCGCCGACCATGCCCCAAATGAAGGTGTAGGCCTGGGTACCCACACCACTGTGGATGGACCAGCTCGGGTTGATCACCGCCTGCTCGTTGTGCACCACGATATGACGCGTTTGGGTCGGCTCACCCATCATGTGGAAAACCGTGGCATCAAGACTCATGTCAAAGTAAAAATACACCTCCATCCGGCGGTCATGGGTGTGGCAGGGCATGGTGTTCCATACGTTACCGGGCTCCAGTTGCGTCATGCCCATCGACAGCTGGCACGTCGGCAGCACATCGGGCACCAAAAACTTGTAAATGGTGCGCCGGTTGCTGGTGGCGGGTGAACCCAGGGTTTCCGGCGAGGCCTGGGCCAGCGTCACCTTGCGGTGGGGGTAGGCGGTGTGTGCGGGGGCGCAGTTGAAATACAGCTTGGCGGGTTCATCGGTGTTGACGCTGAAAAATTCCAGCGCCCGTGCGCCCTGGCCAATGTAGAGCGCCTCACGCGAGGCGACCTCAAAAGTCTGGCCATCAACCACCACGCGGGCGGCGCCGCCAATGTTGATCAGGCCCAGCTCGCGGCGTTGCAGGAAGAAGTCGGTGCCGGTGTGCCGCCCGAGATCGGCAGCGAAGGACACCCCAGCTGCCACCGGCATGATGCCGCCGACGATGATGCGGTCAATCTGGCTGTAGGTCAGGGTGACCCGGTCGCTCTGGAACAGGTCTTGCACCAGAAAATGGCGACGCAGACCCTCGGTGTCCAGGTTACGCATGTGTTCGCTGTGAATTGGTTGACGGATTTCCATGATGACTCCGGTGATCGGTTGCTTGCAAAAGAGGTTGGAAATGTTTTTGAAATGTTGGTTGGTACTTATTGAACCATCGTTTCAAAAAAATTCTAGATGCTATGGTAGCATCAAAACAAGTCTATCCCCCTGGGTTTTTTTGACGATAAAGCCGTAACATGTCCACACAATAGGGTTAATCCATGAACTACTTTGAAGGCGCAACTGTCCCATGGACCGAGCTGGGTGATGGGTTGCGGCGCAAGATCGTCGGCCACACGCCGCAATTGATGTCGGTGCTGATGCAGTTTGACAAGGGCGCGGTGGGGACCCCGCACGCGCACGACATCCATGACCAGATCGCGTTCGTTGTGGCGGGCTCGTTCGAGGTGCAGGTCAATGGTGAAACCCGCATCCTGCGGGTCGGTGACGCCTTCATCGCGCCACATCACCAGACCCATGGTGTCATTGCACTGGAGCATCACAGTCTTCTGCTGGATCAGTTTTCGCCGTGCCGGGATGACTTTCTTTCCCCGGCTTAGACCGCAGCGAGGGCATATTTTCTGACTGCTTCCCACAGGCCGTTGAGGTAAACGGCGCCCAGGGCGCGGTCGTACAGACCGTAACCTGGCTTGCCGGTTTCGCCCCAGATCATGCGACCGTGGTCGGGGCGCACATAACCCTCAAAACCGACATCAAAGTAGGCCTTGAC
>MESQ01000085.1 GCA_001771065.1 Burkholderiales bacterium RIFOXYD12_FULL_59_19 | reverse complement strand
GGTACCCGGCCATCGGTGTCGCGCGGCAAGACAGCGGTTTTGTCAATGGCTCGCAGCACCGCCTCATCCCAGGCTGCAACACCGCTGGACTGGGCCAACCTGCGCGCGATGATGGTGCCATCGGCTGAGGTGCGCACCGACACCACGGCAGTTGGGTTGCCGTTGATGTCTTCGGTGAACACAATGTTGGGTTTGATGCGGGCCTGCAGCCGTCCGGCGTAAGTGGCCGAGGGCCCGGCAGATTTGAGCGCCGTGCCGGTGGCGCCAGAGGCGCCGCTGGCACCGGCCAGGCCGGTCATGCGCTGCAGATTCTTGGCGCGCTGGGCTTCCAGTTGTTGGGCTTGTTGTTCGGCCAATTTTTTGTCTTGCGCCAGTTTGGCTTTGTCGGCCGCCTGTTTGAGCTTGTCGGCCTTGAGTTTGTCTTCTCTTGCCTTTTCCTGTTGCAGCTTTTCCAGTCTGAGTTTCTCGGACTTCAGTTTTTCCTGCTGCTTTTCAAGCGCCAGCTGTTTTTGTTTTTGCAGACGCTGCTTTTCTTGCGCCAGCGCGATGTCGACCTTGAGCGGCGCGGGCGCCACTGGCGTGGGTGGGGGCGGCAACGGTTCCGGCTTGGGTTGGGGGGGCTCAGGCTTTGGCTCTGGCTGCTGCAGTGCGGGTGCGGCGGCCACCGGCATGGCGGCCCATAACTCAGCCTCGGCCGGGGTCATCTGCACGTCGCGTTGCCAGTGCACGCCCCAGGTCAGCGCTGCCAGCAGCAATCCGTGGGCCAACAGCGCCAGCACCATGGCGCGTAGCACGCCCGGCGTGGCAGGGGGCGCGAATTCCAGACGGTCGACCGCAGTGTGCATGGCGACGGGTTTCAGGGAGCCAGTTGCACCGACAAGCCTACGCGGGCAATACCGGCCCGCTGCAAGCTGTCCATGACGCGCACCACCGCCTCATACTTGACGGCCTTGTCGGCGCTGATCACCACGGCGGTGTTGATCACGTTGCCCTGGGCCAGTTGCACGGCTTGGCTGATGTCCTGCAGCAAGACCTTGGTGGTCTTGTCCTTGAGCTTGAGTTGCAGCGCTTCGTCTTTGCCAATCACGATCTGGATCACCTGGTCGGGCTGGCTGGCAGCCTTGCCGACGCTGGGTAGGTTGATCATGCTGGGCGCGATCAGCGGCGCCGTCACCATAAAAATGATCAACAGCACCAACATCACGTCAATAAAAGGCACCATGTTGATTTCATTGATGGTGCGGCGGCCCCGGCCGCGGCTCACAACGGCGGCCATGGTTAGTACCGCCACTCAGAAATGCAGGAACATGAAAACGCGTCTTTTCCTGTCTGACGTCGTTGTTCGTCGTTGCCATAGCTACGGCTATGTCGCCTTCTCTCGCCTAGCCAGTCAGAAAAATCCATCGTTTTCATCTTGTTCCTCCATTTCCGAGTGGCAGTAACTAGTGCCCCGAGGCCGATTGCGCGCCTACATTGCGCTGCAAAATATTGGAAAACTCTTCAATGAAGGTTTCCAGCCGGATCGCAATGCGGTCAATGTCGCGGGCAAAGCGGTTGTAGGCCACCACCGCCGGAATCGCGGCAAACAGGCCGATGGCAGTAGCCACCAGCGCCTCGGCAATGCCCGGCGCGACGGTGGCCAGGGTTACCTGCGTCAGCGCGGCCAGGCCGGTAAAGGCGTGCATGATGCCCCACACCGTGCCAAACAAGCCGACATAGGGCGACACCGATCCGACCGAGGCCAGAAACGACAAATGTGTTTCCACCACGTCCATTTCGCGCTGAAAACTGGCCCGCATGGCACGCCGGGCGCCGTCCATCAAGGTGCCGGCGTCGGTGATATGGCGTTCGCGTAGTTTTTGGTATTCACGCATGCCGCTGGCAAAGATGCGTTCCATCGGGCCACCGTTGCGGGCGTTCTGGGCGGCCGCGGCAAACAGGTCGTTCAGGCTGCTGCCCGACCAAAACTCGCGCTCAAACACATCATTGAGCTGTTTGACCTTGCCCAGTGAAAACAGTTTGCGAAAAATGGCAGCCCAACTGGCGATCGAGACGCTGATCAGCAGCAGCATCACCCCTTGCACTACCAGGCTGGCATTGAGCACCAGTTGAAATATGGAAAGGTCTTGGTTCATAGCAGGGTATTGAGGATGTGGGGTGGAATTCTTGCAGGTTTAAGCGTGCTGGCATCAACCCAGCCCGCGCGAATGGTCGCCTCGCACAGCAGCAGTGTGCCAGCGGGCGTGGACAATAGGGCCTGCTGGTGGATTGTCATGGAAGCACGGCCCGCATCCAGCAGCGAAGTTGTAACCAGAAGTTCATCGTCGAGCCGGGCGCTTTTGAGAAAGCGCAGCTGCGCCTCGCCCACCACAAACATGCCCCCGGTAGCCTCTTTGAGAGTTTGCTGGCTGATGCCTCGGACGCGCAGCCATTCGGTGCGCGAACGTTCAAAAAATTTCAGGTAGTTGGCATAAAAAACAATGCCGCCGGCGTCGGTGTCTTCCCAGTACACCCGTACCGGCCAGCTGAAGGTTTCAGTCGTGGGGCTGGGTGTGCTCATGCCAGAAAAATCCTGAGTCGGTTGATCGCCGTATGTAATTGCGGCATCGCGTTGGCGGTAGAAAAACGGATGAAATGCCCGGTCTCGGCCTGGCCAAAATCCCGCCCCGGGGTGACCGCCACATGGGCGCGCTGCATCAGCGCAAAGGCCAGCGCCCAGCTGTCTTTGATACCCAATTTTTCGCATGCGTCAGAACAATCAGCCCAGGCATAAAAAGCGCCGTCAGGTCGCACCGGCACGGTCAGCCCGAGGGCGTTGAGTGCCGGAATAAAGTAGTCGCGCCGCGCTTTGAACTCAGCCCGGCGGTGTTCGTACTCGGCCAGGCTGGGGGCCTCAAAACAAGCCAGTGCTGCGTGTTGCGCAACGGTGCTGGGACAAATGAACAGGTTTTGCGCCAGCCGCTCAATCACTGGCACTAAAAGCTCTGGCACCACCATCCAGCCCAGACGCCAGCCCGTCATGTTGAAGTATTTGCTGAAGCTGTTGATGCTGATGATCTGGTCGTCCAGGGCCAAGGCGCTGTGACCGTATTGGGCGTCATGGCTCAAACCCAGGTAAATCTCGTCCACCAGGGTGATGCCGCCCCGGGCCTGCACCACCGCATGGATGCGGCGCAGTTCATCGGGCGCAATCGAGGTACCGGTGGGGTTGGAGGGTGACGCCAGCAACACACCTCGGGTTTTTTCGTTCCAGGCCGCTTGCACCTTGTCGGCGCTGAGCTGAAAACGTTCTGCCGCGGTGGTCGGGATCAGCACCGCCGTGCCATCTGCGGCAGAGACGAAATGCCGGTTGCAGGGGTAGCTGGGGTCGGGCATCAGCACCTCGTCGCCCGCATCAATCAGGGCCAGGCACGCCAGTTGCAGGGCGGCCGAAGCGCCCGCTGTGACCACAATGCGGCCAGCCGGCACCGACAAACCAAACCGGCTGCCATACCAGTGGCTGATGCGTTCGCGCAGTGCGGGCAGGCCGGTGGCCGGGGTGTATTGCGTCAAGCCGTCACGGATGGCGCGGGCGGCGGCCTCCTGCACCAGCAGCGGTGCGGTGAAGTCGGGCTCACCGATGTTCAAAAACACCATGGGTGCGTCGGACTGCGCCACCTGCGCCGCCATGGCGGCGGCGGCCTTGGCCACCTCCATCACATAAAACGGTTCAATGCGCTGGGCACGCCGGGAAATTTGCATGGCTAGTACTGCGTGTCAGCGTGCGCCTGGGTCGGCGGCCACCTCGGCCTGGCGCAATTGCCGGGCCAGGCCGTTGAGCACACCATTGACATATTTGTGGCCATCGGTGCCGCCGAACTCCTTGGCCAGCTCCACGCATTCGTTCAGGGCCACACGCCACGGCACGTCCAGGCAGTGCTGCAGCTCATAAGCGCCAATCCACAGCACCGCATGCTCGACCGGAGAAATCTCAGCCAGCTTGCGGTCCAGCAGCGGCAGGATCAGCGCATCCAGCAGCGCCGCCTGCTCCGCGCAGCCGTGCAGCAGGGCGTCAAAATGGACGCTGTCGGCTTTGCTGAAGCCCGCCAGATCGCGGGTAAAGGCGTCTACCGCTGCCACGTCGTTTTTGCCTACCAGCACCTGGTACAGCGCCTGCAGCGCAAATTCGCGCGAGCGTGATCGGTCAGACTTGCTGGCCGCCTTGCGCACGCCGGTGCTGGTCAGGCCTTTGCGCGACTGGCGCGGCGGCCGGGTGGAGGGGCTGGGGTGGCTGGATTCGCTCATTCAATTTCTTCCATTAAGTTGGCCATCTCAACCGCAACACGGGCCGCATCGCGGCCCTTGTCGGTTTGCCGGACCACAGCTTGGGCCATGTTTTCTGTGGTCAGGATGGCATTGGCAATTGGGATCTGGTAGTCCAGCGCAATTCGGCTGACGCTGGCGCCTGATTCGTTGGCCACCAGTTCAAAGTGGTAGGTTTCACCGCGAATGATGCAACCCAGAGCCACCAGCGCGTGGTATTTGAGCTGTTCTGCCAGGGCCTGCAGCGCTACCGGTACTTCCAGCGCACCCGGGACCTGCACCAGGGTGATGTTTTTTTCTTCCACGCCCAAAGCCAGCAGTTCGGTCTTGCAGGCCTGCGCCAGGGCGTTGGTGATGTCGGCATTGAAGCGCGCCTGAACGATGCCAATGGTGAGCTTCTTCCCGTTCAAGCGGGGGTCGGTGGCAGCAAGCGTGCCCTGGTCTGCAATCAGCATGATGGATTTCCTGTTCTGTGGAGGGGCTTCAGGCTGTGACGTAGCCCACAATTTCGAGGCCATAGCCGGTCATGCTGGGCATGCGCCGGGGGTTGCCCATCAAGTTCATTTTGTGGATGCCGCATTCGCGCAGTATCTGGGCACCAATACCGTAGGTGCGCAAGTCCATGCGGCCACGCTCGGGGCCGTGGCTGGCGCGCGCCGTGCCATCAAATTGGGCTAGCAGTTGGTCAGGGCTTTCACCGCAGTTCAAAAACACCACCACGCCCTTGCCCTCGGTAGCTACGCGCGCCAGGCTGGCGTCCAGGCTCCAGGAGTGCATGGCGCGGCCGACTTCCAGCGCGTCCAGCACCGACAGCGGTTCGTGTACGCGCGCCAGCACGGCGTCGTCGGCGCCCCACTGGCCCTTGACCAGCGCAAGGTGCACGCCCTGTGCGGTCTTGTCCTTGAAGGCGTGGGCGGTAAATTCACCAAAGGCGGTTTTGAGTGGGCGCGAACTCAAGCGCTCCACCAAAGACTCGGTGCGGCTGCGGTGGTGAATCAAGTCGGCGATGGTGCCAATTTTGAGCCCATGCTCGGCAGCAAATAATTGCAGGTCGGGCAGGCGTGCCATGGTGCCGTCGTCTTTCATGATCTCGCAGATCACGGCGGCTGGCGTGCAGCCTGCCATGGCGGCCAGATCACAGCCCGCCTCAGTGTGGCCGGCACGCATCAGAACCCCACCTTCCACGGCTTGCAGCGGAAAAATGTGCCCTGGTTGTACCAAGTCGTCTGGCTTGGCGGCCTTGGCTACCGCCACCCGGATGGTTTGCGCCCGGTCGGCAGCCGAAATGCCGGTGGTCACGCCTTCGGCGGCTTCAATCGAAACGGTAAAGGCTGTGCCTTTTTTGTCGCCATTGCGCGCTGTCATGGGTGGCAGTTGCAGCCGCTCGCAGCGTTCACGGGTGAGTGTCAGACAAATTAGACCACGGCCAAACCGGGCCATGAAGTTGACCGCCTCGGCCGTGACGTGTTCAGCGGCCATCACCAGGTCGCCTTCGTTTTCGCGGTCTTCTTCGTCGACCAGAATCACCATGCGGCCTAGGTGGAGGTCGGCTACGATGTCTTCAACGGGGGAAATAGCGACAGGATTGGACTGTGTCATGCAATGATTCAAATCGGTGGGTGTGAAAAATAGGACCGTCGACCCTGGCACAGCAAAGCCGGAACAGGCACGATCAGGAACACCGATTATCCGGGATTGTGGTTTGGGTTAGGCTTATCCCCATTTTGCAGGAGAATATCCATGGCGATTGGCTGGTTGACAGTGTTGAAAATGGTGCCCTGGGGTGACGTGATTGAAAACGCGCCCAAGGTGGCCAGTGGGGCCAAAAAATTATGGCAAACCGTGGGTAAACGGCCGGTGGTGACAAGCTCTGCGCCGCCTGTGCCGGAGGTCTTGCGCGCTGAGTCGCCCGCCGTTGCGGCCTTGCAGATCCAGGTGGCTGAATTGCAGGTGGCGGTGGCCGACCTGCATCAGCAAATGCTGGCGTCCAGCGAGTTGATTCAATCGCTGGCGCAGCAAAACACGCAGCTCATCAAGCGGGTGGAAGTGAACCGGGTGCGTCTGCTGTGGCTGGCGGCCTGGGTGCTGGGGCTGACGGTGGTGCTGGTCGCCCGTTTTTTTAGAGTTTGATTTCTAGTCAGGTTTTGGCCCTTCAAGCTAATCTGTCAATTGACTTGAAGCTCATTTAAGCATAGCAATTTTGTTTTTTTGCCTGGGCTTGGCCCGGTTTAAATACAGGCTTTCCACATCACAAGCCTTTTTACAGGAAGTTTCATGGTCACTTACCCCCACTTGTTCGAGCCTTTGGATTTGGGTTTCATCACGCTGCCTAACCGCGTCATCATGGGCTCAATGCATGTCGGACTTGAAGAAGCCAAAGACGGCTTTGCCCGCATGGCCGTGTTTTATGCCGAACGCGCGCGCGCCGGCGTGGGCCTGATCGTCTCCGGCGGCATTGCACCCAACGACCGCGGTCGCCCGATGCCTGGCGGCGCACGCCTGACTTCTGAGGCAGAGGCAGAAAAACACAAGCCGGTGACCCAGGCCGTGCACCAGGCCGGCGGCAAGATTGCCATGCAAATCCTGCACTTTGGCCGCTACGCCTACCATCAGGATCTGGTGGCCCCAAGCAGTCTGCAAGCCCCCATCAATCCCATGAAACCCCGCGCTTTGAGCACCGAAGAGGTACACCAGACGATTGACGATTTTGTGCGCTGCGCCGCGCTGGCACAAGGGGCGGGTTATGACGGGGTCGAGATCATGGGCTCCGAGGGTTATTTGCTCAATGAATTTATTGCCGCGCGCACCAACCAGCGCGACGACGAATGGGGTGGCAGCTACGCCAATCGCATTCGCTTCCCGGTGGAAATCGTGCGCCGCACGCGCGAAAAAGTGGGCACCAATTTCATCATCATTTACCGCCTGTCGATGCTCGACCTGGTCGAAGGCGGTTCCACGCTGGATGAAGTCATCACGCTGGCCCAGGCGATTGAAGCTGCAGGTGCCACCATCATCAACACCGGCATTGGCTGGCACGAAGCGCGTATTCCGACCATTGCCACCAAGGTGCCGCGCGCCGCCTGGGCCTGGGTTACGCAGCAGCTCAAGGGCAAGGTGGGCATTCCTCTGGTGGCGACCAACCGCATCAATACGCCCGAGGTGGCCGAGCAACTGTTGGCGGACGGTTTGTGCGACATGGTTTCGATGGCGCGGCCGTTTCTGGCTGATCCGCTGTTCATGCAAAAAGCTGCCGCTGGCCAGGCCGACCAGATCAACACCTGCATCGGTTGCAACCAGGCCTGCCTGGACCACACCTTTGCCGGCAAGGTGACCAGTTGCCTGGTGAACCCGCGCGCCTGCCATGAAACCCTGATCAACATCACGCCCACAGCCACGCGTGAGCGCCTGGCCGTGGTGGGCGCCGGCCCGGCCGGTTTGAGCTTTGCCACGGCTGCCGCCCAGTGCGGCTTTGACGTGACCTTGTTTGATGCTGCTGCCGAGCTTGGCGGCCAGTTCAACATCGCCAAACAGGTGCCGGGCAAGGAGGAGTTTTTTGAGACTCTGCGCTACTTTGACAAACAAATTGAACTTGCCGGGGTCAAGCTCCAGCTCAATACCCGTGTCAGTGCCCTGGACCTGGTGGCTGCTGGATTCCAGCAGGTGGTGCTGGCCACCGGCGTGACCCCGCGCACACCTCCCATTGAAGGCATCAGTCACCCCAAGGTGCTTGGTTATCTCGACGTGCTACGCGACAAAAAGCCGGTCGGCCAGCGCGTGGCCTTGATTGGCGCCGGCGGCATTGGCTTTGACACCGCCGAGTATTTGCTGCACAGCGGGACCAGTCCGAGCCTTGATGCGGCCAAATTTTTTGCCGAATGGGGTGTGGATCGCAGCTACAGCACGCGCGGCGGCTTGGCGCCGGTCCACCTTGAGTCGCCGGTGCGCAAGCTGTATCTGCTGCAGCGCAAGGCCAGCAAAGTGGGCGACGGTCTGGGCAAAACCACCGGCTGGATCCACCGCGCCTCGCTCAAGAACCGGCAGGTCGAGATGCTGGCAGGTGTGTCCTACCGCCGCATTGACGACGCCGGCCTGCACATCACCGTGGGCGAGCAAGACATCACGCTGCCGGTGGACAACGTGATCATTTGCGCCGGGCAGGAGCCGCAGCGTGAATTACAAGCCGGTTTGCTGGCTGCCGGCGTGCCGGTGCACCTGATCGGTGGGGCCGACAAGGCCGAAGAGCTTGACGCCAAACGCGCCATCAAACAAGGCCTGGAGCTGGCTGTGGCCCTGGCGGCTGCGCCCAAGTCGCCGGCTGCGGCTGCAGCGCCCGCCGCAGACAAAACGCAACAAGACAACGCCACGCGTTTTGACACCCTCACTGTCAGCCTGTCCGGGCATGTTGCCACCGTCCGCCTGAATCGCCCTGACAAGGCCAACGCCATGAACCTGACCATGTGGCACGAAATTCGCCAGGCGTTCAAGTGGGTCGATGCCAATGCCGAGGCACGGGTGGCTATTTTGGAGGGTGAAGGCAAGCTCTTTACCTCGGGCATCGACCTGCAGATGATGATGGGCATGGGTGACCAAATTCAGAATGACTGCGAGGCGCGCACCCGCGAAAACCTGCGCCAGGTCATCCTTGACCTGCAAGACACCCTGAGCAGCCTGGAGCGCTGCCGCAAGCCGGTGCTGGCGGCCATTCATGGCGCCTGTATTGGGGGGGGCATTGACCTGATTTGCTGCGCCGACATGCGGTACTGCACGGCCGACGCCACGTTCAGCATCAAGGAAATTGACCTCGGCATGACCGCCGACGTGGGCACGCTGCAACGCTTGCCCAGGCTCATTGGCGAAGGCATGGCACGTGAACTGGCCTACACTGCGCGCAAATTTGGCGCTGATGAAGCGCTGCAAATGCGCTTGGTCAACCGCGTGTATGCCACGCGTGAGGCACTGCAGGCCGGGGTGCGCGAGATGGCATTGGGCATTGCTGCCAAATCACCTTTGGCCGTGCGCGGCGTCAAGGAGATGATCACCTATGCCCGCGACCACACGGTCGCCGACGGGCTGAACTACGTAGCCACCTGGAACGCCGCCATGCTGCTGAGCAATGATTTGCAGGAAGCCATGATGGTCAGCATGGGCAAACGCGCCCCAGAGTTCAAGGACTGAGCCCTCAAGTCCCGGCTGGCGGCTCAGAGCAGTTGGTCATCGCTGGTCAGGGCTGCGTCCAGGCGCTGCAGCAGCTGTTTGAATTTGTTGGATTCGTCAGTAGGAAGTGCTGCAAAAGTCAGTAGGTCGGGCGTTGGAGCGGCGACCGGCTCGGGGGTGTCAAACGCCAGGTTCAAGGCTGCCAGCACCGCAATGCGGTCGCGCGAGCGCACTTTGCCAGCCTCCCGGATTTTGCACATGGCTTCATCCACCCGACTGGCCACCTGGCGCAAACGCGCCTCGCCGCCCTCGGGGCAGCCCAACAAGTAGCTCTGCCCCATGATCTGTACCTCAAGCTGCTTCATTCGGTACCTCTGGCAGGCTGAAGTGGTGCGCCCGGGGGGGCGGAGGGGTCGGGCAGGCGCGCCAGCAAGGCGTCCACGCGGGCCCGTGCGGCGCTCAGGCGCGACTTGAGCGAGTCACGCTCTTGCGACAGCGTCGCAATTTCCTGATAGAGCAGGGTGTTGGTGCGTTTAAGCTCCTGGTAACGCAGCAACAGGCGTTCAACCCGTTCGGAAATTTGGTCGATGGGGGTCTGGTCTGACATAGCGGCGCTGATTGTAGGGTTTGATCGCGACCCATTTTAATAACCTATTGGTCATTAAAATGGGCAAGCACAGTTCCCCAAAATTACGGACACATCACCATGCGCAACGTAACAACTTTTAAGTGGGGTTGGCTCCTGCTGCTGGCGGGTATTGACAGGCGGAATTTACGCACGGCACGGCGACTGGGTCATGTGCTCCAAAGCCTGGTCACATGACCCAATCACCATGCCTCAAGGTCGTTGAGCAACACATCAATTTGAATCGCACACGGATTGACCAGTTATCAAGTCTGAGCGGGTTAAAATATTCAGTTGACCTATTCAGGGAGCGGTTGTAATGACCGCTCCATCTAGTTTGCGCGGGTGGCGAAATTGGTAGACGCACCAGGTTTAGGTCCTGACGCTGGCAACAGTGTGCGGGTTCGAGTCCCGCCCCGCGCACCATGAAGAGAAGAGAATTTGCTTGACAGGGCGCTGCTGTATTGCAGCAGTGCACTGTCTTTTATTTTGTGTAATTTGGAGTAACACCATGGCAGTCGTTGTTGAAACCCTTGAAAAGTTAGAGCGCAAAATGCTGTTGAGCATGCCTGTTGCGTTGATTCAATCTGAAGTGACGGCTCGTCTGAAAAAGCTGGCGCGTACCGTGAAAATGGACGGTTTTCGTCCGGGCAAAGTGCCAATGAATGTGGTGGCGCAGCGTTATGGCTATAACGTGCAGTACGAAGTCATGAACGACAAGGTGGGCGAGGCCTTTGCCAATGCCGCCAACGAAGCCAAGCTGCGCGTGGCTGGGCAGCCCAAAATCAGTGAAAAAGACGGCGCCCCTGAAGGTGCGTTGACGTTTGAGGCCGTCTTTGAGGTCTACCCTGAAGTCAAGATGGGTGACCTGACGGTAGCAGAAGTCGAGAAAGTTACGACCGAGGTGTCGGATGCAGCCATCGACAAGACGCTTGACATCCTGCGCAAGCAGCGCCGTACCTTTTCGCAGCGTCCACAGGATGCAGCAGCCGAAGACGGTGACCGCCTCACGGTGGACTTTGAAGGCAAGATTGATGGTGAGACCTTTGAGGGTGGCAAGGCTGAAAACTTCCAGTTCATTTTGGGCGACGGTCAGATGCTCAAGGAGTTTGAAGAAGCCTCACGTGGCATGAAAACCGGTGAGAGCAAAACTTTCCCGTTGGCTTTCCCGGCCGACTACCATGGCAAGGACGTGGCCGGCAAGACAGCAGATTTCATGGTCACCGTCAAGAAAATTGAGGCCGCGCATTTGCCTGAGGTCAATGAAGCACTGGCCAAGTCCCTGGGCATTGAAGATGCATCTGTTGAGGGCCTGCGTGCCGACATCAAGAAAAACCTGGACCGTGAAGTCAAGTTTCGTCTGCTGGCGCGCAACAAGACCGCGGTGATGGATGCGCTGGTGGCCAGCGCCGAGCTTGATTTGCCCAACGCCAGTGTGCAGGCCGAAATGCAGCGTTTGCTTGAAGGGGCGCGCGCCGACCTAAAGCAGCGCGGTATCAAGGACGCCGACAAGGTAACCATTCCGGAAGACGTGTTCCGTCCGCAAGCCGAGCGCCGCGTGCGTCTGGGCCTGGTGGTTGCCGAGCTGGTGCGTGCCAATAGTTTGCAGGCCACCATGGACCAGCTCAAGGCACACATTCAGGAGCTGGCTGCCAGCTACGAAAAGCCTGCTGAGGTCGAGCGCTGGTATTTGAGTGACAACACGCGTCTGGCCGAAGTGGAAGCCATCGTGCTCGAAAATAATGTGACCGATTTTGTGTTGTCAAAAGCCAAGGTGAGCGAGAAAGCAGTCAGCTTTGACGATTTGATGGCACAAAACTGAACAACTTGACGTTTTAAAGGGTGGCATGGGGCTTGTGCCGGGCTTTAAGTCTGGCATTCAAGCCCCATTTGCTTGTAGAGTATGTTTTTTGGCTACAGTAGCATCAAATTTTTGGAGTCATGATGAAGTTTGAGATGAGTGCAATGGATACACAGGGTCTGGGCATGGTGCCCATGGTGATTGAGCAGTCTGGCCGGGGCGAGCGGTCGTATGACATCTATTCCCGTTTGCTCAAAGAGCGTGTGATTTTCCTGGTCGGACCGGTGAATGACTACGTGGCCAATCTGGTGGTGGCGCAGTTGTTGTTTCTGGAGAGCGAAAACCCCGACAAGGACATTTCGTTCTACATCAATTCACCCGGCGGATCGGTCAGCGCCGGTATGGCGATTTATGACACCATGAACTTCATCAAGCCCGAAGTGTCGACGCTGTGCACCGGCATGGCTGCCAGCATGGGCGCTTTTTTGCTGGCCGCAGGGGCCAAGGGCAAGCGCTTTTCCTTGCCCAATTCCAAAATCATGATTCACCAGCCCTCGGGCGGCAGCCAGGGGCAGGCCACTGAAATCGAGATCCAGGCACGCGAGATTTTAAAAACGCGCGAACAGCTCAATAAAATTCTGGCCGAATGCACCGGCCAGCCGTTGGAGCGCATTGAGCGCGACACCGAGCGTGACTATTACATGTCGGCGCAAGAAACCAAAGAATATGGTCTGATTGACCAGGTTATTTCCAAGAGGGTTTGATTGTTATGGCCAAAGGCGCTTCTGGCGAAAAAACCCTGTATTGCTCTTTTTGCGGCAAAAGTCAGCATGAGGTCAAAAAACTCATTGCAGGTCCGTCCGTGTTTGTGTGCGACGAGTGTATTGAGTTGTGCAACGAGATCATTCGTGACGAATTGCCCGCGACCACCGAGACTCCTGAAAAATCAGATTTGCCTACCCCCGCTGACATCAAGGCCAACCTCGACAATTATGTGATTGGTCAGGAGGCCGCCAAGCGTATTTTGGCGGTGGCGGTTTACAACCATTACAAGCGGCTGCGGCACCAGGAAAAATCTGCCAAAGACGATGTTGAGCTGTCCAAAAGCAATATTTTGCTGATTGGTCCCACCGGCTCGGGCAAAACGCTGCTGGCGCAAACCATGGCACGTATGCTCAATGTGCCGTTTGTCATGGCCGATGCCACCACCCTGACCGAAGCGGGTTATGTGGGTGAAGACGTGGAAAATATCGTCCTCAAGTTGCTGCAAAGCTGCAACTACGAGGTAGAGCGGGCGCAACGCGGTATTGTCTACATTGACGAGATCGACAAAATTACCCGCAAATCGGACAACCCGTCCATTACCCGCGACGTGTCGGGTGAAGGTGTTCAGCAGGCGCTGCTCAAACTGATCGAAGGCACCATGGCCAGCGTGCCTCCGCAAGGCGGGCGCAAGCACCCGAATCAGGATTTTGTGCAGGTCGACACCACCAACATTTTGTTCATCTGCGGCGGTGCTTTTTCGGGCCTGGAAAAGGTCATTGAAGACCGCACAGAATCGTCGGGCATGGGTTTTGGCGCGACCGTCAAGAGCAAACAAAACCGTAATTTGACCGAAGTGTTCAAGGGGGTTGAGCCCGAAGACCTGATCAAATTTGGCCTGATCCCCGAGCTGGTCGGTCGTATGCCGGTGGTGGCCACGCTGGGGGAACTGAGCGAAGAAACCCTTGTGCAAATTCTCACCGAGCCTAAAAATGCGCTGGTCAAGCAGTACAGCAAACTGCTGGCCATGGAGGGGGTTGAACTCGAGATACGACCGACCGCACTCAAAGCCATCGCCAAAAAAGCGCTGGCCCGAAAAACAGGTGCGCGCGGCTTGCGCTCGATCCTTGAATTGGCGCTGATCGACACCATGTTCGATTTGCCCAATGCGTCCAACGTCGAAAAAGTGGTTTTGGACGAGTCAACGATCGAAGAGAACAAACCACCTTTGCTGGTGTACCGTGAACTTGCCAAAAAAGCGTGATTGAATTGTCCGATGGGCTTCATTTATTGTCATATCGGTAACTAAAGGACCTTTTATGTCTGGTCATCCATTTCTGCCCGCTATTCCTGTCGATTTTCCCTTGTTGCCTTTGCGCGATGTGGTGGTGTTTCCGCACATGGTGATCCCCTTGTTTGTGGGACGTCCCAAGAGCATCAAGGCGCTTGAAGCGGCCATGGGGGCCGAGCGGCGCATCATGCTGGTGGCGCAAAAAGCAGCGGCCAAAGACGATCCGGTGGTCTCTGACATGTTTGACATGGGTTGTATTGCGACCATTTTGCAAATGCTCAAGCTGCCCGACGGCACGGTCAAGGTGCTGGTAGAAGGGCAACAGCGTGCCCTTGTGAACCACATTGAAGACGGCGAACAGCATTTTGTGGCCACCGTGACCCCGGTCAATGTGAGTGCCGAGCCGCAGGCCAAAAGTAAAACCCAGCTCAGCGAGATTGAAGCCCTGCGTCGCGCTGTGATGCAGCAGTTTGACCAATACGTCAAACTCAACAAGAAAATTCCGCCGGAGATACTGACCTCCATCACCAGCATTGACGACCCCGGGCGCCTGGCTGACACCATTGCGGCGCATTTACCGCTCAAGCTGGAGAGCAAACAAGCGGTGCTGGATCTGGCCAACGTGCGTGATCGCCTGGAAAACCTGTTTGCGCAGATTGACCATGAGGTTGACATTCTCAATGTGGACAAAAAAATCCGCGGCCGCGTGAAACGGCAAATGGAAAAAAATCAGCGCGATTTTTACTTGAACGAGCAGGTCAAGGCGATCCAGAAGGAACTGGGCGATGGCGAAGACGGCGCGGACATTGACGAGATCGAAAAAAAGATCAAGGCCGCCAAAATGCCCAGGGATGCCTTGAAAAAAGTGCAGGGTGAACTCAAAAAACTCAAATTGATGTCGCCCATGTCAGCTGAAGCCACGGTCATCCGCAACTACATTGACGTGCTCACCGGTCTGCCTTGGGCTGGCAAGACCAAGATCAAACACGACCTGGCGAACGCCGAGTCCGTGCTTAACGAAGACCATTACGGCCTGGACAAGGTCAAGGACCGCATTCTGGAATACCTTGCGGTGCAGCAGCGCGTAGACAAGGTGAAGGCGCCCATTTTGTGCCTGGTGGGGCCACCCGGTGTGGGTAAAACCTCGTTGGGCCAATCGATTGCCAAGGCCACCGGACGCAAGTATGTGCGTATGGCCTTGGGTGGCATGCGTGACGAGGCCGAGATCCGGGGTCACCGCCGCACCTATATTGGTGCCATGCCGGGCAAAGTATTGCAAAGCCTGACCAAGGTTGGCACCCGCAACCCCTTGTTTTTGCTCGACGAGATCGACAAATTGGGTACTGATTTCCGCGGTGACCCGTCCAGCGCTTTGCTGGAAGTGCTCGACCCGGAGCAAAACCACAAGTTTGCCGACCATTACGTGGAGGTCGACTTTGATCTGAGCGATGTGATGTTTGTGGCCACTTCCAATTCCATGAACATTCCACCAGCGCTGCTGGACCGGATGGAAGTGATACGCCTGTCGGGCTACACCGAAGACGAAAAAACCAATATTGCACTGCGTTATCTGTTGCCCAAGCAGCTAGGTAACAACGGTGTCAAAGAAGCCGAACTGCAGGTCACTGAAGATGCGGTGCGCGACATCGTGCGTTACTACACCCGTGAAGCCGGGGTGCGTTCGCTGGAGCGTGAAATTTCAAAAATCTGCCGCAAAGTGGTTAAAGGTTTGCAGCTGAAACAAATGATTGCCCAGGTGGTGGTCACTTCTGCCAATTTGAGCGAGTTTTTGGGGGTACGCAAGTTTGACTACGGCCGTGCCGAAAAAATGAACCAGGTGGGCCAGGTGGTGGGTTTGGCCTGGACCGAGGTGGGCGGCGACTTGCTCACCATTGAGGCAGCCATGGTGCCCGGCAAGGGTGTCATTACCCGAACGGGTTCGTTGGGTGATGTGATGAAGGAATCGGTCGAGGCCGCGCGCACGGTGGTGCGCAGCCGTTCGCACCGCCTGGGCATCAAGGATGAATTCTTCGAGAAAAAAGACATTCACATCCACGTACCGGATGGCGCCACGCCCAAAGACGGTCCCAGTGCTGGCGCCGCCATGACCACCGCGTTTGTGTCGGCCATGACGGGTATTCCGGTGCGCTGCGGTGTTGCCATGACCGGAGAAATCACCTTGCGTGGCGAGGTCACAGCCATCGGTGGCCTGAAAGAAAAACTGCTCGCCGCCCTGCGCGGTGGCATCAAGATCGTGTTGATTCCTGAAGACAACGCCAAGGATCTGCAGGAAATTCCGGAGAACGTCAAGAACGGGCTCGAAATTGTACCGGTGCGCTGGATCGACAAGGTGCTTGAAATTGCGCTGGAGCGCATGCCAACGGCCTTGCCCGAAGAGGCGCCCGTCGTCACAGCTTCAGCAGAAATTGCTTTGGCTGCGCCGGCATCAGCTACCACGGTAAAACATTAAGAAAAATGACTTCTCTAGAGGCAAAGGGCTGAAAATTCCCTTATAATCTAGGGCTTGTAATGCGGGAATAGCTCAGTTGGTAGAGCGATACCTTGCCAAGGTATAGGTCGAGAGTTCGAGTCTCTTTTCCCGCTCCAAGTTTTTTTACTTGGTGCTGACCAAAGTTAGCACTACATGCGGGAATAGCTCAGTTGGTAGAGCGATACCTTGCCAAGGTATAGGTCGAGAGTTCGAGTCTCTTTTCCCGCTCCAGTTTATTAAAAAAGGGAAGCACTGCTTCCCTTTTTTACAAAGACTGGCGCGATAGCAAATCGGTTATGCAACGGATTGCAAATCCGTCTAGCCCAGTTCGACTCTGGGTCGCGCCTCCA
>MESQ01000084.1 GCA_001771065.1 Burkholderiales bacterium RIFOXYD12_FULL_59_19 | reverse complement strand
GCTCGGCCGCTGCCGCCAAGGAGATCAAGACACTGATTGGCGACTCGGTGGACAAGGTCGAGGAAGGCAGTAGCCAGGTGGCAGAAGCGGGCAAGACGATGGAAGAGATCGTCAGCAGCGTCAAGCGCGTGACCGACATCATGGCCGAGATCACGGCGGCCAGCCAGGAGCAGACCTCGGGCATCGAGCAGATCAACCAGGCGATCACGCAGATGGACCAGGTCACCCAGCAAAACGCTGCGCTGGTCGAAGAAGCTGCCGCCGCCGCCTCGTCGCTGCAAGAGCAGGCCAGCGGGCTGTCCGAGGTGGTCAGCTTGTTCAGGCACAATCAGAACAAGGTCAGCCACGCGGCTGCACCCCAGCGCAGAAGGGCAGCGGATGCCCCGCGCACGCAGATGTCGCAACCGCAGCCCAGGCAGCTTGCCGTTGCGGGTGCGGCCGGTGACTGGGAAGAGTTTTAAGGAATCTCCATGCACGCTACAAGCTTCAACCCCAATTCATCGGCTGCCATCGGGACCTCCCCCGGCGCGGTCTCCAGGGCGCTGGAGTTCCTGGCCTTCACGCTGGGCCAGGAAGAGTACGGCATTGACATCCAGAAGGTGCAGGAACTACGCGGTTATGACACGGTGACGCGCATCGCCAATGCGCCCGAGCACATCAAGGGCGTGGTGAATCTGCGCGGCATCATCGTGCCCATTATCGACATGCGCATCAAGTTCAAGCTGGGAACGCCGACCTATGACCAGTTCACGGTCGTGATCATCCTGAACATGGCCAGCCGCGTCATGGGCATGGTGGTGGACAGCGTCTCGGATGTGATCACGCTCAAGCCGGAGCAGATCAAGCCGGCGCCCGAGATGGGCTCGGTGATGGACACCGGTTACCTGATCGGGCTGGGCACGCTCGATGAGCGCATGCTGATCCTGGTCGATATCGACCGGCTCATGTCCAGTGCGGAAATGGGATTGATTGAAAAACTTGCAGCTTGACTCACACCACCCGACATGGTCAATTGTCCCTTTACTACTCGGCTGCTAACCGTTCATGTATTCGCGTTAAAAAAACGCGAATTTGTGATGCCGGTGCCGCTGGTATCTCCTCATCCATCATCTATCAAAGAAAGGTTTAAACCATGAAGAGAAAACCCCTCGCGCTGGCGGCGTTTTCCTTGTCCATCGTTGCAGGCAGCGCCCTGGCAGCAGAGCCCTCGATAAAAATTTATCATGAAAACGAAGACTCCTATCCCTGGATCTTCAAGGATCGGGTGGGCCTGACCACTTCATTGCTGAAAATGGCAGAAAAGATTTACGGCGGCAAGGTCGAAGTCGTTGGACTGCCCTGGAAGCGCTGCCTGGATGATGTCAAGTCGGGTGCCATCAACGGCGTGGTCAAGATCAGCTACGCGGCAGACCGCACCGAGTTTCTGGCCTACCCCATGACCGGCGACAAACCGGATGCCACCCTGAGGCCAATGGCAAGGTGGAGCGTGTCAGCCCGGTCCTGGTGGAAAAACCCTACTTTGTGGCGTTCTCCAAACAGTTCTATGGCAAGGAAGAAGCCGCAGCCAGGAAGCTGTGGGATGCCATTGCCACGGCACGTGAATCGGCCGAGTACAAAGACCTCGTGAAGAATTTCAAATAAGCACCCGCTGACGCTGTCAAGTCGGCCAAGCCGCATGACAGCGTTGTCTGTACAACACAACGCCGCGCCAGAAAGACAACACGCCATGAAGACGAGTAGCATCAAATTCCGACTGAACTTCTTGTTCGTTCTCATCATTTCCCTGTTGCTGATGGCATTTGGCGCAGTGAACTATGTGCGCACCAAGAACGCACTGGAGGCCGCCGAGAACCAGCAAGTCCAGGCCACACTGGTGCGCCTGGCAGCCGTGCTTCCCAGTTCCTGGTGGGGCGTGGACAAAGCCCAAATTGAACAGACGCTGGCCTCCGAAATGTCGGCCAGCTTCATATCCGGCATCACCATCACCAATGGTGACAAGTTCATCGGTGGCAGCGCCAAAGATGCCAATGGCAAGATTGCGCCAACCACCACGGCACCCACAGCCGATGCCAGCAAAAGCGTGGACCTGGTCTATCTTGACAATGGCAAACCCAGCCTGCTAGGCATAGCCACGGTGTTTGTCTCCTACGCGGATATTCAAAAAACCCTGCGCACCGAACTCACCTGGGCGGTGCTGCAAATCCTGGTGCTTGACATCATCATCATCCTGGTGCTGTCCCGGGTGCTGAGCTCAGTGGTGCTGAATCCATTGGCAAGGATCGGCGTGGCCCTCAACGACATTGCCCAGGGGGATGCCGATCTGACGCGCCGCTTACCCCAAGGCAACTCGGACGAGTTCAACGCCGTCACCAACGGCTTCAACACTTTCGTTGGCCGCCTGCAAAAGATCATTCAGCAAGTCAGCACCGGCATCGGTACGATTTCCAATGCCTCCAATGAGATTGCCAGCGGCAATATGGATCTGTCTTCGCGCACCGAACAGCAAGCCAGCTCGCTCGAAGAAACCGCAGCGTCCATGGAAGAGCTGACTTCTACCGTCAAGCAAAACGCCGACAACGCGCGCCAGGCCAATCAGCTCGCAGTGTCCGCCTCGGAAGTCGCGGTCAAGGGCGGGGGCGTGGTGTCCCAGGTGGTCGACACCATGAGCGCCATCAACGCCTCGTCGAAAAAGATTGTTGACATCATCGGCGTGATCGACGGCATTGCCTTTCAAACCAACATTCTGGCCTTGAACGCCGCCGTTGAAGCCGCCCGGGCCGGCGAGAAAGGCCGCGGCTTTGCGGTGGTGGCCGCCGAAGTGCGCAACCTCGCCCAGCGCTC
>MESQ01000083.1 GCA_001771065.1 Burkholderiales bacterium RIFOXYD12_FULL_59_19 | reverse complement strand
AAGCATCTCGGGGAAACCGGTGACTTCGGCCACCTCGGTCACGGGCAGGCCTCGGTCAGCCAGCAATTTGGCGGTGCCACCGGTGGACAGCAGCTTGATGCCGAGTGCATGCAAGGCCTGGGCAAATTCAACAATGCCGGTTTTGTCGGAGACAGAAATTAAAGCGTTCATGGGTCTTGGTTTTAAGTTTGAAATCGGTGCGGCTGCGTTGGGCAAACGCCTTGCCGGGGCTTAATCGATGAGCTTGTGCTCCAGCAGTTTCTTGCGCAGGGTGTTGCGGTTCAGACCCAGGTATTGGGCCGCTTTGGACTGGTTGTTGTCAGCGCGCTGCATCACCACTTCGAGCAAGGGTTTCTCTACCACCGCCAGCAGCATGTCGTACATGCCATTGGGCTCGCTGTGGCCTAAATCGGTCAGGTAATTCTCTAAATTGCTGCGCACACAGTCTGCAATGTGCAAAGGTTTCATTGAAAGGTCTCCATTTTGTTATTCAATTCATGGTTGTGATCATGCTGCGGACGCACTGGCTTGGGCAGGCGATCCATACGCGTATTGAGTTCGTCAAAAAATTCCGCCACCGCCGCCCACTGCGTCTGGCAATCTGGCAAGGTATTCATATGGGTCCGAAAGGCCTCACCACCGGGCAGTTCCCGCACGTACCAGCCAATGTGTTTGCGCGCACTGAGCACACCGATGAATTCACCATACAGGCTGTAATGGTCTTGCAGATGGGCCAGCAGCAGTTGCTTGACTTCTGCCACCAGCGGCGGTGCCAGTTGCTCGCCGGTGGCTAAAAAATGCACAATTTCCCGAAAAATCCAGGGCCGCCCCTGCGCGGCGCGACCGATCATCACGGCGTCGGCACCGGTGACTGCCAGCACCGCGCGCGCTTTTTCCGGGCTGTCGATGTCACCATTGGCCACCACCGGAATACGCAACGCGGCCTTCACCGCCGCAATGGTGTCGTACTCGGCATGGCCGCGGTAACCCTGTTCACGCGTGCGGCCATGCACGGTGACCATCTGCACGCCGGCCGACTCGGCCGCCCGTGCCAGTTGCACCGCGTTTTTGGCCGTGTTACACCAGCCGGTGCGCATCTTGAGGGTCACCGGTACCCCCAGCGGGGCACAGGCCTGCACCACCGCCGACACAATGCGAATGGTCAGCGCCTCGTCCTGCATCAGGGCGGAACCAGCCCATTTGTTGCACACTTTTTTGGCCGGACAGCCCATGTTGATGTCGATGATCTGGGCACCCCGGTCGATGTTGTAGCGTGCGGCGTCCATCATCATGGGCGCATCGGTGCCGGCAATCTGCACGGCAATGGGGCCGGGCTCGCCGTCGTGGTTGGCGCGCTGCGAGGTCTTGAGCGAACGCATCAAATCGGGCCGACTGGTCACCATCTCGCTCACCGCGTAACCCGCACCCAAACGCTTGCACAGCTGGCGAAACGGCCGATCCGTCACCCCCGCCATGGGGGCGACTAAACAGGTGTTGGGCAACAGGTAGGGGCCGATGTTCATGCGAACGTGTTCAAAGCAAACGAAAAATACCAGCGGATCACTGGAAGCAAAAAATAGGTCAGGGGATGCGCGATTCTAGCTGCCCAAAATTTCAGCAAATGAAATAAACACCGATGTCGGCGGACACCCTGCAAAAACTATACTGCGACACCCATGGAACTCTGGATCGATCACCTTCTCACCCTGCTGGCGCTGCCCAAATTCGGACTCAGCAGCGTTTTTGTGGTGTCGTTCGTGTCGGCCACCCTGCTGCCCCTGGGGTCGGAGCCAGTGGTGTTCGGTCTGGTGGAACTCAATCCGTCACTGTTCTGGCCGGCCATCGCCGTGGCCACCATTGGCAACACACTGGGCGGTGCTGTCACATGGTGGATGGGGCTGGCGTCGCACAAGGTGGTGGACAAATACCAGCACTCAAAACACCACCTGCGCGCGGTGGCCTGGCTGGAGCGGCTCGGCCCCAAGGCCTGCCTGCTGACCTGGCTGCCCATTGTGGGCGATCCCCTGTGCGCGGTGGCAGGTTGGCTAAAGTTGCCGTTTTGGCCTTGCCTGGGTTACATGGCCATCGGCAAATGCGCCCGCTACATCACCATGACGGCCGCGTTGATGGGGGCTTTTGGCGGCTAGACAGTGGTGTCACGAGCTGAACAAGAAGTTCATCACGTCGCCGTCCTTGACCACGTAGTCCTTGCCTTCGGCGCGCATCTTGCCGGCGTCCTTGGCGCCCTGCTCACCCTTGAAGGCAATGAAGTCTTCATAGGCAATGGTCTGGGCACGGATGTAACCCTTCTCGAAATCAGTGTGGATCACGCCCGCCGCCTGCGGCCCGGTGTCGCCCACATGGATGGTCCAGGCACGCACTTCCTTGACACCAGCGGTGAAGTAAGTTTGCAAGCCCAGCAGTTTGTAGGCCGAACGAATCAGGCGGTTCAAGCCCGGCTCGTGCAGGCCGAGTTCTTCCAAAAACATCAGGCGGTCTTCGTCGCTCATCTCGGCCATTTCGGCTTCCAGCTTGGCGCTAATGGCCACCACCGGTGCATTCTGGGCCGTGGCATAAGCCGTCAGACGGTCCAGAAACGGGTTGTTCTCAAAGCCGTCTTCAGCCACATTGGCGACAAACATGGCCGGCTTGGCGGTGATCAGGAAGAACTGCTTGAGCAGCGGCAACTCTTCCTTGGTGAAATCGAGCGTACGCACCGGTTTGGCTTCGTTCAAGGCGAGCTGGCACTTTTCCAGAATCGCAACCAGCTTGATAGATTCTTTGTCGCCTGAGCGCGCCAGCTTGGTGACACGGTGCAGGGCTTTTTCCACGGCCGCCAAGTCCGCCAGGCACAACTCGGTCTGGATCACTTCGATGTCGTCAATCGGGTCGACCTTGCCGGCCACATGGATCACATTGGTGTCTTCAAAGCAGCGCACCACATTGATGATGGCGTCGGTTTCACGAATGTGCGCCAAAAACTTGTTGCCCAAGCCCTCACCCGTGCTGGCACCGGCCACCAGGCCAGCAATATCGACAAACTCGACAATGGCGCGTTGCACCTTTTGCGGATTCACGATGGCTGACAGCGCGTCGAGCCGGGTGTCGGGCACTTCGACAATGCCCACATTGGGCTCGATGGTGCAAAAGGGGTAGTTCTCAGCCGCAATGCCCGCCTTGGTCAGCGCGTTGAACAGGGTCGATTTACCGACGTTGGGCAAGCCCACGATGCCACATTTCATGAAATATCCTTATGAATCAACAACCCACTTGCACCATCGAGCCCAATGTGGGCATCGTTGAGGTGTCCGACGCACAGCTGGCAGCGGAAAAAAAGACCAAAACAAAGTCCGTCAAAAACATCGCATTCCTGCAAAGTTTTGTCCTGCTTTTGTCCTGGAGAAGCTATGTCAATTGTAATGATCAGCGAATCCTTGCTGGATAAGGCAACAGCCAAAGACGGGCGCATCCTGCGTGACCGGGTTCTTGCGACTGTGTCGGCTGGGTGAAACACTTCCTTAATGAACTGAAGCAACCAGTGACTAAGAAGGACGGGCAAGTTATCGTTTCCTCTACTGACTTCAGGTATCCATGTGGTGACGGGGACAAAGAATGGGTGCCGGTCTTTAATGGCCCAGAACACGCAATGTATCTGGGCGCCAAGGACTCAGCTATTCCACCCACGCCCCAATCGAACGTGAATATCACGGGTCAACAGCGGACATTGCATTGGCCAGGCAGAGATGTCCGTTTCGGCCGAACAACCGCCGTACCGCCAGCGCCGACTTTCTCATTGGTCCGAGCAAGGACTTCTGCGCCCAATACCGCGCGCCGCTTTTCGCCCTAGCCGATTTCCCAGCGTACCCTTGCGGTCAGCACATAGCCCGCGCCATACACGGTATTGATCAGGCGCGACGACGGGGTGTCGTCGTCGAGGCGTTTGCGCAAGCGCGAGACGCGCACGTCGATGCTGCGGTCGAGCGGTGAGAGCTCGGAATTGCTGGCGAGTTGCTCGCGGCTCAGTACGCGATTGGGCTTTTCCAGGAAACATTGCAGCAGGCGCGCTTCCGCCGCGCCGAGGATTTGCTCCGTGCCGTCGGCGTCACTCAGGGTGAAGCTGGCCGGGTCGTAGCGCCAGGGGCCGAACCTGGCCAGGCGCCGGTCCTTGCCGGTCGCGGCGGACGGGCTGCGGCGGCGCAGGATGCTGCGGATGCGGGCGACCAGTTCGCGCGGCTCGAAGGGCTTGACCATGTAGTCGTCGGCGCCGAGTTCGAGGCCCAGCACGCGGTCGGAAAGGATGTCGCGCCCGGTCAGGATCAGCACGCCGCAATCGGCGCTCTGGCGCAGTTCGCGCACCACGTCCATGCCATCGCGATCAGGCAGGCCGAGATCGACAATGGCCAGTTGCGGCGCCTGGCGCGCGACGGCGGCCAGCAGTTCGCCGGCGGTGCGGAACCTGTGCGTGGCGTAGCCGTATTCCTCCAGGACGTGGGCGATGGTGCCGGCGACCAGCGGGTCGTCTTCGAGGATGTAGATTTCGTCGCGGACGCTCATGGCCGGCAGGATTCCAGTGCCGCCGCCAGTTCGTGGCTGGAGAAGGGCTTGGCCAGCAGCGGCACCTCGCCGCTGGCAACGTCGGGGCCGCCAGCATAGCCGCTCATCAGCAGGACGCCGACGCCCGGCCGGCGCACGCGCACTTCGCGCACCAGGCTCAGACCGTCGACACCACCGGGCATCACCACGTCGCTCAGCACCAGCGCGATCTGCCCGAGCTGGTCGAGCAGCGCCAGCGCCTCGACGCCGTTGGCGGCCTCGATCACCGGATAGCCGAGCCCGATGAGCTGCATGCGCACCACGCGTCGCACCTCGGCATCGTCCTCGACCAGCAGCACCAGCTCGCGCCCGGCGGCGGCGGCCAGCAGTCCGATGCCGTCGGATTCGGGCTGCGGGGCCGGCGCGCAGCGCGGCAGGTGCAGGCGCGCTGCGGTGCCTGCGCCCAGCGTGCTAACCAGGTGCAGGCCACCGCCCGATTGCTTGGCGAAGCCATAGACCATCGACAACCCCAGGCCGCTGCCGGCGGCATAGCCCTTGGTGGTAAAGAAGGGTTCCAGCGCGCGCGCCAGCACGGCCGCGCTCATGCCCTGGCCGCTGTCCAGCACGGCGATTTCGACGTAGTCGCCGGGCGCCAAGTCGAGGTCGGCGGCCTCGGGCCCGGCCAGCGCACGGGCGCCGACGACGATGTCGAGCCGGCCGCCCCCCGGCATGGCGTCGCGGGCGTTGAAGGAGAGGTTGAGCAGTGCGTTTTCGAGCTGGTGCGGGTCGGTCATGGCGAACAACGCAGCCTCGGGCAGGTCGGTGTCGACGACGATGCTCTCTGGCAGCGAGCGGCGCAGCAGCGGCAGCAGTTCGCCGAGCAGGCGGTCGACATCCACCGGACGCGGTTCCAGCGACTGCTGGCGGGCAAAGGAGAGCAGGCGACGGATCAGGTCCACGCCGCGCCGCGCGGCGGCCAGCGCCGGGTCGAGGCAATCGGCCAGCGCCGCGTCGTCGGGGCGGCGTTCCTTCAAGGCGGCGAGGTTGCCGATCACCACCGTCAGCATGTTGTTGAAGTCGTGCGCGAGGCCACCGGCCAACTGGCCCACGGCCTCCATCTTGCGCGCCTGGAGCAGGGCGGCCTGGGTGTTCTTCTGTTCGGTGACGTCGGCCGAGAGCACGTAGGCGCCACGCACTTCGCCGTCGGGGCCGAACTCGGGCACCAGCGTGGTGCTGGCGTGGCGCAGGCTACCGTCGCCGCGCCGCAGCGCGTATTCGAAGCTGACGCCGCGGCCTTCCAGCACCGCGTCGAGATGCGGCCGCAGTTCTGCCGCCAGTCGGCTGCCGATGACTTCCTCGATGTCGCGGCCGGGCACGTCCTCTTTGCGCCGACCGAACCATTCGGCATAGCCGCGGTTGGCGAAGTGGTAGACGCGCTTGCAGTCAAAGTAGGCGATCAGCGCCGGGATCGCGTCGGTGATCAGGCGCAGCCGCTCCTCGCTGCGGCTCAGAGCCTCGGTGCGTTCGGCGACGCGGCGTTCCAGCTCGTTGTTCTGCTCGCGGATCAGGCGCTCGCTGTTACGTTGTTCGGTGATGTCGGTGTAGAGCGTGACGAAGCCGCGGCCCGGCACTGGTTCACCGCTGACGGCGATGATGCGACCGTTGGGGCGGATGCGCTCGAAGTAGTGCGGGGCGAAGCCGCGCGCCGCCTTGACCCGCTCCGCGACCAGTTCCTTGACCGGGCCCGGCCCGTACTCGCCGCGCTCGGCGTTGTAGCGCATAAAGGTTTCGAAGGGCGTGCCGAAGCAACCGAACTCGAGCGGGAACTCCAGCATTTCGAAGAAGCCGCGGTTCCAGGCCACCAGCCGCAATTCGGAATCGATGATGGTGAAGCCCTGGTTCACCCTGTCCAGCGCGGCCTGCATCAGGTCGAGGCGGGCGCCGGTATCGGTGGCGGCGATGGGCGGGAACAGCGGTGGGCTCATAACGGAATTGTAGGCACGCGGCGCAGGAGTTTCGTCGCCGATACGATTCGATACATTCGACCAACAGTGGCGCAAACATCGCCGCGCATGATTGCGTCCCGAGGAGACGATCATGAGCAAACCCTACACCACCAGCCTGGCCCGCAACCCGGCCAACTACGTGCCGCTGTCGCCGCTGAGCTTCATCGAGCGCACTGCGCTGGTCTATCCGCGACGCGCCAGCGTGATCCACGGCGCGCACCGCTTCACTTGGTGCGAGACCTATGCGCGCTGCCGGCGACTGGCGTCCGCTCTGGCGGCGCTGAAAGTCGGCGCTGGAGACACGGTGGCGGTGATGTTGCCCAACGTGCCGGCGATGGTCGAGGCGCATTTCGGGGTGCCCATGTGCGGCGCCGTGCTCAACACGCTGAACACCCGGCTCGACGCCGAGGCCATCGCCTTCATGCTCGGCCACGGCGAGGCGAAGGTGCTGCTCACCGATCCCGAGTTTTCGCCCGTGATCGAGAAGGCGCTTACCCTGCTCGACGGCCCGCCACCGATTGTGATCGACGTACTGGACGATCTCTACGAGGGCGGCAAGCACCTGGGCGGGATCGAGTACGAGGACTTCCTGGCCGGCGGCGATGCGGACTACGCCTGGGCCCTGCCGACCGACGAGTGGGATGCGATCTGCATCAACTACACCTCGGGCACCACCGGCAACCCAAAGGGCGTGGTCTATCACCACCGCGGCGCCTATCTCAATGCCGCCAGCAACATCATTTCCTGGGCCATGCCGCCGCATGCCATATACCTGTGGACGCTGCCGATGTTCCACTGCAACGGCTGGTGCTTTCCGTGGACCGTGGCGGCCAATGCCGGGACCCACGTCTGCCTGCGCCGCGTCGAGCCGCAGGCGATTTTCGAGCTGATCCGCCGCCACGCGGTGACCCATCTGTGCGGTGCGCCCATCGTCTATGGCACGCTGATCAACGCCCCGGCGGCGCTGCGCGAAGGCATCTCCTGGAAGCTGCACGGCCTGATCGCCGGTGCCGCGCCGCCGCCGGCGATCATCGAGGGCGCCGAGAAGATCGGCATTGAGCTGACCCACGTTTATGGCCTCACCGAGGTTTATGGCCCGGCCGCGGTCTGCGCCAAGCAGGAAGGCTGGGACAGTCTGCCGCTGGAAGAGCGGGCGCGACTCAACGGCCGCCAGGGCGTGCCTTACCACATGCAGCAGGCGGTCACCGTGCTCGACCCGGACACGCTGCTGCCGGTGCCCTGGGACGGCGAAACCATGGGCGAGATCTTCTTCCGCGGCAACATCACCATGAAGGGTTACCTGAAGAACCCCAGCGCCACCGAGGAGGCCTTTCGCGGCGGCTGGTTCCACACCGGCGATCTCGCCGTGATGCAGGCCGACGGCTACGTCAAGATCAAGGATCGCAGCAAGGACATCATCATTTCCGGCGGCGAGAACATTTCCTCGGTGGAAGTCGAGGACGTGCTCTACAGGCACCCTGCGGTGCTCACCACGGCCGTGGTGGCGCGGCCCGACGCCAAGTGGGGCGAGGTGCCCTGCGCCTTCGTCGAACTCAAGGACGGCGCCAGCGCGAGCGAAGAGGAGATCGTCGACTGGTGCCGCAGCCACATGGCGCGCTTCAAGGTGCCCAAGCAGGTGGTTTTCGGCACCGTGCCGAAGACCTCGACCGGCAAGATCCAGAAGTTCGTCCTGCGCCAGCAGATGAAATCGGCGGCGGCGATCGAATGAGCGCCGACTGCATCCTCGAAACCGCGGGGCTGGTCAAGGAGTTCAAGGGCTTCGTCGCAGTCAATGGCGTGGACCTCAAGGTCCGCCGCGGCGAGATCCATGCCCTGATCGGCCCCAACGGCGCCGGCAAGACCACCTGCTTCAACCTGCTGACCAAGTTCCTCGAACCGACGCGCGGCAGCATACGTTTCAACGGCATCGACATCACCAGTGAGGCGCCACAGATGATCGCCCGCCGCGGCATCGTGCGCTCCTTCCAGATCAGCGCGGTGTTTCCCCACCTGACGGTGCTCGACAACATTCGCATCGCCTTGCAGCGCAAGCTCGGCACCAGCTTCCACTTCTGGAAATCGGAACGCAGCCTGAACCGGCTCGACGAGCGCGCCATGGAACTATTGACTGCTGTCGGACTGGAGGCCTGTGCCGCCATGGTGACCGTGGAAATGCCCTACGGCAGAAAGCGCGCACTGGAGATCGCCACCACGCTGGCGCTCGATCCGGAACTGATGCTGCTCGACGAACCGACCCAGGGCATGGGCCACGAAGACGTCGACCGCGTCATGCAACTGATCAAGCAGGTCTCGGCCAACCGCACCATCTTGATGGTCGAGCACAACATGAAGGTGGTCGCCGGGATATCCGACAGCATCACCGTGCTGGCGCGCGGCTCGGTACTGGCCAAAGGCGACTATGCGACAGTCGCGGCTGATCCGGCCGTGATCGAAGCATATATGGGAACTGAAGCGGATGAACTGGCGGGAGTCGCGGCGTGAGTGCCGGTACGGAATATCTCCGTGTCTCCGACCTGCATGCCTTCTACGGCGAATCACATGTGCTGCACGGCATGGACTTCACAGTGCGGCGCGGCGAATGCATCTCGCTGCTGGGCAGGAACGGCGCCGGACGCACCACCAGCTTGCGCGCCATCATGGGCCTGACCGGAAAACGCAGCGGCTCGATCATGCTCAACGGCCGCGAGATCATCGGCCTGCCCTCGCACAAGATCGCCCAGTTGGGCGTCGGCTACTGTCCCGAAGAGCGCGGCATTTACGCCAGCCTCAGTTGCGAGGAGAACCTGCTGCTGCCGCCGCGAGTGGGCAGCGGCGGCATGAGCGTAGACGAGCTGTACGCGATGTTCCCCAATCTCGCGGAACGCCGGAACAGCCAGGGCACGCGGCTTTCCGGCGGCGAACAGCAGATGCTGGCGCTGGCGCGCATCCTGCGGACGGGGGCACGCTTGCTGCTGCTCGATGAAATCTCGGAAGGCCTGGCGCCGGTGATCGTGCAGAAGCTGGGCGACGTCATCCGCCAGCTCAAGGCCCGCGACTACACCATCGTCCTCGTCGAGCAGAACTTCCGCTTCGCCGCGCCGCTGGCCGACCGCATGTTCGTCGTCGAACACGGCCAGATCGCCGGCGAAGTCAGGCAACACGAACTCAAGGACAAGCTCGGCTATTTGCAGGAAATGCTGGGCGTTTGATTTTTTACAGAAGGAAGCACCATGAAACTGAAATGCATCGCACTCGCCATCGCTACCGCCGTTCCGGCCCTGGCCCAGGCCCAGATTTCCGACAATGCCGTGAAAATCGGCGTGCTCACCGACATGTCGGGCGCCTATTCCGATCTTTCCGGCGCGGGCGCCGTCGAGGCCGCAAAGATGGCCATCGAGGATTTCAAGGCGAAGGAAAAGCCCGGATTCACCATCGAGGTCGTCGCCGCCGACCACCAGAACAAGGCCGACCTTTCGTCCAACAAGGCGCGTGAATGGTTCGACCGCGACAAGGTCGATGTGATCACCGAGCTGGTCACCACTTCAACGGCGCTGGCGGTGATGAAGGTCGCCAAGGAGAAGAACAAGCTGGCCCTGATCTCCGGCGGGGCCTCCACCCGCATCACCAACGAGGATTGCAACGACGTCACGGTGCACTGGACCTACGACACCTACGCGGTGGCCAACGGCACGGCCAAGGCCGTGGTGCAGCAGGGCGGCAAGTCCTGGTATTTCATCACCGCCGACTACGCCTTCGGCCATTCGCTGGAGAAGGATTCCGCCAGCGTGGTGCAGGCCAACGGCGGCAAAGTTCTTGGCGCCGTGCGCCATCCCTTTCCCGGCAGCGATTTCTCATCCTTCCTGCTCAAGGCGCAGAGCTCGGGCGCGCAGGTGATCGGTCTGGCCAATGCCGGCACCGACACCATGAGTTCGATCAAGCAGGCGGCCGAATTCGGCGTCACGCCCAAGCAGTCGCTGGCCGGCCTCCTGATGTTCATCACCGACATCCATGCACTGGGCCTCAATACCACACAGAACATGTACCTGACGGAAGCTTTCTACTGGGATCGCAACGAGGAAACACGTGCCTGGTCGAAGCTCTTTTTCGACCGCATGAAGAAAATGCCGACCATGATCCAGGCCGGCATGTACTCGGCGGTGAGCCACTACCTGAAAGCGGTCAAGGCAACCAACTCGGACGATACGCAGAAGGTCATGGCGCAGATGAAGAAGACGCCGGTCAACGACTTCTTTGCCAAGAACGGCACGATCCGCGACGACGGCCGCATGGTCCATGACATGTACCTGATGCACGTCAAGAAGCCGGCGGACTCGAAATACGCCTGGGACTATTACACGGTCAAGCAGACCATCCCCGCCGCCGATGCCTTCCAGCCGCTGTCGGCCTCGCGCTGCCCGCTGATCAAGAAGACCGCCTCCTAGTCGCCCCGCGGAACGGGCTGCAGTCCGTTCCGCCCATACATCGGACACGTATCGCCATGACTGACTTCTTCGGCATTCCGCTGCCTGCGTTCTTCGGCCAACTGGTGCTGGGGCTGGTCAACGGCTCCTTCTACGCCGTTCTGAGCCTCGGGTTAGCCGTGATCTTCGGCATGCTGAACATCATCAACTTCGCCCATGGCGCCCTCTACATGACGGGCGCCATGCTGGCCTGGATCGGCCTCGAGTATTTCGGCATCGGCTACTGGTGGATGCTGATATTGGCGCCGATCTGCGTCGGCCTGATCGGCATTGCCATCGAGCGCCTGATGCTGCAATGGCTGTACAAGCTCGACCATTTGTACGGCCTGCTGCTGACCTTCGGCCTGGCGCTGATGATCGAGGGCCTGTTTCGCGACCTCTACGGCGTCGCCGGCCAGCCCTATTCGATTCCCGAGGAATTTGCCGGTGCATACAACCTAGGCTTCATGTTCCTGCCCAAGTATCGCGCCTGGATCGTCGTCGCCTCGCTGACGGTGTGCCTCGCCACCTGGTACCTGATCGAGAAGACGCGACTGGGCGCCTATCTGCGCGCCGCCACGGAAAATCCCAAGCTGACCCAGGCCTTCGGCATCAACGTGCCGCTGATGGTGATGCTCACCTACGGCTTCGGCGTCGGCCTGGCCGGATTTGCCGGCGTGCTGGCCGCCCCGGCCTCCCAGGTCGGCCCGCTGATGGGCTCCAACCTGATCATCATCGTCTTCGCCGTGGTGGTGATCGGCGGCATGGGTTCGATACTCGGTTCGGTGGTGACGGGCCTCGGCCTGGGCATCATCGAGGGCATGACCAAGGTGTTCTGGCCCGAGGCCAGCGCCACCGTGGTCTTCATGATCATGGCGGTGGTGCTGATGATCCGTCCCGCCGGCCTGTTCGGGAGGGAAAAATGAGCCGACGCGTCACCATCGCCTACCTGGTCGGTCTTGGCCTGCTCTTGCTGGCGCCGATGTTCATCTACCCGATCCTGGTCATGAAGGTGCTGTGCTTCGCCCTGTTCGCCTGCGCCTTCAACCTGCTGCTGGGTTACACGGGTCTCTTGTCCTTCGGCCATGCGGTATTTCTCGGCACGGCCGGATACGTCACCGGGCATGCCCTCAAGGTTTGGGAGCTGCCGACGCTGCTCGGCCTCCTGGCCGGCACGGTCGCCGCTGCGGGACTGGGCTGGGTGATTGGTAGCCTGGCGATTCGCAGGCAGGGCATCTACTTCGCCATGGTGACCCTGGCCCTGGCGCAGATGGTGTTTTTCTTTTTTCTCCAGGTGCCATTCACCGGCGGCGAGGACGGTCTGCAGGGCGTGCCGCGCGGCACCCTGTTCGGCTTCGACCTGGCCAATGACATCAACCTCTACTACCTGGTGGTGGCGATCTTCGTCGGCGCCTTCTGGCTAATCCAGCGCACCATCCATTCGCCCTTCGGCCAGATCCTCAAGGCGATCCGGGAAAACGAGCCGCGGGCGATTTCACTGGGCTACGACGTGGCGAAATACAAGCTGCTGGCCTTCGTGCTCTCGGCCGGGTTGGCGGGGCTGGCCGGCGCGACCAAGACTCTGGTGTTCAAGTTCGCCACCCTGACCGACGCCCACTGGCACACCTCGGGCGAGGTGGTGCTGATGACGCTGCTGGGCGGTATGGGCACGCTGTTCGGCCCGCTGGTGGGGGCCACCGTCGTCGTCACCTTGCAGAACGAACTCGCGGACAAGGTGGGTTCCTTGGTCACCGTGATCATGGGCGCGATCTTTGTCATCTGCGTGCTGGCCTTCAGGCGCGGCATCGTCGGCGAATCGCTGGCGCTTTACAAGCGGATGATCGGGCAGAAGCTTTAAGCGGGGAATTTACCCCCAGAGACTAATCAATAACCCACTTGCACAATGGAGCCCATGTAGGCCTTGTGGAAGTACCCGTCCCGCGCTGAATAGCAAGGAAACAAGATCAAAACCAAACCGCCAAAACGCCGCATTTGCGCACTGTTTTGCCCTGGTTTGGCCCTATGAGGCTGCCGGACTTATGAGTCATCGGCTGCAAATCGACCGCAACGGTCCATTTTTCACCGGCTTTTTGACCCATAGCGGGGCTATGGGCCTGCAAATCCGGCAAAAACTGTCCTCGTTGGGGCCGATTTTCGCTATCGATGCCATAAGTCCGACAGCCTCCTGAGAAGTGATACGGATTGTAATGATCAACGCGTCGTGACTCATCAAGCGGTCACGCGGGATGGATGGTCAACGCCAAACAGGCGGCTTCGCGCAGTGCCGTCTTCAACACCTTGCCATAGTTGTTTTTTGGCAGGCTATCCACAAAATGGTAGTGTTTGGGGCGCTTGAACCGTGCGATCTGTGCCAGACAATGTTGATCCAGTTCAGTTTGCCCCACCGTTGCATCCATCTCCAGCACCACAAACGCCACCACCACTTCGCCCCACTCGGGGTCGGGTGCCCCCACTACCGCGGCTTCGGCCACACCACTCAAAGTCAGCAGCGCTTCTTCGACTTCGCGTGGGTAGATGTTGGAGCCACCACTGATGATGAGGTCTTTGCTGCGGTCTTTCAGTGTCAAAAATCCATCACGGTCCAGACAACCGACATCTCCGGTAAACAGCCAGCCGTCTCGAATAGCCAGGGCGCTGGCTTGCGGGTTGTGCCAGTAGCCCGCCATCACACTGTCGCCCTTGACCAGCACTTCACCGACCTCGCCCAGTGCAACATCCTGGCCATGCTCGTTGGTCACCCGCACCTGTACCGGTGTTTGTGCCACACCCACCGATGCCAGGTGTTCCAGATAACGCGGGTGCGTCGTGTCTGCCAGATGCTGGCGCGCCAATGCCGTGGCCACCATCGGTGTTTCACCCTGACCGTATATCTGCACAAAACGCGGCCCCATGACCCGCAAGGCGTGCTGAATATCAGCCAAATACATCGGTGCGCCGCCGTAGACGATGGTTTTGAACGATCTGGCACACTGCTCCGGGCTCAAGTTGTTGTCTTGCGCGTAATCCACCAGCCGCTTGACGATGGTCGGTGCGGCAAAGGTCGACAGCGGCCCGATGCTTCGACCCAATGCAAACAGCTCTGCCGGATCAACCCCGCCAGACGCTGGCACCACATGCCGTGCCCCCGCCATGACATGCGGAATGGCGTACAGCCCGGCACCATGCGACATCGGCGCAGCGTAGACGATGGTATCGGTGCTGGCCACCGGATCAACATCCACAAAATAAGTCAGCCCCATGGTGATGAGGTTCCGGTGCGTCAGCATCACCCCTTTGGGTCGACCCGTGGTGCCGCTGGTGTAAAACAGCCAGGCCAGGTCGACGAGTTCACGCGGTGTGACCGGAACGGCCCATGCATCAGGAACGGGTGCCAGCAGCGCATCGGCCTCGGCACTTTCAATATCGATTTGCCACGCCAGCCCGGCCAGTGGTTCTGGTGCCACATCACGGGTGACAAAGGCCCAGCGGGCTTGCGCGTCGTCGATGATCCACTCGACTTCCCGGCTGTGTAACTTGGCATTGACCGGCACCACCACGAGTCCTGCCCACCAGGCGGCCCATAACACCTCCAGATAACGCGGATGGTTGTGCATGAACAACAGCACCCGATCACCGGGCTCAAGACCCGCTTGCCGCATCACCTGCGCCAAACCGGCACTGCGGGCCACCCACTGGCCATAGGTCGCGTGCAGCGCTGTACCTCTGAAGACAGCGGCACACTCGGGCTGCTGGCGGGCTTGACGAATCAACAAATCAACAAGGCTCATAACTCGACTCCAACCAAAGATGAATCACCCGGACTTTTCAAACTGTCATGCCGCATTCTCAGTCTTGTTGCGCAGCAGGCTTTTGCTGCTGTTGGTAAAACACCTGAAAATTAATCTCGGACAGGTGCACCGGAGGGAAACCGCCACGCATCACAACATCGGCAATGGCCGCCCGCAGATAGGGGTACAAAATGGTCGGGCAACCGATGCCCAGTACCGAGTCAAGCTGCTCAGCGGGGATATGGCGAATTTCAAAAATCCCGGCCTGCTTGCCTTCCACGACAAAAGCCACTTTGTCCTGAATTTTGGCGGTCACGGTCACGCTGACCGTGGACTCAAAAATCCCATCACCCTGTTTCACGGCCGTGGTGGAGATCGCCACTTCCACCGCAGGCGATGTTTGCTCAAGAAAAATGGCTGGGGAGTTCGGCTGCTCCAGCAACAGGCCTTTCAGGTAGACACGTTGAATCTGGAACACCGGTGGTAGTTTGTTGTCAGTCATGAGGGATATCCGTCAAATAATGGGCCGAGACAAGGCGTGGGTGGGGCAGGTCAAACACCCGCCCCTGATCCGATTTAATTCGCTTTTTCCGGCAAGGGCAGGTGGACCCAGTCCTTGTAGAAGGCTTCAATATCGGGCTCGAACTCATGCATCACCGGATACCACGGAGTCGGTGCTTCCACATCATGCATGGTGCCGCAGGTGGGGCAGTAGTACTCACGGTAAACCTGCCAGTTGGTGTCGGGTGCCATCAGCGCGGGATAAACCTCGTGCATCGCCTCTGCGTTGTCACGCACGTAGATCAAGGCTTCGAGTTTCCAGTTCTTGCGATAGTCACCAAACTCATGGCCACAGCTGCATTTGGTGACCCACTGCTTGGTTTTCTTGTTTTGAGCGATGAACAGGTGCAGGCTGATCGGCAGAATGACCTTGTCGTCCCACGGCAGCTTGGATTGCAGCGTGTTGAGGTACATGCCGAAGCGCTCTTCGTCCTTGGGCATGGACAGCATACGCATGGTGGTTTCCCAGTCCAGCTTGCCTTCCACCAGATAGTTCACTTGCTCTTGTGTGTAAATTGACATTTTTAAATCTCCAGATCGTTAGGTTTACGGGAGGCCGGGGGTACGCCCCGGCCAAAAATCATTCTTCAACCAGGGTCACGGTACGAACGTCAGGCATTTTGGCCAGATCCATCCGGTAGGTGGAGCCAAATGACGGCACACCCAGCTCGGATTCAGGCAACTCCCAGTCAGGTGGCAGATCCCAAAACGACTTGAACTCGTCCTTGAACTTGGCACTCAGGCCAAAGCTGGTGGCAAACATGTGACGAACCTGAACCGAGGCATGTTTGGTCAGAATCCGCGCGCGCTCTTCTTTCATCCAGTCGCGGGTGGGAATGGCACGGGCAATCCGTTCCCGCCGAATGACTTTGCGGCGTGTTGCGGTTTTGGCCACATCCACGGTCCAGACCTGATCATCGCCTTGGGAGATCACCACACCGTACACCTTTTCAGCGTATTGCGGGAGCACAAAACGGTTGTTGATGTCTTTTTCAACCGAGGCGCAATCACGATCCAGTGGATCGCCAAATCCCGGGCCACCACGCATGTAGTTGAGGTACAGATCGTGGTTTTCGAAGATGGCCTCGGTGGTGGTGCACTGTTGATCACGCTTGACGTGCGCCGTGGCACTGATGTGGTGTTCGTAGCCCTGGTCTTCCGGATTACGATCCGCACCCAGCGGCAAGGTATCGCCTTCTCGGATGCGCGCTTCCAGGTCGGTTTTGTGGGCTTCAAAACGGTAACCGGTGGCTGACGGGTAGCCCCCCATCAAGCCCCAGTCGCTGTTCATGTAACCATTGCCCATGAAGTACATGCTCCAGTCCTGCGCTTTCCAGACCATGCGCAGGGTCTCAAAGCCACAGCCCCCACGGAACTTGCCGTAGCCGCCTGAGTTGGTTTTGACGTTACGCCCCATGTACAACAGTGGCTCGGCCATTTCCCAGATCTCGATGTCGCCCATGTCGCCTTCCGGGTTCCACACCGCCGCCGCATGGTTCAAACCATCCTTGATGGCGCAGGCACCGGTACCACAAGCCGCAGGCTCAAAGCTGTTGACCGCATGGGCATCACCCTCCTGCGTCATGCCGCCACCTTGCAGCCAGTTGGAGGTGTTGGCGTTGCCGGCGTTGACTTCTTCCAGGTAACCCCGGGCAAAGTACGACTGGCTCATGCCGCGCCAGATGCCGCTCCAGCCAGACACCAGAAAGTGCCAGGCGTAAGCATGTGCCGTGCGGCGGTCGTCCGGGTTCATCCAGGTGCCCTTGGGCAACTTGAATTCGGTGGCGTAGTAAGCACCATCGTTGATGCGTGCTGTCGGCACCAGCGTTTGCGTCAGCATCACCCAGATGCCGCTGGTGAAAGCGACCTGGTTGGCGTTGAAGCTGTGCCAGCCCCAACGGCTCGCCCCCTCAAAATTGAGTTTCCAGGTGGCGTCCGGGCGGATCGTCATTTCACACGGCGCATGCATGATGCTGTTGAGCTTGCCGAACTCCGAGGCCAGACTCATGTCAGGGTGGTCATAGGGAATGTCGACAAACGCCACCCGGCGGTAGACACCGGGAACCGTCATGGCTTTCAGGCGTGCCTGCAGGCCACGGCGACCTTCCTCAATGATCTCATGGGCAAAGCGGGTGTAGTTCTCGATGCCTTCGGCTTCCAGCACTTCTTCAACCAGTTGGCGGATCATGTGGCAACCGGCAATGCGGGTGCGCTCGTCCAGAATCCAGTACTTGGTGGTGCGCACATTACGCTGGCTCTCATGCAACCAGTCGCGCAGCGGGGTGTCGTTGACGCCGGTCTTGCGACACGTCACCTGCAGGCCATCACCAAAACGCGACACCTGGCCGGTGGACATCGAACCGGGGGTCATGGCGCCCAGGTCAATGACGTGCGTCACACCGCCGACCCAACCAACCAGTTTGCCCTGCCAAAAGATCGGCACGATGGTGGCGATGTCGCAGGGGTGCACGTTGCCAATGGAGCAATCGTTGTTGGTGAACATGTCGCCCGGGTTGATGCCGGGGTTCATTTCCCAGGCGTTTTCGATCATGTACTTGATCGCCGCGCCCATGGTGCCAACGTGAATGATGATGCCGGTGGAAGTCAGAATGCAGTCGCCTGCGGCGTTGTACAGCGTGAAGCACAACTCGCCTTCCTGCTCCACGATCGGGGATGCGGCAATCTTTTTGGCCGTTTCGCGGGCATGGACCAAACCACCCCGGATTCTGGAAAACAGTTTTTCGTAGGTGATCGGGTCAGATTCCTTGAACTCCAGCTTTTCCAGGCCGTTGTAATAGCCGGTTTTGTGGGTGCGCGCCAGCACCTCGTCGCGATGCTGCTTGAGTGTCTTGCCATTGCCCAGCAGGTCAGGCAAGCCAATTTCTTTTCTGGTCATTGTGTTCATGAGGTGTCTCCTTACTTGACTTCTTTAAGATGGAACAAACGGTGTGCATCGCAATAGGTCTCAAACCCGAACGGCACGATGAAGGTGGTGGAGGGGGATTCCACAATGGCCGGACCCACCACGCGGTTGCCCGCTTTCAAGGCTTCCATCGACCAAATCTGCGCGTCCCACCACTTTTTGTGACGGTAGAACGGACGGCTGCCAATCTTGGCCGATGGGGGTGGCACAGGTCCCGCATCCGGCTCTTCAGGGAGTTCCGGCTTGGATGAGATCACACTGCCACGCATGATGGCGCCGGTCACGCCAAACCCCAATTCAGGCGAACTGGCCGATGAGGCATAGACCCGTGCATAGGTGTCGTCAAACGCCTTCACCATCTTGTTCCAGTCGTCGAGAGTGGAAGCACTGGCAATGGGCGAGCTGATCTCAAGGTCGTTGAGTTGCCCCATGAACTGCATGCGATAACCAGGGCGCAACAAGACGTCTTGTGGCCTGAACCCATTGATCACAAATTCCTCGATCACCTTGGCTGACAGTTCCGCCCACGCCTCGGTCAGGGTTTGGCAAGCCACGATTTTTTCGTCATCTGTGGCGTCGGGGCCGACACCCACATCCACGCTCTTGTCGTAGCGGTATTCATACTCGGCACAGGCGCAGCCAAAGGCCGAGAATCCGGCGGCCCAGGCGGGCACCACCACATCCTTGAAGCCCAGACCCTCGGTGTAACCGTAGGTATGCACCGGACCAGCGCCACCGTAAGAGAAGCAGACAAAGTCTGCCGGGTTATAGCCCTTGGCGCTGATCACCGAGCGCATGTATTCACGCAGGTTCAGGTCCAGCAGTTCAATCACGCCGGCGGCAGCGTCTTCCACCGTCAGACCCAGCGGGTCGGCGATTTGCGCCTTGAGGTATTTGCGCGCACGCTCAAGGTCAAGTTTGATGGCACCGCCCAGGAAGTTGTCCGGGTTGAGGTAACCCAGCACCACATGGCAGTCCGAGACCGAGACGGTGTCCAGGCCACTGTCGGCCCAGCACATACCGACCCGATAACCGGCACTGTCGGGCCCGAGTTTGATGGCTTTGCTGTACGGGTCAATACGGATGAAGCTGCCCGCACCGGCACCCACCGAGTCCATGGCCACCAAGGGCAAAGACAACACCAGACGCGCCATGTCCGGGTCGGACTGGATGGCAAAATTGCCTTTGGTGATGATGGCCATGTCAAAACTGGTGCCACCGATGTCGCTGCAGGCAATGTTGTCGTATCCGAGTTTTTCGCCCAAAAACTTGGAGCCAATCACGCCACCAATCGGCCCCGACACAATGGTGCGCGCCAGTTCCTTGGCTTTCCAGCCGATGGTTCCGCCGTGTGTGGCCATGACCCGCAGGTCAAACTTGGCACCGTGTTTCTTGAAGCGGTCACTGACCTTCTTCAGGGTGGCGCGTGACGGCTCTGCCGCATAGGCTTCCAGAATGGTGGTGTTGGTGCGGTGGGTTTCCTTGCGTGAAGGGTAGTAGTCCACCGTGGCAAACACCGGAATATCCACCCCCATCGTCTTCAGTTCCTCGCGGCAAATGTCCCGCGCCCGCAATTCGCTGTGTTCGTTCTTGTGGGATTGCAGCAGACTGATGACGATGGCCTTGGAGCCGCGTGCCACCAATTCACGCGTGGCGACGCGCACTTCGTCTTCTCGCAGCGGGATCACCACCTGGCCTTGCACGTCGGTACGTTCGGTGACACCGCGGGTGCGTGACAGCGGTACCAGCGGTTCATCGTAGCGGTGACAGTTCAAGTGAATACGCTCTTCAAGCGCATAACCCAGGTAACTCTGGATGGCGCGGCCCATGGAGTGAATGTCTTCAAAACCGCGGTTACACATCAACCCCACGTCCAAGCCCTTGCGCTGCACCACCCGATTCAGCATGGCGGTGCCGGAATACACGCAGGTCAGAAGTTCAGGGAAAACATCATCCACCTGGCGGTTCCATTCCGACAGCGCGTCAATCGACGACTCATAAATGGCTTGGGATTCGTCTCCGGGATTGCTCTGCGCCTTGCCGACGACAAACGAGCCATCCTCCCTGACAAAAAAGGTATCGGTCATCGTGCCCCCGGCATCGATGCCCATTACCTGGACGGGTGAACTTTGAACTTGCATATAAGTGTCTCCTCATTGGGTTAGTGCAGTTCGAAACCACTTCCATTGCACATGGACGCCATGGCACTGGCAGCGGATCGAGCGAGCAGAATTTTTCTGAACGCACCAAGTGTTTTGCAAAGCGCGTGCCAAGAACATCGCGGACTCTTAAAAAGGTCTGTTTTCCCAATGAAAATGCTGAATAAATAGAGTCGATTTAAGTGCCGTATCCACTGAAAAGAGCAGCTGAAATCCGGACGGTTCTTCGGAATCCGACTGAATATCGAACAGGGTTTACCCTCATGCATTCAGCACCTTGCGACCGCCAAAATAATGGGAGCGACAGTCGGGCAATACATCCTGACAAAGGGGCATGCCTGAAGGAGACAAACTTGGCCAATTACGAACTACACCAGCGACTGTCCAATCCGCAGAACAACCGGACGATCATGGCTGCGTGGGACCGGTTTCTGTCTGGCGATACACCGCCACCCAACGCATTACGATGTCTGATTGACGATTCCTGGCGACGCTGCCTGGAGGAGCAGGTGGACCCATCGCGCCGACAGGCGGCATCTCCCGTGAACGAATCAACGCTGTCTTCGCTGCAACACCAGCATCGAGAGTTGCTGCGTGCTGGCAAGCCCGTGATGGCGTTGGCCAAGGACTTTCTTGCCCAGAGCGAGACGATCATGATCCTGACTGATCCGAACGGCATGATTCTGGGTGTTGAAGGTGATCCGCGCGCGCTGGATGCGGCAGGATCCATTCACCTCATCGCAGGCAGTTGCTGGAGTGAGCAGCTCTGCGGTACCAACGCCATTGGCACCGCTTTGTCGGTCGGCCAACCCGTGCAGATTCATGCGGCAGAACATTTTTGCGCGGGTATCAAGGAATGGACCTGCTCGGCCACCGTGATTCGTGACCCCTATGACGGGAAAATCCTGGGTGCCATTGATGTTTCCGGTCTTGGCAAGACCTTCAGCCCCCAAAGTCTGGCCTTGGCCGTGACCACCGCCAGCCGCATCGAGAGTCAGTTGGCCAAGCTGGAGATGGATTTCCGCTACCAGTTGCTTGAGCGCGGCACCGCCACCATGTCCAACACCACCGATGGTGTGATCATTTGTGATCGCCGTGGTTTTCCCATCAAGGCCAACGAGTTGGCAAGTGCGGCCTTGCTGGCCCGCGGCATCCATTTCAACCTGAAGAACACCACCCAGATCGCCACCTTGGGAACAGGCACCTTTGCACCATCCACACCGGTTAATGCGCCCGAATGGTTGCGGGCAGACTGGCTTGAGCCGATTGTGGATGCCGGAGAGCGGATCGGCACCTTGCTGACCATTCCCGCTTTGCAGCCCAATGGCACGGTTTCCAGCTGGAGCCGCAAAGCCAAGCCAATACAAGACCTCCGGCCACAGGATGTCAAGGGTTTTGATGCCCTGATTGGCCACAGTGAGCCGTTGCTTCAGGCCATTCAGAAGGCCAAAATGCTGGCAAAGTCTAACGTACCCGTCCTTCTGCTGGGTCAGACTGGTGTGGGCAAGGAAAACTTTGCCCAGGGCCTGCATCGGTTCGGCCAGGTCGGTGAGCGGCCTTTTGTCGCGCTCAACTGTGGCAGCTTGTCGCGTGACCTGTTGGCCAGCGAACTTTTTGGGCACTGCGAAGGTTCATTTACCGGAGCGCGGCGCGGTGGCATGATCGGCAAGATCGAGGCGGCCAATGGTGGCACCCTGTTTCTGGACGAGATTGGTGAAATGCCGCTCGAATTGCAGCCGCACTTTTTGCGTGTTCTGGAAGAGGGCGAAATTTACCGTATTGGTGAGACCTCACCACGAAAGGTGTCCTTCAAGCTGGTGTCTGCCACCAATCGGAATTTGCGCGACGAGGTGGCCGAAGGGCGTTTTCGCATGGACCTTTTTTACCGGGTATCTGTCACCAGTATCAGGATTCCCGCCTTGATGGAGCGCAAGCCGGATATTCCCTTGCTGGTAGCGCATTTTCTTGGACTGCTGTCAGAAAAGTACGCAGCCCAACCCAAGCGATTCAGGACAGAGGTGTTGGATGCGTTTGAAGCCTACGCCTGGCCGGGTAACGTGCGTGAGTTGCGCAATGTGGTGGAGAGCATGTTTCTGATGGCGCAAGGTGATGCCATTGGCCTGGAAGACCTGCCACCTGAAATCGGATCAGTGGAGGTCCCCCCAAGAACCGCAGAGAAGATGGCAGAGGTTCCTGTTCTGGGAAAATTGGAAGACCTGGAGTTGGCATTGATCCGAAAAACAATTGAACAGGACGGCGGCAATCTGACCTTGGTCGCCAAGCATCTTGGCATCGCCAAAAGCACGCTCTACCTCAAGCTGAAAAGATACGGTTTGTCTTAATCGACCGTCACACCCAAGGACGGGCGTCCATATGGCTTTTTGACGGACAGATCATCACCCCGCCCGCTTCTACAATCCGCGCCATGACACACCATTTTGATATTTGCATTCGCGGCGGCGGCATTGTGGGGCACGCGCTGGCGCTTTTGCTGGCGCGCGACCGGCTGCGCATTGGCCTCTATGCCCCCCAAATACCAGCCAACAGCGAGCCCGACGTGCGGGCTTATGCGCTCAATGCCAAGTCCAAAGCCTTGCTCGAATCGGTGCGCTGCTGGCCCGACGCCCTACACGCCACCCCGGTGATGGACATGCAGGTCAAGGGCGACGACGGTGGCACCGTCAATTTTTCAGCAACCGAGCTGGTGGTGCCGGCCCTGACCTGGATTGTGGATGTGCCCACGCTGGAAGCCCAGTTGCGCGAGGCGGTGCGCTTTCAACCGCACATTGAGGTGCTTGATGCCCCACGCCCGGCCACCCTGACGGTGGTGTGCGAAGGCAAAGCCAGTCGCACGCGGGAAGAATTTGGTGTTGAATTTGTTGCCACGCGTTACCCGCAACACGCCATTGCCGCGCGGCTCAAGTGCGAAAAGCCGCATGGGCAAGTGGCGCGCCAGTGGTTTACTCAAGGCGAAATTTTGGCCTTTTTGCCGCTCGACGGTGCGCAGGGCGATACCGTCGGCATGGTCTGGTCGGTGCGCGACGGCCGCACGCCCGAGGTCCTCGACGACAGCGAAGACAGCTTTTGCGAACAGCTTGAGCAAGTAAGCGAAAACGTTTTGGGCAAACTCAGCTTGATCAGCCCACGCAAAGCCTGGCCGCTGCAGTCGGCGCAGGCCAGCCGCTGGATTGGGGTGACCCATGGTCAAGCTTGGGCGCTGGCGGGCGATGCAGCACACACCGTGCACCCGCTGGCGGGTCAGGGTTTGAACCTGGGGCTGGCCGACGTGGCTGAACTTACCCAGATATTGCACCACCGCGCTTACTGGCGTCCGGTCAATGATGCCAAACTGCTGCGCCAGTACGAACGCACCCGCAAAACCGAAGTCACAGCGACCGACGCCGCCATGACGGCTTTGCAGCAGCTGTTTGATAAACCCGGCAATGGCTGGCAAAAAGTTCGCAACTGGGGCCTGTTGGGCTTTGAGCGTCTGGGCTTTTCCAAACACTGGGCGGCGCGCCGGGCCATGGGCCTCTGACACGCCCGGCACGCAAATCAAAGAACTTATTTCACGCAAGCTGGTCTGACCCGGCTTGATTCATCACAGGACGCACATGAAACGACTCCTCTCCCCCCTGATCGCAGGCGCCTTGCTGCTGGCCAGCACGGCCTGGTCGCAAGAAGCCACCATCCGCAAAAACCTGGGTGAGCGCATCCCGCAGCTACAACAACTTGACGAAGTCATCAAATCGCCCATGCCCGGGCTGTACGAGATTCGCGTCAATGGCACCGAGATTTACTACACCGACGCCGACGCCAATTTTCTGGTGCAAGGCAATCTGATCGACACCCGGCAAAAGCGCAACCTGACCGAGGAACGCATTGAAAAGCTCTCGGCCATCGCCTTTGACGCCCTGCCCTTCAAGGACGCCTTCACCATGGTGCGCGGTAACGGCAAACGCAAACTGGCGGTATTTGAAGACCCCAACTGCGGCTACTGCAAGCGTTTTGAAAAAGACTTGCAGAAGATCAACAACGTGACGGTTTACCTGTTTCTGTACCCGATCCTGAGCCCTGACTCGACTGAAAAGTCCAAAAACATCTGGTGCGCCAAGGACAAGGCCAAAACCTGGCAGGACTGGATGGTGCGCGATGTCACGCCAGCAGCCGCCAGTTGTGACAGCGCGGCCATTGCCCGCAATGTGGAACTGGGCCGCAAGTTCAAAATCACAGGCACCCCCACGCTGGTGTTTGCCGACGGTAGCCGCGTGCCCGGTGCCATTGGTGCCGATCAGGTTGAAAAGCGCCTGAACTGATGGGATCGCTGACGCATTCCACTGCTCCAGCCTTGGTCGGCTACGTGGTGCGCGCGCTGGACCTGCAGGCGCATTTGTTCGAAGTGACGCTCACTGTGGCCCAAGTCGAGGCTGATCAGGTGGTGAGTTTGCCGGTCTGGATTCCGGGCAGCTACCTGGTGCGCGAGTTCGCCAAACACCTGCAGGGCCTACAAGCGCGGCAAGGCAACAAGCCGGTAGCCATCACCCAGCGCGACAAGTGCAGTTGGCAAATCCACACCAAAGCAGGCAAGGCACTGGTGCTGAAGTACCAAGTCTATGCCTTTGACAGCTCGGTGCGCACCGCCTGGCTTGACACCCAGCGCGGTTTTTTCAACGGCACCAGCCTGTGCCTGCGGGTACATGGCAAGGAAGACACGCCGCACCAGTTGGGGCTGTCCAACGAGGGCCTACCCAAAGACTGGCAAGCCGCCACGGCTTTGCGTGCCCAACGCGTCTCAAAACGCGGCTTTGGCGACTACCTGGCCGACAGCTACGACGAACTGGTCGACAGCCCGGTTGAACTTGGGGCCTTCTGGCGCGGAGAATTTGTCGCCGCCGGCATCAAGCACCGCTTCATCGTCTCGGGCGCATCCGCCAGTTTTGATGGTGCGCGCCTGCTGGCCGACACCCAGGCCATTTGCGAGGCTGAAATCAGCTTTTGGCACGGCAAGCAGCCGCAACAGGCGCCGCAGCGCCACTACCTGTTCATGCTCAATGCCGTGCATGACGGTTATGGCGGACTGGAGCACCGCCACTCGACCGCGCTGATCTGCAAACGCGCCGATTTGCCGCGCCACGGCCAAGCCAAGTCGGGCGCATTGTCAGACGGGTACACCACCCTGCTGGGCCTGATCAGCCACGAGTACTTTCATACCTGGAATGTCAAGCGACTGCGACCGGCTGAATTTGCCCGCTACGACTACGCGCAGGAAAACTACACTGATCTGCTGTGGTTTTTTGAAGGTTTTACCAGCTACTTTGATGACCTGCTGCTGCGCCGTGCCAAGCTGATTGACAACGCGCATTACCTCAAGTTGCTTGCCAAGACCATCAACCAGGTACTGCAAACACCCGGGCGCCAGCTGCAAAGCGTGGCCCAGTCCAGCCGTGACGCCTGGGTCAAGTACTACCGGCAGGATGAAAACACGGCCAACGCCACAGTGAGTTATTACACCAAGGGCGCGCTGGTGGCCCTGTGCCTGGATTTGAGCCTGCGCCACAGTGGCAAGACCAGCCTGGATGCGGTGATGCGCGCACTGTGGCTGCGCTGCCAGGGCGGCCCCATGACGCAGGACGACCTGCTGGCGGTGCTGGCCGACCTGTCGGGCCAGTCCTACGCGGTTCAGGTGCAGCAGTGGGTGCATGGCACGGCCGACCTGCCGCTCAAGAAACTACTCAAGCAGCACGGCATTCACTATGAAGAAGAGAGCGCCTCCCGCCTGGATCAATTGGGCATGAAGGTCAGTGAGCAGCAAGGCATCCGCGTCAAGAGCGTGCTGCGCGCCAGCGCCGCCGAACAGGCGGGTTTTGCCGCCGGTGACGAGTGGCTGGGCGTGGCCACAGGCCAGGGCAAAACCACCCAACGCTGGCGCCTGAACAAACTTGACGATCTGGCCACTTACCTTGGCAGCGACACCAGTTGCCGGGCGCTGGTTGCCCGTGACCAGCGCCTGCTGACGCTGCCATTGAACTTACCGGACACGGTGCGCAGTGTCAAACTCACTGTGGCCGACACCCAACCGGTCAACGCCTGGCTGGATGGCAAGCGCCCCGCCTGACCCCCATCTTTTTTTACCTAGCAGGAGACCCCATGACTTACGAACTGATCACCGTCCGCACCGAAGCCGACAAGGTGGGCATCATTACCCTGAACCGCCCCAAACAGCTCAACGCCCTCAACGACCAGCTCATGACCGAGCTGGGTACCGCGTTACACGCCTTCGACGCTGACGCTGGCATTCACTGCATGATCATCACCGGCAGCGAAAAAGCCTTTGCCGCTGGCGCCGACATTGGCGCCATGGCCAGCTACACGTTTGCCGATGTCTACAAAGACGATTTCATCACCCGCAACTGGGAAAGAATTCGTGCCGTGCGCAAACCCGTGATCGCCGCAGTCAGCGGTTTTGCACTGGGCGGCGGCTGCGAGCTGGCCATGATGTGCGACTTCATCATCGCCGCCGACAACGCCCGCTTTGGTCAGCCTGAGATCAAGCTGGGCGTGATTCCCGGTGCCGGTGGTACCCAGCGCCTGCCACGTGCCGTGGGCAAGGCCAAGGCCATGGACCTGGCCTTGACCGGTCGCATGATGGACGCCGTTGAAGCTGAACGCTCAGGGCTGGTGAGCCGTGTGGTGCCGCTGGACAAACTGATGGAAGAAGCGCTAGGCGCGGCCCTGATGATCAGCGAGTTCTCGCAAGTGGCCGTCATGGCCGTCAAGGAATCAGTCAACCGCTCGTTTGAAGGCACACTGAATGACGGCATCATGTTTGAACGCCGCCTGTTTCATGCCCTGTTCGCCACATCTGACCAAAAAGAAGGCATGGACGCGTTTGTCAACAAACGCAAGGCCGTTTTTACGCACCAATGAAACACCGAGCCGCCAAAAAGCGGCTCACAAACCGCTATAATCTCGCCCTGTTGGTGATATAGCTCAGCTGGTTAGAGCGCAGCATTCATAATGCTGATGTCGGTGGTTCAAATCCACCTATCACCACCAAGATACCTCAAACCCGCATCGGCTGAAGCCCTTTGCGGGTTTTTTATTTACAGCATGCCGTCATCGGTTAGCTCGGTGCCGGTACGGGCGGTACGGTGGCCAGGTTTGGCCAACAGCTCCAGGTAAAACGTATCGCCGCCAGCCAGAGCCACGGCGTCGATCAAGGCGGTCAGGGTGGCAAAATGCACGCCCTGGGCGTTGTCCGGGTGGGTGCCAAACTGGCAGTCAAAGTCCCAGAAGTCCGCGCCATCGGGCAGGGTTTTGCGGCGTTCACGCTTGACGTACTGGCGAATTTCGTGTTTGGTGGCCTCAAGCACGCGGTCGCGGTTTTTGCCTTCGATGTTGAGTTGGAATGTTTTTTTCATGTGTCCTTTTGGATATTGGGTGGGCGGCCTGCAACAGGCGGGCTTGAGTGGGGGAGATTATGCGGCCGCGAAACACGTAAACTGCCCGGCTTAACCTCAAACCACTTTTATGCCCTTTTCCACACTTGGCTTGACCAGCCCGCTGCTTTCAGCCGTTCAGAGCCTGGGTTTTGACGCCCCCACACCGATCCAGCTCGGGGCCGTTGGGCCAGCACTACAGAGCCGCGACGTGCTGGGCTGCGCCCACACCGGCTCGGGCAAAACGCTGGCCTTTGCGCTGCCCCTGCTGCAAAGCTTGTCAGCCACGCCAGGCCGCCAGGCGCAGGCACTGGTGCTGGTACCGACGCGCGAACTGGCGACCCAGGTGGGGGACACAATTCGCGCCCTGGCGCAGCACTTGCCCCGACCGCCCAGGGTCAGCGTGGTATTTGGCGGGGTCTCGATCAACCCGCAAATGATGGGCTTGCGTGGCGGCACCGAGGTGCTGGTGGCTACACCGGGGCGGCTGCTGGACCTGGTGGCGCACAACGCCGTCAAGCTTTCCGGTGTCAGTCTGCTGGTGCTCGACGAGGCCGACCGCCTGCTCGACCTGGGTTTTGCCGAAGAACTGAACCAGTTGCTGGCACTGTTGCCGGCAAAGCGCCAAAGCCTGTTTTTCTCGGCCACGTTCGCGCCGGCTGTGCAGGCGCTGGCCAACACCTTGCTGCACGAGCCGGTGCGCGTGGATGTGCGACCTGATGCCGCTCCGCCCTTAACAATAGTGCAGCGCGCCATTGCTGTGGACACACCCAGGCGCACCCAGTTGCTGCGCCACCTGATCCAGCAAAACGCCTGGTCGCGGGTGCTGGTGTTTGTGGCCACCAAATTTGCTTCTGAGATTGTGGCCGACAAGCTGCGCAAGGCGGGCTTGACGGCCGAGCCTTTTCACGGCGAGCTGAGCCAGGGCAAACGCACCCAGGTGCTGACCGACTTCAAGGCGGAGCGTCTGGGCGTGGTGGTGGCCACCGACATGGCCGCGCGCGGGCTGGACATTGCGGGCTTGCCGGTGGTGGTGAACTTTGACTTGCCGCGCTCGGCCGGTGATTACACCCACCGCGTGGGCCGCACCGGCCGCGCGGGCGAACCGGGCCTGGCGGTGAGCTTTGTCAGCGCTGCCACGCTGGCACACTGGCGCCTGATTGCGAAACGCCAACAGCTTGAGCTTGCGTTGGAAAGCATTCCGGGGTTCGAGGCGCTTGAGACCGCCCCGCCCGCCGCCAGCGACCCGGACGCACTCGGCAACGGCGGCGTCAAGGGCCAGCGCCCCAGCAAAAAAGACAAATTGCGCGCGCTGGCGGCGTCGGGCAAAACAGGTTTACCTTAAAATCGCGCCTTCTTTCACAGCCTCTGGATGAACACCATGAACCGCTGCCACCCTGCCCTCAAGGGCCTTTCTTTGGGCCTGATGTCCCTGCTGGTGTGCTTTGTCACGCTGGCGCCAGAACCCCTGGCGGCACAAGGCCTGGTGCGGCAATTCCCGGCTGCGGCCAAACGCGGCACGCTGCAAGTCACCCAGCCACCCAATATTTTGATCAACGGGCAGGCCGAGCGGCTGTCTCCCGGCGCCCGCATCAAGAGCACCAACAACCTGATCGTGTTGTCGGGCAGCCTGATTGGACAAGCCGTGCTGGTCAACTACCTGCGCGACCCGCAGGGCCAAATTCATGAAGTGTGGCTGCTGAACCCGGCCGAAGCGCAGCAAAAACGCGCTGGCATGGAACCGGTGACCAACTTTGTCTTCGGCTCGGATGCCGACAAACCCAAAACCGACGACGGCAAAACCCCGTTTGACCAGTTGCCAAAATTCAACCCGGGCCAGTGAGACGACACCACAGCATTTTTACCATGAGCAAAAAAGTATTTATCAAAACCTACGGCTGCCAGATGAACGAGTACGACTCGGACAAGATGAGCGACGTGCTTGGTGCGGCCCAGGGCTACACCCAGACTGACAACGTGGAAGAGGCCGACCTGATCCTGTTCAACACCTGCTCGGTGCGTGAAAAGGCGCAGGAAAAGGTGTTTTCGGACCTGGGGCGCGTCAAGCACCTGAAAAAACGGGGCGCCTTGATTGGTGTCGGTGGTTGTGTGGCGAGCCAGGAGGGCGAAGCCATCATTGCCCGCGCGCCCTATGTGGACGTGGTCTTTGGCCCGCAAACCCTGCACCGGCTGCCACAAATGCTCGACGAGCGCGCCCGTCTGAACCGCTCACAGGTTGACATCAGCTTTCCCGAGATTGAGAAGTTTGACCATCTGCCGCCCGCACGCGTCGAGGGCGCCAGCGCCTTTGTGAGCATCATGGAAGGCTGCTCCAAATACTGCAGCTACTGCGTGGTGCCTTACACCCGCGGCGAAGAAGTGAGCCGCCCGTTCGAGGACGTGCTGGTGGAAGTGGCCGGGCTGGCCGACCAGGGTGTGAAGGAGATCACCCTGCTGGGGCAGAACGTCAACGCCTGGCGCGCGCCGATGGGAGACACGTCTGATGTGGCCGACTTTGCCACGCTGCTCGAATACGTGTCGGACATTCCCGGCATTGAGCGCATCCGTTATGTGACGAGCCACCCCAACGAATTCACGCCCTCGCTGATCGCCGCCTACGACAAATTGCCCAAACTGGTCAGCCACCTGCATTTGCCGGTGCAACACGGCAGTGACCGTATTTTGATGGCCATGAAGCGTGGCTACACCGCCATGGAATACAAGAGCACGGTGCGCAAATTACGCGCCATCCGCCCTGACATGGCGCTGAGCAGCGACTTCATTGTGGGTTTTCCTGGCGAAACCGAGGACGACTTTGGCAAGATGATGAAGCTCATCGACGACGTCGGTTTTGACAACAGTTTCAGCTTTATTTTCAGCCCGCGCCCCGGTACACCCGCGGCCAACCTGGCGGATGACACGCCGCACGAGGTCAAGCTGCGCCGCTTGCAGCACCTGCAAGGTGTGATCAATGACAGCATCAAGCGCATCAGTGAAAGCCGCATGGGCACCGTGCAGCGCATCCTGGTGGAAGGCGCCTCCAAGCGCGACGCCACCGAGCTGATGGGCCGCACCGAGTGCAACCGGGTGGTGAATTTTGTCGGCCAGCCGCGCCTGGTCGGCCAGATGGTCGATGTGACCATTTCTGAGACCCGCACCTTCACACTGCGCGGCGAAGTCGTGACTCAGGACGCGGCACTGGTTTGAAATACCTGCAAGGCTACCCTGCCGCCACGCTGGCACAGGTGGCGCACATGCTGCAAGAGGACAAAGTGGCCGACTGGCTACTGCAAAAATACCCGCAGGCGCACACGGTGCGCACCGACCGCGCCCTTTTTGACTATGTGCAAGCGCTTAAAACCGATTACCTGCGCGGCGCCGAGCCGGTCAACAAGGTGCTTTTTGACAGCAAGCTGCACGTGGTCAAAAATGCACTGGGCACCCACACCAGCGTGTCACGGGTGCAGGGCAACAAGCTCAAGGCCAAGCGCGAGATTCGCATTGCCGCGCTGTTCAAAACCGTGCCCGACGAATTCCTGAGAATGATCACCGTACACGAGCTGGCGCACCTGAAGGAAAAAGCCCACGACAAGGCTTTTTACCAACTCTGCAAACACATGGAGCCCGGCTACCACCAGCTTGAATTCGAGGTGCGGGTGTATTTGACCCACCTCGAGACCTCGGGCGCCCGGCTGTGGGAATCTTAAGGCTTTGCGGGTCAGACCACTCGCGAAGCGACGTCTGACCCCAACTGATTAGGAGCGTAACGGCTTGAGCAAATCCGACAGCCCGTTGTGATCAATCTCGTGCATCAGCGCCAGCAAGCGGCCGATTTCACCCTTGGGCACGCCTTCACGCACAAACCAACGCAGGTAATATCCCGGTAAATCAGCCATCAGACGGCCCTTGTATTTGCCAAAGGGCATGGTGCGTGTCACCAGCAGTTGCAGGTCTTCGGGGTTCATGTCAACCACCCGCGCGTTTGACGATGTGGCCCTGAGCCTTGAGCAGATCCATGACGCGCTCGACATGGTCGCCCTGCACTTCGATCACGCCGTCTTTCACCGTGCCGCCCGAACCACAAGCCGTCTTGAGTTGTTTGCCCAGAACATTCAGAGCCGCGTCACCCAGGTCCATGCCCTTGACCAGCGTGACGCCCTTGCCGGCTCGCCCCTTGGTCTGGCGCGACACCCGTACGATACCGTCGCCCTCCGGGCGCTTGACGGTCAAGCGGCAGTTGCATTGCGCCTGCGGCTGGCGACATTGCGGGCACATGCGGCCGCTGTCGGTGCTGTACACCAGGCCACTGCTGAGAAGTTTGTCTTTCATGCGAATCAGGGGTGTGCGTCAAAAGGCTTTACTTTAAAGAGGAGGATTGTCCCGCACAAGGCCGCCAGATCAGCCAAAATAGTCACCCATCCCATTCAAAGGAATCGCACATGTCACGTCCCAGCGTTTGGGCCCCAAAAATAGTCGCCTTGATCAAGGGCGGCAACAGCTCGGCCGCCATTGCCCAAATCAAGGTGGCACCCACCGTGAAAGACCTGCAGGACCTGCGCAAGCTGCTCATTGCCGCCAATCTGCTCAAGCCTCACCCCAATGTGGACGCGGCGACCAACGACATGATCGCCGAGTTGTCAGCCCCCCGGCTGCACCGTTCGCCCTGAGCGCTCAAGGTATCAGGTCAAGCGCCTGCATGTAGGCAGGCTGCACCATCAGGTCGTCCCATGGCATGGCGCGGCTGCCTGGCAACATGGCCACACGGCGTTCTTCGCTGGCGTCGCTGGGTTGCCACTGACCCTTGACTTGCGCTTCAGTCAGGCCGTTGATCAGGGCGTCGAGTTCGGCGCCCTCGCCCGCTGACTGGTTACACAGCAGCACCATGTCACAGCCGGCATTTAGGGCCACCGCCGCCGCCTGGGTCGGGCTGACGGGCTGGCCGTCAAGCACGCGGGCACCGGCCATGGACAGGTCGTCGCTGAACACCGCACCATGAAAGCCGAGCTGGCCGCGCAGGATGTCACCCAGCCATTTGCCCGAAAAACAGGCCGGCCGGGCATCGACCTTGGGGTAGATCACGTGGGCCGGCATGACACTGGTGAGCGCGGCGCCAAGCCAGGCATAGGGCTGGGCATCGTCGGCAAGAATGGCCTTGAGGCTGCGTTTGTCGACCGGAATGTCGGTGTGTGAGTCGGCTTTAACAAAACCGTGGCCCGGGAAATGTTTGCCGCAGTTGGCCATGCCGCTCTGCAACAAGCCGTGCATCAGGCTTTTGGCCAGCAGGCTCACCACGCGCGGGTCGCGCGCAAAGGCGCGGTCGCCAATCACACTGCTCTCACCGTAATCAAGATCGAGCACCGGGGTAAAGCTCAGGTCAACGCCACAAGCGCGCAGCTCGGCGCCCAGCACATAACCACAGGCGGTGGCGGCGCGGGTGGCGCGCATGGCTCCGCTGCCCTCACCCGCTTTGCCGTCTTGCAGCCAGAGCTCACCCAGGGCGCGCATGGGCGGTAAATGGGTAAAGCCGTCGGTTTTGAAGCGTTGCACGCGACCGCCTTCGTGGTCGACACAAATCAGCAAATCCTTGCGCACCTTCTTGATGCTGTGGCACAGGGCGGTGAGCTGGTCACGGCTTTGCCAGTTGCGGGCAAACAAAATCATGCCACCCACCAGCGGGTGCTTGAGGCGCTGCTTGTCTTGTTTGTTGAGGGTCAAACCGGCGATGTCGATGATCAGGGGGGCGTGCAGGGTCATGGGAAGCTTTCAAAAAGGGAACACTGATTATCAAATATTGGGCGTGTCACCTGCGCTCGGGCACTCGGTGAAATCGGGCACGACAATGCCAAAGTGGCAACCACGCCAGTAAAATTTCTGTCAGTCACCCAGCCGCGCCTTGAAACCCTTGAGCACCAAAAGTCACTGCGTCGCTGCAGAAAACGTCAAATTCAGCCCGCTGGCGCGTAATGCCGCAAACATCGTCCTGGCCGTTGGGTTGCCTTGGCCTGAATGCGGTATCGCCTTGTAAAGGCTGGCCTTTGACAAGTTGCCCACATCGGCCACCTTGGCCAAACCGCCGCGTGCGTCAACCACATGGCGCAGAGCCGCAATAAAAACAGCAGGCTCCAGGTCTTGCGCCGCCTGCGTCAGGTACTGCGCGGCAAAGTTGTCGTCTTTGAGCTTGTTATTGAGCCAATCTGTGTGCTTCATTGAATATTCCTTTGCTGCCAATTTTTCAGGCCTTTGCGCGCCGTTTTGATGGCGCTTTTTTGACCGGATTTGTCGCTGCCCGCCAGCAACAACACCAATCGCCCGGATTCGATGCCGTAAAACACGCGCCAGCCTTGGCCGTGGTCAACGCGCAACTCAAACAAGCCACCCTCCAGACTCTTGCAGTCACCACATAAGCCCAATTCAAGCCGAACCAGCCGTGCCGCTATGGCCGCCTGGGCGATCATGTCAGTCAGCGAATCAAACCACTGCCCAAACAGGTCAACACCGTCTTCGGTGTAATGCCGCAGGGTGTGCGGAATGGGGATGACCATTTGTAGATTTTATCTTAAAAGCGAATTTCTAACGGTAAAACTTTTTTATGCAACCGGTATTGACGGTTTCAACGGATTACACAGAGCCCTCTGTACCTCGCCCAGACCGCGACGGCTGACACCATCCGACATCGAATTACTGAGGCGCAGCAAGCAGGAAATGGCAGAGCGATTTCCTGAAAGCTACGCGCGCCATGCACGTTGGTAGCGCGAGCATGATCACCCACCGGCTGCACGGCTGTCAGTTCAGCTCAAACCGCAACCCCAGCCACTGAAAAACACTCAGGCGGCAGGCCGGACAGGTGAGTTTTTTGGACAAGGGCAGCCAGCGTTGCCACCCGGTGCGATGCACACGCTGGAGCAGCTGGCTGCAACCGGGGCAGAGCTGACGGCGGGCAGTGGAGAAGCTGACAGTGGCTGGGCTGGCAGTGGGTGGCTTCATGGTAGAACTCCTGATTCAAAATTACGCGGGGTTGTAGGCACCAAAGCAAGCCTTAAAAAGCACAAGAAGCTCCGATAAATTTCCCCTGAAACTACTGATCTTGGTGGGTACCTCGCCCTTGGGGTAGCGTCGGCTTGTGGGCAGTTCGGTGCAGCAAAACCCGAGTTTAGGCACCCGATATGACAAATAGGCCAGCAACTCATAGGTCTGGAACACGTCACGAAACGGAGCAATCTGCGGGTCCAGCAGCATCTAGCGGCTATAGGCCCGAAAACCCTGCGTCGTGTCGGTCCACCTGAAACCAGAAAACAGACTGAGCATGGGCGCATGGATGAACCGGATGGCAAAATCACGCGACTGTGACGTGTTCTCGCCCGCGCCGCCCGGCACAAAACGCGAAGCCTGTACAAAGTCCACCCCTTGCTGCAACGCCTCAATAATACGCGGCATCGCAGCCGGGTCGTCCTTGTCGTTGCCGTCAATGGTGATGATGCCTTGGTAACCCTGGTCGAGCGCAAAAGCATAGGCGCAGCGCGTCCACCTGGAACTGCGTACAGGCTTAAGCGATCAGACCAATACCTGTTGATGCAACGCATTGGCCACAGGCCGCAGCCGGGCGTAATGCAGCAATTCGGCCAGATGTGCGCCTTTTTCCTGCCATTCATGCACTACGTTTTCGGCCAGCAGCACGTAATGCCATGGCGCGCTGCCGCGTTGCACCACGGTCAAGCCATTGATACGATCACACCAGGCCAGCGCGGCTTTGAGTTTGCGCTGCACGTTGGGGTGAATGACTTGCGCTTGTGCCTTGGTTTCCACCAGATAGACCGCATCAGCCGTTCGCACCAGAAAGTCAGGGGAGTAAAACGCAGGAAGACCGTCATCTTTCACATAGCGCAAGCGCGAAAAAGTGTGGCGGTTTTCATTGAGCTTGCAAAAGGCCTCCACTTGCGAATCAGCTTGAGCCCAATAAATCAAGGTCTTCTCCAGCCAGCCGTTGCGCGCCGGCCAGGCCAAGCGGGTGTAAATGCATTTGGCAACCGCCACAGAATGGCATTCGCGCATCATCAATTTGGGCACTTCTGACAGATACCGCAAGTGGACTTCGGTTTGGCCGGTGCAGTGCTTCTGCTCGGACTCAATCAGCGCAAAGGCAAACACCTTGGTGATGTGCTCCACCACGGGCTGCAATAACAACACACGCCAGTTTTCAGCGTCCAACGGGTTAAAGGCCTGGTCAAACAGTTGCGTCCAGATGTAGTCATCCAGCCAGCCGGTGAGTTCTGCGGTGTTGACCTGCAAATACGGTTTGGCCAGGTGGGTGGCAATTTTGTTGGTTTTGGGCATCGGCTCACTCAGCGCCTGACTGATGCGCCGGGTCAAGCGGCTCAAATATTCGTTGTAACCACCCACGTTCATCACGGCACCGTCCACACGGTAGTCACCGAACAGCGTAGCGCTTTGCAGGTCTTGTGAAATAAAGGTGTCGCCCTTGCCAAGCAAGTCTGTCAATTGCGCAACGCTCATGGCGGTGAATGCGGGCAAGGCACAAACATCCAGCGCATCGTGGTCCCGCATTTCGTCTGCCTCTTGCAGGATGAACGGAATGCCAAAATCAAACGCCTCAAAACCCTCACGCAACTCGGCGGCGATCACGTCACCCGTCGCGCTGGTGTCGTCCATGTCATCGCCCGTGATGCCCGCCAACCCTTCGGCGACCAACTCGTCATAAAACGACTGAAAGGCCGGGTGCTCCACGATCGACAACACATCCAGCAAACTGCCGGGCTCTTGCCCCGCGTTGATGCGTTCGCGGTTTTCGCGCTTCAGGTCGGTGTACTCGTCGTCACGCCACATCAGGCGCAGCCCCCGGCCAATGGTTTGCTCCAGCAAAATCTGCGCTTGCGAACTGCGCAATGGCACGATGACGCAGATGTTGTTCACATCAAAACCCTCGCGCAGCATCAGCACGCTGACGATCACGCGTGGGGTGGCATGGTGGTCGACGCTGAACAGGCGCTGGCGCACCGGCGCCCACTCTTTTTCACCCAACTCTGCCTTTTTGCCTGAGTCAATCGTCATCACCTCGTCGGCATGGAGGCCTTCCTGATCTTGCAGGAACGCGGCCACCAGCGGCGACACCGTGGTGTCTTCGCACACCACCAGCATCTTGGGGTGGCGGCTGGGGTCCAGCAGGGCAAAGTCAGCTTCCAGTTTGCGCAGCTTCTTGAGCCCGGCGCGCAGCATCACCCTTTGGCCCTCACTCAAGGCTGGCTGGCCTGACTCATCACGTTCCGCCTTGAATTCCAGCGGGAGCGCGCCAATCTCCTTGCGCCGGTCCAACACCAGCGACTTCACCAGCCCGGCACGCATCGCGCTTTTAAGGTCAAAGTCCGTGATGATGTGAGGGAAGTACAGCTTGCGCTTGTTTTTACCCGCACCCACGTCGTTGTATGGCGTGGCTGAAAAGTCAACCTGCACAAAGCGTCGCCCCTTGGATTCGGCAATTTTTGACAGGCTCTTTTGCCACTCCACCTCGGTCGATTCACCCTCGCGCTTGAACTCATGGATGTGATGCGCCTCGTCGTTGAAGACCATCAGCTCGGGCAAACCCGCCAAAAACTCCAGCACATTGCCGCGTGCATAACGGCGGTCCAGCACGTCCAGACTGTTGCCGGTGGCGCGCCCGGGGGTGAGGGGCAGGACGGCTTCGATGACTTGTTGCGGGTCCAGCGGGGCGCCCAGGGTTTCAATTTCCTCATCTTCGTCGACCGCATCACTTTCATTCAACAAATGCCAGTTGGTGATGGCAATCATGCCGTTGCCGGTTGCCTTGAGCCCGATCTCGCTTTTGCTGCAGACGTTGCCGCGCACAAAGGCAAACACCACATCCCGGTGCGCGTCGGGCATGAACAGATCGGCAAATTTGGCAATGTCCGAGGTGGCAAAGTCGCGCGAGCCATGGCCGCTCTCGATCTGCTTGCCACAGAACGCATCCAGCAGGCGCTCATACACAATCAAGCCTGGCGCCACCACCATGAACTGCCGCGTAAAACGCGCGTCGTCGATTCCTTCGGCCAACGCCGCCGTCTTGTTCAGCAATTGCCAGATCATCAGCGCCTGCAGCACCCAGGTCTTGCCGGTACCGGTGGCCATCTTGAAACAATATTTGGGGTGCGCATGTTTGGCCTGCGCGACCTCATTCAGGCGCGTGCCAGCCAGCAACGCATCCGGGACAACATTTTTGTAGAGGTCAAGAAGCGTCCACGTGTCATGGTCCTTGCCCAGCACCTCGTGCGCCATGATCGCGTTCAAAATGGCCTGTTTTTGCCCCGCATGAAAGTTCAACCCGTTACGCGCCAGCACCATGTCGTCGCCAAACCACCACAGCAGCAGCTCGGCCGTGGTGGGCGTCACCAGTTCCAGGATGTCGGCCGCACCCGACTCCAAGCCTAAACACAATTGATTGGTCTTGGCGGACAGGCCCATGGAGAGGGAGAGTTGGTTTTCTTTTTCAAGCATATTGTTGCCCCTGAATTTGTTGGCTGATAAACAAAATGTTTATAATTTGGTTGTGATTGAAAACTTTGCCAACCCGGAAACCGAGCGACTCTTTGTCACGGGCAAGTCGCGTCGTTTGCCTCCTGACATCTTGCGCCGCGCCGTCATGCGACTGACACAGCTTGACGCCGCAACGCAGCTTGAAGACATGCGCCAGCCGCCATCCAACCGGCTGGAGTCCTTGTCGGGTGATCTGGTAGGCAAATGGAGCATCCGCATCAATGACCGTTGGCGTGTGTGTTTCCGATTTGAGCGAGGCAACGCCACAGACGTTGAAATCATTGATTACCACTGAGGAAATAGCACCATGAAAACCCCTGTCAACGGCATGCCTGCCATCCATCCCGGCGACTTCCTGCGCGAAACACTGGAGGATATGGGACTGACTCAAACTGCTTTTGCCGAGGTCATCGGCGTATCGCCCATGCGCGTTTCGCACCTGCTCAGAGGTGACCGCCCTGTCACTGCCGAACTGGCGTTGCGCTTGGGTCGTGCGTTGGGTCAGTCGCCGCAGTATTGGCTGAACTTGCAGACTGCTTATGATTTGAAAGTGGCGCAGGAGACACTTAAAGACAGTCTGCAGGCAGTGCGGGAACTGGTTGCGGCTTGAGCCCATTCCGGTCAACACCTCACACCACACCCACCGTCACAATCACTTCGGCCTCAAAGCCAAACACATCCACCACCCGCACGCACACCTTACGCGGACCGGCTTTTGCGGAAGTTGTCACCACCGCCTGCGTCACCACACGCAGCGCATCGGCGTCGTTCGCGGTGTTGCCCCGGTAGTCTTGCCAGACCGAGCGGAACACCTTGCCGTCGTAATCCGGGTCCACCGCCCAGTATTCGATCAGCGCCAGTGGCTCCTGGTTGATGACGGCTTGCAGCTTGATGCGGTTGGCATCGTCCAGGTTGATCGCCTCGGGCGACAGCAGCACGTAGTTTTTGAGTTTGACGGTAAGCGTTTCCTGCCCGCCATCCACTGACTCTGCCGACCCCGTTCGCCCTGAGCCTGTCGAAGGGCTGCGCTCAATCGGGTGAATCGTCAGGTATTGCAGCGAAGAAAACCGCACCTGCCCGCGCAGCTTGTCGATGCCGCCTTTTTTCTTCAGCCGGTCCATCAGGTCGGGCGGAATCACCAGCACTTCGAGACGGTTGTCGTTCAGCGCGGTGATGGTTTCACCAATCGAGGGCTCGAAGTTCCAGCCCAGCACCACCACCCGGTCCCAGCCGCCCATCAGGTTGTCGCGCTGCGCAATCGCTTTCTTGAGCGTAGCCGCGCCGGTGAGTTTGTTGGGCGAATCGGCCAGCACCAGCGTCTTGCTGCTCTTGCCTGCCCCAAACGCGATGCCAGCGATCTGGCCCAGGTTGCGCTGCGGGTTGACGTCGGGTGGCAGCGGCAGCGCACCGTACAGTGACAGCACGATTTGCGACAGGTCACCAATACGAAAGTCGCGCCCCAGCATGGCCTTGGCCGCTTCCACCTGGTAGTCGCCGATGGCCTGGTACAGAAACGGCTTGGCGTCCTGGTCGATCAGCCGCTTGCGCATGATCATGCAGGCGGGTTTGCCGAGGTCGGTGGTGATCCAGCGGCGGCCTAGTTTTTCGGCTGCTGCGGCGGTTGTTCCTGAACCACCATTGAAGTCGGCAACAATGCCAGATGGTGGGCAGGATGACTCAATAATCCGCTCAAGCAATTTTTCTGGTTTCTGTGTCGCGTAATCAACACGCAACTTCCACCACACAAAAACTCGCTACGTAGTCGGTCTCGTCGGTCACGCTGATGTGGGCGCTCAGGCCCTTGGCCTCAAACCAGGTTTTGAGTTCGCCGTGCAACACGATATGGGGCTGGCCGCTGGGCAGCTTGCCCACCTCGCACAGGCGCCAGCTCATGGGCATACGCATGCCGAGCCCGATGGCTTTGCTGAAGGCTTCCTTTGCGCTGAAACGCGTGGCCAGGTAGCGCACACCGCGCTCGGGCCAACGCTGGCTGCGCGCACGCCAGGTAGCCAGTTCAACCTCACTGAGGATTTTTTGCGCAAAACGTTCGCCGTGGCGCGCCAGGCTGGCCTGGATGCGACGGACGTCACAAATATCGGTGCCAATGCCGTAGATCATGCGGCATCAAGAATGCAGCGCAGGTAGTCCTTGATGGTGGCGCTGTAGCCCAGCTCCAGCGCATCAGAGATCAGCGCGTGGCCAATGGAGACCTCGCTCACGCCCGGCACCTGGGCAATAAAGGCAGTCAGGTTGTCACGGTTCAGGTCGTGGCCGGCGTTCACGCCCAGGCCGACGTCCAGCGCAGCCTGAGAGGCTTTAGCAAAACGCGCCAGTTGCGCCACCTGATCGGGCGTGCCCCAGGCGGCGGCATAGGGTTCGGTGTAGAGCTCAACGCGGTCCGCACCCACCGCTTTGGCAGCGGCCATGGCAGACGCATCGGCATCCATGAACAGGCTCACGCGCAGGCCCCAGGCGTGGGCCTGGTCGATCAAGGGCTTCAGCACTGCAGCGTCAGCCGGAAAAATCCAGCCATGGTCGCTGGTGAACTGGCCCTCGGTGTCGGGCACAAACGTCACCTGGTGCACCGGCAGCTGCTGCGCCACAAGCGATCCCACTACGTCCATCAGGTTGTGCAGCGGATTGCCTTCAATGTTGAACTCGCGGTCAGGCCAGTCCTTGAGCAACTTGGCCAGCTCGGGCACATCGCTGGCCCGAATGTGGCGCTCATCCGGGCGCGGGTGCACGGTGATGCCGTTGGCACCCGCTTGCAGGCACAGCGTGGCCGCACGCGTGACACTGGGGATGCCCAGGTGGCGGGTGTTGCGCACCAGCGCGACTTTGTTGAGGTTAACGGACAAGGAAGTAGTGTTCATAAGCTTTGCAGGTCGATCATCATTTGCCGGGTGCGCAGGGTGGGCACCCCGCAATGGTAATTGAGCAGGGTGCGCAATTGGGGTTTGAGCGCGCTGGCCACTTCAGCACAGGCGCGCAGCACGGTGGTCAGCGGCACCTGCTCGCCCAGGGCCTGTTGCAGCGCCGTCCACTGGGCACCACTCAAGCTGCTGCGGTCAGTGGCGCTGGCCTGACGCAAGCCACCTTCGGGCACCAAGCTGTAATGTTCATCCGGGTGCAGTGCCAGCAGCGTCATGGTCTGGGCATCCAGCAGGGGTAACAGGCCAATTTCACGCAGCAACAACAGCTCGAAAGCACGCAGGGCGGCTTCGAGCACCTCGCCGTGCTCGCTGGCAATGATCTGCACCACGGTCGCATAAACATCAAACAACACCGGGTGCGGGTCTTCACGCGCCAGCAGCAGCATCAGCAACTCATTGAGGTAATAGCCCGACATCAGCGCGTCACCGGTGGGCATGACGTGGCCGCCCTGCCATTCGGCGGCTTTGAGGGTTTTGATTTCAGCCTCGCCACCAAAAGCCAGGTGCAGCGGCTGCAGCGGCAGCAAAATGGGACGAAAGCTGGAGCTTGGACGCTTGACACCTTTGGCCACCAACGCCATACGACCGTGGTGGCGGGTGAACACTTCCAGGATCAGGCTGGTCTCGCTCCAGTCATAGCGGTGCAGCACAAAGGCGGGTTCGTCAGAAATGCGCTTGGTGGCCATCAATAAGAATTGATCATCATTGGGGTTTGGAGAACCGATTAAGACCAAAAGCCGACCTGTAAATTACCCGATACCAGTCGCTCAACTCCGTTGTAATCGGTTGACAAGGTCCGCAGCGGTTTGGCACTCCGTGTTGACAACCTTGTTACATACCTCTTCATGACTTGACTGACTTTATTAATTTTGCGATTTGCTCTACGCCATCGTAAGTTGATGGCAGGTTTCCATCTTCCGTTACTAATCCAGAAAAAATAATGTTTTCGAATTTTGCCAAAGATTCAGAATCTTGTTTTTTAATTGCGCTAGAATATTCTGAATAATGCTGAATGAATCTACACAGTGTTTTTCGTAGATCAATTTGCAGTAGTTGAGACTTTACTGATTTATAGTTGAAAAGCAGAACTCTGAAGTAATAGATGACGATGGCTACGAGAGATAGACTTGGGAAAATGGAGACAATTAACCCATCTTTAATTGCAGAAATATTGTCGATATTTTTATAAATAATGACTAGTTCTGCCAACACTGGAAAAACCACAAGAACTGACAGGACTTTGAGCCAAAATAGTATGTTATTGCGTTCGACAGATTTCACTTTGGCGAGATCATCGAACCCTTGGTACAAACCCACAAAATTGAAACCATTTTCATATTTTGATAAGGAATCTTTGAGTTTATTCACTCTTTCTTCTCTTGCTAAAAGGTCTTTTTCCCACTCATTTTTTAGCATTTCGGCTTTAGATGAAACAGCGTTGAAGTCTTTAATGCTTTCTATTGAATCACTATTGGCAATAGATTTTAATATGTTGATTGGCATATCACGAATAGCATATTCAATCTGTTCTTTAGCATCACTCTCAAAGGAATCAACATTTTTAAATACAAAGCGTCTTGCTGCTTCAAACTCCATAGAAAGATCATTTTTTATCGACAAATATAGCTCAAATAGAAACCTAAAACACATCGAGCAAATATCATCGAGCCTCTCTTTGGAGAGCTTCTTTTCTTCATCGGAAAGTCTATTTATAAACTGGTCACCTATCCACTTGGTATTTATTTGGCAAAGCTTGTCCCATTCCTCTGGTCTATTTTCCATTGCGCTGACAACTAATCGAATCAGGCTATTTCTTTGCTTTTCAAAATCGTCAGAAGGCACAAGCCCATCAATCTTGTGCTTGAATTTGGCAAGAACAGTTTTACTCTGATTGGTTTCAAAAAGAACCTTCATTCAAATTCCCTATGGTACGAACTATGCATGTAACATGAAGCTAAGAGGTTGCGTGCTTTTGCGTAATCCTGCACTTAAGCGCAGATTTAGACTTGGCCACCAGAACCAATTGCAGAATTTGGCTGAACATTTGTAATGCCAGCCTCTTTTACTAGTTGACCGACGATAGTGCCAGATATATCAAGCTCACCACCTTTGTTAATTACATCACCAGAGACCATGCTTGAAATATTTGCGATGCCACCAGGTTCTATAATCAGATTTTTCGATGCTATACCATGTAGATGTAAAACGCCGCCGTTTTTAACTATGACATTACCAGTAATCATTCCGTGCAACTTTAATTCAGAGGAGATTTCAATATCACCGTCTAACTTTTCGTGCTCAGTGTTAATTTGCTCTCCTTGATGATTAATATTTAAACGTAATTAATACCGTAAAACATGCGAGAAAATCTAGGCACTGCCGGATAAACTGGCCATAAATTCCCCATGAGAATGACTTGTAGTCTTAATTTCATCGACTCTTTTAATTTCCATATGGGTATAAAAATTCCGACAAACCCCGCAGATTGCTTTGGGCGATTCTAGGCTTCAATCAAGCTGGCAAAAAATATGGAGCGCTTTTCGAATGACCGCTCCCACTTCAACAGAGTCACCCGCGCTGCCGCTTGAATTTGCACTTTCTGATCTCCCCTCGTTCGATTTCAACCAGCGCTCGCCAGCGGGGGATGGGTTGGGGTGGCTGCCGATTTCTGGGCCTTTGACAGTATGAGGCTGCCGCCCCAACCCAT
>MESQ01000082.1:460-3182 GCA_001771065.1 Burkholderiales bacterium RIFOXYD12_FULL_59_19 | reverse complement strand
TGCCGAAAAATCATTATTGGCGACTCTAAGTATGTCGCAAGACTCTCCAGATTACCGAGTTTTGAAGGCCAGAGCGTTAATGTTGCTTGGCTTGCGGCCTGCTGCACTTCAAGTACTGGGGGAGCCCAAGACACTAGAAGAGAAAGAGTTGGTTGCAGTACTCAACGGAAACCAACCCGACGTTGATTTGTACAGTTCACAGATTAAACCGGGCATAAAAAGACTTATTGCTAAATTAGATGCCAATTATCGTAAGCGCCCCATCAACCCCAGCCTATTCAGCGAATCGCGTGCCGGTTAAAGTCGCCGCATGGAAATTCCACGGCAACAACTTATCCATTTCATCCGCAGTCTGGGCTGCGGGCAGATGCTCCAGTACATGGCGCAGCCATGTGTATGGCTCCACACCATTGGCCTTGGCGGTTTCGACCAGCGAATAGATGATCGCGCTCGCGCTGGCGCCGGCAGGTGTATCGCTGAACAACCACGCCTTGCGCCCAACCACGAAGGGGCGGATCGCATTCTCGCACCGGTTGTTGTCGATCGGCAGATCGCCCCGTTCCGGGTAGCGAACCAGTTTGCCCCAGTAGTCCCGCATATAGGACAGCGCGGCACCCAGTGCGCTCTTTGGCGGAACCATGGGCAACAGCTTTTCCATCCAGTCATGCAGCTCATTCAGTACGGGTACGCTTTTCTCCTGGCGTGCCGCATAGCGCACCTCAAGGGGGGAATCCTTATGTTCCCGTTCAACACAGTAGAGCTTGCCGATCATGGCGACCGCCTGGTCGGCATGGCCATGCGTGCCTTTCGGCTGCACCTTCACCGTCTCCACGAACTTGCGGCGAACGTGCGCCCAGCAAACCAGATGCTCGACGCCCTCGGTTTTGGCCAGCTTGTTGTAGCCCTCGTAGCCATCGGTCATCAGGTAGCCCTGGTAGCCCAACAACAGGCGCGCCGGTACTTCGCCGCTGCGGCTCGGATCATAGTCGTAAATCACCACCGGCTTTCCGGGTGGACCGCCCGTTTGCACCCACATGTAACTTTGCGAGGTCGGGCTTTTGCCCTTTTCCTTGAGTACCTGCACCACCGTTTCGTCCATGTGGATGAACGGCGCCTCGAACAGGGCGTCCCGCATCAGGTTGTGCAGCGGTTGCAGCGCGCCGCCCGCGCCGATCACCCAGCGCGCCAGGGTTTGGCGCGGCACGGTCACATCGTGGCGGGCCAGCACTTTCTCGAATCTTGCCAGCGGCAACCCGTCGACATATTTGGTCGTCAGCAGCATGGCCAGCAAACCGGGGCTGGCATTGCTCTTGGGCAAGGGTTGCGGCGGCAACGCCGCCGTTATTGGTGCGTGTTCGCTGTTTTGGCAGCCATAGACCAGCCGGATATGTTGCAGCACGCGCACCTGCATCGGGATGATGTCGAGCTGTTCGCTGACCACCCGGTTGATCACCACCATCGGTGTGCCGCAATCGCAGATACGTTCGGCTTCAGGCACGTCGTGGATGATCTCTACCCGTTCGAGTTCCGTCGGCAGCGGGCCGCGCTTGCCGCGCGCCTTTGTTTGCGGGGCGCAGGCTTGCGCCGGCAACGGCGCCACGTCTTGCGCCCCGGTCGAGGTCGCGGCCAGCACTTCGGCTTCGTCGAACAGGCGTCCCTGGTTGGCGCTCTCAGCGCTCGGGCCAAACAGGCGGCGGCGCATCAGGGCGATTTGCTCGTAGAGGTAAGTGATGTGTTCGTCAGAGGCTACCTTGGCGCTGACTGAGGCAATCAGCAGCGCGGTCAGCGTTGCCGGATCGACCGGCAAAACCTCGGGTAAAGTGAATTCGGGAAGGTCGGCTCTGGGGCGATAATTCAGGGGTAAAGCGACTGATTTTTTACGTGTTTCGAGCATGGCGAATTATGCCATTTCACCCTATGAAACGCAAGCAAAATTCAATGCGTTATGCGGTTTATTTCTCCACAAATCAATGCCTTCCAGCAACCACTCGAATTCTCTGAGCGTGACCGTTTGCGTTTTTATTTCGCCGCGTTTCGGCCAATGGAATTTCTCTTCTTCGAGCCGTTTTTGCCACAGGCAAAACCCATTGCGGTGCCAGTACAGGACCTTGATCTTGTCGCGCGAACGGTTGACGAATACATACAGCGCACTGCCGAACGGATTCAAGTCCAGTTCTTGTTCGATCATCACGCTTAATCCGTTGATCGCTTTCCTGAAGTCGATGGGCTCATGGCACAGATAGACCTGCTCGATAGGGCAGCCGGGGTGCATTATCGTATTCCCGGCATGGCGCGCCCGAGTGCCGCCAACCATTCCGGTGCGGGAAGCGCCGACATTTCCAGATGCAGGCCGGACGGCAGCACCAGGGTGCAGGGGCTCGGGCGCTGTGCCGCGACGCGCAACGCCACGAATTTGCTTTCCTGCCCGGTATCTCCCGCCCCGGTGTTTGCTTTCAGCTTGCGCTGCCAGTAATACAAAGCGGCAACCGAGAGGCCGTGCCGCCTCGCATACTCGCTCGCCGAGATCGCTTCAAGTTTGACGGCGGCTACGTGAGCTGCCCAAAATTCTGTTCCCATCTTCATGCTCGCTCCTTACTTGTTTTTGAGGGCGCAAGGATGCGGGGTTTTTATTCAGGCAGGAAGGTTGGGGTTTATGGGGCGCTTACAAGGTTTCTCAATACGCGACAAATCACAGTTGTCGCGGAGGTCGGCTAACTTCACT
>MESQ01000082.1:0-376 GCA_001771065.1 Burkholderiales bacterium RIFOXYD12_FULL_59_19 | reverse complement strand
AGTGACTTCTCCTCTGCCTCGTTCTTGGTCACAGATCGTAAAGCGTCAATGATTTTTAGCGGGAAACCTTCGGCTTCAAGACGTTCAAAGCTCCAGCCTTGGCAGTCCTCAACCACGTCGTGCAAAACACCAACGATGCGCTCGTCTTCGGTTTTCAGGGACAACATCACTCGCAAGGAGTGCAAGAGGTAAGGGGCACCAGCCTTGTCGGCCTGCCCCTTGTGGGCTTCGACGGCAATTTCGATAGCGCGTTGTAGGGTACTCATATTTCCTGAATGGATTAGTTAAAAGGTTAAAGATACCGTGGTCGAATTCAAAATCCAGGCTTACATATTACGCAGTATTGGAGACCACAGTTTCCCGTAGCGCACAGGAT
>MESQ01000081.1 GCA_001771065.1 Burkholderiales bacterium RIFOXYD12_FULL_59_19 | reverse complement strand
TGCTTCGATGGTCGAGCGATCTTCCTCGCTCAAGTTAAGTTCCGTCTGACGCATGACTACTCCAAGGTATGCCGGTAGGCGACATGCAGAGTATATTCATGTTTCGTTATTTTAGTGTCAGTGTACTAGAAACCTTGATTCAGAAATCGAGTGGTCATTGCAGGATCGGCACGTGTCCCTGAAATTGTTCACTCAAAGCAGGTAAATTCCCCGCCCATCGAGGCGTTCCCCTACCTTTAGTTGTTGGGTAGCTCACCACGTTCGTCTCCGAAATGGTCGTGCGATGTAGTGGTTGAACTCCTTGGCTACATTCGTGAACCCTGCAGTCGAAATAAGCGCTAATAAAAATGTAGCAATTACTTGCGACACAGTACCACTAGGGAAAATACCCATACCAGATCGAATCAAACGTTCACTGCATGAATCATATTGATAATATACTCAATATAATTCTGCACCTGCCAGTCGCATGCCAAACCCTGGTAGCGTGATGCGCTTGAGGCGCCGCAAGTGCAGCGTTCTATCAACACTCATACAGGTCCCACGCCATGTCTTCTACGTCCGATCCGAAAATCGTCATTGTCGGTGCCGGCCAAGCCGGCGCAGAGGTCGCTACCTCGTTGCGCCAACAAGGACATGCTGGCCGTATCCAGCTGATCGGTGAAGAAGCGCAATTGCCATACCGACGTCCACCGCTGTCCAAGGCATACTTGGCTGGAGACGCTGACTCAGATTCCCTGCTAATCAAGCCTCGCGCCACCTACGACAAGGCACAAATTGAGCTTATCGTTCCCGCTCAGGTTGCCCGCATCGATCGGGAGGCGCGCCGGGTGGTGATGACCGATGGGCGTGAGGAGGAGTACGACAAGGTAGTGCTGGCGACGGGAGGCCAGCCCAGGCGGCTTCCGATACAAGGCGCAGAGGCCCCCAATGTGCTCTATCTTCGTACCCAAAACGATGTAGACGCAATTCGGGCCGAATTGCAACCGCAGCGGCGCATGGTGGTGATAGGAGGTGGCTACATTGGGCTTGAGGTTGCAGCGTCGGCACGCAAGCAAGATGTAAAAGTTACTGTGCTCGAGAGTGCGCCGCGCGTACTGGTGCGTGTCACGGCGCCAGAGATGTCAGCCTTCTATGAGCGGGTGCATCGGGAGGCCGGTGTTGACGTACGCACCGATGTCAGCATCGATAGACTCGAACTCAATCAGGGGCGAGTAGTCGCTGTGATTCTCGCGGACGGTGCGCGGATCGATGCCGATCTCGTGGTCGTCGGTATCGGACTCGTGCCCAACGTCGACTTGGCCCGCAACGCGGGACTCGATGTGGGCGATGGGATCATCGTCGATGAGTTCGGGCGAACGAGTGACCCCAACATTCTGGCCATTGGTGATTGCGCCTACCAGCCCAATGCATGGCTTGGCCGGCCTGCACGCATCGAGTCTGTGCCCAATGCGATGGAGCAGGCACGCACTGCGGCTACGACCTTGTGCGGAAAAGCCATCGCCCACCGCTCGGTGCCTTGGTTCTGGTCCGATCAGTACGACCTCAAGCTGCAGATGGTTGGATTGTCGCAAGGTTATGACCAAGTGGTTTTGCGTGGCGATCCGGCCGGACGCTCGTTCTCCACCTTCTACCTGCGCGAGGGCACGATCATCGCTACAGACGCAGTGAACCGAGCCGCTGAATTCATGATCAGCAAGCGCTTAGTGGCAGACCGCGTTCAGGCTACCGCAGCCGTGTTGACAGACGAGGCGCAACCACTACAGGCGCTGCTGCCCCTGACTATCAAAAACTGAAACAGGAATTCGAATGAAACGAATCGAATACGACCGCCATGGTGGACCCGAGCGCATGCACCTTGCCGAAGTCGAGGGGGTCATGCCCGGGCCTGATGAGCCTCGCGTGCGTATGCGGGCTGCGGCAGTCAATCCGATCGACTGGAAAGTACATCAGGGTGAGATGGCAATACACAGGCTAAGACGAGATAACCCAAGGAGTTGATATTCATGAAGAAATTATTGTTTGCTTCCATACTAAAAGGCTTGCCCTTGGTGATTGGCATAGCGGCCCGCAAACACAAAACGGTGCGCGAAAAACTCAAAGGCAAAAACCTAACCGTCCAGATTGGCCTGCGCGATGGCAGCATCGTCCGGCATTTCGTTTTTCGGGGAGAGAAGGTACAAGGACGACCAGGACCTGCCAGCCAGCCAGACGCAGTGATGACTTTCAAGGACGTGAGCATTGCGCTGGACTTCCTCAAGCCAAACCCAGATCAATTGGTAATAATTGATGCCATGAAGAACTTCAAAGTGACGGCTGCCGGTCGCGACGAGTATTTGGTCTGGTTCGGCTCACTAATGAACACGATTCAAACAGCCGGATGGGAATTTGGCGTGCGCATGCGCGATGGCAGCACACGTTACACCAACCTGACCAATGGTGGACCCATATTCGTCTATGTGAAAAACGGCAAGATTCTGCGCACGACGCCAATCGACTTTGACGAAACGGATGCGGCAAGCTGGACCATTCAGGCACGAGGCAAGACTTTAAGTCCTCAGCGCCGAGCCACAGTGTCGGTGCATGCTTTGGCAATGAAGTCCCAAGTCTACTCCGACAAACGCCTGCTCTACCCGATGAAGCGGGTCGATTTCGATCCGAAGGGTGAGCGCAACCCGCAAAATCGGGGCAAGTCAGGCTACGTCCGCATCAGTTGGGACGATGCACTCGACATCGTTTCCAACGAAATCACCCGCATGAAACGCGAACATGGCCCAGGCGCGATCGGTATGTTCACGCCAGCACACCACCAGTGGGGCAACGTGGGTTACTGGTTGTCATCATTGATGCGCTTTGCCAATATCATCGGCACCACCCGAGTGGCCTTCAGTCCGATCAGCTGGGAGGGTTGGTACTGGGGAGCGCAGCACCACTACGGCAACAACATGCGTGTGGGAGTCCCCGGCTTCTATGGCACCGTCGAAGATTGCCTGAAGGAAGCCGAGATGGTGGTCTTTTGGTCAAGCGACCCAGAGAGCACCAGCGGCGTGTACGGCGGTGGAGAAGCTACGCAACGGCGCATGTGGGCCAAAGATCTGGGCATAGAGTTCGTGCACATTGATCCCCATCTTAACGCAACGGCACAACTATTCGGAGGTAAATGGTTCCCGATAAAGGCCGGAACCGATGCGGCGATGGCGATTGCCATCATGTACCAGTGGATAGTAGAAAACCTATACGACAAGGACTATGTAGCCAAAAATTCGACAGGTTTTGACGAGTGGAGTGATTACCTAATGGGCGTGTCGGATGGCGTGCCCAAAACACCGGAATGGCAAGAAATGGAAACGGGTATTCCGGCCAAGGACGTGCGCAGCCTCGCCCGTGTGTGGGGCAATCGCAAGACCTACCTGGCTGCGGGTGGTATGGGCTCCGGCCTGGGCGGCGCCTGTCGATCAGCAACCGGTTCACAATGGGCGCGCTGCATGGTTCAAATGATGGCCATGCAGGGCTGGGGCAAGCCCGGCATCAACTTCGGCAACCTGAGTGCCGGGACGCCGATGGACCTGAACTTCTACTTCCCTGGTTACGCGGACGGTGGCATCTCGGGCGATGTCATCAACACCGGTGCGGCAGCGCACAACTACCAACGCATGCCACACACCCTGACGTTGAATCCGAACAAGCAGGTCATCCCGCGTCAGCACTGGCCGGAAGGGATCATTAACGGCCATTGCTCGGGCCACTTGTGGGATAGCTTTTCACTCGAAGGGCAGTTTCCCAAGATTGAGTACCCACTGGCGGGACACTCGCGCATCCACATGATCTACCGCTACGGGGCGTCCTCGTTCGGCACCTCCCCGCAAGCGGGTCGCATGATCGAGGCCTATCGTCATAATTCGATCGAGTTCGTTGTCAACCAGTCGATCTGGATGGAAAACGAAGTGCAGTTTGCCGATGTAATCCTTCCGGCCTGCACGGCGTTGGAGCGCAACGACATTGCTGAGTCAGCCAACTGCACGGGCTTTTTCGCCCACGCACAGAACCAACTGAACCACCGCGTGATACTGATGCAGCACAAGTGCATCGAGCCGCTGGGCGAATCCAAGTCCGACTATCAAATATTCGCTGACATCCTCTCGCGCCTGGGTGCTGGTGCAATGTACACCGAAGGAGGGAACACCGAACTGACTTGGGCCAAGCGCGTTTTTGATTCGTCCGATCTGCCTAAAAAGATCAGCTGGAAAGCGTTTATCCGCAAGGGCTACTACGTCCTGGCTCCGGACCCTGACACCATGAAGACCCCAACCGAAATGCGCTGGTTCGCTGAGGGCCGTGTCAAGGACACGCCAGAGCAGAACCCTCTGCCCGGCCAGTATGCTGGTGAAATGGGCAAGGGTCTAGGCACACAGTCAAGCAAGTTCGAGTTTGTCCCAAACACGTTGCGCAAGATCGAGAAAGACGATCCCGATCGCCCGGCCGTCAACCGATACATCCCCTCATGGGAAGGTAGCCACACGACAGAGTTGTTCAGCAAGTACCCTCTGCAGCTGATCACCTCGCATCCGCCGTTCAGCTTCCATACCTTCAACGACGGCAAGAGCAGCCAGATCAATACCATCAAGGATCACCGCATTGAGGTTGACGGCTACCAGTACTGGGTGCTGCGTATGAGCAACGATGAGGCGGCAAAAAGGGGCCTGGTCCAGCACGATCTGGTGAAGGTCTACAACGACCGCGCTGCGGTGATTTGTGCCGTGGACATTGCGCCGTTGATGGGTCCGGGTCAGGTCAAGGCCTGGGAATCATGTGCACAATTAGATTTGATGGAAACCCCCGAGGGATTGGTGGAGCGTGCCGGTTGCATGAACATGCTGACGCCAACGCGGATGATTTCTAAGACATCTGACGGTATCGCGCCGAACTCGTGTTTGGTCGAGGTGACGAAATGGGACCGCATGGTCAAGGAGGCTGTATGAAGAAGTGGAATCTGATCGTTGATGTGCCAAAGTGCAGCAATTGCAACAACTGCACGATGGCTGTGAAAGACGAATACATCGGCAACGAGTTCATTGGCTACTCGGCGCCACAGCCTGAGAACGGCCATGACTGGATCACGATCGACCGCCACATCCGCGGTAACGATTCGATGGTAGATGTGAACTATGTTCCGCGAACCTGCAATCACTGCGACAACGCCCCATGCGTGGCTGCGGGCCAGGGCGCTGTCACCAAGCGACAGGACGGCATCGTGATGATTGATCCAGTTAAAGCAAAGGGGCGCAAGGACCTCGTCGGATCGTGCCCCTACGGGGCAATTTGGTGGAACGGGGCACTGGAGTTACCTCAACAATGGACCTTCGACGCCCATCTGCTAGACGCTGGTTGGCCGCAACCGCGTTGTGCACAGGCCTGCCCCTCGGGTGCCATGCGTGCGATCAAAGTTGGTGATAAGGAAATGGCTGCCCTGGTCAAGGAAGAAAATATCCAAGTACTCAAACCCGAGTTGAATACGCATCCACGCGTGTATTACCGAGGTCTTGAAAAGGTTACCCATAATTTCTTGGGGGGCAACGTCGCCATGCAACGGCCAGAGGGAGGGGTCGACAACGTCGAAGGTGCGGTGGTCGAACTGACTTTGGACGGAACTCGCGCGCCGCTTCGGGCACGCACCGACGCCTACGGTGACTTCAAATTCGACGGTCTGAAGGGGATTGGCGAAACCTACAGCATTCGTATCGACTACGCACAAGGACGCGTAATCGAACGTTCTGGTGTCTTGAAAGGCAGCCAGTATCTTGGCACCATTGAGGTCGAAGCATAAATTTTCATGCAAACACTTCGATGACTCCGTACGGTTGGCACAGCTTCGGCGCCGCAGTTCCGCGGCAACGCATAACAGACGCTGTGGCGAGCACATTCTGGGTTTACTGGAGGTGTTCAACCGAATGAAATTGATCACGACGTTGAGCACGATGGCAAGATTGTTGGCGACACAATCCGCCACTTTTGGGGTGCCGGACCGAGGCACACCACCCCTCAGCTTAAAACCAGCTGGACGCATAGATACCTATCCAAGGGTTTGGGGGTCGCTGTCATCAGTGATCCCGTTTTTTTTGCAGGCGGTAAAACACAAAACATATATCGCGTGTCATAGGTCTTACACGGGCCCATGAAAGCATATGAATTGTTCGCTACGAGCACTTCGCGCTGGCTGCAATGTAGCGGTCTCTCGGCATGATGGTCGGGCTCGGTCCCGTTAACGGGCCGGGGAGTTTCTTTGAACTGCTGCGGACGCAAGAACCACAAAATCCTTCAGATGCAACACAATCACAAACATCCTTATCAACTCGCCGCCGGCTGTGTGTTACTGGCGGTGGCCGTGCCGCTGTTAGGGTGGATGTCCGATCCGTCGCATCTGCTCCCGATTGTGCCGACGCAATTTGTGTTTTGGCACTCCGTTGTAGAAATGCTCTCGATGGTGGTTTCCATGCTGGTGTTCGTGGCCGGCTACCGCGCCATTTTGTCGGCACGCATAGGGGCCGTGGTGCTGCTGGGGATGGCATTTTTCGGCGTGGGCGTGCTCGATTTTCTGCATGCGATGAGCTATACCGGCATGCCGGATGCCCTGACCGTCAACACGCCGCAAAAGTTCATGCTCTTCTGGCTGGCCGCGCGCACGCTGGCAGCAGGCGCCTTGCTGGTGTACGTGTTGCTGCCAATAGTGCGGGACGTCACTGAGCTGAAAAAACGTCTTGCCCTCGCCCTGATGCTGATGGTGGTGGGCGTCCTTGGCTACGTCGGATTGCTATGGCCCGATCACCTGCCGGCGCTGTTTATCCAGGGGCTTGGCCTGACACCCCTGGCAATCAGCATTGAATGGTTGATCGTCGCCCTCAATGTGGTAACGCTTGCGGTGCTGTGGCGTCGACGCCAGAAGTTGGTGCGTGAATGCGTCATGGCCCTCGGCTTTGCAGCAGCCCTGTCGGCTGTCTCCGAACTGTTTGTCACGATGTTGGGCGTGGTTGACACAGATGGGCTCAATATCGTCGCTCATCTTTACAAGGTTGCCGCCTATCTCTATTTGTTCCATGCCACCTTTAATGAGTCGCTGCGCCGCCCATTACAGCGCATGGCGGCGCAACACCTGCGCGAGAAAGTGACGCTGAGTTCTTCGCCCAACGGCGTTTTGTGGGTGGACGACACCGGACGCATCTTGATGACCAACCCAGCCATGGAAACGCTCACGGGTTATCCCATGAACGAATTGGTGGGCCAAAACGTGGACATCTTTTTGCCCGAGCATCTGCGTGCTCGCCACGCGCAGATGATGCGGGGTTATTTCATGGCACCGCGCACCCGTGCTATGGGCTTGATGGATTTGAAGCTAATGCGTCGCGATGGACAGCTGCGGCCGGTAGACATCTCTCTGGGGCACTGGGAAGATGAAGGGGCGAGCCACGCCATTGCCTACATTCGCGACCTGACCGAGCGCAAGGTGTTTGAAGAGACACTGCGGCATCAAGCCACCCACGATGAACTCACCGGTCTGCCCAACCGCTGGCTGTTTCGCCTGCAACTCAATCAAGCCCTGGCGCATGCCGGTCGCTCAAGTCTGCACGTAGCGGTCTTGTTTCTTGATCTGGACCATTTCAAGACCGTCAACGACAGTTTTGGACACGCCACGGGTGACTCCCTGCTGGTACAAGTCGGCACCCGCATCCGCAGCATCTTACGAAAAGACGACACGGTGGCGCACCTGGGAGGTGACGAGTTCGCCATTCTGCTCACCGACCTGGCGGATGTCGATGAAGCGGTGAGTGTTGCCACCAAGCTCTTGACGTCGCTGCAGGCCTCCTACCAGCTGCAGGACCAGGATGTATATTCAAGTGGTAGCCTGGGTCTGGCCTTTTACCCGGACGACGCGCAAGACAGTGACACCCTGCTGCGCTACGCTGACATGGCCATGTACCAGGCCAAACAGGCTGGACGCGGTGCTTATGCCTGCTACTCAATGGAAATGGATCGGCGTGTACACGAAGACATGCAACTGCACACCCGGTTGAAGGAAGCGCTGGCCCAAGACGTTCTGCAGTTGCATTACCAGCCGCAGGTGGGCGTGGAAAGTGGAGCAATTGTGGGGGCAGAGGCCTTGTTGCGCTGGCACGACCCGGAGCTGGGCGAGGTGTCGCCTGCACGCTTCATTCCAGTGGCGGAGGCCACGGGCTTGATATTGCCTTTGTCGGACTGGGTGCTGGAGACGGCGTGCGAGCAAATTGCCGCCTGGACTCAGGCGGGCACGCCTTTGCGGGTAGCGGTCAATGTTTCGGCTCAGCAATTTCGCCAACGCAATCTGCCAGAGAAGGTACGCGCAGTGCTGGAGCGCACCGGCGCACAGGCCGAGTGGCTGGACATTGAAATAACCGAGTCGGTGGCCATGACACAGCCCGAGCAGGCGCGCGAACAACTCCATGCCCTGGTGGCACTGGGCTGCCGCGTAGCACTCGACGATTTTGGTACCGGCTATTCGTCGCTCGCCTATCTCAAGGCCCTGCCGGTAAGCAAACTCAAAATTGACAAGAGCTTCATGGACGGCATTCCCAACGATGCCAGTGATTCCACCATTTCCCGCGCCATCATTACTCTGGCCCACAGCTTGGGGATGACGTTGGTGGCCGAGGGCGTGGAAACTGAAGCCCAGTTGGCTTTCTTGTATCAAAACAATTGCGAGATTTATCAAGGCTGGCTCTTTGCCAAAGCGATGGAGGCAGGGGATCTGACAGAGCTGCTGCGAGCCTGATGGAGATGATGCTCGGAGTCCCAGCCCAGCCCCGTGCGTCTCAAGTCGGAGAAAGTCACCAAGTCATCTCGCTCATTTGTCTATGCAAAATTTCTCATTTGTTTTATTTCTAAAGCAGCGAAAGACTGAGTTGGAGACGGACTCTGCCGCAAAGACGCTGACAGTGAGCAAATTGAACTGATGGGCCTGCCCCACTGCAAGACGGGTATGTGATCTTGTTGATGCGTAGTCTGATCCCGAATCGCTGCGACATGTTTTCACCACGAGTTAGGGTCAACCAACTGCTTTTCGCAGACTATTTGCTCCGTAAATGTTTTTACTAGAACCAGAAAATGGTTTGAAAAATTTTCATACGGGCCGTATACCGGTGGTGTAAACCCTTATTGATAACTTACTCAATATAACATAAGATAACAACAAATTTCTATGAAAAGGGTGTCAAATGTCTGCATCGCCTATTCCGGCGAGATATGGTTTCAGGTCTTACTTCAGGTCACTTGCGTGTGTAAGCCGTTTGGGTGTTGTGGTTGGACCGTTCTTTTTGGTTCTCGGTTCAATTTTGGGGTCGATTGGATGGATCAATCACGAGCTGATAGACCTGCTTTTGATCGGCTTTGATTGCGGCCTCATCGGGGCCGTTGTATCTGCCGGCAATGACCTGGAATGGAAAGAATGAGTCGACTTATGGCGCCAGCAAACGGATTGCTGCTTTGTGTTTTGGATGATTGTTTACAGGTTCCGACAGAGGCAGAAAAATCTTGGAGTGCGATGGAGGATATGGATTCTGGCGTTCGCACCATTCTCTCAAGTGGAGATGCGTTTTGAACTTCAAATTTTGCTTCCTAACGTGTGTCAATGATGCAGGAATGTCTGACTGAAATGCTGGTCAATGTGTGTTTATTTTCTTAATTGAATGGAGGAGATATGGGTGTTTTAAATGGAAAAGTGGCATTGGTGACCGGAGCTGGCCAAGGAATTGGTCGAGCCATTGCGTGCCGATTCGCCCGTGAGTCAGCGGAGGTCATCGTGGCCGAGCTCAACGACGAGACCGGCCGACGTGTTGTGACGGAAATCGAGAACCTGGGTGGTCGAGCCAAGTTTGTACATACCGACGTTTCAAAGAAGGCTGACATTTTTGGAGCTGTGGATGCCGCCGTCAAAGAATATGGCAGGCTAGACATCTTGGTCAATAACGCGATCAGGCTTCCGACGCCAACCGTCATGGAGAAGAAGACTGACGCCATGCTCGAGCAGCAACTTGCAATCATCATCTGGGGCGGCTGGTGGGCTATGCACGCTGCCATGCCCATCATGCGCAAGCAAGGTGGTGGCCGAATCATTAACTTCACGTCGATAGATGTTGAGACAGGCGCTTGGCTACATTCCGATTACAGCGTCGCCAAAGCCGGTGTTCTGGGTATGACGCGCAGCGCCGCAATCGACTGGGCACGCTTTGGCATCACTGTCAATGCACTGGCGCCGATTGCCTACACATCGGCCTTCGAGAAAATGTGCGAGGAACGCCCAGGCTTGCGTGAGCACGTCGACTCCATCATCCCGCTTGGCCGTATTGGCGATCCAGAGGAAGACATTGCGCCTGTGGCTGTCTTCCTAGCGTCAGATGCAGCTCGCTACGTGACAGGCGTCACATTGCCGGTGGATGGCGGCCTGCACCTGAACCGCATGAGTGCTAAGCCGGACCTGAGCGCTCTGGGCGAGTGAATAGCAATCAGTAGCGGCGCAGGAGCGTCTGAGCTACCTAGGCCCCGACTCAGTTCGGGAGTATTCAAGGAGAAATTATGTCGAATATGAGTCAACAGCGATCCCTGCGATCCACACTTTCCGATGGTACGCTCATCGCCAGCCTGATCGACCGGGAACGCCGCGAGATTTCACCGCGCGTTTTCTCGGACCCCGAGGTCTACCAGCTTGAGATGGAACGTCTATTCTCACGCACCTGGAATATCGTTGGGCATGCCAGCGAAATCCCCAATCCAGGCGATTTTGTGACACGCACGATAGGGGAGGACCCGGTAATTGTTGTGCGCCGCCGCGATGGTGAGATCGAGTGCCTCCTCAATATGTGCAGCCACCGAGGTGCGATGGTGGTACGCGAAGAGGCGGGCAATGCCAATGTGCTGCGATGCATCTACCACGGCTGGATTTTCAACCTCGATGGCAGCGTGCGCGGCATGCCCTGGAAAGACGAGATGTATCCGCCCGGAACTGACTTTGAGCGCCTGGGTCTGACGAAAGCGCGCGTTGAAGTCTACGCAGGCATTATCTTTGCCAATTGGGACTCTTCGGCGCCGTCGCTTGATGACTATCTAGGCGAATACAAGCGCTACATGGACCTGATTTTCGACAAGCTGCCTGGTGGCATGGAAGTATTGGGCACTCCGCAGCGCTTTATTGTGGACGCCAACTGGAAGACTGTCTCCGAGCAGTTCGGTGGCGACGCTTATCACGCGGGCCAGTTGCACCGCGACCTTGGGAAGTTGATTCCTGCCGACCCGTCCAACCCAGCAGACTGGCATATGTATGCCACCAAGGTCAGCACCGACAATGGCCACAGCATCATTTGCATGGATCAGACCCGCATCATACAAATCTTGACCGGCTGTGGCGATAACCTCCCCTCGCTGAATGATCGGTTGGAAATGCTGCCTCCGCCGGGTGTGCCGCGCGAGATGCTTTCCGAACTGAAGAAACACCGCACGGTGGAAGAGCTCGAATTCATGATGAGTAGCCCCCCCGGTAACGGCAGCATTTTCCCGTGTGGCGGCGTCTGGAACATGTACAACCCGATGGCGGAAGGTCCTCCTGGGCCTTTTCTGAGTTTTAGAACCTATCTGCCAGCCGGACCGGACAAATTTGAGTTCTGCATGTGGACGCTGGTGGCCAAGGGTGCCTCTGAAGAATACCGTCGTCTGGTTCTACGCTCGACCTCGTTCGTGCAAGGAGCCGGTGGCTTTGTCGAAGGGGATGATGGTGCAACGTGGCCTAGTCAAACGCTCGCCTCGAAGGGCTATATGGCCCGCAAGACACAGTCGTACAAGTACTGGTCAATGACCGGAGAACATAAGCCCAAGGGTTGGCCCGATGCCATGGGTGGTCACGTGCATGGCGGCTTCTCACGCGATGACCCGCAGTGGAATTGGTGGCAGCGCTATTTCGAGCGCCTTGAAGGAAAGGTCTGAGGAAACATAAGATGGAACAAACTGAAACACTCAAGACGCCGGCAACCGCCGCTGCGCAAACCGCTACCGGTAAACAGATTCGCCATGGCGAGCCGGTCTACAATGAACTGATGCACTTCCTAATCGAAGAGGCTCATCTACTGGACAGCGCTCTGTACAAGCAGTGGGTGGGTCTGCTAGCTGAAGATGTCATGATTTCCATGCCGGTTCGCCAAACGGTGAACCGCAAGCGAGGCGACGGGAGATCACAGTTGTGTTGGCTGTACGACGACAAGGCAGCTCTGACCTTCAAGGCTCTTCGCTATCTGGGCGACAGCGCTTGGGCTGATGATCCACCGTCGCGTATTCGCCGCATGATCACTAATGTGCGTGTGCATGAGACGAAGGTCCCCGAAGAGTATCTGGTGCAAAGCTATCTGCAGTTGCAGCGCAACAGCGGCAACCAGCATAATTTCACCACCTTTTCTGCGCGGCGCGACGACATCATGCGTAGGAGTGGTACTGGCTGGTTGATCGCCCAGCGCGACATCCTAGTTGACCAGGCAGTTCTGGGACAGCCCAATCTTGGATTCATGATCTGAGCGTGTGACAGCATAGAAATGACCGCAAACGGATAATCTGTATGTACCGACACTTGCTAGTTCCCGTGGACCAAAGCCCCCTGTCGGCGGCGAACATGATGGTCGCCGTTCGCCTCGCGAGCATCCTGAATGCCCGGCTGACTTTTTTCCACGCCACGGCAGACCTAGGTGCTACCGGCGAGGGTGCTCTGTTGCGATCGATCCGGCCCGGGCAGTTCGCTGCCGTCGCGCGCGGCGAGACCGACTCGGTACTGACCAAGGCCTTGGTCAGTGCCCGCCACGCGGGCGTCGAATGCGACGGCGTGGCGCGAACCTCGGATCGGCCCGCGGAGGCGATCGTTCAGATGGCCCGTGATATGAACTGCGACCTGATCGTGATGGCATCACGCGGGGCGAAAGGCGTGTCGGTTTGGCTGCATGGTTCGCAGACGGAACACGTGCTGAAACAGGCACCGGTGGCCCTGCTGGTCACGCGGGTCGAGGCCAACGAACCTTTGCGCAACAGCGAGCGCGCTCTCGGGGTGATACAGGATGAACACCGTTCGTTGGCTGTAGTGGTGCAATCGATGAACCAGATCGTTTCAGCGCAAGGCGATGATTCCCTGATGAAGGAGTCCGATCTGATCACGCTGGAGGCCATGCTCTTTTACCTGCGAGAGTTTCCGCAGCGCTTGCATCACCCGAAAGAGGAGGAGTACCTGCACCCTAGGCTGCGCGAGCGCGTTCCGGCCTGCCACGAAATTCTGGTCGAGCTCGAGGCCCAACATGTGCAAGAGGCTCAGCTGGTGGCAGCTGTGGACCAGGCGCTTGCGGCAGTGCGTGCCGGGTCAGAGGGCGCGCCCGATGCGCTTGTGCCATTCGTTCAGGCCCTATTCAAAGCCGTCTGGGAGCACATCGGGTTCGAGGAGCGGGTGATCTTGCCGATGGCAGCACAGCACCTGAGCGAACTAGACTGGCAGGACGTGGCGGATGCCTTTGCCGACAATCATGATCCAAATTTCGGTGACATTCCGACCGGAGAATTCCGCAGGATCTTCGCGCGTATTGCTACCCTGGCAGTGGCGAGCGCAGCAGGAAACGATGGCCCCCGGTCCGTTGGGTCCGGCCGCTGACTCGGTGCTCGACGATGTCAAGCGCGACGGTCGGAATTGGAACTTCTACTATTAACAAATAATTCAATATTAACTACTCTTGTCATTGGAGTTCCCAAACGTCGATGAATTTCCCAGAGTCATGGATATGGCTGATGAATATGGGGTGATGGTGGTGCACAAACCGCTTTACCGGCCGCAGGTTTAGTAAAACAGTTACAGAGAGGTATGTGATGGAGTTATTTGACGAATTGTCTTGGTCAGACTCGTTCCTGCTCGGGTTTGGTCCGATGGATGCTGTGCATCAGGAGTTCGTGGGTATTGTGCACACGATGCTGACCTGCCCGGATGCCGATCTGCTTGCGCATCTGAAGACGTTTGAGCGCCATGCCGATGACCATTTCTCGCAGGAACTCAAATGGATGAAGAGCACAAATTTCCCGGCGATGCAATGTCATGACGATGAACACCTAGCAGTGCAGAAATCCGTGAGCGAGGTGATCCTACTCGTCGAACAGGGTGATTTCTCCGTAGGCCGCTCTCTCGCCAAAGCGCTAGCCGACTGGTTTCCGGGCCATGCCGACTATCTAGACTCGGCGCTGGCCCAATGGATGGTGAAACTGGACACTGGCGGAGCGCCGGTCGTGATCAAGCGTAGCATGCTACCCTCATCCATTCCTATTGAAACATAGCGCCAAAACCCCGGCAGCGCAAAATACCGCCAGCGACCTGGGCGGGAACATCCCTATGTCGACGCCGATTAAAATAACTCGCATGAGGTAGGTTCCGGGTGGGTCAGGTATTTGGGCCCCACAGAGAAACGTCGACCCGGGAAATCCAGGGCGTTGGCCGGTGAATTCGGGCGATTGAAGTTCACCATCGCCACACCCTGGAACATCTCGCTGGAGGTAATTGCCAACGCCACGAAGCGCCTTTCGGTGATGCCGAAGTGGCGGCCTGTAGACCCATGGCACATAGTCAGTCAACTTCGGTACTCCTGATCAAGCTCACGTCGGCAGCAACAAAGTTACATCATGTTTTCAATCGAGCGCGGCATATATGTTTTTGGTCTGCGTCCACGCCAACAGCTCCGACAGTCCTTCCTCTCGGCCAAGGCCAGATGTTTTGTAACCGCCAAACTCGGCACCGACGAAGTGCGAACTGGCGTGGTTGATCCAGACGTAGCCCGACTCGACGCGGGCCGCCAGGCGGTGCGCGCGCGCAAGATCGCGTGTCCAAATCGACGCCGTGAGGCCATAGTCGAGCCCATTGACCTGCTTGAGCAAGCTTTCTTCATCATTCCAAGGTACGACGGCAAGCACCGGACCGAACACCTCTTCTCTGAACAAGCGCATCGTCGGCGAAACATCAGCAAACACGGTGGGCTCGACGAACCAGCCGTTCGCCAGCGCTGGGTCTGCCGCGCGCTTTCCGCCGCACACCAGACGCGCGCCCTCTGCGTGCGCGTCGTTGATGAAGCCCATTACTTTGTCGAATTGAGCCTTCGAGACCAGACAGCCCATCGTCGTCAATGGGTCGGTGGGCAGGCCACAGCGATGCTGGGTCGCGATGAGCGATCGCATTCCATCAAGCACCTTATCGTAGATAGAGCGGTGGACGAAGCAGCGCGACGTCGAGCCACAGCTTTGGCCCGCCCAGGTGAAGTTCATGCCGTTGACCGCGCCGGCGATCGCTTGCTCAAGGTCGGCGTCGGGGCAGATGATCAACGGGTTCTTGCCGCCCAGTTCGAGCGATGCCGGCATTACCTTATCGGCTGCCGACTTGAGGATTGCAACACCAGTAGCCGTGGAGCCGATCAACGCCACCTTTCGCACCAGCGGATGAGCCACCAGCGCTTCTCCGCAAGCTCGATCGCCACTGACGATATTGACAACGCCGGGCGGGAAGATCTCAGCCACGATCTCAGCGAGCCTATATCCCGACAGCGGCGCCTGTACCGGCGGCTTCAGAACCACAGTGTTACCGGCAGCGATCGCCGGGGCCAACTTGCCGGCCAAAAACATCAGTGGATGGTTGTAGGCGACAATGCGAGCCACCACCCCATAGGGCTCGCGCATCGAGTAGTTGAGTGCCCCGTCGCCGACAGGCAAGGTCTCCCCTTTTAGCTCTCGCACCAAGCCAGCAAAATAGTCAATTTGCGCAGCTGCAGCATGTGCGTCACGCGCCATCTCCCTTACAGGATTGCCGCAGTTCAGCGCGTCGAGCCAACCGAATATGTGAGCGTCCGTACGTAAACGGTCGGCAAGCGTGCGCAGCATGCGTGAACGCTCAGACGGTGCCACCCTGCGCCAGGATTGGAAAGCGGTGTGCGCGGCGCGCACTGCAGCATCGACATCCACGGCATCGGCATCGGCCACCGGGCCGAGATCATTCTGCGTAGCCGGGTCGACAGTGCGGCCATAGCCTCCATGTGGCCGGTGCCAATGGCCACCGTAGAAGAGGTCTCGACAGGCTGGAAGACGAGGATCGGTGGATTGCAACTTGTTGTTCATTTGAGTCTGTAACGGTTAGGCACTGTAAAGGGGGGTGAGGTTTCAGCCAGTGCGCGCAGATATTGCCAGGAACGCGCCAGCAGTGGCTGGCAATCGCGCGCATCAAAATTCCATTAAGTCCCGCGCAGCAACAATCGGGCCTGTGTAGTACTTCTTGACCCCATCGACATAGGCTTCGTCCGGGTCGCTGTCGCGGCCAGGAACAAAGTGCGAAAGAACCACTTTCTTGATCCGCGCGGCTGTAGCCAGCTTGCCGACGTCCTCAGGTGTAGTATGGTCTTCTGCCATGTGGCGCATCAGATCAGCGACAAGGCCCGGAGGGGGAGCCTTCCCCGGCTGGGATGAGAAATACTTACGCAGGCTATCTTCAATCAATGGCAGGACCACGACCTCGTGGATCAGAATATCTGCGTCACGAGCAAAGTCGACTAGGCTAGCGCACTTGCCCGTGTCGCCACTGAAGACAACAACCCTGTCCGCTGTCTGGAAGCGGTACGCGAATGACTTGTGCGGCCCACCTTCCGGAGGTGATGCCTTGTCAAAGTGGAAATGGCATACCTCCATGGCCGTCACCTTGACATGCTCATCCTGATAGACAAGGCCGCCGTCACGAATGTCATGGGCTCGAAACAGGTCTTGCGGCGCATCAGGGACCCTGGCATCAGCGCGTCGAATGCGCGCATTCGGTTCGAAATACTGCAAAAATCCTTTTAGCATTGACTCGGTTCCATTCGGACCGAAAACATGGACCGCCATTCGCCGCCCAGTTGACCACTGAAGGCCCATCAGAGTACCCCAGTCGGCGTTGTGATCGTCGTGGTTGTGCGTAATGAAAATCTGGTTAACACGACGATAGTCCAGTCCAGCCTTGACCATCTGCTGTACCACGCCATTCCCTGCATCGACGAGGTAAATGTTACCGCCCACTACCACAGCATTGGCAGGTTGAGCGCGCTTGCGCGAAGGGTTCGGACCACCCTGCGTGCCAAGCGTGAAGATGCGTGTCCCCTCCTTGGTCGCAGGTACCTCGGCTGGCTGCGCCAGTGCGCTCGCGCATGCTGCGGTCGCCATCAAGTGGGCCAAGGTACGAAATGGCTGGCGTAAACCACAACTTACCTTCATGATGATCCGCCCAACCGTGGTGGTGGTGCCGAAGAATTGGAGTAGTCGCTTCTGTATCATGGTTGTTTCCTATCGGTATGTGGCTTGAGCAGGAAGTACGACAGAGCGGGCAGCAAAACGAGTGCACCAGCCATGTTGCCGATGAACATGAAGGCGAGAAGCAACCCCATGTCAGCCTGGAACTTGATGGGACTAAACACCCAGATGACAACGCTCAAGGCAAGCGTGATACCCGTCAAAAGCACAACTTTTCCCGTGAAGAGCAACGCCCGATAATAGGCGTCAGAGAGGCTATCTCCAGCTTTCAAACTTGTCAGCAAAATGCTCATGACGTAGAGCGCATAGTCGACCCCGATACCCACCCCCAATGCAATCACGGGCAAGGTCGCCACTTTCACACCGATGTTCAGCGTAACCATCAACGCCTCACACAGCACCGAGGTCAGAATCAGCGGCAGGACGGCACACAGCACCGCGCGCCAGGAGCGGAAGGTGATGGCACACAACACGATCACGGCTCCATAGACCCAGAACAGCATCTGGCGGTTGGCTTTCCTGACGACGATGTTCGTCGCCGCCTCAATGCCGGAATTACCGGCGGCGAGGAGGAACTGGGCGCGATCGGAGTTGTTGTCGTGCGCGAAGGCCTCCACCTCGTTGACCACGCTGCCAAGTGTGTCGGCCTTGTGGTCCTTCAGGTAGGCCGTCAGCGTCAACAGACTGCAGGTGTCGTTGTAGAGCCCCCGGGGCGCACCGGCAGTGATCGTGTTGAGCATCGCCTGGTTGTTGATTAGCTCATACCACTTGGCGCTTCCCTCATTCAGCCCCGCTAGCACGCGTCGGCTCAGCAGTGCCAGCGAGTTCGTATCCTCCACTCCCGGCAGTGCACGCATTCTCCACTCGAGCGCATCGAGCCGCTTCAAGGTGTCATATGAACTGCACTCGCCATCGGGTGTCTTGACCATTACTGTAAAGGCATCACTGCTGGCACCATAGTGGGCAGTCATGTAGGCGTTGTCACGGTTATAGCGACTGTCGGCGCGCAACTCAGGCGCACCGGGATCCAAATCGCCGATCTTCAAGCGCTGCGCAACCACAAAGCCCGCAGTACCAAGGAGCAGCGAAATCGCAACGACGCCTGTCGCCCAGCGTCGCCGGGTGAACAAGTCTAGTAACCGCCAAAGCGGGTGTCTCGCAACGCCCCGCTCGTCCGCCAACTCGTCCTTTAGGCTGCGGCGTGCCGCTGCTGGACTTACACCCACATAGCTCAAGAGTATTGGCAACAGGATCAAATTAGTGAAGATCAACACTGCAACGCCGAGGCTGGCAATGAAAGCCAGGTCTCGGATCGCCTGGATGTCGATCACCATCAGGACGCCAAAGCCAAAGGCATCGCACAGCAGCGCAGTAAGTCCCGCAAGAAAAAGGCGCCTGAACGTGTAGCGTGCAGCGACCAAGCGATCAGCACCGCGGCCGATGTCCTGCATGATGCCGTTCATCTTCTGAGCGCCGTGGCTCATACCAATCGCAAAGACAAGGAAAGGCACCAGCACGGAGTATGGATCCAACTCGTAGCCCAACAAAGGCATCAACCCCAATTGCCAAAGCACGGCGACCAGCGAACAGCTAACAACTAACACTGCACTGCGTACACACCGTGTGTAGGCGTACAGCATCGCCGTAGTGATGCCCACTGCTGCAGTGAAGAACACCAATATTTCCCAAATCCCCTCGATCAGGTCACCCATGACCTTGGCAAAGCCGGTAATGTAAATGCTCACGGTATTACTCTGGTACTTATGCCTGAGCTTCTCTAGATCATCAGAAATACGTGCGTAGTCCAGTGAAACACCGTTCTCGTCCTTCGACAACAAGGGCAGATAAACAATTGAAGACCGTTGATCCAAGCCCACCAGTTGACCAATTTCGTTGCTGCGCTCAACGTTCAAACGTAACTTAGTCAGACTCCCGATCGAGTCGTCGTATCCCTCGGGAATGACAGGCCCACCCTCCAAGCCGTCCTCAGTGACGCCGACCCATCGAGTGTTCGGAGTCCACAGCGACTTCATATTGCGCCGATCGACGCCCGGGATAAGAAAGACTTCGTCGCTTAACTGCTGGAGTACTTTCAGATAATTCGGGTCATATATGGACTCACCCGTCGTCGCCACGGCGATGCGCACGGCGTTGCCAAGACCGCCAAGTTCATCTCGATTTTGGAGATAGTTTGTGATGTACGGATGGCTCTTGGGGATGATCTTTTCAAAGCTCGCGTTGACGTGAAGACTGCTGGCGCTCCAGCCAAGAAAAACCGTCACCACCGCACAGAAAAGGAGGATGAACAGCCGATGGTTGAAAAGAGCCCGTTCAACAACTGAACCAGACCGTGGATCGAATTCGTTCAAAGGAGTATTCGCATCCTTTGCGACTGTTTGGTTAACTATTGCCATGAGGCTCACTTAGGAAAAGGAAGTTCACGAACACCGCGCAGGCTACTGGCAAGTAGACGATGACCCTGAAGTTCGACGACGGCAGTCAGCGGCGGGCCTGGCGGCCAGAACACCGGTTTCCATGTGACTCCAGAGTCACGACTGATCAACCCCTGTCCTGCCTGGTTGAGGCCGAGCACGCTGCCGTCTTGCATCAGTGAGAGGCTGCCAATGGTTACGGGAAATGGCACCTTACCCTGGCTGAAACCGTCAGTGCCAAGGATGTAAATATTTCCCCTCAATCCGGCCAGCAACCACTTGCCATTTGGCATGGCACAGACCGCGAACCAGCTGCCGTGGTAAGGCGAGGTCAGGCGGGTAAAGGTCTTTCCTGCGTCGATTGAGCGTAATAGAAGTCCTTGCTCTCCGGCAGCCAGAATGTTCTCCCCTTGCACAGCCAGTGCGTTAAGGTGCAAAGCTTTCGGATTCTCTAGGCGGGCCATCCATGGCGACCAGGTTTCACCACCATCAGCAGTGGCAAAAATAAGTCCGTACGCCCCGACCACCAAGCCTTCCTTTCGGTTCCAAAAGTGGACAGCCAAAAATGGTTTGTCCGGACCGTCCGAAACCAAACGTTGCGCGTCTTTCAAGAGGGCGCTGCTAGCGCTGTTGTTCGTTGAAGTCGCCGAAGCTCCTGCAAGTGCCAAACTCGCGGCTTTATTACCGTCGAGCTGAAGCTTCCAAGTTCCCCCACCATCAGAGCTAGAGAGCACAACGCCCCCGTGTCCTGTGGCCCATCCGAACTTCTCGTCAACAAAGGTCACAGCTGTCAGCGTGGTACTCACGGGCACACTTGCCTGATGCCAATGTTCACCGGCATCATCGGAGAACAGAACGACGCCTCGTTCGCCGACCACGACAGTGCGTTTTCCAGACTTGGCAACACCAAGCAATACCGCGCCCAGCACGTGCGGTGCAACGAGCGCGGGACGGCTCAGGGCATCGGCCAAGGGGGCCGACCAGACGGCCCCCCCGCACGCCAGCGGACCGGTAGCTAAAAGGTGCAGGCTGAGGCGCCGCACGACGTCAATACCTTCTTGACTATCTTTGTTCATCAGAATCACTGGCATCTCATAAATTCTTCATCCAACATCAAATTCAATTCGGCACCGTTCGTCCCAAAACGAAAACGATGAACCAACCCGTAGGCCGCTCCATCGCGACGTCATGTTTCCTCAATGCAAATTAGCGAATACCCTCACCGGCCATTGCTTCTGGCGAGAATGTTGATGCCGAAAAGGGTTTATCAATGCGCATCTGCTCTGACTCTTCGTTGTAGAGACTGCCGATATAGGAAGTGCCATTGACAAGATCGTAGACACCAAAGCTGCTACGGAACACGGCAGGTACGTCAGGCATCACGATAGGAATCGAATAGACTACTCTGGCTAATGTCCCCTTGGCATCCCAGCGATCACCCAATATAGCCATCCAAGAGTCTTCATCGATGTAGTAACGGCTCCTCGCGGATGTGTGCCGCTTCCCTTCCTTCAGAGTCGCTTCTACGACCCAGACTCGATGTAACTCCCAACGCACATGATCAGGATTGAGGTGGCGACCCTTGATGACATCGGCCGTCTTCGGCGGAACCATCGTGCGATTGCTGTTATAGGGAACGACAACTTCCTTCTTGCCGAGTAGCTTCCAGTCGAATCGGCTCATGTCTCCTAAGAATGTTCCGAGTTCGTCGAAACTGATAATTCCAGCGGAAAATGGTGTCGGCGTGTCGCAGCAACTATTTGGTAGTTTGCGTACTCGCCGCTGCCCCGTCAAATAGATCCATGTTTGTGTCTTGGATTCGTCGTCATTGAAGTGTGAAATGATCGACTCGCCGGCTCGGATTGCCGGTCCGAGGTTAGTAGTGCGAACCTTCATCCGCCATTGGCCTTCAGAAGGATCGAAGTCCTGACCATTGAAGGGACGGCTGAAATAATTTTCGTAGTGGGAAACCATGACCGACTGGCCATTGGACGACACAGTGAAGTTTTTCGCCACCTCGTGCATATTTTCCGGCGCCCAGGCTCGCTGATGATTCAGCATTACCTCAACGCCATTCTTCGGAATGGGAAAGGGAACGCCACCTGGGGCAACCTCGGCACGCGGGCCTGCGCCACCTTCAACCGTCTTTGAGAGAGTCGCATTTTTAAATGTTTTTTCATAGAACCATTGCGGTGCGGCAAATGTGCGCCTTGTGGGATACACATCGACCCTGAATGTCTCAGGGTATTTCTCCAACATCGCCTTGGTTCCATCCGTCAACTTGTCGGCATGTTGCGCCAAGTTCTTAGGAGTGATGCTGTACATGAGTACGTCAGTTGCAAAAGGGTCTGGGCGACGACCCCCGTTTTTGAAACCTGAGGGAGACGTAGTGAGGCCACCCGTCCAAGCCGGAATTGTTCCATCCTTATTCCCAGCTTTTTCAGCCCCTACTGGGGTCAAGGTGGATTTCAGCTTGGCAGCCTCATCAACAGAAACGGCGGCCATGACTGTGCCAGCGAATAGTGCTGAAGCCAAGTATGTCGAAAATGGTTTAACGATCGATTTCACTGTTTTCTCCAATCAGAATGAGTAACTAGCCAAGATCGAGATGAAATCTCGATCCTTGAGGGTTTGCCCCCAGCTGTATGAGTTGGAAGGAGGCATCTCATTGAATGAACGACCATCACCGAAATAATGGGTGTAGTTCACGCGGAATCGCCAGGCATCTCGGTAAGTAGCATTCAGCCCGACGCTGATGTCACCACCACCCTCAGGAATCCATGCACTCGGATTCATTACGAGGGGTCTCGACCCCCGAGGGGCGTACCCAATACCGATCGGTACACTCATGTCGACCCCGGGCAGTACTTGCCGATACATAGGCTCAATGACAGCACGCAGCGCAATGCCATCCCTAGTTCCGTTCGGATCTGCAGCTTGCGCATTTTTGGTTATCTTCAATACACGATTCCAAGCGATCTCGCCAGCAATCGTGGCTTCTTTCCAGAGCGGAGTGCTAGGCACATTGCCTATGAAAGAGACGTTCAGGTGGGTAGTTCGACCAACCGCATATGCAGGATTGGATGAGTTGTTGGTGGCAGATGCCGACGTGAATGAACTCACGTCGGAACCTCGTGTGCTAGCCAGGTCTTGGTTATCGCGAAAAGAGAGTTCAGCTGCCACGTTGTAATCCCCAAAGGTCTTACTGACGCTGGCACCAATAGCTTTAACATTTTCGTGATAGGCGAGGTAATAGCCCACCGGTGCAGGACCACCCGGAGTCATTCCAATCGTCGGCACCAGTTGCGGTGTTTTGCTATGGAACTGAATCGCATAGAAGCCAAAGTCCACTTCATCCCCCCGCACTTTCAGCTGCAAACCGCCCTGTCCGGAATCTCTGGCATTCATATCTGCCAGCCGAGGGACAGACACACCGGGTCCAACCCACATGTTCTCAGCACCATCCACCGCGACGTCAGCGCTTGAGAAATAGCTACCCACAGCAGGCGTTCGACTCTTGGATGAAGTAGTCTGCAAATAGGCCCCGACAGAGACGTTCGAGTTGATCAGAATCTGCCCCGAAACCATTGGAACTGGACGAATCGCTTCCTTGAACTGAGTACCAGGTACAGAAAGCAGTTTGACTACATCCACCGGCATCATGGCACCGGCGATAGCGTTTCCACCTAGAAACAGGCTCTCACCCCACAGCACAGAATGTCGTCCGACACGTACCGTGGCACCTCGCCCTCCTAAATCAAATTTGCCAAACACGAACGCATCCAACAACTCACTGCCAGTTCCATGGACATTTCGAGTGGCGTCAGTGAATTGGTTGTATGCAACTGAAGTTTGGTTCGGGACTGCGCCCCCCAAAAGGCCGGGGTTAAAGTTAGGATTGTTGTAAACAGAATCGCTCCACGCCGCTGCGCTGATCCGCATGCCGATGTTCTTCTTGTAGACAACATCAAACTCCGACAGCAAGTCAAAGCGACTGGAAATAAGCCCCCTGCTGAAATTCCGGTTGCCATCGTCGTTGTTTACATTCGCAGTCAAAGCAGGTGACGGGTCGTTAAGACGCTGCGCAGCGCTGTACTTGATGGTGTTGTCCCATCGAGCACTCACGTCTGGATTGTCCGTCTCGAATTGAAAGGCCATGCTAGAGGTGGCCGCGACCGACAACCCACCAAGCACTGCGATACCTCGGACCACTGCACATAGCTCCAGCCGCTTGTACTTCAAAGAAGTTTTCTTCACTATTTATCTCCTCGTTATAACTATCTAAAGATGTTTCCCAAAGTTATTCCGCATCACAGAATAGATCCAGCAGCACGAACGACCTCAATTCGATCCTCGTGCCAACGATCGAAAATTTCCATTAGTCTTTCTTCCAGAAAAACAACACGGCCCCAAAAAAAATATCAGCAAAGAACCGCTATTACGTATTTGCATTTTTTCACAATATTCATTAGGTTCCTATGCGTATTTACCCTAGATTTTCGAAGTCGACAACCTATAGGATTGGAAAATTCGAGTGCAATGGACTCTATTGCGTTAAACAAGCACTTGTGCAAACGTCGACGGAGCAAAAAGGTCAGTTAACTCCAGCCGCCTCGCAGATAGACCTTGAGAATGGTGATAGCCCAGGAACGCATTCAAAGTCGCCTCGTTGCCCTTCACTCCATAGCTCCAATAGTCCTTCCCCATGGTGGCAACGGAATCGGCGTATTCGCTCGCCAACCAAGGGAGTGTGGCCTTCAGTGCAGTTACGTCACTTAGCTCATGCACCGCGATGTCCTTGGCTTTCGTAAACGCCTTAAGCAGACTCGACGCAAGCCAAGGATGCTGCTGCAGCAACTCATTCCGAATACCCACCACATGCATAATGGGAAAAATGCCTACCTTCTGGTAATACGCTTTCTCTACGCTTTTAAATTCAGGAAACAGTCGACGCACTGCGGGACTGCCTTGGGCAAATGAGCTGGGGGCACGCGGTGCAATCAGCGCATCAATCCGTCGTTCAAGAAGGGCCTGGTTGAGAGTGTCATCGCTGCCAATTTTCTCGATGCGAACTTCCGGTGGAAGGCGCAGTGGCACCTTTTCCTGCCGTCCCGGCTGCTCGACGCCTCCTGTAATCCAGTGCAAGTCGGTGGGTGACACACCATACTCATCGCCAAGAATACCGCGCACCCACACAGGTGCAGTCAACTGGTATTCAGGAACGCCGACTCTCCGGCCAACCAGATCCCGCGGGGTCCGTATGCCACTGTCAGCGTGGATGTAGATCGCCGAGTGGCGGAACATACGCGACAGAAAGACCGGTATCGCGGTGTACGGTGATTCACCTCGGGAACGCAACATCGTATAGCTACTTAAAGACAACTCTGCAACGTCGAATTCCTGGGCGTGCAACGCACGGAAAAAGGTTTCTTCGACTGGTAGGTCGAGGTAGTTGGGCTCACAACCCTCCACGGACACACGTCCATCGAACAAGGCACGGGTACGATCGTAGTTCCAGCAAGCAATAGTAAGGGGGAGCTTCATGGTAATAATGTTTGTATGTAATTTATTGAGTGGCTCAACGCGGCCCGGGGGTACTATGTAATGCTTTACCAAAAGTGGGAAATTGGCGGCCACGACGTGGAGTTAAGTCCATCTGGTTCCTAATTGCTTGACACCGTATGATTCGACTGTCAAGATTTCGGCCATGCAAACGAACCCACCACGAATGAATAAGAAATTCACCCCGAGTAATCTGCCCCAACCTGATCGTGTTTTGGATTTGGACTTGGACGGAAGCATTGGCTTTCTCATTTCCGACACTGCGCGCCACGTCAAGCGATTGCTTTACGGCCCCATCGCTCAACACGGCATCCGCGGAGGCAGCTGGTTTGTACTTCGTGCGCTCTGGGAGAACGACGGCTTGACCCAGCGCGAATTGGCCAACCGACTCGGCATGACGCAGCCATCGACCCTCGAAATCCTGCGCGTGATGGAGCGAGAGGGCCTTGTCCGATTCGAGCGTGACACAGTCGACCGGCGCAAGCTGCGCATCTACATCACTGAGTACGCGAACACGATTAAGACGCCGCTCCTGCGCATCGCCACAGAGGCAAACTCGGTCCTTTTGGGAAGACTCTCGCAAGCCGAGGAGCTGCTGCTGAAAGTAATGCTGCGGACAGTGCGCAGTAGTGCAGCCGATGCGATTGCAAAGTTCGAGCTCAACGCCACGGCCAAGAAGCAACCAGAAGCGCTGAATCTGCTGGACGAGGCAAGGGAAGGCGGGGAGAGGAAGCGGGTCGCCGTCAAGCGCGTTCCGCGTACTCCAGAACCAGGAAAAACCACGTCGAACAAAAAGCGCAAGGCCTGATTCTTTGACATGAGCGTCCCGTGATCGACGGCATCGCTTCAAAACATTACTCCCCGAATGCTTCATTGAAGTAGCCGAGCCGACGATAAAGCCCACTGTTCGAAACTTGGAAGACGCGCGCCGGCCCCTCTTTGGCTAAGTGACTGGCCCACAGGTGAGCCGGCACCGTGAAGACATCACGTGGTGACCACTCGATGGTCTTATCCCCAATGCGACTCGTGCCGTGGCCTTCGACTACATAGCACACCGTCGAGGCCGAACTCTTGTACTTTCGCATCGCCTTGCCAACCTCCAACTGAAACAACGTACTATCGAGGAGATCCATGCACGGACCGCCGGTGAGAGGATTGCTGTAGCGCACCTGGCGTGACTCGTCCGCCGCCACGGGCGCGGCTTCCAGGGCACGCACAGCATCCGCCCATGCGTAGCGGTACATCGGTGAGTAGCCACGCCCTGCAAAGTCGCTGCCATCCAGGCGCGGAAAGATGCCCGGGGTGACGAAAGCCCCATCCTGCAATTGTGGCCGCACGTCGCGAGTCGGGCCAGGTTGAAACCCGGTTGTGCCCAGTACATTGTGAAGCGGCACATCCAGCACATCCAGCCAGATGACCGGATCTTTTCCCTCGCTAACATGTTCGTGCCAGCACCACCCCGGCGTGATGATTAGGTCACCCGGCTCCATCACGCAGTCTTTGCCGTCAACAATGGTCTTGGCACCACCGCTTGATTCCACTATGAACCGCAGCGCGTTCATCGGGTGACGATGCGCAGCGGCGCGCTCGCCAGGAAGCAGCATTTGAAAATCGAACGCCAGCTGGCCTGTCGCAGCTTCATCCCAAGCGTGGAGGCGACGGGGATTCGTCATGAGCAGAACCCGCCGGTCCAGCACGTGCTCGGCCTTGATCTCACTTGTGGCCTTTATGATTGGACCCATCGTTTTCCAATGCCAAGCCTGAGCTTCCTCCACCTGTTTTCCGAACAAGGCCGCCGGCACACTCTCCCAAAGTGGAATGATGTTGTTGTCGTTGTAGGCGCGGCGCAGCGCCTCTGGTATAACATCCGTTGATGCAGCGGCAGAGTTCTCGTGGGTACTCATGAGTTTTCCTTTTGGTTGATAAAAGTTACTGACGCAGCATTACACCGAGAACTCGCTCTCGAGCTGCCTCCAGCGCCTACCGCACTCGATGGCGCCATCACGATAGTTGTCTGGCAATTCCAGATAAGGAGGGCGCGGCTGACCAGGATCAATAAGCCCAGCAGATGCAAAGCGCAGATGAGCAATTTGAATGCTGTAGTTCATAAAGGCGGCCAAGTCGCCGCCGACAAACATGGCAGACTCCGCCCAGTTCATCTTTTCGGATAGCGCCTTGGCACGCGTCCAGTCGTGCGCAAGCATCGCGCGAGAAAGAGCCATGTTTGATTCAGGGGCACAGGCAACGCTGCCCGACCAAGCCGCAAGTGCAAGCTCGGGCAACTCCTCAGCAGCAGCGAGCCAGGCGGTCGCTAGCGGCAACACCCGCATTTGCTCACCCACGGCACGCATGTCTTGAACCAATGCAGGGCCACCTGTGTGTTTGGAGGCAACCACCTCAGGTATCTTCGCCAATTCGAGGTAAGCTTCGGTGGAAATTTTCCCCTTGAATGCCACCGGATTATCGTAGGCCACCATCGGCACACCGGGGATCGCAGCAGCGATGTCCTGGTAGTAACGGACAATCGCCTTATCATCCATCGCTAACCACATTGGGCGCCCAACAAAAAGACCATCAACCCCCATGTCCACGAGTACTCGGCCGCGCTCGATCGTGTCACGAGTGTTCAACGTCGTAACACCTGCAAACAAAGGACGCGAGCGATTGTTTGACTGAACGACACAGTCGACGAAAACCCGCATTTCATTCCAAGTCAGTGTGGCCCCTTCACCAAACGTGCCTGTGGTCGCTAGGATGTCGATGTTCGCAGCGGTCAGCATCTTGACCATCTTCTCGGTTTCTTGTAGGTTCACCGACTGCTGCGTTTGCCAGCGGTCGGCATCTTCAGTGGCAGGTGTCGGCATGATGCCAAAGACACCTCGGATATCAGCGGGGGTAATCTTCACAGTGTTTCCTTATAGATTAGAAAATTGTTTGTTTGAGATGCGCACCAGAATGCGAAGCAACCCGCAACTGCACTACCCAAACCAAAACGTAACTTGAGCAAGTTCCATTGTAATTAATTTAGTTAGGTTCCAATGTAATAATCTAAAGTTTGAGCGTAAAAAACAAATCATCCAAGTTGGGAGGTTCACCACCGACGTCAGCGAGTCGCATTTTTTAGGCGCTTATTGCGAGCACCTAACCGACCAACAAATCGATTTGCTATCGGGGATAGGTATTAGGTAATCAGCCCTTCAGCACGCAAAGCTTCCTGAACAGCTGGTCGACCAGCGACTTGCCCGCAGTACACCCCTAGTCGCTTTAGCTCACTTATGTCGATACCTACAAATTTTGTCCAACCGGCAGCGACAAACAGATATGCGTCAGCGACCGTAAACTCGCCACCAAGCAGAAAGGTATGCTGGCCGAGTTGTCTGTCAACCCACGTCAGTCGTTCCATTACTTTCGCACAGCTCTGTGCCTTAGCTTCCTCGCTCGACATTGGATTGAACAGAGGACCAAAAGCCTTGTGTAGTTCACTATTGATAAAAGACAACCATTCCTGTAGTCGATAACGCGCCATCGTCCCGGTTGGTGGAGCCAGACCTTTCTCTGGCGCGAGGTCCGCGATGTATTGCAAGACGGCCGGAACTTCGGTAAGGGTCTGCCCATCTTCGAGTTCGAGCACGGGGACATAACCCTTTTCGTTCAACGCAGTTAAGTCTCGGTCGTCCGATGTTTTTCGTGTTTGCAGGTCTACCATAACGAAATCGAAAGGAAGGCCCGCCTCGCGCAACGCGATATGAACGGCAAGCGAGCAGGTACCGAAAGTACCGTAGAGTTTTAGCGACATATATGTCTCCGTAGTAGTTGATGAATGAACGGGTTTCAATACGCTGCGTTCTCAGCGAAACAAATGAATATCCTCATTACTGCGAAAACGACAGAGCAGTCCCCACGAAAAGTGCGCATCCAATCCAGTGATTGGCTACAAAGGAGCGAAGTCGACGTTCCCGCTTTCCAGTTCGAATCTCACGAGAATGCCAAGCGATCAGAACTGCAGCAACAGCACAACCGAAAAGAATCTCAGACCTACCTGAAGTCATCAGCACAGTCGCCGATAAAACAAGCAAGGAAGCAACGTAGGAGGTTGTCACGACAATCACGTCCCAACGACCCAATGTGATCGCTGAAGACCTAATTCCAATGCGGAGGTCATCCTCGCGATCGACCATGGCGTATACCGTGTCATAAGCTAGAACCCACAGAAGGTTTGCAGAAACGAGGCCGGCGATAGCTGGTATATCAGGCCCCAGGCCAAGAAAACCTACACCATGAGTTGCAGCGAACGCCATCGGAATACCGAAACTGAACGCAATGCCAAGCACAAGTTGCGGCATCGCAAACACCCGCTTGGTAAACGGATAGAGCACTGCAACGCCTCCAGCCACTATCGCCCAGGTGATCGTGACGAGGTTCGTCATCAACACCAACCCAAATGAGGCAGTGGCCAACCAAACCGCCGTGGTCAGTGCTTGGCGCCGCGAGAGCGCCCCACGCGCAATCGGACGACATTTCGTTCGCTCCACGTGCATATCAAAATTGGAGTCTGCCGTGTCGTTGACACAACACCCCGCACTGCGCATCAGAATCGTGCCCAATCCAAAAATGGCCAGCAAGCTCCAGCCCGGGAACCCACGCGCGGCGACCCAAAGTGCTATGAACGTGGGCCAAAGAAGCAAGAGCCACCCCTCCGGTCGCCGCCACCGAATCAACTCAAGTGACAATGCCAACCGGCTAGGTTCATGCGCACGTAATTGTGACACTGTCTTCATGGCCTTAGTCCCATAAAAACTGATGTTTCAGAAGCAAATTTTTTGAGTAACACATGATGTTCAATTGTTTGAAATTTTCCCAAATACGGGGCAGTAAATTTTTGTGCTATCCAGTCTTCTTGGTCATTGAAGCTCATGCGCGTACCACAGAGCGCAGACCACGAGATCTTGGTAAATCTGGCCTTACGGAAGGCTGAGATGGTTTTCTATGGCACCACGCGAACGACTTCCACTGCCGCTATCTGCTCCCTCAGTATGGAGATCAGGTCTTTGGCACAAACCACTGGCGCATATGCATTCGAGGCATCAGCCTCGGTTGGTGTCAAGTCTGGGCGGGTCATCAGATACTCCTTCGTTGAGATGACCTGGCGGTTTGTGGCAGGTTTGTCAATCAGGCCTTCTGAGCCGCCTTGATCAGGTCACGCGTCTCCGGGTCGTGTATGTGACGCAATTTCTTCTCGTTGATGAAGTGGTCAACAAAGCTTTCGACCTCGTGATGGCCGGTCATATCCCAATTAGCCTTGTCATCGAAGGATGCCACGTAGCCACCGTCGCGTGCTGCGACGATCTCCCACCAGTTGTCATCCTGATCCTGGAAATAGAAGCTGGTATCGCCATGAAGCTTGGAGAATGGCAGAATCTTTTTGATCTCGTATTCGTCCTTAATCTGGTGAAGCAACTTATTCGCTTCTTCCAACTCCGCCACTGTCGCGACTTCAAAGCCGTTGTGGTTGATCATGGTCATGGGAGGGTGAAGACCGGCCGGCTGCTCAACAACCGCGTAGACGTGAGCGGTCCCCTTGCGAATCATTAACGACACCGGACTCGTCTGAATGCACTCAATGCCAAGTACTTCCTCGAAAAATCGGCGAGATTTAGCAATGTCCCTGACGTGAAGCGTACCGTGGTTCAGTATGCCGATTGTCAGCAGAGGGGCTTTTGTGGATCGGTCGGTAATAGATGGCATATTTTTTCCTAAAGAAGTTTGAGTGAATGCACCCGGACGATGGACGCTATGTCATTTTTGTGCGCTCTTCGGCGCTTCCGGGTTCTGGTATCAGCCCTTCCACTGGCGTGCTTCTGCCGCATAGAACAAGGCATTGGCGCGGACTGCGCTATCCGTTCGACCTCTATCGCGTCGCCTTGCACAGGATTGGTGATCGGACAGAAGAACAGTGTGTTCCGCCATACAGCCACGGGGTATTGCGGCTTGGCGTCGGACGGGTGTAGCGCAAACTCTGCAACTTGTTCACCCAGGTACTCGAACTGGCCCGCCACCTTCTCCTGAAGGCAGATGCCGTTAGCGTCTAGCAAGGGCACAGACGTGTTAATGACCACGCCGAGCGGGGTCGTTGAACCGTACAACGCAAAGACAAAATTCTGCAGCGCGACCAGCGTGGTGGATCCGCTCTGAAAGCCTTTTGCAGTAGCGATGTAGCTGACAGCATGTCCATACAGGTAGAGTGCAGTTTCCTTGTTCAACACTTCGATGAAGTTGATCGCATTCCTCATTAGTCCGGAGACGCTGCCGTGGTACCCCGGCGAGGCGAGGATCACGCCGTTGGCGCGGCGCAGTTCAGCTACCAGTCGCCGGGCTGCAGGGCAATCCTTTGCGCGGCCATAGTCGTACATCGGAAGTTCGAGCTCTGGGCCCTGCAGCTGGAGCGTCTCGGCGCCGACTCGTTCTGCGGCCATGAGGGCGATTCGCATGCATTTTTCAATCGAAGAGTTGACGCGAGCTGATCCGCTATCGCCGACGATGTACGGATGTCGATATCCGAAGCTAGGAGAGAACGTGTTCATGTGGGTTTTCTATTTGATCCGGTTCGGCCTGTCATCGGGGGCCAACGACTGGGTTGTTCATCACACCCACGCCATCGCCCTTAAGCGTGACCACGTCGCCGGCCTTCAAGAAGATAGGCGGATTGCGCCCGAAACCGACCCCGGCGGGTGACCCGGTCGTAATCACATCGCCAGGCTGGAACGTGTGGTACTGGGAGTAATGCGCGATCAGTGTCGCAACGCTGAACACCAGGTCGTCGGTGCAAGCCGACTGCATGAGCTGCTCGTTCACTTTGAGTTCGATAAGGACGGCGTCGGGGTTGGGCAACTCGTCTTTGGTCACCAGCGTTGGACCCATCGGGCAAAACGTGGTGAACTGCTTGCCCAGCAGGTTCTGCTCCCAGCCCTCAATCGCAGGCATGCCCTGCATGGCGCCAAAACGGCCCACCCAATTGCGCGCCGAGACGTCGTTAATCATCGTGTAGCCCACCACGTAGTCGAGCGCCTCTTCGCGCGAGACGTTATGGCAGGGGCGACCGATGACAGCGCAAAACTCTGCTTCCCAATCGACCATGTCGGGATAATGCTTGGGCAAGATGATCGGTGCGTCCGGCCCAACAATTGCGTTCACACTCTTGGAGAAGGCCATTGGCCTCTCCGGCACAGATCCGCCCATTTCATGCAAATGTTTGTGGTAATTCAGGCCGCACGACAGTACCAGACGGGTATCCGGTAAGGGTGCTAGCAACCTTGCACTCACTCGTGGCACCAGCGCACCATGAGCATGGAGTTGTTCACGCAGCGATTCGGTTGTGCTGCCGATTTGCTGGTGCACGCGCCGCACCAGGTCGAGCGCGGTGTCGCCGCCTTCCAAGATGCCTCGCACCGACCTCGGGATGCAGCGCGCCTCGGGGAACAGGTGCGAACATGCCGCCAGGTTGACGATGTGATCGCCCATGACAACGCCTGCGCTTGATTGGGGGTAGCCTTGCAAGGTGACGAGATGCATCGTTGTATTCCGATAGGGTTAAGTTTGGTTTCCGTTTTGAACGCGCTGCCGCTAGTGGCTAGCGCCGTCCGCGGCTACTGCAAGCACCTTGGAACAGATATCCCTCGGAACCAGCAGCGGCCTCGCATCCCGCTCAAGAAAGCGCCAGCCATTGGACGTCCGAGTGTAGGTTCTGAGAAAGTCAAGCAGCATCACCTGATCCGCCACGAAGTCCAGTGGAAACTGGTTTTTTAGAGAGAAGTAGTACGACGCGCTAGCGGTGTTTTCATCCACATACCTGAAGGCTTTGTTCTCAGTGCAGGCCCGTGAGCGTGTCAAGGCATCGCCACTGAAAACCCTTGACACCATGCGAAAGATGCAGAACTCCCGCATCTTGTTCACCACTGCAGGCATCAAATGCCGTGTTTCCCCTTCTTCAGCGGCAGCCAAAATTTCCGCAGAAAGCTTGTGCACCGTAGCGAGGGACTTTGAGTGTTGATCAAAATCCAGCATGTTTACTCCTCTTAATCTGTTGATTCACATTTCGCAGCCTCACGGTAACAAACCATGGTCAGAGGTAATGAGTAGATCCATCTACTCCTACCAACAGCCAAAACGGCGTTACTTTTGGCTATTCATGTAGCAACTATAACAATTATTGAGTTATTACTCAATAAGGGTTTTCTCTTACTATAAGAGAACTTCAAACTTGGTCTTACAATTTTTGTGTTAATGCTTAGCACGGCATGAATCTATAGAAATAGGAGGAGAAATATCAGAAATTTAAGCTTGTGGCGCTGCAAATGATGCGTAGCTCATGAGCAAAAGTTCTTTCTCAAAGATCAGCTAGGTCACCATCCTCACTGTTGTTTTGACAATTCTGTCTTGACTGCGGGGATACTCAAAGGTCGCGTTTTGCCGCCTGCTTTGGGAATTTCTACCAGCCGCGCCACTTTTTGTCTGTACTTTTTTGTTCTAGATTTTTCGCCAATTCGCTCAAATACACCAATTCATTGGTCGCAAATACTTCTATGCTTTGCCAGACTATGCCTGCAACTCTCTTATTCGCTTTAACTTGTTGCCAAACTGCTTGCAGGTCTGAAAATCCAATCAAGGAGTTTTCACGTGGGTATCAGCGCCAGAAACGTGTACCAGGGCAAGGTCAGCGTCCTCAAGGAAGGGCCAATCAACGCGAAGATCGAAATCACCACGGCAGACGGCGACAAGATTGTGGACACACTGACTGAACCCAGTGTCAAGTCCCTGGGCTTTCTGTGGGTGCAGATGCTGTGGCGGTGGTAAAGACCCCTTGGGTGCCCCTGCTGGCAGGCACACCTGAATACCGCTTGGGAGCCCGCAATCAGCTCAAGGGCACCGTCCGTGGCTTTGTCATGCGAGGTGTTGACTGCTAGTACATCAACACGCAAGTTTAGAAACATAGTGACGACCTAGTTTTTTGTCGACATCCTGCCAGGTGAAGTTCCATTCGATGGTTCGCTTTTGCTC
>MESQ01000080.1 GCA_001771065.1 Burkholderiales bacterium RIFOXYD12_FULL_59_19 | reverse complement strand
GCTGGCTGGGGGTGGTGCCACTGGCCACAGGTGCCATTGGCTGGTGCCCACCCTATGCTATTTTTGGCTGGAACACCTGCGCGATGAAGAAGTAAATCAGGCCAGCGTTGGTTCGCCGCCCAGCGCTTCCAGCAGCGCTGGCAGCGCTTTTTGCAGCTCACCGGTGGCAATGACCACATCGGCGTCAAAGCCGTCGTCCTTGCCCTTGCTGGCACCTTCAAACACCACCTCCAGAAACGCCAGCTTTTTCAGTTGCAGGCCCTCGGTGAGCACAAACGAAACGCGGTCGTTCCATGTCAGGGCCAGGCGGGTGGGCATTTTGCCGCCTTCGATGTGTTGTTTGACCTCATCGGTATCGAGCCGGTGGCGGGCGTAACGCACCACGGCTTTGGATTCATCGGCCGCTTTGAGTTCACATTCCCGGTCCACGCTGAAGCCTTGCGGTGCTTCCTGGCTGACCAGCCAGTCGGCCATGGCGGCGCTCGGAGATATCTGGGTGTCGATCAAAGTCAAGGCCAGCCCCGGCAAGCCTTGCACCAGCAGGGTGATCAACTCATCGGCACGGGCCTGGCTGCCGGCATCTGTGACCAGCAGCTGTGCTTCACGGTCGATCCAGACCCGGGTACTGGACTGCTTGGTGAAAGCCATTGGCAACAGCTCCAGCCGGATGTCGTCTTTGATGTCACGGGTTTCCTTTTTGCCGGGCTTGCGCCCGGTGCTGGCTTCAATTTGGGCCACCCGCTCCTGGGCCTTGCGGTTGACTACCGAAGCGGGCAGGGCGCGGGCCTCAAGCATGAGCTTCAAAATCCATTGGCCTGCCACCACTTCCAGAAGCGGTCCGTTGGTCTCGCCACGCGGCTCAATCCAGCCGATCGATTTTTCCTGGCTGGCACCACATTCAATAAAGTGGTTGTCTTGCAGTCGGGCCTCCACTTCCTCGGCGGTCAGGCTCCAGCCTGGAGTGATGCGGTACATGATGACGTTCTTGAACACGGGAAAACCTCTAAAAATACATACAAATGCGAAGCCGCCAATCATCCCATTAAATCCGGCGGATCGACCCGACAAAACTTTACAAAGCTTTCACCCAGCCTCATGCTCGCGATACACGGGCGGCGCACACTTCTCTTCACGCCGATGCCACTCTCAGGTCATTGGTTTTAACTTGAAGGACACGATGATGAAAACCAATCTCAAAATTTCTCTGGTTGCTGGTTTGATGCTGGCAGCCGGTCTGGCTTACTCACAAGCCCCCATGGGCGGCGCTCAGTGCGACATGACGGGACCGAATGGTTACATGCAAGGCCAGGGCAAGAGCCACCGTGGCATGGGCAAGATGGACCCGGCCAAAATGCAGGCCAGGATGGACACGCGCCACGCGGCCTTAAAAGCACAACTCAAGCTCACCCCCGCGCAAGAAGCTGCCTGGACCGACTTTTTGGCCAGCCACAAAGTGCCAGCAGGCATGAAGGGCCAGCCCGCCGCCATGACTGACATGGCCAAGCTCACCACCCCCGAGCGTCTTGACAAAATGAAAGAGCTGCGTGCCCAGCACCTGGCTGAGATGACCACCGCCATGGACAAGCGCACCGACGCAACCAAGACGTTTTATGCTGTCTTGACGCCCGAGCAGCAAAAGGTGTTTGACGCCCAGGCCATGCAGGGCCCCCGTTCATCCAGGGGTATGCAGGGTGGCAAAGGCATGATGCAACCCAAAATGTAAATTTTGGCAGGCCAGGTTTCTGGCGTTAAACCATCAGGGGCGGCATTCGCACACAGCAGATGCCGCCCCTGGCTTTTTTGGCGTCGCATCAGATCAAATGCCTGCTTGTGGCAATATCGGCCTGTTTATATTTTTATTTGCCATGACCAAAGCTCGTCCATCTACCCACAACCCGGCATTCTCCAGCGCCAGAGTTATTGTTTGCACGATTGCTGTACACCACGGCCTGCTGGATGTGTCTGTTTTGCCGGAACAGGAGCAGCGCTGATGTTTGGTTTTACCGAAGAACAAATCGCCGCCTTTGGCATGACCTTTGGCGTCGGCGGCCTGATGCTCTACATGCTGTTCATTATTGGTCAACTGGCCTGGGAGTCCAAGGCGGGCAAGTTCGGCTTTTTTGTCATGATGCTGGGGCTGGCCTTTGGCATGGTTGGTTTTGTCGCCAAGTACATGATCCAGTGGGTGATGGGTATAGCCTAGTCAGTTGGGGTCAGAGGTGCGCTGCGCGAGTGGTCTGACCCGCAAAGAATCAAAGGTTGCTTAGCCGAAAGGCCGCACCCCGATCAGCAAGCCGTGCAACCAGAGCGTAAAGGCGATCCAGAGCGCCACTCCCAGCGCCACAGTGATGCCGGTTGCCCCGGTGCTGCCCTGCGAATTGCCCGTGCCACTTTGTGTGTCGCGCTTTCTGGCGGCCATAAAAACCAGCACCGACCATAACAAAAACGTGCCAAACAGTACGACATGCGCCAGTGTGCCGTTGCTCAGTAAATGCGCCAAAGCCCACAGCTTGACGGCGGCCATCATGGGGTGGTGCATCCGTGCCTTGATCCGGTTGCCCGGCACATAGGCGGCAGCCAGCAGCACAAAACTCAGCAAGGTCAGCAACATCGCCAGATGGCGCAGGCCGGTCGGCGGGCTCCACAGGAGTATTGGCATTTGCCGCGCCTGGCCAAAGCCCCAGACGATCAGGACAAAGCCCAGTAACGACACCAGTGTGTAGAGCGCACGCCATCCTGACGCGCCTAGCCTGGCCCGGGTGCGGGTGCGCCAGCCGTCAGCCACGATCCGCACGGAATGTGTGCCCAAAAAAAGCAACAGTCCCAGGATCAGATAAAGCATAAGTAGGGTGGTGATCTCTCAGCTTACAACGTGAGAGTGGGGTGAAACAAGCCTGTGATTTAACCATGGTTGTTACCTTCACAAGCATTGTGCGAATTATCCTTGATGCTTCTGTCTTGATGGCGGCGCGGCATGCTCCGAAAAACGCGGACAGTTTTCACTTATGGCGCCCCTTTTTGCACGACCTCGACCATGACATGGCGCTGGAATGTGCCGTCGCCTCGGGCAGTCAGTGCATCGTGACCCGTAATGTCAAATACTTTCGACGTGTGCAGGAACTGAAGATGCAAGCCATTTAACCTGCATTTTTTTGAATTTGTAGATGCACCGATCATGACAGCAATCACCATTCGTTTGCAGAACTCTGTCCACCAGAAGATCAAAGAGCTGGCCGCCCGGGATGACGTTTCGGTGAACCAGTTCATCGCCAGTGCAGCGTCTGAAAAAATGGCTTCCGTTTTGACGTTGGACTTTCTCAAGGCCGAAGCGGCCAAGGGCAAACGCAGTGACTTTGATCACTATCTGAGCATGGTGCCGGATGTACCGGCGCAAGAGGGTGACAAGCGGGTGTGAACCCTGGCCCGATATCAGGACGAACGTGAACTACAAGGACGTCGACGCAGTGATTTCCTAGACGCCAGCGACCGCACCGTCGCTGCGCGGATCGGCAGCGCCTTCAATCACGCCATTGGGGTGGCGCACCAGGGCCCCAGCGTGACCCATGGTGTCGCTGAAGGCTTCGTCCAGCACCTCGACCTGATGCCCCGCCGCCTTCAGGGACGCCACCAGCGCCGGAGCAAAACGGTTCTCCAACTTCAGTGAGGTACTCACATCACCCCAAGTGCGGCCCAGCAGCCAGCGCGGTGCCGTCACCGCTTGCTGCAAGCTTTGCCCAAAGCGGGCGTAGCGGGTGAACACCGCCGCCTGGGTTTGCGGCTGGCCTTCACCGCCCATGGTGCCGTAAGGCATGACGCGGCCGTCATCAAACAAGGCCAGCGATGGGTTCAGGGTGTGAAACGGTTTGCGGCCGGGCTCCAGCGTGTTCAGGGCCGCCGGGTCGAGCGAGAAACTGGTGCCCCGGTTTTGCCAGGTCACACCCGTGTCTTGCAGTACCACGCCAGAACCAAACTCCCAGTACACACTTTGAATGAAACTGACCGAGCGCCCCGCACGGTCAATGGCCCCCATCCAAATCGTGTCGCCGGTCGCAGCCGTGTCGGGCCATGGCAGTGCCCTGTGTGGGTCAATCTGACTGGCCAGCGCATCCAGCGCCTCCGGGGTGAGAAAACTGTGCGGATCGGCGGGCAGGCGCCTGGGGTCGGTGACCACGCGGTCGCGCACCCGGAAGGCGCGCTTGGTCGACTCCACCAGGCCGTGCAGGTGGGCAAAGCCCTCGCCCTCGGTCACCCCCAGGCGCTCAAACAGCCCCAAAATCATCAGTGCCGACAAGCCCTGGGTGGGTGGCGGCAAGTTGTAAACCGTGCAGTCATTCAGGCGCACCGCCAATGGCGCCACAATTTCGGCGCGGTAGGCCGCCAGGTCGGTAACACGCAGCGGGCTGCCCACCCGCTCCAACTCAGTGCCCATGCGCTGCGCCAACTCACCACGGTAAAAATCATCCAGCCCACGCTCGGCCAACGTCGCCAGGGTGCGGCCCAACGCGGGTTGCTTGAGCACATGACCCACTGGCGGCGGCAAACCATTGACCAGATAGGTGTCGGTAAAACCGGGCGCGTCTTTGAGGCCATCAAATTTTTGCTGTGTAAGCTGCGCCTGACTGGCGGTCACGGCCACGCCGTCATGCGCATGGCGAATGGCGTCGGCCAGGAGCCTTGAGAGCGGCAGGCCCTTGCCCCACGGTGCCGCCACCTCCAGTGCCTTGGCCCAGCCGCCCACGGTGCCGGCCACGGTCAATGCTGCTTTGGGGCCGCGCGACGGAATCGCGTCCAAGCCGTCATAAAACGCCCGGTCCGCCAGACCGGCCGCAAAGCCACAGGCGTCAATGGCCACCGGGGGTTTGCCAGGTTCGTGGATCAGCCAAAAGCCATCGCCACCAAGGGCGTTCATGTGCGGGTAAACCACGGCAATCGCGGCGGCCGCCGCCACCATGGCCTCGACCGCGTTGCCGCCGTCGCGCAGCACATCGCGGCCCGCTTGCGCCGCCAGGTGGTGGGGCGCCACCTGCATGCCGCCCAGGGCGGTGCGTGTGTGAATCATGAGAGTTTCCTTAGAAAAACTTGGCGGAAAGACCACTCGCGTAGCGATGTGCTCTGACCCCAACTTGGGCGATAAGCTTGTGGGTCAGACCACTCGCGCAGCGACGTGCTCTGACCCCAACTGATTAATGAAGATGTCATGGTCTTTAGCTTAGCAGACCGTAAAACATGCGCAGCGAGGTCAGGGTCAGAAACAGGGCAAACACCTGGCGCAAACGTCGGGCATCGATGGCATGGGCCAGCCGCGCACCCCAGGCCGTGGTCACCATGGTGGCTGGCACGATCAGGGCCATGCCCAGCAAGTTGACGTACCCCACACTGGCTGGCGGCAGGTTGGGAACCCCCAAGCCGTTGATCAAAAAGCCCAAAGCGCCTGGCAAACTGATGACCATGCCCAGCGTTGCCCCGGTACCCACGGCGGTGTGCATGGGCGTGCGGAAGGCGTTCAAAATTGGCACACTCAAGGTGCCGCCGCCAATGCCCATGAGCGTGGAAATGCCGCCAATGGCGCCACCGATCAACGACGTGCCCACCGGCCCCGGCAGACCGTCACCCAAAGAAAAACCGTCACGCTTGAACGCCATGTTGATCGCCACCAGCAGCGCCATCACCGCAAACACCGCAGTCAACACCTGGCCGCTGAGAAAACCGCTGAGCACCGAACCCACCAGCACCCCCACCACCACCGACGGCATGAGCTTTTTCAGCAAGGCCATGTCCAGGCTGCCGCGCTTGCGGTGCGCCCGCGACGACATGATGGACGTCGGAATGATGGTGGCCAGCGAGGTGCCCACCGTGACGTGCATACGCACCGATTCGTCAACGCCCAGCAGCGTGAACAGGTGGTAGAGCACCGGCACGATGACAATGCCACCGCCCACCCCAAGCAGCCCGGCCAAAATGCCCGCCACTACGCCGGTCGCCAGCAAAGCCAGCGCCAGCCCCAGCAGCCAGGCCGTGCTGTAGTTGTTAAACAGTTCCATACAAACGCCCTTATTGAGGCTTACCAGCCAATGGCCTGGGGCAACCACAATGCCACCTGGGGAAACTTGAACAAAATCACCAGCGCGAGACCCTGCATGGCAATGAAAGGCAGTACCCCTTTGTAAATGTCCTTGATCGAGATACCCACTGGCGCCACGCCTTTCAGGTAAAACAAGGCCCAGCCAAAAGGAGGCGTCAAAAAAGAGGACTGCAGATTGAGCGTGATCAACATGGCCAACCACACCGGGTCAACCCCCTGCGCCAGCAAAATTGGCAAAAACAGGGGCACCGCAATGTAGCTGATCTCGATCCACTCGATAAAGAACCCGAGCAGAAAAATCATCAGCATCATGAACCACACGGCGGTGTCGACACCCCCTGGCAGCATCTCGAACAGCCGGGCTATCAAGTCCTCACCATGAAGCCCGCGAAACGACAGCGCAAACACCTGTGCCGCCATCAGGATGAACATCATCATGGCCGTGATCTTGCTGGTGTCGAGCGCCACGGCATGCAGGGTTTTCCAATTCAAGCGGCCTGACAGCGCCGTGATCAGCACGGCACCCACAGCCCCCATCGATGCCGCCTCGGTGGGGGCAGCCACCCCACCCACAATCGAGCCCAGCACCGCCACCACCAGCATGATCGGCGGCACCACGACCTTGATAAATCGCACCCCGAGCTCACGCCGCGTGACATCGTTGCGCTCGGCCAGCGGTATCGGCGGCATGGCGTTCGGGTCCAGCATGCCACGCACCAGCAGGTAGATGATGTAGAGCGCAGCCAGCATCATGCCTGGCCCCACCGCCGCCGCAAACAGCGTACCCACCGACAACTGCATGATGTCCGACAGCAGGATCAAAATCAGGCTGGGCGGAATGATTTGCCCCAGACAGCCCGAAGCGCAAATCACCCCGCAGGCCAGGCCTTTGTCGTAACCACGGCGCACCAGTGTCGGCAGCGCCAGCAGGCCCAGGGTGATCACCGTGGCCCCCACAATACCGGTCGTGGCGCCCATGAGCACACCAAACAACACAATGCCCACCCCCATGCCGCCGCGCAGGCCACCCGCAATATGGCCCATCACGTCCAGCAGGTCATCGGCCAGGCGGGACTTTTCGAGCATCACACCCATGAACACAAACAGCGGAATCGCCATCCACTGGTAACCCGCCACAATGCCGTAAAAACGTGCCGGCAGCAGACTGAACAGCGAATCGCCAAAGCCCAGATAGCCAAAAACAAAGCCCACCGTCGCCAGGCTGGTGGCCACCGGAATTCCGATCATCAGCAAGCAGAAAAAGCCCACCAGCATGAAGACGGCGTAGGTCTGAGGTTCAAACATCGTCCAGCTCCCCTGGCGCCCGGTAGGTTTGCACAATCCGCATCAACTGCCCGGCTGACTGCAGCACCAGCAGGCAGTAGCCCAGCGGAATCAGCCCCTTCACGACCCAGCGAAAAGGAATACCACCGGGGTCGGGCGACTGCTCGTTGATGGCATAAGACTGGCCCACATAACCCAGTGACAGCGCCACAAACAGCAGCGCCACCACCATGATCAACAGCACCGACACCACGTCCACCACGAATGTGGTGCGCGTGCCATAACGTACATAGAACAGGTCCACCCGCACGTTGTCCCCACGCTGGAGTGCATGGCTCATGCCCAGCAAGATGAGTGCCGCCAGCAGATGCCACTCCAGCTCTTGTGCCCAGACCGACCCCAAACTGAACGCGTAGCGCAACAGCACATTGACGGCAACCAATGAGATCATGGCCAGCGCCAACCAGGCGGTCAGCTTGCCAATGTGGTCAATCAGCGCTTCGATGCCGACAACGGCACGGGTGATCGTTTTCTGCATGGCGGTAACGCTGGGCTTAACCGCGCACAGTGCTGTGGTAGGCGCCTTCGCTGACATCGGCCCAGCGCTGGTACTTGGCCATGAACGCCATGTAAGAGTCGTGCACCTTTTTGGTCATGGGGTCCTTGGCCACGGCTTCGGCCAGCACCTTGTCGGTCTCGGTCCGCAGCGCCTTGATCACGCTGTCTGGCAGTGGCTTGGCGATCACTTTCTGGTTCTTGATCAGATCTTCCATGGCCTCTGCGTTGGCCTTCTGGCACCAGGCCTCACTGATCACGTTGCAGGCGGCTGCGGCGTTTTGCACAATGGCTTGCAAGTCCTTGGGCAGCGTTTGCCAGGCAGCCTTGTTGATCAACAACTCGGACACCGTGGCCGACTCGTGCCAGCCCGTGGTGTAGTAGTACTTGGCCGCCTTGTGTAGCCCCAGGCGCCGGTCCTGGAACGGGCCAACAAACTCGGCTGCATCAATCACGCCGCGCTCCAGGGCCGGGAAAATTTCACCGCCTGGCAGCACCTTAACATCCACACCCAGGTTGGCGTACACCTTGCCAGCCAGCCCTGGAATGCGCATCTTCAAGCCCTTCAGGTCGGCCACGGTCTTGATCTCTTTTTTGAACCAGCCGGTCATCTGCACCCCGGTGTTGCCACATGGCATGGCCACCATGCCAAAGGGCGCGTACACCTCGTTCCACAGGTCAATGCCACCACCGTCATACAGCCAGCCATTGATGCCCTGGAAGTTCATGCCAAAGGGCACCGCGGTGAAGTACTGCGCGGCAAATGTTTTGCCGGTCCAGAAGTAGCTGTTGGCGTGGTTCATTTCCACCGTGCCGGCGCGTACGGCGTCAAAGCCCTCAAAGGCCGGGATCAACTCACCCGCGCCAAACACCTGAATGTTGAGCCGACCGTCAGACATCTCCTTGATGCGTTTGGCCAAGTCGGTGGCGCTGCCGGGGCCATCGAAGTAAAACGGTGACCCCTTGGGGTAGGCACTGGTCATTTTCCAGTTGAAAGTTCCCTTGCTTTGGGCTTGAACGAGCGATGGTGCGCTCAAGACGCCGCCAGAAATAGCAGCGGTGGTGAGGAATTTGCGGCGGATCAGCGTCATGAGAGATGGCTCCAGTTGCGTTTGAGGGTTAACAGTCGATGGTGAAACCGTTTGTAAAGCGGTTCATCTATCTCAAAGCAAAAGCTATGCCATCATGTAAAAATATTTAAGTCATTGATTTATATTAATTTATTCAATTTAAAACGAACTAGTTGAAAAGTTTTTGACCATAAATATGCTGAGAACTTCAATAAAAACTTTGTCAAATGTTTATTAAATAAAGGTTTTTATTCCATTTGTATGGCATTCAGAGACACATTTGTTTTCTTGAGTTAATAGAATGACTCAAAATGGCCGCTAGAAATGACAATTGGAAACGAGGCCCCTCGGTGCACGCATAACGTGCACCTGCACCACGATGGGGTAAACCCTTGGTCTGACCCGCAAGCAGTTTTAAAGGCGGGCGCCACCGCGCCGGTTTTTGACACGGGTCATCAGCGTCTTGCAGTCCACTGACAAAATTTCAGGCCGGTTGAAGATGTGCTTGCGCACAAAGGCGTCAAAAGTTTCCATGCTGTCGGTGAGCGCATGGACGTGCAAACTTTGCAAGTCACTCATGATGTAGAGACTCACCACTTCATGACAGTCCGCCAACTCCTGGGACACGGCTTCAAGCGCCGCAGGCGCCACACGAATGTCGACAAAAGTCGAAATCACCTTGCCCAGCTTCTCGGGGTTAATCACCGCCCCAAACAGCTCGATCACCCCACTGCTCATCAAGGCCTGGACCCGGGCGCGCGCGTGCGCCCGCGACACGCCCAGTTGGCGCGCAATGTCCGCAAACGAAGCCCGACCGTCCTTGACCAGAATGTTGAGCAAGGCGCTGTCAAGCTTGCTCAAGCTGGCGCCGGGCACTTCTTGGAAAACAGGGAGTGGTGTGGTCATGGTTTGTTATTCGGTGCAAATACAGTCGTAAACAGGCACCTGGCATTCATGCGGGTTGGCGGCCTGGTAAATTGACAACAATATGTCGAGTTAAAGTCATAAACAACTTTACACCATTGATTACAACGATTGGGTCTCGCAGCGTCTGAACTTGCCAAAGCTGAGCATTTGGGCTGCCTTAAACCGGTTCGTCGTCGCTGAGGCCTGAGTGCCCTTATGTCACACGCGGCAGCGAGTTGGTCGGCTCCTGTGCAGCGGTTCCTGTCGTAGAAATTTTCGATCTGCCTGCTCCAAAGTGGCCACCCGGACTCAATAAATACCGGGTGCTCGCCAACGGCGGCTTACGGGCAGTACTGCTAATCGATTTCAACAAAAGCTAATCGAAAAGTGTCGCGATGGTCGCCATCGGCAAAAACAACCTACTGATCGACAGGTTCAAGGGTATGAAGCCGAAGTGCTGATAAAAATTTGCTGCTAGTGCATCTTTGGCATCAACCACAACAGCCATGGCTGCAATACCAGCGGCAGCTTGCAGACTGCGATGCAGTGCGTCCATGAGCAAGAACTGCCCCATTCCTTGACCTTTGAGTCCTTTATCGACTGCCAATCGTCCCAGTAGAGTGACGGGCAATTGTGGATAGCGAGGTAGTTTGCGAGCAAACTCTGAAGGCACTTCATCGGCATGAATGGTTGACGCTGACAGAGTGTAGTAACCCAGTACTTGGGTGGCTGGCGGTTGTACCAGTGCAAATACAGCAGCAACCCGTTTGTCGCTGTCCTGGCGAGCTTGGCTTTTGAGATAGCTGTCAAGCGCGGGGCTACCGCAGGTGAAGTTCTGGCGCTGGTGATCTTTTTGCAGCGGTAGCACTCGCCAAGAGTTGATGAGCACGATTTTAAATACCCAGCGTGGTGCGGTATTGCACGCTAGCTTGACGCAGGCGAGCATTGGGTTCTGGTGGATTAAGCAGGGTCTGGACGAATCGAATCTGGTCTTCGCGCTCAAGCCGAATGGTTTCATGAGCTTCAATAATTCGGGTCGCAGCCTCTTGGGCACTGGCAACCACAAACTCGCTTAAGGTTCGAGTGGAGAGCGTCGCGGCTTGCTGAAACAGGGCTTTTTGCTCGTTGCTAATGCGCGCCTCAAGCCGTGAGCCTCTGGCCTTGGTGGGAGAGCTGACACTGACTTGCATGTTCTTCATCCTTACCGAAAAAATGTTCAAATGTTTGATAAACCAATTGTACGCCAATCGTCCGTACAAAATGCAAATCAAAGCATTGACAACTTCTTCTCTTCAAGATCCGCTTGCAAGCAGCCACACATCGCAGTTTCCTGAGCACCAATCACCGCGTCATTTCGGTTGATCAGCGTGCCAGCAGGCACCCTTGTTGATGACTTTAATTGCTCGGAATAGTTTGTTGCGTGTTTACCAGTTGGCTTCGCGTTCGGGCGAGGCGCTGATCTTGTGGATTGACAGGTCGGCGCCGTCGTATTCTTCTTCCTGACTCATGCGGATGCCCATGGTCATTTTGAGCAGGCCGTACACCAGCAAACCGCCGCCAGCAGCCCAGGCCACCCCCATGAGTGTGCCGATCAGTTGGGCCCCCAGCGTCACACCGCCCAGACCCCCCAGCGCCTTGGCGCCAAAAATACCGGCAGCCAGGCCACCCCAGGTGCCGCACAGGCCGTGTAAGGGCCAGACACCCAGCACGTCGTCAATTTTCCACTTGTTTTGCGTTAGCGTGAACATGACCACAAAAATGGCGCCGGCCACCGCCCCGACCACCATCGCACCCAGCGGATGCATCAGGTCCGAGCCCGCGCACACCGCCACCAGGCCCGCCAGCGGGCCGTTGTGGACAAAGCCCGGGTCGTTTTTGCCTAGCACCATGGCGGCCAGCGTGCCGCCCGCCATGGCCATCAGTGAATTGACCGCCACCAGGCCAGAGATTTTGTCCAGTGTTTGTGCGCTCATCACGTTAAAACCAAACCAGCCAACAGTCAGCACCCAGGCGCCCAAGGCCAGGAACGGAATGCTGCTGGGCGGGTGCGCCGACATGCCGCCGTCCTTGCGGTAGCGGTTGGCGCGTGCGCCCAGCAGCAGCACCGCAGGCAGTGCGATCCAGCCGCCCACCGCATGCACCACCACGCTGCCGGCAAAGTCGTGAAACTCGGCCCCGGTGAGGTCCTTGATCCAGGCCTGCACGCCAAAATGCTGGTTCCAGACGATCCCCTCGAAAAATGGGTAGATCAGGCCAACAATGACGGCTGTGGCAATCAGTTGAGGCCAAAACTTGGCGCGTTCGGCAATGCCGCCCGAAATAATGGCGGGGATGGCGGCCGCAAAGGTCAGCAAAAAGAAAAACTTCACCAGCTCGTAGCCATTTTTTGCGGCCAACTGCTCGGCACCAACAAAAAAGTGGGCGCCATAGGCCACGCTGTAACCGACCGCAAAATAGACGATGGTGGACACCGAAAAGTCCACCAGAATCTTGACCAGTGCATTGACCTGGTTCTTGCGGCGCACCGTGCCCAGCTCCAGAAAGGCAAAACCAGCGTGCATTGCCAGCACCATGACGGCGCCGAGAAGAATGAACAGAGTGTCTGCGCCCTGTTTGAGTGCTTCCATGAAAACCTCTTGGGATAAATTGATTTGTTTTGGTGCGTTAAAGTTCTAAAAACCAAAAACGCACCAACTTAAAGCAAATAACATGCCTGAACAAGGGCTGGCGACCCATGATTGTGCAAAGTGGCTGTAGCCGCGCCTCGAAGGTTGGCCTGTGCTTCGATTACCATCGTTCACATGGATGCATTTTTGATTTCTACCGGCATTGTTGCCCTGGCCGAAATGGGCGACAAAACCCAATTGCTGGCCTTGGTGCTGGCGCTGCGCTTTCGCAAGCCCTGGCCCATTGTGATGGGTATTTTGGTCGCCACACTCGCCAACCATGCGTTGGCCGGCGCCGCCGGGGCCTGGGTGACCACCGTGCTCGGGCCCGACGTGTTGCGCTGGGTGCTGGGTGCTTCTTTTATTGCCATGGCGCTGTGGATGCTGATTCCCGACAAGCTCGACGACGAAGAGGCGGGCAAACCGCCGCGCCTGGGCGTCTTTGGCACCACCGTGGTGGCCTTTTTTTTGGCAGAGATGGGTGACAAAACCCAGGTGGCCACCATCATGTTGGCGGCCCAATACACCAGCACGGTGATGGTGGTGGCCGGCACCACACTGGGCATGATGCTGGCCAATGCGCCGGTGGTCTGGCTGGGCGAGCGCATGACGCGGCTGGTGCCGCTACGCGTGGTGCACCTTGTGTCGGCTGCGATTTTTATGGGGCTGGGTTTGTGGGCCTTGCTGGGGCAGCACTGAACCCGAAATCGTTTTTAGCGGACGCGGGCGCTGGGCCGCTCCGCCATGCGGTCGCGCCAGGCCTGCAAGGCGGGCATACCATAGGCGGCGGGCTTGAATTTCATGAGTTTGGCAAATTCAATGGCACAAAACGCCGTGATGTCGGCAATGCTAAAGCGTTCTCCGGCCATCCAGGGCTGTTGCGCCAGCACATGGTCAAACCATTGCGCCATCTCGATGACTTTTTTGGCCTGTGCGTGCCCAAAGTCGACAAACTGGGGCTGTTCCAGCACCGCCAGTCCGGGGTGCGTGTGGCGCACGCTGTTGGCAATGCCAAGCAGCAGCGACCACTCCACGCGCCGGTCGGCCATTTCAATGAAGGCACGTTCCTCGAAGTCAAGGCCCATCAGATTGGGTTCGGGGTGTAAGCCTTCCAGGTAGCTGCAAATGGCGCGCGTTTCGGTCAGTACACGGCCGTCGTCCAGCTCAAGCGCGGGCACCGTGGCAAGCGGGCTCTTGGCACGGTAAGCCTCGTTCTTGTGCTCCAGCGCATTCAGGTCCACATACACCAGGTCGATGTTGGTGATGTTTTTCTCCATCATGAACATGGTCACCCGGCGCGGGTTGGGTGCGTGTTGTGCTACGTAGAGTTTCATGGTCAGACGCTTCTGTTGTTGGGTGCGGCGGTGGTGTCGAGCTTCATCATGGGGAGTGTCCGGGGGCTTGTCATCAACCTGGCCGTGTATTCAGGCCTTCAAAACAGGTGCTCATGACCAGTTCGATGATTTCTTTGTCACTGTGCAACTCGCTCATTTTCAGGAACTCCAGCACTGGGTCACAGGCGCGGGCGTACAAGGTGTAGAGCACGGCAATGGCGGGCAGTTTGGGGTTGAGGCTGCCCTGCTTTTGTGCCGCCTCAATCCAGGCGCCGAGCCGATCATTGATCTCGATCAGACCGTCCATGTAGTCGGCGTTGCTGATCAGGGCCGCGCGCAGGCTGGAATTCTGGCTCGGTAGCGACGGCATTTCGCCAGCGAGCTTGAGGCCCATGGTCCAGGCCACGACGGCGCGCAAGTTGTCCATGGGGGCCGCCTCCTCAGCCAAGCTGTCCAAAAACGCCTGAGCCCGGCGCATCACGCTCACCATGGCGGCGGCAGCCAGGTCTTCCTTGCTGGGAAAGTGCTTGTACAGGCTGGCTTTGGCAATGCCCACGTCGGCCGCCACTTCATCGACGGTCATGGCCTCAAAGCCCTTGCTGGCCAGCAAATGGTTGACCGTCTGGATGATGGCCTCTTCGCGCGCCTGCAGCATTTGTGCCTTGAAAGAGACCCTGAGGCCGTTGCGAGTAACCATATGGGAATCGTTGCCTTTGGTTTGCGAAAAGTGAAATATTCGGCCGCAATAATACGATCAAGTTAAATTATGACCAATCAGTATTTAAATAGCATTTATAGTCTAGTGGAATAAACGTGTCGTTGAAAGTTGCCATCGTGGGTTCGGGAATTTCTGGCTTGGTGAGCCTGTTCGAGGCCGGTAACTACCTTGGCGGCCACACCCATACGGTGGATGCGACATGGCCCAGATGCCGCAGTTCCCAGTGGTGACCATGGTGCGTTTTGCCACAACCACGGTTTGCTTCAAATCACCAACCGGCCCCAGTGGTGGACGGTGCAGGGCGGCGCCGGACAGTATGTTGAAAAAATTACCAACACCATCCTGGCGCTGGCCCTGCTGGCCACACCGAACCCGCTGGAGCAAAACACCTGGGCGTCATTTCGCACCCAGCCCAACCGAGGTGACCCGCCTGAAGGCGCGCAGTGGGGGGCTGATGCGGTTTGACGCCGAACACCTGACAACGTGCTGATTGTTCACGCCAGCGGCACTGACCCAGCCGTGCCCAGTGGTTGCCACTGTTCAGGTGTGTGGCAGAAAAACGGCGGAATTTGTAAACAAATCAAGGCCATTCGCAAGTAGTTGTAACGGATGTCACGGCAGCGGGCCAGGCGTTACGTTTGACGCAAAACTGCAAAAAAGCTGGGGTATCTTCGAGCCATGTCAACACAAATCGGGGTTTTTTTCGTAGGCCCCTTGTGTTTTATTCACCTTTTTTGGAGTCTTTTCATGAACAAATCTTATTCACTGCTGGCCTTGGTTTGCGCACTGGCCGCTGGCAACGTATTGGCGCAAAACGCGCCCGCAGCACAAACGCCTGTGGTTCAGGCGGCAGTGCGCAACCCGGTAGCCCCGATCATGTCGCATGAGGTCGCTACCTTGATCAAGTTCACGCACCAGGCCCAGGCGCAATACCGCCGCAGCGGCAGCCCGCAAGATCTGGCCCGGGTCAAAGCCATGCAAACCGAGCTTGCCAGCCGTGGTTTTGGCCGTACCACCCAAGACGCGCCCGCCATGGGTGTTGACGTGCAGTTGGCTGGCAACATGACTGGCAACAGCCAGTTCATGACCAGCGTTGCACAGTAAAAGAAGGGGTTGAGCCAAAACCTGGGCGGTGTGTCTCGCCCCGGGTGCTGGCAAGCGTGATCCGACGGCGGGCTTAAACTGGCGCACCTTTACTTTGCGTTTTGCCCCATGTCCGACACCGCTCAGCTGGCTGATTCATCAGCGTTAGCAACGCCATCCCGTCCGCCTGAAGCGCTTCGCGCATTCTTTGGTCAGCACGGCGTGCGCGATGTGGAGTGCATCTTTCCCGATATTTCAGGTTACCCGCGCGGCAAGCTCATGCCCGCCGAGAGTTTTCTGGCCGGCGGCGAATTGCGCATTTGCCAGGCCATTCCGATGCAAGCGGTCACGGGTGATTATTCCTACAACCCGGTCTTTCCCGACTCTGATCCCGACGTGCGGCTGCTGCCCGACTACCCCACGGTGGCGCTCGCACCTTGGGCCAACGTGCCGCGTGTGGTGACGATCCATGACTGCCTGGAGCTTGACGGCAGCTTGTGCCAGTTTGCCCCGCGCAGCATCCTGAAAGGTGTCCTGATCCAGTACGCGGCCCTGGGGTTGCGGCCGGTGGTGGCGCCGGAGATCGAGTTTTATCTGACCGCACCCAACGCCGACCCGGCGCAGCCCTTGCTGGCGCCCGTGGTGCGCGGTGGCCGCGCCGAGGTGGGCCAAAGCGCGTTCAGCCTCAACATGCTGAATGAACTGGCGCCGTTCTGGAACGAATTTCGCGACGCCTGCCGCACGCTGGGTATTGCTACCGACACCTGGATCCACGAGGTGGGCGCCACGCAATACGAGATCAACTTGCTGCACGGCGATGCGGTGGCGGTGGCAGACCAGGCCTTTTTGTTCAAGTACGCCGCGCGTGAAATTGCGCTGAAACACGGGCTCAATGCCGTCTTCATGGCCAAACCCATCGCCGCCAGCGCCGGCAGTTCCATGCACTTGCACATCAGCGTGGTCGACGCAAAGGGCGACAACGTGTTCAGTTTGCCAGATGGCAGCGAGAGCCCGCGCCTGGGTCATTTCATCGCCGGGCTGCAAACTTTTCTGCCCGAGCTGATGCTGATGCTGGCACCCAACGTCAACGCATACCGGCGTTACGTGTCTGGCAGCCAGGCCCCGGTGAACCTGCAGTGGGGCTATGACAACCGCACCACCGGGCTGCGTGTACCGGCCAGTGGGCCGGCGGCGCGCCGGGTTGAAAACCGAGTGGCCGGCGCCGACGCCAACCCCTATCTGGCCATGGCGGCCTCGCTCGCGGCCGGGCTCAAGGGCCTGCAGGCGCAGCTGGCGCCCTCTGCGCCTTTAACTGGCAATGGTTATGACTCGGCCCATAGCCTGCCGCGCAGCATGGAAGAGGCCTTGCAAAAAATGCAGTACAGCGCCACAGCACGGGCACTTTTTGGTGACAGTTTTGTAACAGGCTATTGCGCGGTCAAGGCGCTTGAATGGACCAGTTTTCAGAGCGAAATCAGCGCCTGGGAGCGGCGTTTTTTGCTGCCGCAGGTGTAATCCAGGCGGACAGCAGCGCCGGGCGGACCGGCCGGACATTTACATCCGCTTACCCGCTACGCGGGTCTCGCTTCCTAGAATGAATTGATGAACAATTCAACAAAATGTCTGGGTTTCGCGCTGGTCGCATTCGCGCTGCACACCGCAGCGTCTGCGGCCGATGTGGGGGTTTCAGTCAACATTTCCGAGCCTGGTTTTTATGGCCGTATCGATATCGGCCGGGTGCCTGCGCCAGTGCTGATTTACTCCCAACCCGTCATCATTGAGCCACGGCCGGTCAACGTGATGCGCCAACCCATTTACCTGCGTGTGCCACCGGGCCATGAGAAAAAATGGGACAAACATTGCCGTCGTTACAACGCTTGCGGCCAACCCGTTTTCTTTGTCCAGGACGGCTGGTACCGTGATGTTTATGCCCCGCGGTATGACGGCGACGCGAGACGCCGGGAGGATCGCCGCGATAGCCGCCGTGGCGATCGCCATGATGACGAACGCCGGGGAAACGGCAAATTCAAAAACGGCCACGGCCGCGACTGACGCACCGCGGCTTGTCAAAACTCGCCTGTGGCCATGGCTTCATGGAGTCGCCAGGCGGACTGCGCCGGGCACATCGCGTCGTAACATCCCCAAGCGCGCACCACGGGCTTGGGATGAAGCCTTGGTCGTCAGGCCATCGGGTTGCCATGGCAATCAAAGTGTTCTCTCGATAGCGACTATCAATGAATTAGCAAATGTCAATTGGTCAAATAGATAGATCGAGACTAACATTCGTCCTGCGCTGATCGAAACGTTCTATCAGTAAATTGTTTTAAACCTCAGGAGGTCATCATGACTGCGAATACCCGCCCCGAAATCAAGACCATGGCCAATCTGGAATCTGCCTTTGCTGGCGAATCCATGGCGCACATCAAGTACCGCTACTTTGCCAAGCTGGCCCGTGAAATGGGCGACGAAGACACTGCCCGCATCTTTGAAGAAACGGCCGATCAGGAAGTGATGCACGCCTTTGGTCACCTTGACCTGCTTTACCCCAAAGCCAGCATGACTCCGGCCAAGGCCTTGCAGATTGCGATTGACGGCGAAACCTACGAGTACACCGAGATGTACCCAGGTTTTCGTGCCACCGCCGAGGCCGAGGGCCATGCTGCGGCTATTTCTGAGATGGACGAGCAGATTGAAGAAAGCAAAGTGCACGCGGCCCAGTTCAAGGCCACGCTGGAAAAGGCGCAAAAACGCTTTGCCGCGCTGGCCAAAGTGGAAGAGCGCCACGCCAACCACTACAAGGCCCAATTGGCCAAAGTGACTGCCTGAGTCTGCACCAACCCACGACCCAACTCAATTCAAACTGGAAAAACACCATGAAATCATATATGTGCGTCGTTTGCGGCTTTATCTATGACGAGGCCGCTGGCCGCCCCGAAGACGGCATCGCCCCCGGCACCCAATGGGCTGACGTGCCCGAGAGCTGGGCCTGCCCCGACTGCGGCGTCGCCAAGGCCGACTTTGAAATGGTTGAAATCTGAGATCTTGCGGGACAGACCTTTAGCTCTGTCCTCAACAAATATTGACCTTGCGGGACAGACCTTTAGCTCTGTCCTCAACTGGAATAACACCATGCAAAACCCCATCATCATCATTGGCGCCGGGCTGGCTGGCTGGAGCACCGCGCGTGAGCTGCGCAAGCTGGACAAAACCACGCCGGTGCTGTTGATCACGGCCGACAGCGGCGACTTTTATGCCAAGCCGTCGCTGTCCAATGCCTTCGCCCAAAAGCGCGGCCCAGCGCAGTTGGTGACCACGCCCGCAGCCAGCATGGCGGCAAGCCAGAACATCACGTTGCACGCGCACACCCGCGTCACCGCCATCGACACCGTTCGCCAAACCGTCCACACCAGCGCAGGCGAGTTTGCTTATGCCAAACTGGTGCTGGCGACTGGCGCCCAGCCGATCCGTATCCCCATGTCCGGTGATGCCGCCAGTGCGGTGCTGTCAGTTAACGCGTTGCAGGACTTTTCAGAGTTTCATGCCCGTCTGATGAGCGTCAACAGTGCCGCTGCTGACGGCGGCATTGACCTCAAAAAACGCATCGTGATCATGGGCGCCGGCCTGATTGGCTGTGAATTTGCCAATGATTTGATGGGCTCAGACTTTGAGGTGACGGTGGTTGATCCGTCTGCCAGCCCGATAGCCGCGCTGCTGCCACCTGGCCTGAGCGATGAATTGCGTGAAGCGCTGGCCAATCACGGCGTGGTCTGGCACTTTGGTACCACGGTGCAGCGGGTTGATCACCAGACTGAGGCCGGTGGCGCCTTGAAAGTGCACTTGGCCAACGGTGAGGTGCTGGTGGCCGATGTGGTGCTCAGCGCCATTGGCTTGCGTGCTGACCTGAGCCTGGCACAAGCGGCGGGTCTGGTGTGTGAGCGTGGCATTGTGGTGGATGCCCATTTGCAGACCAGCGCCGCCAACGTGTATGCGCTGGGTGACGGCGCCCAGTACGCCAACGGCCGCACGCTACCCTACGTCATGCCCATCATTCACGCTGGCAAAGCGCTGGCCGCCACGCTGGCGGGCCAGCCGACCCCGGTGCAGTTTCCGCTGATGCCGGTGGCCATCAAGACCCCGGCCTTGCCGCTGGTGGTGGCGCCGGCTGCGCCTGGCACGGCGGGCCAGTGGGCGCAAAGTGAACCCGGTGTCTGGTTGTTTACCGATACCGATCACGCCGTGAAAGGCTTTGCGTTGAGCGGTCCGCAAACCACTCGCCGCGCCGAGTTGGCCAAACAAGTCGTGTGAGCTGGGCCGCAGCCCGTTGCAAAAGTAAAAACTGCTGCGCCCGCATGGCAAGCAACGCTTCAGCTATGGCTGATGTGTCAAGGCATACAATTTCTCTCCTGTGCAAACGCAAGCCCCGCCCCTGTTGGGCCGGTTCATATAAGCAGGAGACCCCATGACGCAAGCCGCCCCCGCCACCGCCGAAGACAAACGCGCCGAATTGCGCCGCGCCGCGTTGGAGTACCACCAATACCCCATCCCGGGCAAGATTGCCATTGCGGCGACCAAGCAGTTGGTCAATCAGCATGACCTGGCGCTGGCCTATTCACCCGGTGTGGCCATTCCCTGTGAGGAAATCGTCAAAGACCCCAACAATGCCTACAAGTACACCAGTCGGGGCAACCTGGTGGGGGTGGTGACCAACGGTACTGCGGTGCTGGGTCTGGGCGACATCGGGCCGCTGGCGGGCAAACCGGTGATGGAAGGCAAGGCCGTGTTGTTCAAGAAATTCGCCGGAATTGATGTCTTTGACATCGAGATCGACGAAAAGCACGACCTTGACAAGCTGGTGGACATCATTGCCTCGCTGGAGCCGACCTTTGGCGGCATCAACCTGGAAGACATCAAGGCGCCCGATTGCTTTTACGTTGAGCGCAAATTGCGTGAGCGCATGAAGATCCCGGTCTTTCACGACGACCAGCATGGCACCGCCATCACGGTGGGCGCGGCCATTCTGAACGGTCTCAAGGTGGCAGGCAAAGAGCCCAAAGACGTGAAACTGGTCACGTCAGGTGCGGGTGCAGCGGCGCTGGCCTGCGTGGGCTTGCTGGTCAAGCTGGGCATCCCCCGCGAAAACGTCTGGGTGACCGATCTCGCCGGTGTGGTGTATGAAGGCCGGCTTGAGTTGATGGACCCGGACAAAGCCATTTATGCACAAAAAACAGACGCCCGCAAGCTGGGCGAAGTGATCGACAACGCGGACGTTTTTTTGGGCTTGTCGGCCGGTGGTGTGCTGAAGGCGGACATGGTCAAGCGCATGGCCGCCAACCCGATCATTTTTGCGCTGGCCAACCCCACGCCCGAGATCACGCCTGAGGAGGTTAAGACCGTGCGTGACGATGCCATCATTGGCACCGGACGCTCTGATTACCCGAACCAGATCAACAACATTCTGTGCTTCCCGTACATTTTTCGCGGTGCGCTGGATGCCGGCGCTTCGACCATCACGGTCGAAATGGAAATGGCCGCGGTACATGCCATCGCCGAACTGGCCCAGGCCGAGCAAAGCGAAGTGGTGGCCGCGGCCTATGCCGGTGAACCGTTGGCCTTTGGTCGCGAGTACCTGATTCCCAAGCCCTTTGACCCGCGTCTGATGATGAAGGTGGCGCCCGCGGTGGCACAAGCCGCTTTTGACAGCGGCGTGGCGCTGCGCCCCATCACCGACATGGACGCCTACCGGGAAAAGCTGCAAAGCTTTGTTTATGCCTCGGGCACGGTGATGAAACCGATCTTTACCGCGGCCAAAAAAGCGCTCAAAAAGCGCGTGGCTTTTGCCGAGGGCGAAGAAGAACGCGTGCTGCGCGCGGCGCAAATTGTGGTTGATGAAGGCCTGGCCATGCCCACCCTGATTGGCCGCCCCAAAGTCATTGCCGAACGCATTGACAAGTTTGGCTTGCGGCTCAAGGAAGGTGTGGATTACGCCGTGGTCAACGTTGAGCTGGACGAGCGCTACCGCGACTTCTGGCAAAGCTACCACCGCATGACCGAGCGCAAGGGCATCACGGCGCAGGTGGCCAAGATTGAAATGCGTCGCCGGCTGACGCTGATTGGCAGCATGTTGCTCCACAAGGGTTACGTGGATGGCCTGATTTGTGGCACCTGGGGCACCACTTCGGTGCACCTGCAATACATTGATCAGGTGGTGGGTCGGCGTGCAGGCGTCAACACATATGCCTGCATGAACGGTCTGATGCTGCCCGGTCGGCAAGTGTTTTTGGTCGATACCCATGTCAACTACGACCCCACTGCCGAACAGCTGGCCGAAATCACGGTGATGGCTGCCGAGGAAATGATGCGTTTTGGTATTCCGCCCAAAGCCGCCTTGCTGTCGCATTCGAGTTTTGGCAGCAGCAACCAGCCCAGCGCCATCAAGATGCGTGACACCCTGGCGCTGTTGCGCGCGCAGGCGCCGTGGCTGGACGTAGACGGAGAAATGCACGGCGATGTGGCGCTGGATGGCGCATTACGGGCCAATTTGATGCCTAACAGCACATTAAACGGTGACGCCAACTTGCTGGTGCTGCCCAATATTGACGCCGCCAACATTGCCTACAACTTGCTCAAAACGGCTGCCGGCGGCAACATTGCCGTGGGTCCGGTGCTGCTGGGTGCGGCCAAGCCAGTGCATATTCTGACGGCCAGCACCACCGTGCGCCGCATTGTCAACATGACCGCCCTGACGGTCGCTGACGCCAACGCCACCCGTTAACACAAGACGGTTTATTGGCTCAAATGGGCTAAGCCGACCAGCGCTTAGCCCTTATTTCCTTACCCCGAATTGCCCATGAATTAGGCAGTGGCTTGCTTTTTTTTGTTGGATCAGCGACACTACCCCCTTGAATGTTCGGGTTTACCCGAATTTTTTATTGGGAATTGAAGCAATGTTGTGGTTCAACCGTTTTAAGTTGGTGCTGACTGGCTTGACGCTTTCCGCAGCCTTGCTCACTGGTGGGGTACAGGCCAAGGCACCCCCGTCAGCGGGTCTGCAAAGCACGATCAGTTTGGCTGAGCTGCCAAGTCCTGGTGTAGAAATTTACAGGCGCATCCATCAGGGTGGCCCGTTTGTCAGTGAAAAAGATGGTTCTGTTTTTGGTAACCGGGAGCGTTTGCTACCTGCTCAAAAACGTGGTTTTTACCGTGAATACACCGTCCCGACACCCGGCTTGAAGCATCGGGGCGTTAAACGGATTGTGTGTGGTGGTCAAGCCAAAACGCCAGAGGTGTGTTATTTCACTGCTGATCACTACGCCAGTTTTCGTCGGATTGCACCCTGAATTTGAATTGTCAGTTTATAAATTGTGAAAAGAGAAGCAAACATGTCACCTAGTCAAACCATCGCTGAGCCCCAACTCAAAACCGTCTCCGAGACGATTTTGAAGGGTGTTCGCCCCAACATCGTGCAGTCGATCCGGGCTTTTCGGGTGCAAGACCTGCAGGACGCGGCGCGGGCCATGGGTCAACACTTTCTGTATGCCAACATTGCCAACGCTCAAAGCAAGCAGGATGTGCTTGACATGATTGGTCAACAGTTCATGCTGGCTGTTGCAGTGGGTAAAAACTTTGATTCGCTCTACGACAGCATGACTGACCCGGTGCACAAATCGGGACCGCAGCCTGGTTTTATCGTGGTGCTGGAGCATATTCCGGCGCATGCCAAGTTTGACAAGGAAGCGCGCGAACAACTGCTTGATATTTTCCGTGACACCGCAGATTACTGGGGTGACCGCAAGATTCCGTTCCGTTGTTTCTATTCCTTCTCTGTGGCCCGGGCCGCGTTCGCGGCCAAAGGCGACCACGCCCAAGTGGTCGGCAACCCGCCGACCTCGGGCATTGAATTGCTCACGGAAAGCGGCGAAAAAATGCCGACCGACAAGCTGCTCGACATTTCACCGCAGGCGCTGCGTATGAGCAGCCCGTTCAACGCGGGTTACTGGACCACCGCCTGATCTGAGACCTGCGCGCTGGCCACGGCCAGCGCCAGCCGCAGGTACTCGGCCACCGGCACCTCTTCGGCACGCCGCTGCACATCAAATTCCCCAGCAAAGTTTTTCGCCTGCAACCAGGCGCCAAGGGTGTGGCGCAGCAATTTGCGCCGTTGGCTAAAAGCCACCTGCACCAGTTCGCTCAAAGCCTGCTCGTTCAGCGCCGCCGCATCCGGGCGCGGCAGCATGCGCACCACGGCGCTGTCTACGCGCGGCGGCGGATCAAAGCTCTCGGGCGGCACAAACAGCACGTTTTCCATGGCGTAGCGCCACTGCAACATCACGCTCAAGCGGCCATAAGCCGCCGTTGACGGCCTCGCCACCATGCGGTCAATCACTTCTTTTTGCAGCATGAAGTGCTGGTCTTCGATGATGTCCACATACTGCAGCAAATGAAACAGGATGGGCGTGGAAATGTTGTAGGGCAGGTTGCCCACCACCCTGAGTTTGGGTGCGGCTTGCGCCTGCGCCAATTGGGCAAAGTCAACCTTCAGTACATCGGATTCAATCACCCGCAACTGGCCATGACTGCGCAGGCGTTGCGCCAGATCACGGTCGAGTTCGATCACGGTCAAGGCGCCCAGGCGCTCGACCAGCGGCTGCGTGAGTGCCGCCAGTCCGGGGCCAATTTCAACCATGGCCTGACCGGGCTGCGGGTTAATGGCGTCCACAATGGCTTCAATGATGCCGCCGTCGGCCAGAAAATGCTGGCCAAATCGTTTGCGCGCAATGTGCTTGCCGTGTTTCAAGTCGGTGTCCTTAGAGCGGCGCGTCACGCAGCTCGACATAGGCCCGGCCGCGCATCTCTTGCGTCCAGGTTTGCATGGCTTCAGCGAGTTTTTTCTCGCGCAGCAGCGCCCGCACCGACTCGCGTTGCTCAGCCTGGCTTAATTTGGCCTGGCGCCGCTCCAGCAACTGGACCAGATGCAGGCCAAAGCGCGACAGCAGCGGTTCGCTGACTTCACCCGGTGCCAATTGGTTCATGACGCTTTCAAACTCGGGCACAAACATACCCGGGCTGGCCCAGCCCAGGTCGCCGCCCTGCGCAGCGCTGCCGTCTTGCGAATGTTCGCGCGCCAGCGCAGCAAAATCTGCCTGCCCGGCCTGCAGTTGCTTTTTGAAATCGAGCAAACGTGCACGGGCCTGGGCTTCGCTGAGTTGGGCCGACGGCCGCAACAAAATATGCCGGGTATGACTTTGTGTCACGCTCATGGCGGGCAGACCAACGTTGACTTTTTCCACCACTTTCAAAATATGAAAACCTGCCAGGGAACGCACCAGGTTGGCCACCTCGCCCGGCGCCAACTGCCGGGTGGCTTCAACAAATGAGTCCGGGTAGCGGTCGGCGCTGCGCAAACCCAGTTGACCGCCATTGGCTTGCGCCGTGGGGTCGGAAAAGTCGCGAACCAAGGTGGCAAAGTCATCGCCTGCGCGCGCCCGCTCCAGCACCTTGCGCGCCTTTTCTTGCAAGGCTTGCACCTGCTCGCCAGTGGCGGACTCAGGCACTGCAATCAGCACCTGTGCCAGATTGATGTCCAGTTTGCTCAAGTCCTGTGTGTTCTGTTGCGCTTGCAAATAGGCATCAATGTCCAAATCTGTCACCCGCACCCGTGGCTCCAGATCGCGTTCGCGCAGGCGCTGCAGCAAGATTTGATCGCGCAGCTGGGCTCGGAACTGTCCTGCGCTCAAACCATCGGCTGCAACCTGCTGGTACAGCTGGGCAAGTGTCAACTGGTTTTGGGCTGCGATCGATTGGGTGGCTAGGTCAACGGCGGTATCTTCCGCCTTGATGCCCGTATCAAATGCAAATTGAAGCAGGACTTTTTGATTGATCAGGCGCTCCAGCGTCTCGGCCGTCAGGCGCTGCAGTTCGGGTGGCGAGCGGCGCTGTGCAGCATACTGTTGCTGCACGCGCAAGACTTCACGTTGAACCTCGGCATTGGTGATCGGTGCGGAGTTGACCACCGCCACAATAAAGTCCGAGGTGGCTGTGCCGGTGACGGTACTTGCCGCGCCAGCCGTGGGGGGCAGACGCAAACCCTGTGCCTGTGCTGGTGCGCCCAGCAAGCAGGCCAGCACGGCCCCAGATAAAAATTTAAAGCTGAAAGTCATGGTGTTTTCAATCGTAATTGCTAAAACGGCTCGGCATGCCAACGGGCTCACGCAGGTTCTGGTAGCCAGGGATATTGTCCTTGAGTGATTTGAGCGGGTTCACGCCAAGCCGGGTAAAGCCGACAAATTCGAGCTGGAACATGATGCGCTGAGTAGCCGTGATGCTACTGGTTTGCAGCCGCTCCAGCACAATGCGCCCAAGCCAACAATCTGCATCGTACTCAAAACCCAGCACCGAATTGACCAACTTGCGCTCATTCATGCTGTAGTTGAGTCGGCCCACACTGTACCAACGGCCCGCACCCAGGCCCTGGCCTGCAGCCAGATTTTGACCGCGATCACCCCACAAGTCGTTGAGCGGCCACTGCCAGCCAAAATCAAGCTGCTCGCTTGAATCGCGCTGGTAGCGGTAGGCTGCCGTGAGTGTGCGGTATGGGCCGGGCCGGTAGTTGGCGCTCAAGGTGGAGCGCACCGACTGCTCGGTTTTGGGGTTGAACTGCACCGTGCCGTCAAAGCTCCAGCGCGGGTCCCAGTGGACGGAGCCCCCCAGCAGCAAGTCACTGACCCGGTCTTGTGCTGGCAAGCCGCCGGGCAGGGTGACGTTTTGGTCCGAGAAACGCAGGCGTTGCGCCACACCTAAGCGCGCAGCTTCTGCGCCGCTGGCCGGGTCCAGCCAGCGCGTGGTCACGCCGAGGGTGAGCAAATTGCTGTCAGAGATACGGTCATTGCCGACAAAGGCGTTTTCTGTGTAGATCGTGGCCAAATTAAAGTCATTGGCGCCGGAATCGTAATTGGGCAACAGGTGCTGGTCACGGTAGGGCGTGTTGACATAAAAGGCCCGAGGTTCCAGCGTCTGGCGCAAGTTGCGGCCAAACAGTTGGGTGTCACGCTCAAACACCAGGCCACTGTCCAGGCTCAAGGTTGGTACCACCCGGCTGGTGGAGGTGTCGCCATTGGCCAGCGCCGTGTCAAACTGGTACTGGCTGGCATGTAATTGCAACTTGGGCGTTAAAAAACCACCTGCGGCTGTGAGCGGGTAACTGGCCTGCACCAGGCCAAACGTGCGCTGGCCGTTGGTTTGGCCGGTGCGCATCATGTCGGATTGAAAGTGGGTGTAGTCGGCACTGAGCCCATAGCTGAAACCCGCCGGATGGACACGGGTGTAGTTGGTGCGCAGCTGCGGCAGCAGGTCGTAGGGTGGCACGATCGGTGCCGTGACATCTTGCAGGGTTTGCCATTTGAGCGTGCGCACACTGCTGACCCAAGCGCCATTGCTCCAGCCCAGGGTGGCATCGTTGGCCAGCAGGCGTTGGGTCAGCGAGCTGTTGGTGCGGGTGAAATCGCGCCAGTAATTGTCATCACTGACCCGGTTCAGATTCAGGTTCAAGGTGGCACCGCCATCGGTCCAGGCGCTGGCGATGCGCGCCTGATGGCCGAAGTTCAGACCCCAGCGATTGGCATTGCGCAGCTGGTCAGCAGGCATCCAGTCAAGGTGAACATTGCCCGCATAGTCTTCTTCGAGGTAGCGGAACTCGGCGTCCAGGTTGACCCCGCGCTTGCTCATCAGGGTCGGGGTGATGGTGGCGTCCCTGTTGGGCGCAATGTTCCAGTAATAGGGCACCGACACTTCGGAGCCGTTCACGTTGTCTAACCCAATCGTGGGCGGCAGCACGCCGGACTTGCGCTTGTCGCTGAGCGGAAAAGTAATGTAAGGCACCGGCAGCAGCGGCACCCCCTTGAAGCTGAGCAAGGCCCCGCTGGCGCTGCCTACTTCCTCTTCGTTGTCCAGGCTGATGGTGCTGGCCTTCAAAATCCAGTCGGGCATCCAGCTTGGGCCCGGCAAACGTTGGCAGGTGGTGAAAGTGGCGTTGTGGATCACCGCCCGCTGCTCGTCCAAAAAGTCCACCCGGTCGGCCTGGCCATGAGCGTTGTTGCGCAAAAAATGGTACGTCGGCTCGTTGAAAAAACCCTCAAAGGCATCCACCCGCAGCTCCATCAGCGGGCCTTCGTAGACGTTGCCGGCACGGTTGATCAGCACATGGCCCCGGGCCTTGGCTAAATCGGTGGGCTGGTTGTATTCAAGCCGGTCCGCCTTGATCACGATGTCGCCGCGGCGCAGCATGGCGTTACCCTCGACCACCGTCTCCAGGTCGGTGCGGCCGGTGATCTGCTGGCCCGAGACAAAGCTGGGCAAACTGCTGCGTACCTCGGTGGCAATCTGATCCTGCAACAGCGGACTGGTTTTCAGGATCAGGGGTTCAGCCGGGGACGGCTGGGCCACCACCAGTGCAGACTGCAGCAGCGTGACCAGAACGCTCAAGCGCAGCGGGTGCCTGGGGCCGCGCGCGCTGGACACAGGTGTGTCGAGCATCAGGTAACGCATTTGAAAAACGCGCATGGATCAAAAGCGGTAGCGGGCATGAAGTGGGCGCGGTAGAGGTCTGGTCAGATTTGTAGAATGGATTATCCATGAGCCACGCACCTACTCCCCAATCCCTTATCAGCCCCGCCATCGCCTGGAGCGATCCCGCCCGCGCTGATCAATTCAAACGCTGGCTGGCAGATGCCACCGCCCAGCACGGTTTGCAGCCTGACAGCCTGCGCCTGGCCTCGGCCGATGCCAGTTTTCGGCGTTATTTCCGCATCGACGCCCAGGACGGCAGCCGCATCATCATGGACGCGCCGACCGACAAGGAAAACAGCGCGCCTTTTGTCAAGGTGGCCGCCCTGATGCACGCCGCCGGCGTCCATGCACCGCAAGTGCTGGCCTGGGACGAGCCGCTGGGCTTCATGCTGCTGACCGACCTGGGCGCGCGGACCATGATGCAGGTCATCAACCGCGATGAGCCCCAGGCTAATTTGCCGCTGTATCTGCAGGCGGTGGACGCGCTCATTGCCTGGCAACTGAGCTCCAAACCCGGCGTGCTGCCACCCTATGACGACGCGCTGCTGCGCCGCGAGCTGGCGCTGTTTCCCGACTGGTACATCACCCGGCACAAGGGCGTGGTCATCGACGAGGCCATGCGCCAGACGCTCGACAAGACCTTTGACCAGATCATCGGCCACAACCTGAGCTGGCCCAGCGTCTTTGTGCACCGCGACTTCATGCCGCGAAACCTGATGGCGGGGAACACGGGTACAGGCACGCTGGGTGTGCTCGACTTCCAGGACGCCGTCTATGGCCCCATCACCTACGACATTGCCAGCCTGATGCGTGACGCGTTCCTGAGCTGGGACGAAGACTTTTGCCTCGACGTCACCATCCGTTACTGGGAAAAAGCGCGCAAAGCCGGCCTGCCGGTGGGCGATGACCTTGGGGAGTTTTACCGCGGCGTGGAGTGGATGGGCCTGCAGCGCCACCTCAAGGTGGCCGGCATCTTTGCCCGCCTGACGCTGCGCGACGGCAAACCCCAGTACCTGGACGACACGCCGCGCTTTATTGCCTACATCCGCACCACCTGCGCGCGCTACCGCGAACTCAAACCGCTGCTGCGGCTGGTGGAAAAAGTGGAAGGCATTGAGGTGCCCAATGTGTTTGGTTTTGGGCGGCAATAAGCCAAACCAGCCCCTTGTCTTTCAAGCGTAAACTGCTTTCAAAATCAAAAGGACAGGGATGACGCCAGAGCAACAGGCCAGACAAAACATCGACACGCTGTTGCAGCAAGCGGGCTGGCATGTGTGCGACATGCTTCACGCCAACATTCACGCATTGCGCGGCGTGGCATTACGCGAGTTCCCCCTCAACCCCGGCTATGGTTTTGCCGACTACCTGCTCTACATCGACGGCAAGGCCGCAGGTGTGATCGAGGCCAAGAAAGAAGGCGCCACGCTCACGGGCGTGGAAGTGCAGTCGGCCCGCTACGCCCAGGGTCTGCCAGCATCGCTGCCGGCCTGGCGCAGGCCCTTGCCCTTCAGCTACGAGTCCACCGGGGTTGAAACCCACTTCACCCAGGGCCTGGACCCCGAGCCGCGTGCCCGTGCCGTGTTTGCCTTCCACCGGCCAGAAACGCTGGCGGCGTTCCTCAAAGGTACGCCTGCGGGCAGTGTCAACCTAAAAACCGCAGTTGCCTGAGCTAAAACCCGCGCAAACCCAGCAACGACGTGGCTTGCTGGTTTTTTGGCACACTCACCCCATGGGTGAAATCATCAAGTGCGTAAAAACGGCCCTCGCGCAGGCCAGCGAAGAATATGTGGCGGTACAAGCTGATGCTGGGCGTCCTGTCGGGCTCCAAGCGCTACGCCCACCTGGCGGGCATCCGAGGCGACCAAGTCGCAGCACAGGCACTGGGCCTGAACAAAATCGTCAGTGAAGTCAGCGTGCGTCGAGCCCTGAGCGCCATGGAGCCTGAGGCTGCTCAAAAATGGATGCAGCAAGCCCTCAAAGCCAGCGTGCTCGAGGCCCTGGACCGAAGCTGGATATTGGACCTGGACACCACCATCAAGTCACTCTACGGCCACCAAGAAGGTGCCCATCTTGGCTACAACCCCCACAAGCCGGGGCGACCCAGCCATGCCCTGCACACCTACTGGGTGGGCAATCTGCGCCTGGTACTGGACATGCAACTGCGCAGCGGCAAAGAGCACAGTTCGGGCCACGGCAAAGCAGGCCTCTCGCAACTGCTCGACGAGTTGGGCGGGAGAGGCCCGGCACTGGTCAGGGGCGACAGTGGCTACGGCAACCAAGACATCATTGAAATCTGCGAGAAGCATGATCGCCGTTACCTGCTGCGCCTGCGCAAAACGGCCAATGTCAAGCGGCTCATCCAGAGACTGTTCAACCGTCAGGACTGGACAGCGGCGACCGAGGCCAGCCAGGGTTGGCAAGCCATAGAGGATAAGGTGCGTCTGAGCGGCTGGAGCAAGGAGCGTCGCGTGGTGGTGCTGCGCCGACGCATCAAGCGCGATGTGGCGCTGACGCGGGGTGGCATAGAGGGTAAGCAGCAAGTGCTTAGCCTGGGCTGGGACGAGGTGCAGGAAGATGCCCAGTTGTGGGAGTACACCGTGTTGGTGACTGATGTCGACTACGAGCTGGGCGCCATCGGGCAACTCTACCGGGATCGGTGCGATTGCGAGAACGGCTTTGACGAGTTGAAGAACCAGTGGGGCTGGAGCGGTTTCACCACGCAAGACATGCACCGCAGTGAATTGACGGCACGCGCTGTGGCGCTGGTCTACAACTGGTGGAGCTGGTACGTGCGGGCGGCCAATCCGAAGGCGCGGCGCGAAGCACTGACCAGCCGTCCGCTCCTACTGGCAGCGGTGGGGCGTGCCACTCACTCTGGGGGCAGGACCGAGTTGCACCTGACGCCCATGCATGCCGAGGTGGGCTTGATCAAAACGATGATTGCCAATGTCCAGGCAGCAATTGCTTATGTAAAACGAGCTGCGGAGCAGTTGCCCAAAGTAGATCGTTGGCGCGTCCTATTGGGCTACATCTGCGAGCGAATTACTCGTCAAACCGTCTTGCCGTCCCCACCTCCGGTCCTCGCGGGTGTCGGGTAACTGCGGCTTCTAGGCTTAATCATTATGAAAACCTTCCCCATCCGCCTGACCCCCGGCCAAGACCTGCGCGCCGCGCTTGAGGCCGCCGTGCAAGGCCATAACTGCCGCGCTGCCTTTTGTGCTGTCGGGTATCGGCAGCCTGTCCACCGCAGGCCTGCGATTTGCCGGAGCAGATCTGCCCGAGCGCCTGACGGGCGACATGGAAATTTTGAGCCTGTCAGGCAGCGTGACGTTTGATGGTGCCAAGAGCAGTTCGCACCTGCACATGGCACTGTCCACTGCCACGGGCGAGGTCTTGGGCGGGCATGTGGCGGCGGGTTGCATCGTGCGCACCACTGCCGAGGTGCTGCTGGCGCTGCTGCCCGAGTGGGAGTTTGCCCGCGAGCCTGACCCAGCTACCGGATTTGACGAGTTGGTGGTGCGGGTGCGAGTCTGACCGTCAGCATCGTTTAGGGCTTGCCTTTTCTAGATCAATCATTTATATTCTGTATTCACGATTCAAGAATATAGAATATTATGCAACTCAAACCCCAAGACTTTGTGGTGGCCCTGAAGCTGGTGGCTTGGGGCGACCAGCGCTGGACGTATGCGCGGCTGGCTCAGGAGCTGGGGCTGAGCACGTCTGAAGCGCATGGTGCGGTCAAGCGGGGGCTAGTAGCCGGACTGCTGTTGCAAAACCGGGGCGCACTGTCGCAGCCTGTGGAAGGTGCCTCAGTCGCGGCGCTTAGCGTGCAAGAGCCAGCGGGCATTTACCGGATGACACGCCGAAGAGTACGCCGCACGGCACTGGCGTCGGACGACGTAGTCGCCGCTGACAACTCGGTGCGCCCGCACGCGCACAACCTGGCGGAATTTGCTTTGCACGGCGCCAAATACGCCTTCCCCGGAGTGCGTTTGCCGCTGGCAGTGGGAGTACCCACCAGCCATAGCGCACCCGCCTTTGCCGGTGTTTTTGCGCCGGGCAGTACAGACTTTGTGTGGCCGCACCCCAATGGTTCGGTGCGCGGTGTTGGGGTAGAGCCCTTGCACCCGTCAGTGCCCTTTGCTGCCATGCAAGACGTAAAGCTATACGAACTATTGGCCTTGTTCGACGCATTGCGTGTTGGCAAGGCCCGCGAGCGTGGCATGGCGTTGGAGCGGCTGCAGGCGTTGATTGACCCAAACTCGCCCAAGCCAGCAAAGGCGGACTTGCATGGCTAACCCGAATTTGGCCCTCTTGGTCGCCATAGCGCAGGCCATGGGTCCGCTATGCGAGCAGGTCGTTTTTGTGGGCGGCTGCGCCACCGGGCTGCTACTGGACGATGCGGGCCTGATGGATGTCCGCCCCACTGAGGATGTGGATGCCATTGTTGAAGTGGCCTCGCTGGCGGGCTATCACCGCTTGGCAGAGCAGTTGATGCAGCGTGGCTTCAAGCAGACCATGGCCGACAATACGCCACCGTTCCGCTGGTACTGGAATCGCATGCAACTAGACCTAGTTCCGTTGGATGAAAAGGTGCTGGGCTTTGCCAACCCTTGGTACCGGGTAGGCTTTGAGGCGGCTTTGGTCGCAGAGGTAGTCCAAGGGCTGAAACTTCGGCATCTGTCCGCGCCACACTTTTTGGCCACCAAGTTTGAAGCCTTCAAAGACCGGGGACAGAATGACGTGTATCTAAGCCATGATCTGGAAGACATCATGACTGTCGTCGAAGGGAGATCGACCGTGGCACCGGAAGTGGGCGCAGCAGCCGCGGATGTACGCAGTCGTGTAGGGCGTTCGGTAGCAGCGTTGCTTGATATGCCTGCCTTTCACAACGCGCTGCCGGGCTTGCTGAGTGATCCTGAGCGTGAAGAAGCCGTCAAAGCGCGGTTAAACCAGATTTCAAGAATGAAAGAACTATGAACTCAGCCACCATCGTCCAAAAGCTCTGGATTTACGACTTGCGCACCAACCAGCATTTCAGGCTAATCGCAGGTGATTTGGCGGGCGAAGCTGAGAAAATATAGCCATGCCCCGCTTTTACTGCCCCACTCCCATCACCCCCGGCGAGCTGCTGGACTTGCCCGCCAGCGCCGCGCGCCATGTGCAGGTGCTGCGCTTGCAGCCCGGTGATGTCATCACCTTGTTCAATGGCGGGCCCGATGTACCAAGCAGCATCGGCGGTGAATATGAGGCTACCGTCACCCAGATGGGCCGCAGCCATGTGCAGGTGCAAGTGGGGGCGCACATGGCGGTGGAGCGCGAAGCCGCCCTGCAGGTGCACCTGGCGGTCGGTATGCCGGCCAACGAGCGCATGGACTGGCTGGTGGAAAAAGCTTCTGAGTTGGGCGTGGCCAGCATCCAGCCGCTGATGACCGAGCGCAGCGTGCTGCGCCTCAGCGGCGAGCGCGCCGACAAGAAACAGGCGCATTGGCAAAGCGTGGCGGTGGCGGCCTGCGAGCAATGCGGGGGCAACCGGGTGCCCCGCGTGCACGCGGTGATGACGCTGGCGCAGTGGCTCAAGGCGCAAGACCCGCTGGACGCGGCGCAGTCACCGCGCCTGTTGCTGTCATTGCGCCCCGAGTCATTGGGGCTGCGCGAAGCGGCCCATCACACAACGTCGGCCATCACTTTTTTGTCAGGCCCTGAAGGCGGCTTGAACACGGCGGAAGAAGACGCCGCGCTGGCCCAGGGCTTTGCCCCGGTGACGCTGGGGCCGCGCGTGCTGCGCTCGGAGACCGCGGCCATCGCGGCCGCGGCGGCGCTGCTGATCAGCGGCTAACCTTCAGCTGACTCCAGCGGCGGTACAGGGGCGGTACCGCCAGCATGGCAATCACGCCGATCCACAAGCCCTTGGAAATGGCACTTTCCATCAGAATGCCCAGCTCACCATTGGTGATGGACAAGGCGCGGCGCAGGTTTTGCTCCATCAAATCACCCAGCACAAAGCCCAGAATCAGCGGCGCCATCGGCACGCCGGTTTTGCGCAGCAAATAGCCGGCAATACCCAGGCCGCCCATCAGCATCAAGTCGAACGTGGTAGCGTGCACCGAATACACGCCGACTGCGCTGATGGCCAGAATGCCCGGCACCAGCAACCAGTTGGGCACCAGCAAAATGCGGGTGAACAGGCCCACCAGCGGGATGTTGATGAGCAGCAGCAGGATGTTGCCGATGAACATGGAGGCAATCAGGCCCCATACCAGCGCCGGTTGCTGGGTGAACAGCGCCGGGCCCGGCGTGATGTTATAGAGCGACAGCGCGCCCACCATCACCGCCGTGGTGCCCGAGCCCGGCACACCCAGCGTCAGCATGGGGATGAACGAACCATTGGCGGACGCGTTGTTGGCCGCCTCAGGGGCGCAGATACCACGAATGTCGCCCTTGCCAAAGGTGCCGTCCTGGTCACTCATGCGCTTTTCGACGGTGTAGGCCATGGCGCTGGCAATCGTTGCCCCGGCACCGGGCAACACGCCCACCACAAAGCCGATCAGCGCCGAGCGCACGGTGCACCACCAAGTCATCGCCATTTCTTTCAGGTTGAACAGGTTGCGCCCGGTGGCGTGAATCAGGCCGCTGGCATTGGCCTGGTGCTCCAGCATCAACAAGATCTCACTGACCGAAAACAGGCCGATCACCACCACAATGAACTGGATGCCGTCGCTCAAATGCACGTTGTCGCCGGTAAAGCGGTAGACGCCCGAGTTGGAATCGAGCCCCACGGTCGACAGCGACAGGCCAATCACCGCCGCCAGCACGGCTTTCAAGGGCTGGTTGCCCATCAGCCCGGTGATGCAGGCAAAGGCAAAACACATCAGCGCAAAGTATTCCGCCGGGCCAAAGGCCAGCGCCCAGCGCGCCAGCAGCGGCGCGAACAACACGATGCCGATGGTGGCGATGGTCGAGCCGACGAAGGAACTCCAGGCCGAAATCGACAACGCCACGCCGCCCTGACCCTTGGCGGCCATGGGGTGGCCGTCGATGGCGGTCATGATGGCGCCCGCGTCACCCGGCACATTGAGCAAAATGGAAGAAATCCGCCCGCCAAATTCGCAGCCGATGTAGACCGCCGTGAGCAGAATCAGCGCGGTCTCAGGTGGCAATTTCAGGGCAAACGCCAGCGGCATCAACAGCGCCACGCCGTTGATCGGGCCCAGGCCCGGCAGCATGCCCACAATGGTGCCAATCAGCGCGCCAATGGCGGCCACCATCAGGTTCATCGGCATCAGCGCGACGCCAAAACCTTCAGCCAGATGTTGCAAGGTTTCCATCAACGCCCTCCCAGCAGAAACGACATCACACCGGTGGGCAAAATCACATCCAGCAGCTTGTCAAACAACACATAGAAACCCAAGCCCATCACCAGGCCACCGATCAGGCTCTTTTTCAGCGTGCCGCCAAAGGCCATGCCCACCGGCACCGCCATCAGCGTGGTCGCCAGCCAGAAGCCCAGTGTGCGAAACAGCGCGCCGTAAACCATCACGCTGGCCGCGCACATGGCCACGGCTTTCCAGTCCAGCGGCGAGGTGGCTGCCAGCACCGGGGTGCCCGATGCCACAGCATGGGCCTGGCGTTTAAGCAACAGCCAGGCGCCCACCAGCCCCAAAATGGTGGCCAGCAGCGTCGGAAAGGCGCGCGGCCCGACCGGTTCGTAAGAAATTTCGGCGGCGTAGCCGTGCGCTGCCCAAGCCATGGCCGCAGCCATGACCAGGCAGATCGCCCCCAAGATGCGATCACCCATGATGTCCCCTCAAAAAAAGAAACTGCCAGCGCTTGTTGTCAGCGCCGGCAGTGGATGCGGCTTAGCTTACTGGGCAACCTTGAGGTTGAAGTCTTTGGCCAGCTGGCGGTAGGCAACCATGCGGTTCTTGATGAAGGCATCGAGTTCCTTGCCGGTCATGGCGAACTTGAACATGCCGCGCTCGGCGCGCAATTTGTCGTAGGCTGGTGTGGCCATCATTTTGGCGAAGGTGTCGCTCCAGACCTTGAAGTCGGCGTCGCTGACCTTGGGGCCCATGAAGAAACCACGAATGATCGGCCACTGCACGTCGTAACCCTGCTCTTTCATGGTGGGCACGGAAGCCAGCGAACCTTCCTGGCGCTTGTCGGCCAGGATCGCCAGCACGCGGATCTTGGCGCCGGCCTTGAGCTGCTCTTCGGCTTCGGCGGCATCACCCGAGTACACCTGCACATGGCCACCTTGCAGCGCAGTGATGGCCTCGCCGCCGCCTTCAAAGGCCACAAAACGCATGGCCTTGGGGTCAAGTCCGGCGGCGCGCGCGGTCAGCGCCGCTTTCATCCAGTCCTGGCTGCCCACACTGCCGCCGGCACCAAACACCACCTTGCTGGGGTCGGCCTTGATGGCGGCCACCAGGTCTTTGATCGACTTGAAGGGTGAGTTGTCAGCCACGATCACCGCACCAAAGTCGCTGCCAATGGCGGCCAGCCAGCGCACATCGTTTTCGTTGTAACGACCGAACTTGCCCTGCGCCAGGTTCAACAGCGAGCCGCCCGAAAAGGCCACAATGGTGTTGTTTTCATCCGGGCGCTGCGCCACGATGGCGTTGTAGGCCACGGCGCCAATGCCGCCGGGCATGTAGCTCACGCGCATCGGGTCCACCACGTATTTACCTTCCAGCAGGGCGGTCTGCGCCACTTTGCAGGTCAAGTCGAAACCACCGCCCGGTTTGGCCGGGGCAATACATTCGGTCTTGTCCAGCGGGCCCGCCAGCGCGGACAGGCTCATCAAACCGGCACAGGCCACAGCGGCCAAAGAAACATGATGCAGACGCATGAAAAATCTCCTGTAAATATGTTGAAAATGCCGTGACCACCGCTCGGCAGCCGCGACATGGGGGTGACTTTAGAGAAAAGCGGCTGTCAGGCAGCTTTCAATGCAGGGCCTCAAAAGCTAGGGGAAACCCTAGCGGGGTGCTGTCTTTCCGGGGTCTTGCCTGCCGTGCACCTTGGTTCATCGCCGCGCCCGCTTCTTGCTAGCATCGGGACATGATTCCCAATCCCTCTGCACCCCACCCGGCTGTGACACCGCCATTACAAGCACAAGAACAACTGCTGATGCGGGAAATCATTGGCCTGATTGGCAAAAGCCTGGCCCCCGGCGTGGTACTGCGCGAGATGCTGCATTTGTTGTCCGAGTTGCTGGGGCTCAACCGCGGTCGCATCGTGCTGGTTGACGCGCCAGACAGCACCCAGAACAGCCCGCCCGGCACGTCACGCATCTGCTTTGCCTACGGTCTGACAAACGCTGAGATGGCGCGTGGTCTCTATGCGCCTGGCGAAGGCATCACCGGGCGTGTGCTGGCCACCGGCCAGACCATGCTGGTGCAAGACATTGATGCCGAACCCCAATTCCTGGCCCGTGCGGTCACGCGCGACCAGTTGCCCCAGGAAACCGTGGCCTTTATTGCACTACCTATTCACGTCAATGGTGCCACCGTGGGCGTGCTGGCCTGCCATCGCATCCGCAGCCGCCAGCGCCGCCTGACTGACGACATGGCGCTGCTCAAGATCATGGCCACGCTGGCGGGCCAGGTGCTGCAACTGCAAGACCTGATGCAGCAACAAACCCGGGCGCTGGAAACCCGCAACACCTTGCTGACCCACGCGCTGGATGCCGCTGCCGTGCGTTACGGCATCATTGGCACATCGTCCGCGTTGCTGCAAGCCATTGATGAGCTTGAGCGTGTCTCGCAGGCGCAGGCCAGCGTCTTGCTGCTGGGGGAATCAGGTACCGGCAAGGAGCTGTTTGCCCGCGCCTTGCACCTGTCCAGCCAGCGCCGTGATGCGCCGTTCATCAAAGTCAACTGCGCAGCCATTCCAGAAACGCTGTTTGAGTCCGAGCTGTTTGGCTACGAGCGCGGGGCCTTCACCGGCGCGGCCAGCGCCCGGGTGGGCTGGTTTGAGCAGGCCAACCACGGCACTATTTTTCTGGACGAGATTGGTGATATGCCGCTGGTCATGCAGTCCAAGCTGCTGCGCACCTTGCAAGAAGGCACCATCGTGCGCCTGGGTGGAAAAAGCGAAATCAAGGTCGACGTGCGGCTGGTGGCCGCCACCCACCGCAATCTGGAAGCCGATGTGGCCAGCGGCAACTTTCGCCGCGATTTGTTCTACCGCCTTAACGTGATCCCGATTCGCCTGCCGTCTTTGCGTGAGCGGCGCGAAGACATCCACACATTGGCCATTCACTTCATGAACCGTGCCAACCAAGCCAACCAGCGCAACGTCTACCTGTCGAGTGCCGCGCTCAGCCGACTCGAAGAGCACCCCTGGCCCGGCAACATCCGTGAGCTGGGCAATGTGATCGAACGGCTGGTGCTGCTGGCCGACGGCCCCATGGTGACCGCCACCGAGTTGGAGCGCTTTTTGCAGGTCGAAACCGGCCCTACCTTCACCGCGTTGACACCTGCGCTGCGGGTTGCCAGCACACCGGCTAACCCGCCAAGCCCTGCCGCGCCCTTGGTGCGCGACTACCTGCCCGCCAACTCCCACACACTGGATGAGCTGCAACAAACCCTGGCCCGGTACGGTGGCAACCAGTCACGCGCGGCCCAGGCGTTGGGAATGACGGTGCGACAGTTTGCTTACCGCTTGCGCAAGGGTGAACCGCAGCGGTAAGTGATGTCGACACAATGTCTACATTGTGTCGACATCGTGCTCATATGAATCTTTGTCGAACGCAAAACCAGCTTTAGCTGCTCTATATTAAATAGCATCAAACTATTTTTAAACAATGGTTTAAGCACACTTTTCATGAATTTTCTCTGACTGCCAAATTCTGGCACGCGGGTTGCAATAAGCCTTGCAGGCATTTGCCTTCAACCCATCAAGAGAACACCATGACCACTGCTGAAATCACAGCCCCCGTAAACACCGTCAAAGCCTACCTGCGCCCGATTGATGCACAAGGTCTGGCTGCTTTTGCTGAAAAAGGCCGTGGCAACCCCGCCTCGCGCGGGACCAACAAAGTCCACACCATCATGGAAGGCCAATACCGTTCGCTAAGCTACGTCGGCAACCACGCCCCCGTGGTGGTGGACGAACCGCTGCACCTGTTTGGCCAGGACACCGCGCCCGCCCCCGGCGAGATCGTGCTCTCTGGTCTGGGTGGCTGCATCGCCGTGGGCATCACGGCCGTGGCGACATGGAAGCAGGTCCAGCTGACCAAACTCGAAATCTTTCTGGAAGGCGACATTGGTAACCCCGCTGCCTGGGGTGCCGGTGGTGCCCTGCAAAAGCTGCCCTCCGAGATGGGTTTCCAGGCCATCCGCGTCAAGGTGCTGGTTGAAGGTGATGCCACCCGTGCGGAACTCGACGAGATCGTGAAACATGCCAACTTTTACTCGCCCGTGGCCAACACCCTGCGCAACCCGATCCCGTTCGAGATCAGCCTGGCTGACTGAACCGATCCAACTGCGTTTGCCACTTCACCCCCCAGGATTGCCCATGAACCCCGCTGACCTCCCCCGCCAATTTTCCGCCCCCACCGCGCCCGCAGCCGATGCCTTGCTGGCCGCCGTGCGCGCCGTGGCCCAAGGCCCGCTGCTACAACAGGTGGATGCCATAGACCGCCAGGGCCACTACCCCAAGGCCATCCTCCAGGAGTTGGCCGCAGCGGGGGCCATGAGCGCCCACCTGGACGCACCGCATGGCTCGGGCGACTTCTTTCTGGCCATTCAGGCCATGGCCGAAGCCGCCAAGGTGTGTGGGGCCACCGGTTTCATGATGTGGTGCCAGGCGGTGTGTGGTCTGTACCTGCAACAGTCGGGCAACCCGGCGCTGATGGGTGAGGTGTTGACACGCCATGTGGCCGGTGTGGGCATGGGCGGTACCGCCCTGTCCAACCCCATGAAAAGCTACGCCCAGATTGAGAGCCTGCTGCTCAAAGCCACCAAGGTCGAAGGCGGCTACCTGGTCAACGGCACCCTGCCCTGGATCAGCAACCTGCAGGCCGACCACTACTGCGGCGCGATTGCCGCCGTGCCCGAGAACAGCACCGAAGTCATGTTCCTGCTGCGCTGCAATGCCCCGGGAATGGAATTGGTGGAGTGCCCCACCTTCTCGGCCATGGAAGGCACCGGCACTTACGCGCTGCGCCTGAAGGACTACTTTGTTGGCCAGGACGACATCATTGCTGACCCGGCCAAACCCACCATCGCCCGCATCCGCGCGGCGTTTGTGATGCTGCAATGTGGCATTGCCGTGGGCATCATCCAGGGCGCAATTGAGTCCATGTGGGCGGTGGAGGCGCAACTGGGCCACGTCAACCAGTACTTGGAAGACCGCCCCGACACCCTGCAGGCTGAGCTGAATGCGCTGGTCGCCCGCGTGCAAACCATGGCGCAAACCCCGTTTGACAGTTCCACCGAATTTTTCATCGACGTGCTCGACGCCCGTGCCCACGGGGCCGAGCTGTGCCTGCGCGCCACCCAGTCGGCCCTGATGCACCAGGGCGCGCGGGGTTACCTGATGAGCTCGGACGTGCAGCGCCGCGTGCGCGAGGCACACTTTGTGGCCATCGTCACGCCCGCCATCAAACATCTGCGCAAGGAAATCGCCCGCCTGAGCGCTGAGGAGATGCCCGCATGAACGCCGCCCCGTTTCTGCAGTTCATCTGCAAAGCCTGCGGCCTGATCTACAACGAGGCCGTAGGTGATGCCGACAGCGGTCTGGCCGCAGGCACCCGCTTTGCCGACATTCCCGACGACTGGGCCTGCCCGCTGTGCGGCGTGACCAAAGCCGACTTTGAACCCTACACCCCGCCCAGCCCAGAGGCACGGTGCGCCAAAGTGCCCGGCTGCGGCCCGGTAGCCTCTACCCGCGCACGCCACCGCGCCGGTGTGCTCATTGTTGGAGCCGGTCGCGCTGGCTGGCAACTGGCCGAACACCTGCGCGCTGCCGATGCAGATGTGCCCATCACCCTGGTCACCGCCTGCGCCGGTGATGTGTATGACAAACCGCTGCTCTCGGTGGCCATGGCGCGCCAGCTTAAACCTGAAAAACTGGTGCGTGAGACCGGCGCGGCAGCTGCCACACGCCTGAACATCCGCCTGCTGGCCCACACCCACGCCATCAGCATCAGCGCTGGCAGCAAACAGTTGCGCACCACGCGCGGCACGCTGCGCTACGACCAACTGGTGCTGGCCCACGGCGCACAAGCGGCGTTACCCGCAGCGCTGCCCGCAGCGCTGTGCTGGCGCATCAACCACCTGGGCGCTTACCTGCAATTACGCGCCGCGCTGGGGGATGTGGCGCAATCTGGTCCGAAAGACGTGCTGATCATCGGTGCCGGGCTGATTGGCAGCGAGCTGGCCAACGACTTGGCCCTGGGCGGCCACCCCATCACGCTGCTGGACGTGCAAACTGAGCCGCTGGCGCGCTGGCAAGCCGAGCAGGCCGGTCAACAAGTGCTGCAAGCTTGGGCAGCGCTGCCGATTCGCTTCATCGGTGGTGTCAAAGTCGCCAAGGTGGAAAAAGTCGGCAGCCGCATCCGTGTCAGCACCGAATGCGGTCAGCAGTTTGAGGCCGACCAGGTGATTGCCGCCACCGGCCTGCAAACCCCCAGCCGACTCGCCCACAGCGCCGGTCTGGCCTGGCAAAACGGCATTGCGGTGGACCCGCACACCCTGCGCACCAGCCAGAGCGCGATTCACGCCATGGGCGACTGCATCACCATCAACGGCCAAGCCAGCCGCTACATCGAACCCATTGCCCGCCAGGCCAAAACCATTGCAGCGGTCATTACCTGCTGCGCGCCCGAACCCTACGAGCAACGCCCGGTGGTGGTGCGGGTCAAGACGACATCAATGCCGCTGACGCTGCATTGAGGCCTCAATCACTGAAGTAGGCCATTTACACAAGTCGCCAACGTCCCTTTTGTCCAGAAATTACCCCAATTCATAGGGCACACGCACACCCAACATGGAGGCTGGAAAATTTTTTGTGTTGCGCGTGACCAGCAACCAGCCATTCACCCTGGCGCTGGCCAAGATCAAGGCATCCGGCAGCTTTAAACGCATCTCGCGGCGAATGGTAAGCCCCGCTGCGAGGGTCTGATCGTCTAGTTCCAGCCGCTGGAAAAGGCTATTCACCACCGCCCTCGTTGCATCTTCCATGCCTTGTGGCGCCTTCACCTGTGCTTCTATCCACGTAATCGGGCTGATATAAGCGCGTTTGTATTGGGCTAGCTCTGCGCGGGCTTGTTCGATGCCGTTTAAATAATCAATGACGATATTGGAGTCAAAGACAGCGATCATTCAGGCCACTCCTCGCGCATGGCTTGCTGCATACGCAAGCCATCACGCTCTGGGGGCAATTGGTAAAGTTCTGGCTTGCCCTGCACCCATAAACCAAAGCCAGTGTCTTTGGGTGTTGCCATGCGATCCAAAAAATCACCCACCGCGCGGCGCACAGCTTCGGCACGGCTGATTTTGCAACTCGAAGCCCATTGGTCCAAGAGCAGCAATCGGTCGTTTGGAATGTCAATGATGGTGCGCATCGCGTTTGCCTTTTGATGAATGATGTCGATGAATGATGACGTAATTCTAGCGATTCGTTTAAATGGAAAGACGAACCGATATATATTTGTCGACGTTGCGCAGCCATATTGAAGCTATGGGCGGTCAATTGGACGTGATAGCACGATTCCCGGACGGTGCAGTCAAGATCAGCAACTTTGCCGAACTTGGTCAGCCAGCGGTGGCGTGACCCGTAAAGATCAATTTTCAGGGTCGGGGACTTGTCTATTTCAGCCAACCCGATCCGTTGTCCAAGTTGCAACGCCCGTGCCGAAAAGTCGGCATCTTCCGTCCATGGCGGGCAGCTGATCGGCATGGTGCAGGCCAGCGCCGGCCAATCATCAGCATCACGGATGGCAATGCGCTGCAAAGCTTGCTGTTGAAACCCTGCATAGAGTTCAAGTTCAAGGGGTTGAACAATCGAATCAAGCGCATCCAGGTGAAAGCAGCCTTTGGCAACATGTCTTTATGATGTAGCTTCAATTTCTGGGGGGATATGCAACATGGCGACATCTCAAAGCACAATTGATTTTTTGCTGGACCAGCTCGGTGACTGCGGCCCTGTCTCTGCACGCAAGATGTTTGGTGAATATTGCCTGTATTTTTTGGGTAAACCGATTGGACTGGTGTGTGACAACCAACTTTTTTTGAAACCCACAACGGCCGTGCGCGCATTGATGCACGAGCCGCTTGATGGCGTTCCTTACCCCAAGGCGCGCCCCCATTTGCTTGTTTCCGCTGATTTATGGGACGACCGTCAAAGCCTGTGCCAATGGGTGCGTGCCACCTATGACGCGCTGCTCGAAGTGCCACCAAGCAAGCCCCACAAGGCGGACAAGCCAGCAGTCAAGCGTGTTCCGGGTGCTGCGCCTGCGTTGACTGAGTTGGTCAATCTGGGTCCAAAATCACAGCAAATGCTTCAGACGGCAGGTATTTGCACGCTGGCGCAATTGCGCAAACTGGGTTCGGTGGCTGCCTATGTCAAGGTCAAGAATACCGGCCTGCCAGCGAGCTTAAATTTGTTGTGGGCGCTGGAAGGTGCGTTGACGGGGCTGTCATGGCAAGTGATTGCGCGTGAGCATCGCACCAGCTTGCTGCTGGCCTTGGAACAACTGCAGGAAATGGATGCACGGTCTCGGCGGGCCGAGCCCCAGACCCGGTTCGTTGCTTCGAAGTAAAGCACCCATAGTCGCAGCCAAATCGACAGTTGAGTACAACGAGTCAAATATTTTTCACTTCTTCTCAAACCTGGTGATTTAATCAGCCGAACACCGCAAGCGCTTGGCACAGCCATTGCTTGCCCCAACCGCATGCACATCACCAGCCAAGCCGCACTTAAACCGCCCAACGCCGCCGTGGCGCCGGTGCTGCAAAAACAACTGGCCCTGCTGCTGGAGTCCACCGGCGAGGGCATTTACGGTATTGACATGGCGGGGCTGTGCACCTTCATCAACCGCGCCGGTGCCCACATGATCGGGCGCGAGCCCGATGAGGTGCTGGGCTGCAACATGCATGAGCTGACACACCACTCGCACCCCGATGGCCACCCCTATGCGGCGCACGACTGTGCCATCTTCAACGCCTTTCGCCAGGGCTTGCCGTGCCGCATTGACACCGAGGTGTTCTGGCACCGTGACCAACATTGTTTTCCGGTGGAGTATTCCAGTTACCCGCTGATGGATGGCGACACCGTGCTGGGCGCGGTGGTGACCTTTGTTGACATCACCGAGCGCAAGCGGGCTGCCGATGCACTGCAGGCCGCCAAAAGCGAACTGGAGCAACGGGTGGTGGAGCGCACCCAGGCGCTGTCTGTGGCGCTGGGGCAACTGCGGGAGCTTTCGGCCTATTCTGAGACTGTGCGTGAGGAAGAACGCACCCGCATTGCCCGTGAGGTGCATGACGAGCTGGGCAGCCTGCTGGTGGCGCTCAAAATGGATGTGAACTGGATGGACAAGCGCCTGAGTGAACAGCAGCAGCGCACACGCCACGAAGCCGAGGCCATGCGCATCCGGCTGCGCAGCAAGTGCCAGAACATGAGTGGCCTGATCGAGCGTGCCGTGGACAACGTGGGGCGTATCATCACCGACCTGCGCCCCAGCATCCTGGACCACCAGGGCCTGTGGGCCGCGCTGGAGTGGCAGGCGCATGAGTTTGCCCAGTCCACCGAGCTGGTGCTGGACTGGTCCATGCAGGGCACCGAGGGCGTGGAGCTGCCCGAGCCCGAAGCCATGGCGGTGTTTCGCATTTTTCAGGAGATGCTCAGCAACGTGGCCCGCCACGCCCACGCCACGGCGCTCGCCTTGCGTATTGAAGTGGCAACCGGGGAATTGACCATTTTGGTGCAAGACAACGGCTGTGGTGCCAGCCCCTTGGCGTTTGAGGCCCCCACGGCCTATGGCGTCATGGGCATGCGCGAACGCGCCCGCCATTTTGGCGGTCAGCTTGAAATTTCAAGCCAAACTGGCTTGGGATCGATATTCACCCTGCGCTTGCCACTCTTGACGCCATAGCATGATCAAAGTCCTGATTGGTGATGACCACCGTATCGTGCGCGAAGGTCTGAAACAGGTGCTGGCTGATGCGCCCGATGTGTGTGTGCTGGCCGAGGCCGCCAGCGGACCAGAGGTGCTGGCACAGGTTCAGGCGCTGGGCGGCTGCGCCGGGCTGGACCTGGTGCTGCTGGACATTGCCATGCCGGAGCAAGACGGGCTGGAGGTGCTGCAAATCTTGCGCCGCACCCACCCAGGCCTGCCGGTGCTGATGCTCAGCACCTACCCCGAAAAGCAGTACGCCGTGCGCTGCATCAAGCTGGGCGCGGGCGGCTACCTGAACAAAAGCGCCGACCCGGACGACATGGTGGCCGCCGTGCGCAAGGTGGCCGCCGGTGGCATGTATGTCACCCCTGATACGGCAGAGGCATTGGCGGCGGCGATGGCATCGGCGGGCCGATCTGGCGCGGCGGCACAAGCGGTGGTGGCCGGGGTGGACGCACTGTCGCACCGCGAATACCAGGTGTTTCGCCTGCTCAGCACCGGGCACACGGTGGGCGAAATTGGTGCACAGCTCAAATTGGCTTCCAACACGGTGAGCACTTACCGGGCACGGATTCTGGAGAAGACCGGCACCAAAAACGATGTGGAGCTGGCGCTGTATGCCCAGCGGCACAGCCGGAGTGCGGTGGAGCGGTGAGAAACGTCGGTTTGGGCCGCACGCTGTCGGGCTGATGTTTTCGATTGGAGCAAAAGCGGCGCACGGGAGTTACACGGATGTGATGCTAGTGCGCAAGTGATCCATGGACAGCATAAGCCAAGCAAAAAGCCCGACTGGCGTGAGCTGGTCGGGCCTTTTTTTTGCGAGGCGAAAGTCAGAGCTTCATGGCCAGGGGTAGGGCTTTTACACCAACAGGGGGGCCGGCAAAGGCTGGTAGCGATCCAGTAAGTCTTTCAGCCAAGAGGCTCCGGCGGCAAGCGAACCGTCGGTGGCAGGCAACAAAGCGGCCCAGTGCTGCCGCAGGTACACCAACCACGATGGGCTGTCTTGACTGGGGGCGCGGGCTTCTGCTTCCAGCCACTGCGCTACCGCTTGCTTGGCGTGCTCACGTTCGCTGGCGCTGGAAGTGGCTTGCAGCGCTTGCAAATAGCGCCACAGCCTTGTTTCCAACGGAAATTCTTGCAGCGCAGCGTTGTCGTAGCGGGTCAGCACATCGGTATCCCACTGCTGCTGGGTCACCACCTGTTGCAAGGCTTGTGGTAGCGGCAACACGCGGTCGGATAAATCGGTGGGTGTGGCTGACGGTGTTGATGTCACCGATGCCGCCACCCAAGTGCGAATGGATTCAGCAAAAGCGAGCCAAGCTGGATCGGTTTCGGGGTTCGTGGGGGTGCTCGTGCCGTTGGCTGCTGCGTCGTCGAAGGTGGGAAACCGCCCCTGTGATGACAGTTGTTGGCTTTGCAGCAGATCACTCAGATAGCCCTCTGCTTTGGCGTTCCCATGATAGAGGTTCACAAAGCGCTGCAACTGATCAATGGCCGTTTGCAAATCACCCGGCCCGTTGCGGCGAGCGTAGGCGGAGGCTTGCAGCACGGCACAAGCCCCGTTATTGGGTTCAACTCTCAGGCCGTTATTTGCGTGCAGCAGTGCCTGAGCCCAATCCCGGTGGCGAATCGCCAACTGCGCCAGTGTCGAGTGAGCGTGGAGGTGGTCGGGGTCAAGCTCCAACACCTGCTGCAAAAGGTGCTGGGCCTGGATCTGATCGTCAGCTGCATTGGACTCGGCCAGCAATCGTGCCAGTTCCACACGGCACGGCAAGTGGTCTGGAAAGCGCCGGGTCATCTCCCATAGCACCCACTGGGCGCGCTGGGGCTGGTCGGCTTCGCGCAGGGCCAGCTCCCACAGCATCCAGAGTCTGGGGTTATCGGCATCCACGCGCAGGGCCAAGTGAATCCACTGGAACAGGCTGGACTGGATTTCGGGGTCATGCAGTCGGTACTTATTGCACAGAGCGCGGGCACATGTATCCAAAGTACGAACGAAATGGTAGTGACTGCCTGATTTGTGCAAATAGTCTTCGTGGGCCGAGAGCAGAGGCCAAATCGCATTCCAGGCTTGCGCCAAGCTGCTTGACCGGCGCACGGCTTGGACGGCTCTGTCGGAATCCTCTCTTCCCGCCAGTGGCTGGAGTTTGTTGGCAGTGTTGAGTCTGGCTGCTGGCTGGCGTTGAGGCTGACTCAACCCCAACAGAGTCAGCACCGAAGTGGCTTTATCCTCACCCAATGGTGATAGCAGTTCCAAGAGGAAGGCCCGGTAGTTAGCACTGCCCATGCTCAGGTTGCGTGCCATGACATCGCGCAGGGCATCGGCCAGTTCCTGCTGCGCAGGCACGCCCCAGCCCTTGCGGCGCTGGTAGCGGTTGATGAGGGCCTGAACTTGCAGGCGCAAGTTGCGCAAGCTGTCGTCGTCAGACAGTGGCAGCCGAGCCAGGGCCAGCAGCCCCAGATTCAGGTAACGGCTGGAGCGGGTGCGTCCGGCCTCCACCACAAAGGATTGCCAGAAGAACTGCAAAGCGTCATCACGCTGCAGGGCTGCTAGCACCTGCCAGTAGTCGTATTCCGGATCACGGTAGGCCGTGAGCGTGAGCGAGCCCAGCCATGGAAGCCAGTGCGCCCGTTCAGCTTGCAGTGTTGCATAGGTCTGGGGCAGGGCAAAGTACAGCGGCCATTGCAAGGCTTCGCACACCTGGGCGGCGTAGGCCCCAAGTTTGCGGGCGGCGGGCAAGGGTGTATTGCGTTGGGCCAGCAGCCAAGCCGCCAGCCCTTCGTCCAGATAGGCTGGCAGGTCGGTCGTCGGGTCTGGTTCTGGTGTAACGGAGCTGGGTTCACCTAGCAGTGCGCGGGTCACCAAACGGCTGCTGCGGGGCAGCACGGCCAACAGAAATTCGTGCGGTGTGGCCCGATCAAAGGGGCTGATGCTTGCGGCACCGCGCAGCAAGTCGGCCACCGCCTGTTGTGGGCTGCTGCGCAGCTCGTCCGCCCAGGTGTGCCAGCTCATGTCAGCACCTCGCCAAAGTCAGCACATCTGGGAAGGATTTGTAGCCCTTGCACATGGCGGTTGCGTGCGGCCAGTATGGCCGCATCGTCGTGTAACGCATGGGGACGCGAAATGAATCCCAGTGCCTTGATGTGCCGAGGCTGGTAGTCGATCGGGTAGGTCAGCAGCTCGGGTGTGAAGTTTTCTGGAATCGCGCTATTGGCCAGATCGAGCGTGTGGCCGTAACTGCCACCACCTTTTGTCAGTGGAGCGGGAATGAAGGCATTGAACATCTCCGCATCCAACACGGTGGGGCGAGTCAAACTGGCCACCGCACCTTTCTTGCTGGCCATCTGTCGGGCTTGGCGCACATCGTCCACGGTGTAGCACATCAACGCTACGGGGAGGGTTTTGCTTGCCGAGCTGGGCCAATGAACCAGCCCCAGACGATCACGCAGCAGGTGCGGCCAGTCCTGTTTCACCAGCGCATTCAGTTTGCCGCCGAAATCGTTGAGGAAGGTCGTGAACAAGGGGCGTGCCTGTATGCGCTGTGCGTTCCATTGGGTGACGAAGGCCGTGCGTAGAGTCTCATCCTCGTCACTTAACTGATCCTTGCGCAGATCCTTTTGGGAGTTAAAGAAACGCTGCCAGAACTGCTCAACAAGGTCGGCCAACAAGGGCTGGTCGAACAGGTAGCCGATGGATTCCAACCTGAGTAGGTAGGTGTTGTCCAGTTGCTCGTCCAAGTGCGCCTGCTGATTGATTGCCATGAAGCATTCGGCACTTCGGGGTAAATCCTTGGGCACATGGACAAAAGAACTCACGTAGCCTTTGTGCTCTGCCTTCCAGTCGCGGTGCGCGGTGACTTCACCAACATAAGTGTTGTACTCGGTTGCCCGCGCAGCGGAGACAGCAGGTTCCCAGCGAAAGTTGGCTGCTTCACAGCGGGCAACCATGCTGAATTCTGATGCGGCTGCATCTGACGCGAGGTGGGTCAGTGGGGGTGAGAGGTTCATGTGAGCATGATGCGCTAAGGGTAGCGAAGCGTAAGGTTCTTAGGCTCGCCTATAGGTTTATATGGTACAGGCAAACAGCTTCGGCTTTTTATCCTCCAAGGATGTGAATGTGCCGTAGCGGCGTGGATACTGGTTAGTCACACCGAGGTAATTGGGGGAGGATTCCAATTAATTGGCGCCTGCGCTGGGCCACGGTGCAGTGCTCTGCCATAGTCGATGGGAGCATAGGCCTTTCAATCACACGAGGCAAAGTATCCCACCGTGGAACTGCCTGCGATTCCTGTGCTGACTTGGGGTTTTGCCAAATCCCCCGATTTGCCCCACTACGTGGGCTTTATACCTGCGAAGGCATCACCGTCAAGTGATTTGCTGCTTCAGCAACGCCAGCCCAAGCCCCAAAGACGCTTGGAATTCCTTTTGAACGTAAGCGGAGATCAATTTCTTGTTTTGTCTTAGCGAGTCGATTTCGGATCTTGTTAGCCTTGCGGAATCCGACAAGGTAGCGGGCCTCGTTGGCGGTGAGGGCATGGGCTGTGATGCCAAAGATGTCGATGAGTTCATGTCCACACCTCGCTTCCAATCTTAGAAGTGGCGCCCGGCAGTTGCATGAATTTGCCGCCGACACGCAAGTAGGTTGCGAAAACGCTACTTATTTGGTAGCTTGTTACGCATATTCCATAATGACTACAAGGCATTTTTATGCAGAAGTGACGGGCGCACGCTTGGTATCCCGCTTCAACCGAATCTCTACCGTTCTGCCAACAGCACTTGCCGCCTTGATCAAGGTATCAAGCTGAATGGACAAGTTACTGGGGTCAAGCACCCTGTCAAGTTGGGAGCGGCTGGTAGCCATGCGCTGCGCCATATTGACCTTGGTGAGCTTGCCACTTTGCATGGCCTCATCCAACTGCTCGGCCAATGCACGTTTAAGGGCGCGGGCCTGTACCTCTTCAAAGATGCCATCCTCTTTGAGGAAATCATCAAAACTGCTGCCCGCATGTGGGTTAACTTTAGTCTTCTTGGCCATTTTTCCACTCCTTCAGGCGTTTGCCTGCCAGTTCAATATCGGCAGGGTCCAACCATTCGCGCATGAGTTCGTCGCCACTGGCGCACCGACGAATGTACCTTATGGAGTACTTTGTAAATGTCGTGCCCGTCGGATGCTCAGCACCGGGCACACCGTGGGCGAAATTGGTGCACAGCTCAAACTGGCTTCCAACACGGTGAGCACCTACCGGGCACGGATTCTGGAGAAGACCGGCACCAAAAACGATGTGGAGCTGGCGCTGTATGCCCAGCGGCACAGCCGCAGCACCCCAGAGCGCTGAAAACCACCGTTTTTAACCCTGTGGTGTAGGGCTGGCACTACACGGCGTCGACACACCGGGCGCGAATTGCAGTGGGGAACCACGGACTGGCACAAGTTGGCCCAGGCATTGCGTAACAAGCAGAGTCCAACTTCAAAAGGTAATGCCATGACTCAGTACTTTGACCCCTACAACGCCGACCGCCCGCTGATGCTCAAGTGCAGCTGTGGCAAAGACCATACGGTCGCTGAACACCAGCAGGAAATGTCTGCTGAAGGTGCTACCGCAGAACTCAAGCGCCGCAGCCTGAGCAGCGAGTTTGAAGCCTATTCCAACGCCTTTATTGAGGCCACGCTGGTCAAGGCACTGTTTCCGCAAGACGATGTGCGCCGCCGTTTCTTGCGTGCAGTGGGCAAGGGCACGGCCATGGCCGCCATTGGCAGCGTGTTGCCCCTGGCCAGCCTGCAAGCCATGGCGCAAGACAAGAATGCACTGGAGAAAACCAAGCTCAAGATTGGCTTCATCCCGATCACCTGCGCCACCCCGCTGATCATGGCGCACCCGCTGGGCTTTTACAAAAAGCAGGGGCTGGATGTGGAGGTGACCAAAACCGCTGGCTGGGCGCTGATTCGCGACAAGATGATCAACAAGGAATACGACGCCACGCATTTCCTGTCACCCATGCCGCTGGCGATTTCGATGGGCCTGGGCTCCAACCCCACGCCGATGAACGTGGCCACCATTCAAAACATCAACGGCCAGGCCATTACCCTGGCGCTCAAACACAAGAACAACCGCGACCCGAAGAACTGGAAAGGCTTCAAGTTCGCCATTCCGTTCGAGTACAGCATGCACAACTTCTTGCTGCGCTACTACCTGGCAGAGGCTGGCCTGAACCCCGACACCGATGTGCAACTGCGTGTGGTGCCGCCCGCCGAAATGGTGGCCAACCTGAAGGCCGGTAACATTGACGGCTTCCTCGGCCCGGACCCGTTTAACCAGCGCGCCGTATACGAAGAGGCGGGCTTCATCCACATTTTGACCAAAGACCTGTGGAACGGCCACCCCTGCTGCGCCTTTGGTACCAGCACCGAATTCATCCAGAAGAACCCCAACACCTTTGCCGCGCTGTACCGCGCCGTGCTCACCGCTGCCGCCATGGCGCGCCAGCCCGGCAACCGCGAGCTGATTGCCAAGGTGATCGCCCCGGCGCAGTACCTCAACCAGCCCGAGGCGGTGCTGACCCAGGTGTTAACAGGCAAGTTTGCCGATGGTCTGGGCAATATCCAAAACGTGCCGGATCGGGCCGACTTTGACCCGATTCCGTGGCAAAGCATGGCGGTCTGGATGCTCACCCAGATGCAGCGCTGGGGCTACGTCAAGGGCGAGGTCAATTACAAACAAATCGCCGAAAAGGTGTTTTTGTTGACCGATGCCAAAAAACGCATGAAAGAGCTGGACCAAAAAGTGCCCGAGGGCGCTTACCCCAAGTTCAAGATCATGGGCAAGGAGTTCGACGCCGACAAGGCCGCCGCCTACGCGAAGAGCTTCGCCATCAGCAAGGCGGCCTGAGATGAACACCCAGCGCACCCTCAACTTTCGGGCGGCTTTGCTGTCGGTACTGATGCTGCTGGTGGTGCTGGGCATCTGGTACGTGGCCACGGGCTCCAACGAAGCAGCCAACAGCACAGCGGGCATGACCGCCGAGCAAATCGAGTACGCCAAGATGATGGGCAAAGACCCCGGCAGTGACAAGGCTACGGGTTTTCCCACATTGGGTCAGATGGGCACGGCGATCTGGGGCCACTTGTCAGACCCGTTCTTTGACCGTGGCCCCAACGAAAAAGGCATCGCCATCCAGCTGGCCCATTCGCTGGGCCGGGTGGCGCTGGGCTTCTTGCTGGCCATGCTGGTGGCGATTCCGCTGGGCTTTGTGATTGGCATGTCGCCGCTGATGCGCAAGGCCTTTGACCCGTTCATCCAGGTGCTCAAACCGATCAGTCCGCTGGCCTGGATGCCGCTGGCGCTCTACACCATCAAAGACTCGTCTGCCAGCGGCATTTTTGTGATCTTTATCTGCTCGATCTGGCCGATGCTGGTGAACACCGCCTTTGGTGTGTCTGCAGTCAAGCGTGAATGGCTCAACGTGGCCCGCACGCTGGAAGTGAACCCGGTGCGCACCGCGTTCCAGGTGATTTTGCCGGCGGCGGCACCGACCATCCTGACCGGCATGCGCATTAGCATGGGCATTGCCTGGCTGGTGATTGTGGCCGCCGAGATGCTGGTGGGCGGCACCGGCATTGGTTACTTTGTCTGGAACGAGTGGAACAACCTGTCGCTGCCCAACGTGATTTTTGCCATTGGTGTGATTGGTGTGGTGGGCATGCTGCTGGATCTGCTGTTTGGCCAAATACAAAAAATGGTGACTTATGTGGAGTGATGCCTCCTTGCGCACGTATGTTGCCCCTTACGCCCACCCTCAAGGAAAGACCTCCAACGTGAATGCACTCCTCCAGATTGAAGGGCTCAGCAAAGCCTTTGTGTCCGCCAAGCCGGTGTTTGCCGATGTCAACTTTTCGCTTGCACGGGGCGAGTTTGTGTGCATCATTGGCCACTCGGGCTGCGGCAAGACCACCATCCTGAACGTGCTGGCGGGGCTGGACACCGCCAGCAGCGGCAACGTTTTCATGGATGGCCGAGAGGTGACTGGCCCCAGCCTGGAGCGCGGCGTGGTGTTCCAAAGCCACGCGCTGATGCCCTGGCTCACGGTGCGCCAGAACATTGCCTTTGCCGTCAAATCGCGCTGGCCCGACTGGGGCAAGGCTGATGTCAATGCCCATGTGGAAAAATTCGTCGCCATGGTGGGCTTGAGCCCGGCCATCGACAAAAAACCCAGCCAGCTCTCAGGCGGCATGAAGCAGCGGGTGGGTATTGCGCGCGCCTTTTGCATCAGCCCGAAGATGCTGTTGCTCGATGAGCCGTTTGGCGCACTGGACGCGCTGACCCGCGGCACGATTCAAGACGAGCTGATGAGCATCGTGCGCCAGACGCAGCAAACCGTATTCATGATCACCCACGATGTGGACGAGGCCATTTTGCTGGCCGACCGCATTCTGCTGATGAGCAACGGCAACGAGTCAGCCCAGGGCTACACGCCCGGTGGTATTGCCGAGGTGGTGGTCAACCCGCTGCCCCGCAGCCGGGTGCGTGCCAACCTGCACCACCTGGACGGTTATTACGAACTGCGCAACCACGTGGTCGATTTTTTAGTGTCACGCGCCATCGCGCACTGACCTTCTTTTATTCATTTATTCAACCCAAATCACATTGATAGGAGCCACCATGAACCGTCTCGAAGTCACCGAAAAAATCATCAGCGCCAAAGTCTCCAAAGGCATCAAATGGGAAGACGTTGCCAAAAAAGTGGGCTTGTCCAAAGAGTGGGTCACCGCTGCCTGCCTGGGCCAGATGGCATTCAGTGCGGAGCAAGCCAAAATCGTCGGCAAAATTTTTGGCCTGACGGTGGAAGAGCAAAAATGGCTGCAAGTGGTGCCCTACAAAGGCTCGCTGCCCACACCCGTGCCGACCGACCCGCTGATCTACCGCTGGTATGAAATTGTCAGCGTCTACGGCAGCACCATCAAGGAACTGATCCACGAGGAATTTGGTGACGGCATCATGAGCGCGATTGACTTCTCGATGGACATCGTGCGAGAAGCCGACCCCAAGGGTGACCGCGTCAACGTGGTGCTGTCAGGGAAATTCTTGCCTTACAAACAGTATTGATCAGCGCATGCGCTGTGCTGTGTTACAGCGCCCAACGTAATGTGACCGTGAGGCCCGGGCGAGTCGAGTCTGTGCTGGTAGCGTGCAGATACAAACGGCCACCATGACGTTGGGCAATGGCTTTGGCAATGGCCAGGCCCAGCCCAGACCCGTTGACCTGGCTGCTGCCTCGAAAAAAGCGCTCGCCGGCGTGCGCCAGTTCGTCTGGCGTCATGCCGGGGCCGTTGTCGATCACGCGTAACACCGCTTGCTGGCCACCTCCGGCGGCCAAATCCAGGGGTTCGATGCCGGCTTGCACCGTCACTTTGGCGCCGACCGGCGTGTGGTGCAGGGCGTTGTGCAGCACATTGACCAGCGCTTCCTTGAGCAAGCCGGCGTGCGCGTTCACCTCGGCTTGCGCGCCACCCAGGGGCTCAAAGCCCAGGTCAATCTGCTTTTGCCGCGCTTGCGGCCAGGCCGCGCGCGTGACCTCTTGCGCCAGCGCCACCAGGTCGCAAGCTTCCATGTGCCACTCGATGGTGTCAGCGCGTGCCAGCGACAGCATCTGGTTGGTTTGCCGCACAGTTTCCTCGACCTGCAATTTGATCGCCAACAGCGCCTGTTTCGTCAGCGCCGGGTCGGGTTCACGCAGGGCAAATCCGACCTGTGTGGCCAGTGTGGTCAAAGGCGTGCGCAACTGGTGCGAGGCATCGTCCAAAAACATGCGGCGCGCCTCCATCGCCTCGCGGTAACGCATCACGTGGTGGTTGATGGCTTCGACCAGCGGCTGCACGTCATCGGCGATGTTGTGGCTGGCCAGCGGGGTCAGGTCCTGCGGGTCGCGTTGCAAGACGTCCTGTCGCAGGCGCTGTAGCGGTCGCAACGACCAGTTCACCGCAGCCACCAGCAGCGCCACACCGGCCAGCAGCAGCAAGACATCGCGCGCCAATGCCTCCATCACCAGGCGGCGGGTGAAACCCTGGCGGCTTTCCAGCGTTTCACCAATCTGGATCACCACCTGGCTTGAGTTGGAGCCACTGGAGAGTGGCTGGTCCAGCGTCCGGGCGTAAGAGCCCAGCCGGATCGGTTCGCCGTAATACATGGCGTCGCTGAACTGCGGCTGGCCGTTGACCAGTGGCCGGGGTGGCGCGGGCAGGTCGGCGTTGCCGATTTCAACCAGCCCGTCGCCGCTGGCCACACGGTAAAACACCCGGCCGTTGGCGGTCAGCTCAAAAAACTCCAGCATGCGGTAGGGCAGCTCCACCGACAAGCCGCCACTGGCGGTCGAGATGTTGGCATCCATCGACTTGATCGCCCCCAGCAGCGAGCGGTCATAGGCGGCATTGGCGGCCCCCAAAGCGGTGCGCCAGCTCACCACAATTTCCAGCCCCATCACCAGCAGCATGCCTGGCAACAACACCAGCAGCAATGTGCGGCGCAGGCTCAACCGGTGCAGAACGTCAAGCATCAGTCCTTGCTTTCCAGCACGTAGCCCAGGCCGCGCAGCGTGGTGATGTGCAGCGGGGTGGCTTCCAGGCGTTTGCGCAGCCGGTGCACCAGCACCTCGATGGCCTCGGGCTGCACGTCCACCTCGTCGGAAAACACGCGCTCCATCAGGTCGCGCTTGGACAGGGGTTCGCCGCTGTGCTGCACCAGGGCGCACAGCGCGGCATGTTCGCGCGGGGTCAGGACCATGGGCACATGTTTGAGCAGCAACTGCTGGCCCACCGGGTCATACACCAGCGGCCCGCAGGCAAAACGCGGGTGGTCGCTGCCACGCGATCGCCGGATCAGCGCCAGCAGCCGGGCTTCAAGCTCGGCCAGCTCAAACGGTTTGGCCAGGAAGTCGTCAGCGCCTTCGCGCAGGGTGCTGACGCGCTCGATGAGTGAGTCACGCGCCGTCAGAATCAGCACGGGCAGGCGTTGGTCGGCATCACGCAGGTCGGCCAGCACGTCGTGGCCGTCGCGCCCGGGCAGCCCCAGGTCAAGGATCAGCGCGTCGTAACGGGTGGACTTGAGGCTTTGACGCACCAGTCGGCCGTCGTTGACCCAGTCGACCTGGAACCGGCTTTGTTGCAGCGCCTGCACCAGCCAGGTGGCCAGCGCCGGTTCGTCTTCAGCCAAAAGAATGCGCATGGGGTGAAGGGGTTGGGGATGAGTGCTGAAGTTTAAGACCTCTGTTGATCCGGCTTCAACGCGCAAAACGACCTGCCTCTTGGCAAACCACGCGGTCAAGCTTGACGATGCATACATCCATGCATATGATCAAGGCCATGGAGTTCACCTGCAACGCGTTGAAGAACGATACCAAAATTCGTGAGCGAGGCTTGCCCTTGCTGGCGGCACGGGTCATGTTCAATGCAGCGCTGCTGGTGCGTGAAGACACCCGCAGGTCCTATTCAGAACGGCGCTTTATTGGATACGGCACCATTGAAGGGCGCCTGATGGTGGTGGTGTTTTGCTGTCCCGCGCCCAATCACACCCACATCATCTCTTTCAGAAAGGCCAACAACCGTGAACAAAAAAAATTTAAAGCTCAAAGCCGCTGAGGCTGCGCCCGCCATTGACTGGGCCGCTGTAGATGCTGCCCCCATGGCCAGTGCGCGTGATGACGATAGCCCGGAGCTGACAACTGCTCAAGCTGCAAAATTGCAGCCGCTGCTTGATGTGCTGCCTGCATTTTCAATGGGCAAGACACGCATCACCATCAACCTTGATGATGCGGTTTTGCAGGCATACAAGGCGCGTGCCGGTGGGCGCGGGTACCAGACACTGATCAATGAAACGCTGCGCCGGGGTCTGGCTGCAGATGCTGTGAAGGAGGCGCTGCGCGAGGTGATTCGCGAAGAGTTGCACTCGGCATAAGTCCAAGGACAGTTCTTTGTCGGTTGGCCTCAAGGCGCAGCACCGCTCATCTCCTGGCCAGCCATGCCGTCACCCTTGGGCCCAACACCAGCACCATCAAAAAACGCACCAGTTGCATGGCCATGACAAAGCTGGCATCGACCGCGCTGGTGGCGGCAATCACCACCACCGAATCCGCGCCGCCCGGGCTGGTGGCCAGGTAGGCCGTGAGTGGCGCCACGCCGACCAGCAGCACCAACAGCAGCGCCAGCACCAAGCTCAGCCCCATCAGGGCCGCAATGGCCGCCAACATCATGGGCAGGGCCTGCCAGGCGTGCAGCAAAATTTCACGGGTAAAGCGCAAACCAATGCTCCAGCCGATCACGGCATAAGCGAGCACCAGCAAGGCGGGGGGCAACTCAATCACCAGCACACCCAGCGCCTGCAAAGTCGTGCCGCAGACCAAAGCCAGCACCAAGCCGCCGGCTGGAATGTGCCAGCGCTGCGCCGCCAACGCTGCCGCAATGATCAGCAGCAAGGTGGCCCCAACGTGGTACAGGTTCTGCAAGTTCGTGGTTTGGTCAGGCACGGCAGGCACCGTCGCTACTGTCATCGCCAGATGCGCCACCCCGGCCGCCACGGCCGTCACCAGCACGACACGGGTGTACTGCATGAACGCGACCAAGCGCATGTCGGCGCCGTGGCTCTCGGCCATCAGCACCATGGCCGAGGCCGCGCCCGGCGCAATGCCCCACAGCGCCGTGGTGCCCGGCAACACCTTGCGACGCACCAGCAACCAGCCGAGCAGGCCAGCGGCGCTGATCACCAGCAGGTTGATGCCCAAAAACAGCGGCCAATGTGCCAGAACTTTGGTGAGCGCCGGTGGGCGCATGCTTTGCGCCATCAGGCAGCCCAGCACCGCTTGCGCCAGCACAAAAAAAGGCGTGGGCAGGTCCATCTGCCCCCACTGCACCGACATCAGGATGCCCACCACCATGCAGCCCAGCAACACCCCGGCGGGGAAGTGCAGCGAGCGCAACACGCCGCCCAGCAAGCCGCTGAACAACAACAAGGCCAGCCAGCGCCAACGCTGCGGTAAGACGGGGTTCACCTGGACAGCGTGTACACCGAAGTGCCAGCCAGCAAATTGGGCAGCAGGCGCACCACCTTGCCGTCGTGCAGGCCAAAGCTGTCTTGCACCAGCAGGCCGTTGCGGCTGGCCAGCACACCCAGGTCGGCATGGGTGCCAACGCGAATATTGGGCGTGTCAAACCACTGGTACGGCAGGCGCTTGGTCACCGGCATGCGCCCGCCCAGCACGCTCAGGCGGTTCGGCCAGTGGGCAAAATTGGGGAACGCCACAATGCCCAGGCGCCCCACGCGAACGGTTTCCAGCAGCATCACTTCGGCGTTGCGCAGGTGTTGCAGGGTGTCGATCTGCAGCACCACGTCAAAGCTGGCGTCTTCAAAGGTGGACAGGCCTTCGTCGAGGTTGAGCTGGATCACGTTGACGCCGCGTTTGACGCAGGCCTGCACATTGGCGTCGTCGATCTCAATGCCGTAACCGCTGCAGCCGCGCACCTGAATCAAATGCGCCAGCATGGCGCCGTTGCCGCAGCCCAGGTCAAGCACACGCGAGCCCGGTGGCACCAGTTCGGCAATGGCCAGCTGGGTGGCGTTGACTCTGGCGTTGGCGCTCATGCGGCCTCCCCGTTTGGCTTGACCACGTTGTTGAAATAGGAGCGAATGACGCCTGTGTAGCGGGCATCGTCGAGCAAAAAGGCGTCATGCCCGTGAGGGGCGTTGATCTCGGCGTAACTGACGTCGCGCTTGTTGTCGAGTAGCGCCTTGACGATCTCGCGGCTGCGTTTGGGGGCAAAACGCCAGTCGGTGGTAAAACTCACCAGCAAAAATTTTGACGTGGCACGCGCCAGCGCCTGGCTCAGGTTGCCGTCAAAGCGGCGCGCCGGGTCAAAGTAGTCGAGCGCGCGCGTGATTAGCAGGTAGGTGTTGGCGTCAAAGTACTCGGCAAACTTGTCGCCCTGGTAACGCAGGTAGCTTTCGATCTGGAACTCGGCCTCCAGCGTGCTGTAAAAGAAGTTACGGTCTTGTTCGCTTTGGCTGCTGGCAATGAGCTGGCGGCCAAATTTCTCGTTCATCACGTCGTCGCTGAGATAGGTGATGTGGCCAATCATGCGGGCAATACGCAGGCCGCGTTTGGGCACCGTACCGTGCGCATAAAAATTGCCGCCATGAAAATCGGGGTCGGTCTGAATGGCGCGCCGGGCCACTTCGTTAAAAGCAATGTTTTCTGCCGTCAGGTTGGGCGCGCTGGCAATCACCACCGCGTGGCGCACCCGCTCCGGGTATTGCAGCGCCCAGCTCAGTGCCTGCATGCCGCCCAGGCTGCCGCCCATGACAGCGGCCAGTGTCTGGATGCCCAGGGCATCGAGCAGTCGGGCCTGGGCGTTGACCCAGTCTTCCACCGTGACCACCGGAAAGTCGGCGCCATAGACGCGCCCGGTATCGGGGTGGGTGTGCATCGGGCCGGTGGAGCCAAAACACGAGCCCAGGTTGTTGACGCCGATGACAAAAAACTGCTCGGTATCGAGCGGTTTGCCCGGCCCGATCATGTTGTGCCACCAGCCTTCCGACTTGTCCTGGCCGGCGTAGGTGCCAGCCACATGGTGCGACGCGTTGAGCGCATGACAGACCAGCACGGCGTTGGACTTGTCAGCGTTGAGCGTGCCGTAGGTCTCAAAGCTGAGGTCGTATTCCCGAATGGAAGCACCGCTTTGCAAAGGCAAGGCGGCCGCAAAATGCATGGACTGGGATGTAACGTTCATAACTTCGGGGTGGCACGGTGGGGCCGTACAAGACGGTTTTTTCAGCCAGGGCGCCGGTTATCAAGAGGCAAATTGGCAACGGCGCTGAGTATAAAGCGCCCCAAGACAAGCGCCTCAAGCAGCGTCGGGTTGGGCCTTGGGCGCGGCAAGTGCAAATGCCGGTAGCGCGCTGCAGGTCTGGTCGATTGCCACAATCAGCGGGTAGGGCGCGAGGCTGATTTTGAAACGCCGCGCGCTTTCCACTTGCGCGACCAGATAAGCGTCGGCCAAGGTCGGGCCATGGCCAAAGCAAAAATTGCCGCGCTTCGGGGCAGCCGCCAGCATGGTCTCCAGCGCCGCAAAACCTGCGTTGATCCAGGTGGCGCACCAGGCCAACACGGCGGCCTCGTCGCAGCCCAGCGTGTGCCGCAGGTACTCCAGCACGCGGCGGTTGTTGAGCGGGTGGATGTCGCAACCCACAATGGCGGCCAGGGCACGCACGCGGGCCCGGTCATTCGGGTCTGCGGGGAGCAGTGGCGGCTGCGGGTAGCGCTCTTCGAGCCATTCGATGATGGCGGGCGACTGGGTCAGCACCAGGTCACCGTCGATCAGCGTGGGCACCAAACCCTGTGGATTAAGCGCCTTGAAGGCCGCGTCAAAGTGCGCCTCGGCGCGCAAATCCACCGCCACATAGTCCCAGTCGAGCCCTTTGAGATTGAGCACAATGCGCAGACGGTGCGAGGTGCCGCTGCGAAAGTAGTTGAAGATTTTCATGGATTTGATGGGCTTGGCTTGGTCAACTTCCGTGGGGCAACGGCGCTAAGGTTAAAAAATGGCAGATGTTCAGATTTTCGCCCAAGCGCAGTGCAACCTTTGGACAACGCCAGTTTGGGTGCACTAGATCTTGCTCCTTTTGCTGTTTTGTGTACACTACGATTCACAAAATGTGTTTGAATTTAAAGGAAACTTGATGGAAGCTACCAAAGTAGGTATTCGGGAATTTCGTGCTGGCATGGCCGAGTTCATTGCGTCGAGCACGCCGGTCGCTGTGACGCGACACGGGCAAACCATTGGTTATTTCATACCTACCCACGGTCAGGTCGAGGCAGACATTGCCTCATTGAAGAAGGCTACCAAGACTTTGGATCGCATGCTTGCAGCGAAGAGCGTTGATGTGGACGCCGTGGTCGCCGAATTTAAAACTGCTCGCAAACGCTCGAGCGCGCCCAAGAAACCTGCAGCAGTGATGGCATGAGCAACAAAGCGATCGTTCTGGATGCCAAGATCCTGATTCGAGCTGTGCTGGGTAAGCGGGTGCGTGAACTCATTGTTGCCAATGCAGAGACGGTCCAGTTCTTCGCGCCCGATGTTGCATACGTTGACGCCCGAAAGTAACTTCCAGCGCTGCTGGAAAAAAGAGGGGTGAATAACGAATCGGCGATGGCGGTGCTTGACGCACTGGAATCAATCGTCCGGCCGCTGGAACTGGATGTCTATGCAGGAGTGCAAACGCAAGCGCTGCAAAGGATTTCCATTCGCGACGCCGATGATTGGCCTATTCTTGCGTGCGCCATGACGATTGCCTGCCCAATATGGACGGAAGATGCCGACTTCTTTGGCACCGGGATAGCGACCTGGACTACCGATCGCGTGGAGCTGTACCTGGTCGGCTAATTCTGATCAATAGCTCTGACGTACCCAAGGCTGCCGCAGCAGATATCGGGATCACCGACTCTTGAGCGGGGGCCAAGCGCGGCGAATTTGCGGTCGTGCATACCACTGACATGATCGCCCAATACAAAACCCGCGGTCGTCCGGTCGGTACGCGCAAGGCTGACACCAAACAAGCCGTGACCGTGCGCTACAGCCCAGACGTGCTTGCCGCCTTCAAAGCCACCGGTCCGGGTTGGCAGGCCCGGATGATCGATGCCTTGCGCGAGTGGCTGGGGCAGCGGACTTTGGTTTGATTTGGCAACCATGCTGTTCGTTTTGACCCGCAGCGCGCATTGGGATAAACGGTTGAGGACAGAGCTGAAGGCCTGTCCCGCAAGTCTCAAATACGCGAATGTCCCCCGGCTTGAGGCTTCGCCCCAAGCCTCCTCCAAAATGGCGCTACGTCAGACACCAACGCACGCCGCTAGCCGAAGCCAGAGCAACACCCCCAAGGATGAAGCTGACCCCGTAGCCCGCATGAAGCGCAAGCGCAATGCGGGGTTTTGGGGCGTAACGCAACGTGGTGGCTGACGACGATCCCGGATTCCGCTTACGCGTCCGGGCTACGGCACTGCGCACCAGAGCCATTGTTTCTATTTCTGCAAAGACCCTTACCGGTAGTAGCCGCTTCCGATCTAGCTCCTCCAGACCGGGCATTGGCTGAAACAAAACGACGGTCAGCTTTCTGGTGACCACATCGTGAAACTGGGCACCCGTGTTCGACCACCAGCCGACATTGGATTTGACTGACTATGGGGCAGGTCCAGACCCTTACCCGCCGTTCACCAGAGCCGCAAGGACAGCACCGGAAAGTGGGAAAGCTGACCTTCAATTTCGCCGGAAGCAGACTTTCGTTTTTGACACCTGAATCTCGGGAGCGGTCATTCAGCCGTGAAAATCAGCTTTTGAAATTGGTGGTCGGCACTGCAGCGATACCGGGTATTCGCCAATGCCCGCTTTAGGGTTGCCCAGTTTCATGTCTTTGGAGTCCACACATTGGTTTGGCCGGACACAGCGGAGTTGGCAGGACTGCCCGAACACACTGGCTAACAGGTGAAGCGGGATCCCCCGGTGGGCGCTGACCGAATTGGCGCATGGAGTTGATCCACTTCGGTAGTGTCGAGCAAGAAAGGGAGGCCCTGACAGTACCGATGCGCCAGTCACAGAAGCACCATGGCTCAAATTTAACCCGGGTATTATTGACACAGTAATTTAACCCGGGTATTATTGGCTTATCCAATTCAAGCCCAATCTCACCGTGTCTGATACCGCTACACCTTCCTACACCAGCTTCAACGGCCACAAGCGAATTGCCTCTGGCAGCTTGAAGATCAACGCATTGACTGTGAAACTCGCCCTGGCGACAGGCGTACCCAATCCGCTGCTGACCTTCTGCGACCAGACTGGCCAAGTTGTCGAAATTGACATTCGAGGAAGCGATGCCGAGATGTTGGCACGTCTACCTCCAGAGGGGTGCCAGCTTCAAGGAAACGAATCGGCACTGATCGATTCTGGGGAATCTGGTGAGCCACGTGGCCGTGGTCGGCCAAAACTTGGTGTTGTCGCGCGAGAAGTCACGCTACTGCCGCGCCACTGGGATTGGTTGGCTGCACAGCCAGGCGGTGCATCAGTGACTTTGCGCAAACTGGTTGATGAGTCACGCCGGGCCAACGTAGACCGAGACCTGCAACGCCTGGCAACCGAACGTGCCTACCACTTCATGTCAACCATGGCTGGTGATATGGCGGGGTTTGAAGAGGCCTCGCGTGCGCTGTTCGCAGACGACGCGGCAAAGTTCCACCAACTGACCGAAGCTTGGCCGACCGACGTTCGCGATTACGTCAGGTGCCTGGCTTATCCGCTGCTGGTGACAGACGTGCCATCGCCTGCGTCGTGACTTATTTGGGATAAAGAGGATTGATGATGACAAACAATAGAACGCTGAAACGACAGTATCTGGAGACAAATAGCCGAGCCGGTGTCTATGCGATCCGTAACCAGATCACGGGCCGGGCGTTGGTTGCCGGAAGTACGAACGTACAAGGCACGCTCAACCGACATCGTTTTGAACTGCGGTATGGGCAGCATCGCAATGTGAGGCTTGCACAGGACTGGGTTGAACATGGCGAGACCAGCTTTCTCTTTGAGGTACTCGACATGGTTAAACCCAGCGAAGATTCAACGTTCAATGCCGCACAGGAATTGGAATTGCTCGTTAGCCTGTGGCGCCAGGAAATCCCTTGTCTTGGCGAACTCGGCTACGGAGATCCAAGGAGTGAACCTCGATGAACACGAATCTCGACTTCTGTTTGGCGCTACATCGTGCCAACGCCAGCTTGCAACTCAAGCTCGACGACCAGTTGGGCCTATACCATGGTGTCGGTTTCAACGACTTTGTCCTGCTGAATTTGCTAGCGCAAGCGGACGGTAGTCGGATTGGCATCCCGGAACTCGTGCGGCCACTTGGTCAGCCGCAATCGTCTGTGCTGCGTAAGTTGATCTTGCTCGAGAAAATTGGCCTTGTGGTGCGCGAGGGTGCGAATGGAAATCGTCAGGCCGTGCTTCGCCCAGCCGGGCGTGCGCTGGTGAACGCCGCGCGTGAAACTGCCGATAGCATTTGCACCGAAGCCGTCGCATCAATCGCCCCCGCAGCGGTTGCGACGGTGTCCGCAGCACTGTTTACGCTTGCACGTACGCCAACCTTAGAACTCTCATAAGCAACGTTATCGCGCCCACTTGCTGGGTGCGTTGTCACTTGCACAGCCAGGCAAGGCATCCATCGTGCAGCAGTGAATCGGGCCAAACGAAATATCGGAGCGCTCCCACAAAGCGCGCGACACAAGAACATTGAAGGACCACACGCCATGCCCAAGATTAAAGCGAACGGAATTGAAATTGAATACGATTGTTTTGGCAATAACGAGGCGGAAGCTGTTCTGCTGATTTCCGGTCTGGGTACGCAGATGATTCGCTGGAGCGAAACGTTTTGCCAGATATTGGCAGAACAAGGCTACCGCGTGATTCGCTTTGATAATCGCGACGCTGGCCTTTCAACCCACTTCCATAGCGCGTCGATGCCAGATCTCGCTGCAATTGCCGACGCAGTCTCTCGCGGCGAAACGCCCAATGTGCCTTATACGCTGTTCGATATGGCGAACGACGCTGTAGGACTTCTCGATTCGTTGATGATCAAACGAGCGCACGTGGTTGGGAGATCAATGGGCGGCATGATTGCACAACTGTTGGCCAGCGAGCATGCTGAACGCGTTCTATCTCTGGTTTCCATTATGTCGAGTACTGGCAATCGTGATCTACCGCAGGCCAGCCCTGCAGTGATGGCGGCGATGACATCGCCCGCGCCACATCCTTTGAAAGACGAACAGGGCTATCTCGCACATTGCGTTGCCTTTTCTCAAGTGATTGCCGGGCGAGGCTATCCGTTCGACGAATCCGCTCAACGTGACCAAGCCTTGGCCGAAGTCAAACGAGCATACAACCCAACCGGGTTTTGGCGGCATATCGCCGCCATCGCAGCAACTGGTGACATGAGATTGCGACTAGCCAACATAACTGCGCCGACGCTTGTATTGCATGGGTCAGACGACACACTAGTTTCACCTGAGGCAGGGAAAGACACGGCAGCCAACATTAAAGGTGCCGAACTACTCACCGTCGACGGAATGGGCCACGATTTTCCACCATCGCTGTTTGGGTTTGTGGCCGGAGCCATCGCAGATAACGCACGGCGCATGTTCAACCCTGTGAATCGCCCCGATGGTACTAGACCATTTGCTGCCTAATTTGGTAAAAATGGCTGCTGAATTTGGGGCGAATAACAACTAGTTGCCGGTGACCCTGTGGTCAAAAGCAATGCATCATTTCAGACGGTCGGTTCGCTGTTGCCAATGTCGGGTATCAGGGAGGAAATTGGAATTGCTGTAGACCCGCTTCCAGCCTACAGCCGGCATTGACTTTGGAAACCGGGCTGCACGGCCTTCTCCGGCAGGAACAGGCTGGAAGCGGTCGGCCACCAGTGGCTGTTCCAAGGTAGTCCAGTGTAAGAGCTCCACCTCCTCAAGCACGCCGTCAACAGCACAGACGTGGAAGCGCACATGCCCATTCAGGCTGGATCCGACGCGGTGAATGAAGGCGATAAAGCCGTATGCAAAGATGCCTCATTCGAGGTATTTGCGAAAGGCCTGGCGGACATAAGGCTTGGGGGTGTGGTGGTCGCCTTGGCCGCCGAACTGGCCGGCACTGGCCAACTCAAACCAGGTCTCGAAGTGCTCGGCGATGGTTTGATACAGCAGCGTGCGCTCGGGGTGGCGCGGGTTGTAGAGTTTGGGCTTGGCGGCTAAGGCGTATCCGGACGACACACACCCGCTATTTTCAATGCAACTTTGCCGCGCCCGCTTAGGCCCTGTGTGAAATTCTTTCAAGAAACATTACCAGCCGTACACCGCAAAGGCCGCCCACGGTGTAGGCAACTCATACCGGGGGATCCATTTTTGCTCGCTCGCAATTTTTTGTTTGACCCAAGCCAGCGCATTGGAAGGCTTGTCGCCCCCCAGCATCCGTTGGTAAAGCGACGCCATCCACCCTGCGGTTTCCATGTCGGGGATGGCCCACAGGGTCTGAATCGTCGTGGCAGCACCCGCCACAAGAAACGCGTGGGGAAGCCCCAAAATTCCCTCACCACCCACTGTCACACCCATGGCAGAGTCGCAGGCGGACAAGACAACGACTTTGGCCTGAAGATTCCAACTGGAAATTTCCTGTGCGCTGATGTAGCCGTCGTATTTGCCGCCCCGGTCTTCCAACCCCAACACCAGTGCACTCATCAGCGGCCGCCGGGTTTGGGCGATGCCATGGGTGGCGAAATGAATGTAATCATATTGCCCCAACAAATCTGCACTGACCAGTGCATCAACTTGCTTTTCCGTCGCACTGGATTCAGTCAGTGCCAACACATTGGCGCTCTGGAATTGCCGACCAATGAGGCGAACCTCTTGAAGCGACCCGGGTAGGTCAGGCACACCCCGAACCATGCCCATCAAGTGTCCAAAAAACTCAGGGCCGCTGGTCGCATCAGCCAGCACGGCCAAGTCAAACGGTGAGGGGGTGCCAACACCTTTAACCCGGTTGAGGTAAATGGGGCTGCCGGGCATGAGTTGCACAGTATTTTGGTAGTGCGCACCCCCCACGGTCAGCAACCGGGCGGATGCGCCGCCTTGGCGATGGGCCACTAAGCGCTCATATTGAACGTTGAGCACAGACACTGACGGCGCATAACTGACCGTGACCGATTTGAACAGTGGCTGGCCGTCCAGCTCCAGCAGGTCAAACGGAATCAGCCAGGTGGGGCCGTCGGGTGACACGATCAACCGGCGAATTCCCTTAAGTTCGTTGCGAAACGGTTGCAGCAATTTGCCAGAGAGGTATTCGACCACCACACGGGCATCGTCAACGCGGGGTTCACTGGCCGACACGTCCACCACGTCAAAACCCTCCGGCAACTTGGCAACCAGCTTTTTGCCCATTTTTTGAAGGCCCGTGGTGCCGTGCTGGGTAAGCATCCGCATCGCGTAGATGGTGCGGTCCAGGTTGCGCATGACAACCAACGGCCGACTGGGGGCATAGGTGCGGTTTCGGCGAAGCAGCAAGGGCATCACGGTTTCACTTTTTGACAGGCCGTAGCCCAAACTCAAGTAGGCCTCATCTTCATTGAGCTGACCCGCTAGCCGCGCCACATCCGCGTCCACCACCTCGCCACTGATGCGAGCTCGAGAGGAGGATGCCGCGCCACGTGCCAGCCGCTGCGCAAACTGATCTTCAAGCTGTGTCGCCAGGCGGCTGGCTTCCAGGGACAACGGGCTGCCGGGCGTGGCAAGCCGTTGCCGCTGACGCTGCAACGCGGCCTGGCGAACCTGGTCAAGCGCCAGAGCCTGCTCAGTTTTAGGCAACGAGCGCAAACGGTCCATCTCCTCCATGGAGGTGTTGAGCGAGCGCGCTTTTGCCAACTCTAGACTGACCAGCGCCTGCCGGACGAACCCTTTGCGATGGTTGGCGATGGCCAAGTACTGGTAGCCGCTATGCCATTCCTGCGCGAACTGGGCCATGGTCACGGCATCCAACGTGGTCTCATTGCGCAGCGTCTCAATCCCATCAGCCCAAGCCTGCAGGGCGGGCAAGGCCTCATCGTTCTTTTGCAAGTTGAGCAAGGTGATTGCCACCACCAAATCGCGACTCAACTGGCTAATGGGGCTAGTGGGACTCATCGGGCTCGGGACGCCAATGGCGCTGGCATCGGCAGAAGCTTTTGAAGCACCGTCCTTCATCAACAACGCGGCGGTGTAGTTGCCTCGTTCAATCAAAATAACGCGTAGCAATGCGTCACTGTTCGTCACTTCATCATGCCGCTCACCATACAGGCGCACAAAACCCTCGCGCACAAGGCGAACGGCATCGTGAGCCTGGTCGTATTGCTTGTTGCGTAGCAAACCATAGGCATATTCGCGGCGCGTTTGCAAGGTATGCACATTGATTTCACCGTTGGCGGCTGACAGCTCGGCAGCAGCTGACTTTAGCAACTCAAGTCCGCGAGCAACATCGGTGTCATTGTTGCGTCGGACAAAAGATGACCCTGCATAGCGATTGGCATTGGCCCGAATGAAATCTCCCTGGAGTGAACTGGCGCGTTGTTTGGCAATCTGCCCACACAAAATGATGGCGTCGTCATACCGATTAGCGTTTTGATAGGCACCACACAAGCGCATGCCCACGTCTTGCGAATGCGCAGAATTAACGCCAAAACGTTGGTTGGCCAGCTCAAGTGTTTTTTCAAGCTCTTTGACGCCCTCAACGCGAAGCCCCGAATTGGCCAGCGCAGTGGCGCGGTATTTCATGGCAATAATTTCCATGGCGGGGTGTGCGTCCAGCGAACGGATTTCCTTCAATAGCGCATCCAGCTTTTGGATGGATCGACCCAGTTCACCCGCAGTCGCGTCCGTATTCGCGCAGTCCAAGGCCACACGCAAGCGCCACGAGTCCTGGGCAGGCAGCCGCGAATTGGCCGCAGGCACCAGAGATTCGCATATTTTTTGCCGCTCAATCACGGAGGCACCACTGGCCAGCGACTTGGCCCGCAAGTCCAGCAAATCCTGCGGGATATTCTGCTGCGCCTGTGCACCCCCCAACAGGCTAGCGAACAGCCAGATCACTCCATGCAGGCGCACCCTTAAGACGGAGAGGCGTTTCAACCACATGGGGCCGAGTATCGCACCGTTGAAGCGCCCTCAATCCGTGTGAGACGCCCGATTTACCAGCCCTGGTACCAGGTTCACCACCAGGGCTTGGTGTTCAGGAGCGAATTTTGCGGTGCGCGGCGTGTATGGGGCGCAGGAACATCCCGCAGCGCATCTAATCGCCGTCTCGACCTCTCACCAGTTGATGCGCTGATAGTCCTCGTAGTCGGGGGCCGCTTGCGCCGCTAGATACCAGTCTGTCTCGATGTGCACCCCCTCATCCGTCTGCGCGTCGCAGTCATCCCTCAGCGGCGGCCCGCGTGCCAGGGCAATGTGCGGGGGCTCAGAACCCACCCCGATGTGATCAAGGATCTTGCGGATTTACACGCCCTCGGTAATGAACGCGATCAGGCGCATCTGTCCGCCGCACATCGGGCACAGCAGCGGGAATACTTCGTAGCTTCTGGCGATCAGCACTGCCCACAGGTAATGTGCCGATGAGCGCGTGGGTGGCTCGGCTTGCCCGAAAGTTCATCCCATTCCAGCCCTAATTCTTTGCTACCAACGGCTGCTATGGAGCAGGCAGATCGCAAAACTCTAGGACCGGAATCGCTGCAGTGCTGACCGCCACGGACAAAAACTGGTTGTCGCCCCCGAACGACCGCTTCGGAGTTTTGGCGGCGAAGAAATCACAAAATTGGACCGACAACGGCAATGACCGCTTTGGAGAAATCGGCTCAAATTCTTTGTGCACGGCGAGCGACCGGTAACGCTGCATAAGAGCCGACTAACTCGCTGCCGCGTGTGACCGCTTCGGGCACCTTGCAGAACTCGGCCAAGGTCGGCTTTACTGCCGGAGAAATCCTGTGCTTGCACTTTCCTGCCGTCGGCTCAAAGTTGGACCCCCTCAATCAACCAGGAGTCCATCATGGAAAACTCATCTGAGTACGTTCAGCACGCACCTTGGAACAAGGGTGTGATCGTCGGTCAAAAATCGCTGTTCAAATTGAAAGAGATCTGGGCTATCCGTGTCCGTCTTCAACTTCAACATCGGGTTCGTGAGCTCGCCATGTTCGACTTGGGACTCGACAGCAAACTACGGGCTTGCGATTTGGTCAAGATGCGGGTGCGCGACATCTGCCATGGCGAACATGGTGCGCCGCGTACCACCGTGATGCAGCAAAAAACCTCGCGGCCTGTTCAGTTCGAGATAACGCAGCCAACCCGTGATGCTGTCAGTGAATGGATCAAGGAGGCCAAACTTGGCCAGGACGACTACTTGTTCCCCAGTCGCATTCATGAGTCACCCCATATCGGAACCCGCCAATACGCCCGCATTGTGGATTCGTGGGTGACAGAGATTGGGTTGAATCCGTCGGAATATGGAACCCATTCGATGCGCAGAACCAAGGCATCCTTGATCTACCGGCGCACAAAAAACTTGCGTGCCGTGCAACTGCTGCTTGGCCACACCAAATTGGAGAGCACCGTGCGCTACCTGGGTATCGAGGTCGATGACGCTTTGGAAATGGCCGAGCAGACCGAGATTTGATTGGCCAGCAGCTTTAGGCCGCGACCGAGTGCGCAGACAGGCTGACCTGCAGCTGTTCGCGCACTGCTCGAAAAATGGCCGCCAGGTTGTCCATATTGGGATTGCCAGTGGGCGACAACATCCGATGCAAACTCTTGCTCGGCTTGGCGGTCAGAGTTGCGAGTTGCTCGAAACCGATAGTGGCGTTCACCAAGTCACGCAAAATCAGTCGGGCTGTTTCCGGCTCACCATTGAGAAATAGTGTCGCAGCCTCATCAAGCAGCGCCTGCGCAAATGACGCGTCGCTCTGCACACGCTGGATGACGGTTTCTTTGAAATTTCTGGTCAATGCCATTCTGTTACCCCTTGTGCTTGTTGCCTGATTTGGCAGTTATCGCCTTTTTGCGAGCCTTGTACTCAACCAACAATGCCTTGGCTTTGTCGATGTCACGCCGCTGGCCGCGTTTGGTTCCACCGCCGAACAGGACGATGAGCGTGTCGCCATCTTTGGCGAGGTAAATCCGGTAGCCTGGTCCCCAGTCAATGACATATTCACCCATGCCGTCAAACCACTTGATACTGGACGTATTGCCCAAAGTCATTCGAAGTTTGGCAACGGTCACCTTGGCTGCAGCCTGCGCTGACAGGCTGTCAAACCATTGCTTGTACGGTTGGATGCGTCCTCACGGATGTACTCTTCGACTTTGATTGTCATGCGTTATGGTAACACATGTGTTACTTTTGACGTGGGGGCGATCTTGATGCAGGGGAACCCCTGAGGTTGGCTGCGATGGTTAAAACTGGACTGCCGTATAGCTGCCGGTCGTCAATACACTTGGGGTCGCGCATCTGCTTGCGGGCTTTGATTGCGGCAACGCAATGCTAAATGATGGGCTGCCCGGCTAGCTCACGGCTGCGGATCGGTAAAAACCTTGGTGGTGGTGGCCTGACCGCGCTTGGATGCAATCAGGGACTTGACGTCCGGCGCGCGCACCCGGGGGCGGTCGGGCTCGGCGGCTGGCAGGGGCTGCACCTCTGTCAGGCTGGCCAGGCAGCGCCGGGTCAGGTCCTGGTAGGTTTGTGTACCCGCCAGTTTCCAGGCAATTTCGTCGTCACGCAGGGCGCGTACCAGTTTGGCCGGTATTCCCGCCACCAGGGTGGCGGGCGCCACTTGCATACCGGCGGGCACAAAGGCACAGGCGGCCACCACGGCCGCCTCTCCCACCACGGCTTCGTCCATGACCACCGCATTCATGCCGACCAGGGCATTGCGGCGCACCACACAGCTGTGCAACACCGCACCGTGGCCGATGTGGCCGTTTTCCTCGACCACCGTGTCCTGCTGCGGAAAGCCGTGCATGACGCAGTTGTCTTGCACATTGGCGCCCGCTGCCAGCACGATGCGGCCAAAATCCCCGCGCAGGCTGGCGTTGGGGCCCACGTAACAGTTGGGGCCGATGTGCACATCACCAATCAACACCGCCGTGGGATGCACGTAGGCGCTGGGGTCTATCACGGGGATCACCCCTTCAATCGCGTAACAAGGCATGGCAGGTCCAAAGGCTTGCTGGGGTCAACGCTCGTCAAAACTCACAGTGACCGCTTCACTGGTCGGGCGCGACTGGCAGCTCAGCACAAAGCCGTTGTCGGTCTCCCAGGGCTCCAGGCCGTAGTTTTTGTCCATGACCACACTGCCGGTGATGACCTTGCAGCGGCAGGTGGCGCAGACACCGCCCTTGCAGGAAAACGGCAGGTCCAGCCCGGCGGCCATGGCGACGTCGAGCACATGGTCGTCCGGGTTCATGTGTAACGCGTGTGACTTGCCATCCAGCACCACGGTCAGGGCCACCTGGCCACCGGCGGGCAGTTTCAGGTTGGCCACGGCGGCCTGGCGCGCGGCCGGGGTCAAGGCTTCGAGCGTGGGTGAGGTGAAGCGCTCGGTGTGCACCTGTTTGGCGGGTACACCAGCGTCAAGCAGCGCTTTTTCGGTGACGTTGATCATGGCCTCGGGGCCGCAGATGAACACCTCGTCCATGCTGCCCACGGGCAACAGGGCGGCGATGAGTGCGCGCACTTTGTCCCCATCGATGCGGCCTTGCAGCAGGTCGGCTTCTTGCGCCTGGCGCGACAGGATGTGGATCAGGGTCAGACGGCCGGCAAAGCGGTCTTTCAGGTCTTGCAGGGCCTCGTTGAACATCACGCTGGCCATGCTGCGGTTGCCGTAGACCAGGGTGAACTTGGCATCCAACTGGTCTTCCAGCGTGCTGGCCATGATCGACAAAATCGGCGTGATGCCCGAGCCGGCTGCAAAACCGACGCGGTGCAGGGCGCGCGGGCGTTTTGAGACAAAACGACCGTCGGGCGGCATCACCGCCAGCGTGTCACCGGCCTTGAGCTGGGTCGCAGCCCAGTTGGAGAACACGCCACCCTCCATCGGGCGAATCCCCACCACCAGTTCGTGATTTTTTTGCAGGTGGCTGTGGGTGCAGCAGATCGAGTAGCTGCGGCGCACATCGGCGCCGTCGATCTTGCTGCGCAGGGTCAGGTATTGGCCGGGCTGGAAGTCAAAGCTGTCAAGCAGGTCATTGGGCACGCTCAGGGCAACGGCCACCGAGCCAGCCGCCTCGGGGCTGACACGCGCGACGCGCAGGTCGTGAAAACGGGGGGATGTAGACATGTTGGCCTAATAGGGTTTGAAGTAGTCAAAGGGTTCCAGGCAGTTCAGGCAGCGGTACAGCGCCTTGCAGGCAGTCGAGCCAAAGTGCGAGGTTTCAGTCGTGTTGTGTGAGCCGCACTGCGGGCAGGCCACGGTAAGTTCGTTAGCTCCCGCTGTATTTTTGGCGGCAAATTGGATGACGTGGGTGACCGGCGTGCCGCAACCGCTGGGGTGCGGCGGGGCAATGCCATAGGCGCGGAGCTTCTCGCGCGCTTCAGGCGTCATCCAGTCAGTGGACCAGGCCGGGGCAATCTGTATCAGCACCCGGGCCGCGACACCGGCTTTGGCCAAGGCATTCACCACGTCGTCCTGCATCTGGCTCATGGCCGGGCAGCCGCTGTAGGTCGGGGTGATCACCACCTCCAGACCCGTGGCGGTTTGCCGCACCGCGCGCAAGATGCCCATCTCGCGCAGGTTCACCACCGGAATCTCGGGGTCGGTGACCGACTCCAGCAGACACCAAGTGGCGTAGAACGCGTCGTTTGGTTCTTTCAGCGCAATCGGGCCGTCGGGCAAGGCCGCTGACGCAGACTGTGCCTGGCCCGGCGTGGCATGGCTTGGCATGGGAATTACCAGACGGCCTCGGGGTGGGCACGCGCCAGGCTTTGCATTTCAGCCAGCACAAAACCCAGGTGCTCGGAGTGCACGCCGGTTTTGCCCGTGGTGACAAAACCACCAGCGGCCGGACGCTTGAGGGTGGCCGCTGCCAGCGCGTCGTCCACGATCGCGTTCCAGCTGGCTTGCAGGGGCCGGGTGTCAACGCCCTGGCCGCTCTTGACCACGGCCGTTTCCATGGCGCTGGGCGTAAAGAACTCCTGGGTGTAAGGCATCAAGTGGGTGATCGCCGCCTGCATTTTGGCGTGGGACGCGTCGGTGCCGTCACCCAGGCGCAGCAGCCAGTCATGGGCGTGACGCAGGTGGTACTGGGTTTCCTTGAGCGACTTGGCGGCAATGGCGGCCAATTGCGCATCCGCAGAACCCTTGAGCCCTTCCCACACCAGCACCATCAGGGCGCTGTAGAGAAAGTTGCGGCCAATCGTCACCGCGTAGTCCCGGTCACCACGGCTGGTGGGCGCCAGCGCGGTGCTGTGCGGCAACTCCAGCAGGGTGTAGTTCTTGAAGTCGGGTACATCGCGGAAGTAAGCCAACAGGTCTTCGCTGCTTTTGCCGTCCTTGCGCACCGTGGCCACATGCTGGTACAGCAGGCGCGCCTGGCCGATCAGGTCGAGGCTGTTGTTGGCCAGCGCCAGGTCTTCTTCGAGCACCGGGCCGTGGCCGCACCACTCGGCGTTGCGCTGGCCCAGAATGAGCGTGTTGTCAGCCAGGTGCAGCAGGTAGTCTTGAAAATAAGCGGCCATTACATGTGCCCCACTTCTTCAGGAATGTCATAGAAGGTGGGATGGCGATAAATTTTGTCGGCTGCCGGGTCAAACAGCGCGTCCTTGTCTTCCGGGGCGCTGGCGGCAATGCTCTTGCTGGGCACCACCCAAATGCTCACGCCTTCCTGGCGCCGGGTGTAGACGTCACGCGCCATTTGCAGCGCGTGCTGGGCGTCAGACGCGTGCAGGCTACCGCAGTGCTTGTGCTCCAGGCCCTGTTTGCTGCGAACAAACACTTCCCAGAGGGGCCAGTCTTTTAATGCGGGGGTAGTGGTGCTCATGCTGCTTCCTTGTGTTGGTTTTTACGATCAGTTGAGGACAGAGCAAAATTGCTCCGCAATTCTTGGTCTGTCCCGCAAAGTTGTTTGTTTGCGTGGGCCAGGGCGGCGTCGCGCACCCATTGGCCATCGTTGTGGGCTTTGACGCGGGTCGACAGGCGCTCGTGGTTGCACGGGCCGTTGCCGTTCACCGTGGCCCAGAACTCGTCCCAGTCGATCTCGCCATGGTCATAGTGCTGGCGCTCTTCGTTCCACTTGAGCTTGGGGTCGGGCAGGGTCACGCCCAACACATTGGCTTGTGGCACCGTGGCATCAATAAATTTTTGACGCAAATCATCATTGCTGATGCGTTTGATGCCCCAGCGCATGGCTTGTTCGCTGTGCGGGCTGTTGGCATCCGGCGGGCCAAACATGGCAAGGCATTTCCACCAGAAGCGGTTCACCGAGTCCTGCACCATGGCTTTTTGTTCGGCCGTGCCCTGCATCATGACCAGTAAAGCTTCGTAGCCCTGGCGCTGGTGGAAAGATTCCTCCTTGCAGACGCGGATCATGGCGCGGGCATAGGGGCCATAACTGCAGCGACACAGCGGAATCTGGTTCATGATGGCCGCACCGTCCACCAGCCAGCCAATGGTGCCGACATCGGCCCAGTTCAGCGTGGGGTAGTTGAAGATCGAGCTGTACTTGGCTTTGCCGCTGTGCAGGTCGGCCAGCATCTGGTCACGCCCCGTGCCCAGGGTTTCGGCGGCGCTGTACAGGTACAGGCCATGGCCGCCTTCGTCTTGCACCTTGGCAATCAAAATGGCTTTGCGTTTCAGGCTGGGGGCGCGGCTGATCCAGTTGCCCTCGGGCAACATGCCCACAATTTCGCTGTGGGCGTGCTGGCTGATCTGGCGCACCAGGGTTTTGCGGTAGGCCTCGGGCATCCAGTCTTGGGGTTCGATCTTGCCGTCGGCATCGATGCGGGCATCAAAACGCGTCTGTGCCTCGGGGTTTTCCAGCGAGGCAACAGGTGCTGCCTTTTTCTGGCCGGGGGTCTCTTGCACATTGAACGACTGCGTGTACATAAGCTGTGACTCCTGTGGGTTAAAAAATAAACTTAACGCGCAGCCCAAGCGGGTGGCCGTTTGTCCAGAAACGCCGCAACACCGTCGCGGCCCTCTGCGGTGGCGCGTTGGCGGGCGATGCGCTGGGCGGTGTCTTCCAGCGTTTGCGCGTCAATCGGTCGGCCCTTGATGGCTTCGATCAGTTCCTTGGCGGCCTTTTGGGCGCTGGGTGCACCCGCTAGCAAAGGCTCGATCAAGGCCGCCACGCCGGCATCGAGTGCATCCACCGGCGTGACTTCATTCACCAGGCCAATACTTAGCGCGCGCTCGGCGCTGATGCGTTCGGCGCTCTGGAAATAACGCAGCGCATGGCGCGGCCCGATGGCACGCAGCACATAGGGGCTGATCACCGCCGGAATGATGCCGAACTTGACCTCGGACGTGGAAAAAACCGCGTCGCTGCTGGCCACCGCCATGTCACACGCTGCGGCCAGCCCGGTGCCGCCGCCCAAGGCTGCACCCTGAATGCGGGCGATGGTCGGCTTGGACAAGCTGGCCAGCAGGCGCAGCATGCGGGCAAAGCGGCGTGCATCGGCCAGGTTGTCCGCTTCGTTGCCTTCTGCTGCGCGGCGCATCCAGTTCAGGTCAGCGCCGGCCGAAAAATGCCGGCCGCGTCCGCCCAGCACCACCACGCGCACACTGGCATCCGCGTCCAGCCGGTTACAGGCATCGCTCAGGTCGGCAATCAGCTGCTCGTTGAATGCGTTGAACACCTCCGGGCGGTTCATCCAGACCGTGGCGACCTGGCCGGAATGTTCGATATCAAGTGTGTCGTACATGGTGCGTCCGTGGGGTTTAACCGGCTTCTCCTATTGCGCCAGGGTCCAGTCGCTGCCCTTGATCTCCAGCATCTTGAAGGCCGACAGGTCCAGGCCCATGTGGTCGGTGGCCGACATGTTGACCATGCCGCCGGTGCCCACAAAACCCTTGGTGGCTTCAATCGCATCACGCACCTTGGCCTTGTCGGTGCCGCCGGCGCGCTTGATTGCGTCCACCGCCAGCATCAGACCGTCATAGGCATGGCCGCCAAAGGTCGACACATCCGACTTCCACTTGGCGCTGTAAGCCTTGGCGTAGCCTTCGGCCACTGGCTTTTGCGGGTCATTGGCGGCCAGTTTGTTGGCCACCAGCAGTGCGGCGGCTGGCAAGCGAACCCCTTCAGCGGCTGGACCTGCGAGCTTGATGAACTCTTCAGACGCCACGCCATGCGCGTGGTACAGCGGCAGCGTCATGCCAAGCTGCTTGTAGCCCTTGGTGGCAATGGCCGGGCCCTGACCCAGACCAAAAATGAACACGGCCTGTACGCCCGGCACGTTGCGGATCTTGGTGAGCTGCGGGCTCATGTCGGTGTCCTTGGGACCGTAGGTTTCGTTGGCGACCAGGGTGATGCCGTACTTGGCCGCCACACCTTCGGTTTCCTTCTTGCCGGACTGGCCAAAACCGCTGGTCTCGGAGAACAGGGCGACCTTGGTCAGGCCGCGTTTTTTCATGTCTTCAAAGACTTTTTCAGCGGCCATGCGGTCGGTGTGCGGGGTTTTGAACACCCACTTCTTGACCGGTTCGACGATCACCACCGCACCGGCCAGGGAGATGAACGGAACCCCCGCTTTTTCGACCAGCGGCGCCATCGACATGGTGGACCCGGTGGTGGTGCCGCCCACAATGATGTCAACCTTGTCATCGTCGATCAGACGCTTGCCAAAACCGTTGGCTTTGCCAGCGTCACTGCCGTCGTCGTAATGCACCAACTCCAGTTGGCGACCGATCACCCCGCCTTTTTTGTTGATTTCTTCCACATACATCTGCAGCGTCTTGAGCTCGGGGTCACCCAAAAAGGCAGCCGGGCCGGTGACCGACAGCACAGACCCGATCTTGATCGTGTCTGCGGCAAAAGCCGCCAGTGTGCCCAGGGCCAAGGCGGTACCAATCGCCAGTTTTTTCATCGTAAATTTCATGTTTTGTCTCCTACAGGGGTTAAAAAATCAGACCTTCTCTATCACCAGGGCAATGCCTTGCCCCACACCAATACACATCGTGCAAAGCGCATAACGCCCGCCACGCCGTGCCAGTTCGTACATGGCGGTTGTGACCAACCGCGCACCACTCATACCCAGGGGATGCCCCATCGCAATGGCACCACCATTGGGGTTGACCCGCGCCTCGTCGTCCTTGAGTCCGAGGTCGCGCAGCACCGCCAGGCTCTGTGCCGCAAAGGCTTCATTGAGTTCGATCACATCCATTTGGTCGAGTCTCAGGCCGGCCTTGGCCAGCACCTTGCGCACCGCCGGGGCCGGGCCAAAACCCATGATGCGCGGTGCCACACCGGCCGCCGCCATGGCCACGATGCGCGCGCGAGGGACCAGGCCGTTGGCTTGCGCGGCGGCGGCGCTGGCGATCAACAGGGCACAGGCACCGTCGTTGACCCCAGAGGCATTACCCGCCGTCACCGACAACTCGGGGCCATTGACGCCCTTGAGTTTGGCCAGCATGTCCAGCGTGGTCTCGGGGCGTGGGTGTTCGTCGGTGTCGAGCACCACCGGGTCCCCTTTTTTGCGCGTAATCCGCACCGGGATCAGCTCGTCGGCAAAGCGGCCAGCAGCGTGGGCTGCAGCCCAGCGCTGCTGCGAGCGCACGGCAAACGCATCCTGGTCGGCCCGCGAGATGTTGAAGTCGGCCGCCACGTTGTCAGCGGTTTGCGGCATCGAATGGGTATCAAAAAGTTTCTTCATGACCGGGTTGGGAAAACGCCAGCCAATGGTGGTGTCAAAAATGGCGGCGCTGCGCGAGTAGGCTGACTCGGCCTTGCCCATAACAAAAGGCGCGCGCGACATGCTTTCCACACCACCGGCAATCATCAGCTCGGTGTCGCCCGACCTGATGGCGCGCGCCGCCATGCCAACGCAGTCCAGCGACGAACCGCACAAGCGGTTCACCGTGGTGCCCGGCACCTCAATGGGCAGGCCAGCCAGCAGGCCGGCCATACGTGCCACGTTGCGGTTGTCTTCACCGGCCTGGTTGGCGCAGCCATAAATGATGTCGTCCACACTGGCCCAGTTGACCTGGGGGTTGCGTTCCATCAGGGCTTTGAGCGGGATGGCGGCCAGGTCGTCAGCGCGCACACCCGCCAGTGCACCGCCGTAGCGGCCAATGGGGGTGCGAATGGCATCACAAATAAAGGCTTCGGTCATGGTGGCTTCCTTAGAGTTGCTTGGGCCGCTCATCAATCAGGCGGCGCGCCTTGCCGGTTTGGGTGCGCGGAATCGCCTCGAACTCCAGCACGGTGACCCGGGTCGAGATGCCGACGATGGTCTTGATGTGGTGTTGCAACTCTTTGCTGATGACGGCCACGTCCGCCGCCGACAGCTTGCCGGAGAATTCGCGTTGTAGTTCGCAGCGCACCTCGACGTTGTCCAGATGGCCATCGCGGCTTAGCAAAATCTGGTAGTTGCCCGAGAGCCGCTTGTCGCGCAGGATCTGCTCTTCGATCTGGCTCGGGAACACATTGACACCGCGCACGATCAGCATGTCGTCCGAGCGGCCGGTGATCTTGCCCATGCGCCGGAACGCGCGCGAGGTGGGTGGCAGCAGTCGCGTCAGGTCGCGGGTGCGGTAACGAATCACAGGAAAAGCTTCTTTGGTCAGCGAGGTGAACACCAGTTCGCCGTCAGAGCCGTCCGGTAGCACCTCGCCGGTTTCGGGGTCGATGATCTCGGGGTAAAAGTGGTCTTCCCAGATTACCGGGCCGTCTTTCGATTCGATGCATTCACAGGCCACGCCGGGGCCCATGACTTCGGTCAAGCCGTAGATATCGATGGCGTCAATGCCCAGTTTGCGTTCGATCTCTTTGCGCATGCCTTCGCCCCAGGGCTCGGCACCAAAGATGCCGATCTTGAGCGAGATTTGATCCGGCGTGATGCCCAGACGCTCGAATTCTTCGGCAATCACCAGCGAATAGCTGGGCGTGACCATGATGATTTGCGGCTGGAAATCAACAATTTGCTGCACCTGCTTTTCGGTCTGCCCACCCGACATCGGCACCACGGTGCAACCCAGGCGCTCGGCGCCGTAGTGTGCGCCCAGGCCACCGGTGAACATGCCGTAGCCGTAGGCGTTGTGCAGCATGTCGCCGGCACGGCCACCGGCGGCGCGGATCGAGCGCGCCACCAGATTGGCCCAGTTGTCGATGTCTTTGAGCGTGTAGCCAACCACGATCGACTTGCCAGTGGTGCCGCTTGATGCGTGCAGTCGCGCCACTTTTTCCTTGGGTACGGCAAACAGGCCAAAGGGGTACTGGTCGCGTAGCGCGGTCTTGGTCATGAATGGAAACTTGGCCAGGTCGGCCAGGGTTTTCAGATCGCTGGGGTGGACGCCTTTGTCGTCAAAGGCCTTTTTATGAAACGGCACGTTGTCATAGGCGTGCTGTAAAGACCATTTGAGGCGTTCCAGTTGCAGCGCCGAGATTTCGTCGCGGCTGGCGGTTTCAATGGCTTCAAGTTCGCCGGGTTGGGGTTGTTTGACGGTCATGTGGGTCTCCTAAACGTGAAATAGCGGTGCCTGTCTTGCTGGCTCCGGGTTCTATAGGGCTGACTTCAGTCGGCCAGGCGGGTCAATTGGCGGCATCGATTTGCTGCAGGCCGGCAATCACTTCGCCCTTGATGCGGTAGCTCTTGCCGCGAAACAGCGCCACCGTTTTGCCTATGCGGGTGCGCACCGTGATGTCGTATACCCCGGTGCGGCCCGCCAGCGAGCGCTCCACCGCTTCGGCCTCCAGCACATCGCCCGCATGGGCCGGCGCCAGAAAATCGATGTTGCAACTTGAGGCCACGGTGTTCTGGTTGTAGCTGTTGCAGGCAAAGGCAAAGGCGCTGTCGGCCAGGATGAACATGAAGCCACCGTGGCAGATGTGGTGGCCATTGACCATGTCACCGCGCACCGGCATGGCGATCAGCGCGTAACCCGGCTTGACGCTCAAAATTTGCATGCCCAGGCCTTGTGTGGCGCGGTCGCGCGACCACATGGCCTGGGTGACGGCGTCGGCTAAGGCCTGTGGGTCGGTGAGTTGGTCGGTCATGAAAAGTCCTTTGCAGCAAAAACGTGGTGTTGGATCAAGGGCGAGGTGCGGTAGCGGTCTTCGCCATAGGTTTGCGCCAGATGACCCAGCACAGTACTGACCTGCGCCAGGCCAATGCTGTTGGCCCAAGCCAGCGGACCGCAGGGGTAATTGACGCCCAGGCGCATCGCGGTGTCGACAGCGGCGGCGTCACAGACGCCCTGGTTGACGGCATCCGCGGCCTCATTGGCCAGCATGGCCACGGTGCGCATGACGATCAGGCCGGGAATGTCCTGCAGCTGCGACACGGCAAAACCCGCCGCCTGCAGCAAGCCGATGGCGCAGTTGGCGGCCGTGTCGTCGCACTGGGCGGCCACACTCACGGCCAGCCGGGTGGCTGTTTGGTAGTCCAGTGCCAAATCCACCAGCACGGTGTTGGGCGTTTGGCTGTCAAAGGCACAGCGGGTGGCGGTGCGGCCATCGGTGATGCGCAGGGAGGCCGCCCCCGCAGTGGCCAGGGTGGTGCCCATGGCTTGCGTCCGGGTGAAACCAACGCCATTGGCTTGCAGGCGCAGGGCCAGGGCCCGGGCTGCGGCAGACTGACCGTACAGCACGATGTCATGGGGCCGGGCCAGCGCTGGCACGGTAACGGGCTGCGGTTTGCTGGCGCCTTCCTGGTAGTTGTAAAAACCCCGGCTAGATTTTTTACCCAGAAAACCGGCGTCCACCAGGTCTTGCTGAATCAGTGAGGGCAAAAAGCGCGGATCGTTAAAAAACGCGCGCCACACCGAGCTGGTGACTGCAAAGTTGACGTCATGGCCAATCATGTCCATCAGCTCGAACGGTCCCATGCGAAAGGCCCCCGCCTCGCGGCAGCAGGCATCAAGCGTGGCGCAATCGGCACCACCCTCGGTCAGCACACGCAAGGCTTCGGCGTAATACGGGCGCGCGACCCGGTTGACGATAAAACCGGGGGTGGACCTGGCGTGCACCGGGGTCTTGCCCCAGGCCAGCGCGGTGTCATACAAGGTGCTGGCCACTTCCGGCGCAGTGGCCAGACCCGACACCACCTCCACCAGCGCCATCAAGGGTGCCGGATTAAAGAAGTGCAAGCCCGCCAGGCGTTGCGGGCCCGTGAGCGCTGCACCAATGGCGGTGATGGAAATCGACGAGGTGTTGCTGGCCAGAATGCAGCCCTTGGACACCACGGTTTCCAGCGCCTTGAACAGCGTCTGCTTGACCTGCAGATTTTCCACAATGGCTTCCACCACCAGGGCCGCATCAAACAGGTCCACCAGTTGCGCGACCGCCTGCAAGCGAGCGCCCGCAGCGGTGGCAGTCTCGGGGCTGATTTTGCCCTTGGCCGCCATTTTTTCAAACTGGGCACGAATGCCCTCAATCGCCTGGGCGGCTGCGCCGGGGCGGTTGTCGAGCAGCTTGACCGGGTGCCCGCCAAATGCGGCCACCTGGGCAATACCGGCGCCCATGGCACCGGCACCGATGACGGCGACCACTGCGTGTTTGGAGAGCGCTTGTGTCATGGGGTTGTTAGTTTCCGGTGAATTTGGGCGCGCGCTTTTCCATGAAGGCGGCCACACCTTCGGCAAAGTCCGGGCTCCAGCCCAGCTCGCGCATAAAGCCGCCTTCCATGTTGAGCTGCTGTTCCAGCGTGTGGTTGGGTGCGGCGTGCATGGCGGCGCGGGTGCGCACCAGCGCCTTGGTCGGCATGGCAGCCAACTGGGCGGCGAGCTGGTTCACCGTGGACGTCAGATCCGCATCGTCCACGGCTTGCCAGATCAGGCCCCATTCAGCCGCTTTTTCGGCGGGCAGTTTTTCTGCCAGCAGCGCCAGCCCCATGGCCCGTGCCATGCCCACGCGTTGTGGCAAAAACCAGGTACCACCGGTGTCGGGAATCAGGCCGATCTTGCTGAAGGCCTGCAAGAAGGCTGCGGACTTGCCGGCAATCACCAGATCACAGGCCAGTGCCAGGCTGGCCCCGGCCCCGGCGGCAATGCCGTTGACTTGTGCAACGGTCGGCACGCGCAGGTTTTGCAAGGCCAGAATCAGCGGTTTGTAGTTTTGCTCCACCACGTTACCAATGTCGGGCCCACGCACACCCATGGCCATGTCGGGGTCGGCCAGGTCTTGCCCGGCACAAAAGCCACGCCCGGCACCAGTGATGACCAGCACGCGGACGCTTTTGTCGTGCTGCACAGCATCGAGCGCGGCGCGCAATTCGGCGTGCATGGCGCCGGTGAAGCTGTTGAGCTTTTCCGGGCGATTGAGCGTCAGGCGGGCAATGCCGTCCCGGGCTTCAAAACGAATGTTCTGGTAGGTCATGGTAAAGCCTCAAACGTGATAACGGCGCTGCACCACCCGGAAGCGGTTGGCGACAAAGGCCGAGTCCGAATACGAGGCATTGGCCGCCGGGTTGCCGCCGGTGCCGTGGTAGTCGGAGAACGCAGCAGACTGGTTCACAAACACTGCACCGGTCAGGTTGATCGACAGGGCCACTTTGGAACGCCAGGTGGTGGCCGTCATGGCGTCGATGACGTCGGCACGGGTCGAGTAGAGACCGGCCGTGAGCGCACCGTGGCTGTTGATGATGCGCTCCGACAGCGCGATGGCGGCTGCGGTGTCCGCCACCTTGACGACAAACGTGATGGGGCCAAAACGCTCTTCCATGTAGGCCGCTTCATCAGCCGCGTCGCAGGCCAGCAGCACCGGGGTGCGTACTTCGGCCTTGGGGAACTCGGGGTTGTCGAGTTTTTTGGACGCCAGCAGCACCCGGCCCAAAGTGCCACTTTCGGCCAGCGTGATACGCGCCAGCGTGGCTTGGGATTGCACCGCGCCCAGCACGGCAAAAGCCACCTCGGGCTTGGCCAGAAAGCCCTCGATGGCGCGGGCCAGGTCGGCGCACACCTCGTCATAGGTCTTGTGGCCGTCTTCGGTGTCAATGCCGCCCGCGGGCACCAACAGCGCTTGCGAGGTGGTGCACATCTGGCCCGAGTACAGCGACAGGGTGAAGGCCAGGTTGCGCAACATGGGTTTGTAGGCGTCGGTCGAGTCGATCACGATGTTGTTCACACCGGCCAGCTCGGCATAGACCTGGGCCTGGCGGCAGTGGTCGATGAGCCACTGGCCAAACACGTTGCCGCCGGTGAAGTCGACCGATTTCACCGCCGCATGGGTCACCAGCGCCTGCGTGGTTTCGGGCCTGGACGGCACACACAGGCTGACCAGATTGGGGTCCATGCCGTGCTCGGCCAACACCGCGCGCAGGGTGCGCACCGTGATGGCGGCGGGCAGCACCGCGTGGTCATGCGGTTTGATGATGACCGGGTTGCCGGTCGCCAGCGCGGCAAACAGGCCGGGATAGGTGTTCCAGGTCGGAAAAGTGGCGCAACCCACGACCACGGCCACACCGCGGCCGACGATCTGAAAATGCTTTTTCATGACCAGCGGCGGATTCTTGCCTTGCGGCTTTTCCCAGGTGGCCTCGGCAGGCACAAAGCTTTGCTCGCGGTAAGCGTAGGTCACCGCCTCCAGGCCACGGTCTTGGGCGTGCGGGCTGCCCGCCTGGAACGCCATCATCCAGCCCTGGCCGGTGGTCATCATGACGGCGTGGGCGATCTCGAAACTCTGGGCGTTCAGGCGATCCAGCATGTCGATGCACAGGCCGGTGCGGCCCTCCACCCCGACTGCCTGCCAGCCGACCATGGCGAGCTGGCCAGCGCCAATCAGCGCCTCGATGTCGCATACCGGGTATTGCACATTCAGGTCAATGCCAAACGGCGACACCTCTGGCGCTAGCCAGGCCGTGGTGCCGGGCTGCTGCAGGTCAAACTTCTGACCCAGATGGGCCTCAAACGCGAGTTTGCCGTCTGCGGGGGCGGTTTCGCCATAGCTCTTGGGGCTAGGCATCTCGTTGTACGCGGCCCAGTAGTCACGGCTGTGGATGGCGTTGAGCGCGGCGTCAAGCTTGGCGCGGTGTTTTTCAAACAGGGGATGGTTCATGGGATTTTCTTGAAAAAAATAATGGGGGTCAGAGTCCAATTAATTTGGCGCTGCAGCGCCTGGATAACGGGTGACGGTCTGCGCAATGGCGCCAAAAATCGAGGCGCCAAAGCGGTCGGTCATATCGATCTGCACGCGGTCGCCAAACTTCATGTAGCTGGTTTGCGCTTGGCCGGACGCGATCGTCTCGTACATACGCACCTCGGCAATGCAGCAGTAGCCGACACCACCATTGGCAATTGACGAGCCTTGCAGGTCGCCCTGTTTGTTGGACACCGTGCCCGAGCCAATGACCGAACCCGCTGCCAGTTCCCGTGTTTTCGCCGCGTGGGCAATGAGCTGGGCAAAGTTGAAGACCATGTCGGTGCCCGCATCGGGCTGGCCAAACAAGGCGCCATTCAGGTGCACGGTCAAAGGCCGGTGTACCCGGGTATCTTGCCAGTCGGCACCCAACTCGTCGGGCGTGACCGCCACCGGGCTGAAGGCGCTGGCCGGTTTGGACTGGAAGAAGCCAAAACCCTTGGCCAGCTCCGCCGGGATCAGGTTGCGCAACGAGACGTCGTTGACCAGCATCAGCAGGCGCACCGACTTGGCGGCGTCTGCCACGCTGCAGCCCATGCTGACGTCGCCAGTGACCACCGCCACCTCGGCTTCTAGGTCAATGCCCCAGTCTTCGGACAGGGCATAAACGGGGTCACGCGGACCGACAAACGAGTCCGAGCCGCCCTGGTACATCAGTGGGTCGGTCCAGAATGACGGCGGCAACTCGGCACCGCGGGCGCGGCGCACCAGCTCCACATGGTTGACATAGGCCGAGCCGTCGGCCCACTGGTAGGCGCGTGGCAGCGGTGAATGGCACAGCGCCGGGTCAAACACATCCGGGTTGCTGAAGGCGCCGCTGTTGAGGGCTTCATACACCTGGCGCAACTGCGGCTCGCAAGCCTCCCAGTCGTCCAGCGCAGCTTGCAGGGTGCGGGCAATGGCGGGTACGGCGCGGCAGTGGGTCAAGGCGCGGTTGACCACCACCAGCGTGCCGTCGCGCCCGCCTTGTTTGAGTGTGGCAAGCTTCATGCGTGTTTACTCCCCGGCATAAGAGCCGTCGTGCATCCAGCGGGCGTGCTGCGGGGCTTTTTTGGTGATGGCCCATTCGTTGAGCATGTCCCACTTGGTCTCGTCGAGCATCTTGGCCATCTTGGGTGTGCCGGTGTTGGCGGCCAGTTCCAGCCGGTGGCCGCTGGGGTCAAAGAAGTAGATCGACTTGAAGATGGTGTGGTCGGTGGGCCCCACCACTTCGATGCCATCGGCTTCCAGCTTGGCCTTGGTTTCCAACAGTTCGTCGACCGTGGCCACCTGCATCGCCAGATGCTGTGTCCAGGTCGGCGTGTTCAGGTCGCGGCTCATCTCGGGTTGGGTGGGCAGCTCAAAAAACGCCAGCACATTGCCGCCGCCCGCGTCCAGAAAGACGTGCATGTAGGGATCGGGCTCGTGGGTGGAAGGCACCTCGTTCTCGGCAATCGCCAGGATGAAGGCCATGTTGAGGTACTTGCCGTACCACTCCACGGTTTGTTTGGCATCTTTGCAGCGGTAGGCCACATGGTGGATTTTCTGGATTTGCATCGGGTTTACCTTGTTACTTGTGGGACAGACCGCAGCTACGCCTGGCGAGCCAGCGCTGTCCTCAACTGATTAAGCGTCGTTGTGGGCAATGTGCATGGCTTCACGCAGCACGGTGATGTCGCCTATATGGTTGGCCAGCAGCAGCACCAGCTTGGCGTTGACCATGGCGCTTTGCTCGTCGCTGAGGTCACGGTGGGTGTCGATCAGCGTTTGGTAAAAATCGTCGCCGGGGGTGAAGGCGCGAAAGTAGCGTTGACCGGGCTCGGAAAAATTGGCTTGCAGGTTGAGCGGCATCATGGGCTCCTTAGGACAGATTGCAGGTGGCGCGGGCCAGGGCGGTGCCGACTTGCGCCGCGTCAAAGCTGCGCCAGCGCGCGGCCACATGCTGGTCGGGTCGCACCAGGTAGCAACTGCCGTGCTGCGCGTCATAACGCTCGGCAAAACGGTCGGCACGGTCTTCGAGTACGCGCAGGCCTGGCGTTGCGGCGCCAACTTTGGTCGCGACCAGCACCACCTCGGGTGCCAGCGGGCCGCCCGCCACGACCTGGCAACTGGCTAGCAGCCTGGCATCAACGCTTGCGGTGTCATTGACAAATAGCAGCACCGCAAAGCGATTGCCCACCTGATCCAGCAGCCAGGCTTCCTGGCCGTCCACCAGCATCGGCGCATCGTCCATCGGCGCGCCGGGCACCATGTCGCCGGCAAAACTGCCGTCATCGGGTGTGTTCAGGCGTGACTCGGTGAGGTGACTCGGCACCGACAAACGGCCAGAATTGACCAGCCCACGCGCAAAGGCATGGTTGCGCGCCAGGCTCAGCACGGCGTTGCGAAACGTCAGCGAGGTTTTGCTTTTGGGCGTGATGAAGTCGGTGGAGCGGGTCGAGTTGAGCAGGTTTTCCTCGGCGGCAAAGACCCGTTCTTCTGAATAGGTGTCGAGCAATTCGGGCGGGGCCTTGCCTTCCACCACCAATTTGAGTTTCCAGCACAGGTTGTCGGTGTCCTGAATGCCGGAGTTGGCACCGCGCGCGCCAAATGGCGACACCTGGTGTGCCGCGTCACCCACAAACAGCACATGGCCGTGGGTAAAGGCGTTCATGCGGCGGCACTGGAAGGTGTAGACGCTGACCCATTCCAGCTCAAACTCACGGTCATCACCGAGCATGGCCTTGATGCGTTGAATGACTTTTTCGGGCTTCTTCTCTTCTTCGGGGTCGGCGTCCCAGCCCAACTGGAAGTCGATGCGGTACACGTTGTCGGCCTGGCGGTGCAACAGCACCGACTGTCCCGGATGAAACGGCGGGTCAAACCAGAACCAGCGTTCGTGCGGAAAATCGGCCTTCATGACCACGTCGGCAATCAGGAAACGGTCCTTGAAAATCTTGCCTTCAATGTCCAGATTCATCAGGCGGCGAATACCGCTGCGGGCGCCGTCGGCCACCACCAGCCAGTCGGTTTCCAGAGAGTAAATGCCGTCCGGGGTTTCCACTTGCAGCGTGGCGCCATCACCTTGAGGTGTCACGGACACCACCTTGTTTTTGAAGCGCAGGTCCAGATTAGGCAACTCCTGGGCGCGCTTCACCTCGAACTCTTCCAGGTAATACTGCTGCAGGTTGATCATGCCGGGACGCTTGTGGTCAGGCTGCGGCAACAGGTTGAAGTTGTACACCTCTTGCTCGCGGAAAAATGTGCGCCCCACGTTCCAGCTCACCCCCTTGTCCATACAAGGCTCACCCAGACCCAGGCGGTCCAGCACTTCAAGCGTGCGCTTGGCGTAACAGACGCCGCGCGAACCCACCGACACGGTGTCGTCGTCGTCCAGCAGCACCACCGGCACGCCGGACTGCGCCAGCTCAATGGCCGCCGCCAGCCCCACCGGGCCGGCGCCCACCACCACCACGGGGTAGCGCTTTTTGTCAGCACCAGAGTGCTCTGGCGGGCGGATGTAGTCAAATTTTGGATACTGGTAAGTGCTCAACATGGCTTGTCTCTGGTGTTAAATTTTTTTGTGCCGATGTTGGTGTGACTTATTTAGCCGCTTGCAGGCCGTGCCACATTTCCTTGTCGCGCTCAGCCGTCCAGATGCGTGGGTGTTTGATGCCGCTGGCCTCGTCCACGGCGCGGGTCACGTCAAACGGCAGGCAGTGTTCGTAAATAAAGACCTGGCCAAACCTGGGGTCCATCGCCTTGCGGCAATGCGCCATGGCCTGGTTCAGGTTCATGCCCTGGGCTACCGCTTCTTTGGCCGAGCTCAGCAAGGTGCTGACGAAATCACGGGTGTAAGCCAGGCCGGCGGCCACACGCTCAGGCGTGTCAAGCGCCGGGCCACGGCCGGGCACGATTTTTTCGGGCTTCAGGGCCACCAGCGCGTCCAGCGTGGCGGGCCATTCTTCCAGTTGGGCATCGCCGGTGTAACAAGCGGCATCGGCTTCCATCAGGTCGCCCGAAAACAGCACTTTTTCCGAGGGCACCCAGACAATAGTGTCACCCTTGGTGTGGCCGGGGCCCAGATGCATGATCTTGACTTCGAGCTTGCCCATCCACAGCGTCATCTCGTCCTTGAACACCATGGTGGGCCAGGTCAGGCCGGGGATGGAGTCAAAGGCGTCAAACAGGCGCGGAAAACGTTCGTACTCAGACTGCATGTCTTGCGCGCCGCGCTCGACAATCATCTCGTAAGTGCCCTGGCTGGCAATGATTTCCTGCATGCCCGCATCTTTGTAACCTGAGGCGCCCAACACACGCACCGCGTGGTAGTGCGACAGCACCACGTATTTGATGGGTCTGTCAGACACCTTTCGGATTTCGGCAATCAGGCTTTGCGCCATCACCGGCGTCGCCAGCGCGTCACAAATCAGCACCGCGTCGTCACCAATGATGACGCCGGTGTTGGGGTCGCCCTCGGCGGTGTAGGCCCAACAGTGCTCGGAGAGCTGGGCAAAGGTGGTCTTCTTGACCTCGAGGTCGGCCTGGGATGCAAATTTTTTGATCATGTGTTTTCCTTGGGGTTCTATTTACATTCCGAGGTACGCGGCGCGCACCTGTTCGTTGCTGATGAGTTCCTGGCCGGTGCCGGTCAGGGTGACGGTGCCGGTCTCCAACACGTAGCCGCGGTCGGCAATGGCCAGCGCAGCAAAGGCGTTTTGTTCGACCAGCAAAATCGTCATGCCCTGGCTCTTGAGCATCTTGATGACGTTAAAGACTTCTTCCACCAGCAGCGGCGCCAGACCCATGGATGGCTCGTCGAGTAACAGCAGGCTGGGGCGGCCCATCAGCGCGCGGCCAATCGCCAGCATTTGCTGCTGGCCGCCTGACAGGGTGCCCGCCGGCAGCGCGCGTTTTTCTTTCAGGATCGGGAACATGGTGAAAATCTTTTCCATGTCGCCTTCCACCTGCGCGCGTGGCTGGGTGTAGGCGCCCAGCCGCAGGTTGTCTTCAATCGACAGCGGGCCGAACACCTGGCGGCCTTCGGGGCTTTGGCAAATGCCGCGTCGCATGCGTTTGTCGGATCGCAGCTTGCTGATGTCTTCGCCCTTGAAATGGATGCTGCCCGCGCTCATGGGTTGCACGCCCGACAGGGTGCGTAAAAACGTGGTCTTGCCCGCCCCGTTGGCGCCGACCAGGGCCACGGTTTCGCCCCGGCGCACTTCCAGGCTGATGCCTTTGAGTGCCTTGATGCGGCCGTAACAGCTTTCCATGCCTTCGACGCGCAGTTGCACCTCGTTTTGGGTGCGCTGCGGCAGCGGTTGCAGCGTGCCTTCGCTGTGGCCGCCCAGGCCCACCGACTCAGGCGCCAGACTGACCACACGGTGGTAGAGCTGGCGAAACTCTGCCTGCGCCTTTTCGCCAAAAACAGGGTCGCTGTTGTCCAGAAACGCCTGGTTGATTTCAGCCCAGTCCGCAGCAATCAAACTGTTGCGTGCCAGCGGCAGAACCGATTTTTCTTCGGTCCGGATGTGGTTCTTCAGGATGGCCGTGTAGTTGCGCAGTTCGGTGGCGATCTGGGCGCCCGACAACTCTCCGGCGGCTGCGGCCATGACCCTGGCGCGTAAGGCGGCAAGCGTGTCCGGACCTTCTCGGTGTTCCAGCTCCAGCTGGTCCAGAATGTCTGCGGCTTCGGTACTGCGCAGGCGCAGCAAGCGAAACAGATAGTCGTCTTCTTTCGGGTGGTGAAAGCGGTCGACAAACTGGTCGATGTAGTCAAAGGCTGCATTAAAAAATGCCGACTCGACGGGGGCGCCTTGTTCAATGTCGGTGGCGATGTGGTCGATGGTGATGGCCAGCCGCCACATGTTGCTGTGGTCCTGGCTGATGATGTTGAGTGCGTCCATGGTGTCCCTTGGGTTCAGGCGTGCGCGCCCAGATAAGCGGCAATCACATCGGGGTTGCTGCGCACCTCCAAGCCTGTGCCCTCGGTCAGCTTCCTGCCGTAGTCCAGCACCAGAATGCGGTCCGAGAGGTTCATCACCATCTTCATGTCGTGCTCGACCAGCACCACCGTGACGCCCGAATCGGCCACCTTGCGCACCAGTGCATCCACCTCGATGGTTTCCTTGGGGTTGAGACCGGCAGCGGGTTCGTCCAGAAAAATCAGGCGCGGCTTCATGGCCAGGGCGCGGGCAATTTCCAGCCGTTTGAGCGCGCCGTAGGGCATGCTGTCGGCGCGTGTGTTGATGTAGTCTTGCAAGCCGACAAAGCGCATCAGTTCAGCCGCCTCACCACGCAATTCGCGGTCGCGGCGTTTGAGTACGGGCCAGCGCAGGGCGGCCTTGAGCAGGTTGCGGTCCAGCCGCAAATGCGCCCCGACCATGACGTTTTCAATGGCGTCCATGTTCATGCAGATTTGCAGGTTCTGGAACGTGCGCGCCACGCCCCGGCGGGCCAGCGCGTCCGGCGATTTGCCACCGATGGATTCACCGTCGAGCAAAATCGTGCCGGTGGTCGGCGTGTAGACCCCGGTGATCAGGTTGAACAGCGTGGTTTTACCGGCGCCGTTGGGGCCGATTACCGCGTAGACAATACCGGCGTCAATGGTAAAACTGACGTTTTGCACCGCCTTGACACCACCAAAGTGGATCGACAGGTCTTTGACTTCAAGCAGGGCCATGTTCATTCTCCGCTGCTGAATTTGGCGGCCAGGGTGGGCACCAGGCCCTTGGGCAGAAAGATCATGCACAGCATCAAAATGGCGCCAAAGATCACGGTTTCCCAGCCTTCAAACGAGGTCAGCGCCTGCGGCAGGGCCGTGAGCAGCACGGCGCCCACCACCGAGCCATAGACCGAGGCCATGCCGCCGATCACCACCATGGTGACCAGCTCAATCGAGTGGAAGAAGTCCGCCAGGTTGGGCGTGACAAAACCCACGTAATGCGCGGTGACGCTGCCCATGATGCTGGCAAACACGGCCGACAACACAAAGATGGCTACCTTGTAACGCACCACGTCGACCCCCACCACCTTGGATGCCACCTCGCTGCCGTGCAGCGCACGCAGCGCCCGGCCAAAGGGTGAGTCAATCAGGTTCAGGGAGGCCCAGACACTGACCGACAGCAGCACGGCAACGATCCAGTACCAGTGTTTATCACCCGAAATCTCGAATCCGGCCAGGCTCATGGCGGGCACCGGCATGCCGTCCGGACCACCGGTCCAGGCCGCTTCGTTGCGCACCACGATGTTGATGATGATGCCCAGGCCCAGGGTGGCCATGGCCAGGTAATGGCCCTTGAGCTTGAAAATTGGCCGCGCCACAATGGCTGCCAGCAAACCAGCCGCTGCGGCCCCGGCCAGCAAGGCCAGCATCGGGTGCCAGCCAAAATGGCTCGGCAGTGCCGCCGTGGCGTAGGCCCCGATGCCCAGAAAACCGGCATGACCCAGGCTGATCTGGCCGGCAAAACCAATCAGCAGGTTCAGCCCCAGCACGATGATGGCGTTGATGGCCATGCGGATCGCCAGGTCGACATAAAAGCTGTTGGGCAGCACAAAGGGCAGCACCAGTAACACGGCCATGATGATGTACAGGCCAATGAAAGGACTCTTTTTCATGCTCAGACCCGATCCGTGGATTTGCCACCAAACAGACCGCGCGGCATGAAGAACAAGATCAGCAGGATCAGCACAAACGGGATCGCATCCTTGTAAGACGACGAGATGTAGCCCGCGCCCATGGCTTCCAGAATACCTACCAGCAAGCCGCCGACCACCGCGCCCAGGCCGTTACCCAGGCCACCGACCACGGCGGCCACAAAACCCTTGAGCCCGAGCATGATGCCCACGTCATACGAGGTGAGTGTGATGGGTGTCACCAGAATGCCCCCCAGTGCGCCCAGTGCCGCCGACATGGCAAAGCTCAAAAACAGCACCCAGTTTGTGTTGATGCCGACCAGCTCGGCCGCGACCCGGTTGTAGGAGGTGGCCAGCATGGCCTTGCCGTGTAAGGTGCGGTTAAAAAAGTACCACAGCGCCACCACCACAATGGCCGTGACACCCAGCACCCACAGGCTTTGCGGCATCAACGTGGCACCCAGAATTTGCAGCGGTACATCGCCAGAAAACGCCGGCAGGCTGAAGGTGCCTTTGCCCAGCCAGACCTGAACCAGACCACGAATGACCAGCGAAGCGCCAATGGTGATGATGATCAGCGTGACCGACTCGGCGCCCTTGACCGGCTCAATCGCCAGCTTTTCAACCACCACGCCGACCAGTGCCGGCAGCGCAATGGCCAGCGCCAGCGCGACCGGCATGGGCAGGCCGCCCTGGGTGAAAAACACCGCCAGCATGCCGCCGAGCATGATGAATTCGCCCTGCGCAAAGTTGATCACATTGCTGGCGTTGTAGATCAGCGTGAAACCCAACGCGGCGAGCGCGTAGGTGGCGCCCACCGTGATGCCGGAAAACAGGAATTGCAGAAATTCGGCCAGCATCAGGCGCTCCTGGCGGCAGATTCAAAACACCCGGAACGGGTTGAGCACGTCAACATGCGTTGTCTCCTGTTGTTTTTTTGGCGAGTCAAGCCAGGCGGTTTATTGGATTGAATTCTGCATTAAGGAACTAGTTCTGTCAAATGATATTCAAAAATTTTTTTGAGATGGACTGAAAGGGTTTTTTCAGGTTGGTCAGGTGTTTAAACGTGGGGCAGTTGCTGGTGGCCCCGGATTACGCTGCGCTTTATCCGGGCTACGGGTGGCGGATGTTGACAGTTTGTAGCCCGGATGCCAATCCGGGGTGGTTGGGTTGATCGGCCGTCCGGCCATCCGGCTCAGGTGTCCTGCTCGACATGCCCCAGCCGCAGCGACAGATTCTGGGCGCAGCGTTTCAGGGCGGTCACCACTTTGCCGTCGGGCGTCAGGTCGATCATGCTTTTGACGCCGATGGCCAGTACCGACAGGGTGATTTCGTGCTTGAAATTGAAAACAGGCGCGGCTGCTGCCGTAACTCCTGGCACCAGGTGGTAGTCGCTGACCACAGACAGCTTGTCAGTGCGTACCTGGGCCAGCATGGCATTAATGCCAACTTCGGTTTGCAGTGCTGGCGGCAAGGCCAGTGTGGCGCGTTCACGCCCAATCAGCGCATTGGTGGTGCTGCGCGGTAAATAGGCCGCAAAAATCCGGCCGCTGGCCGAGGTGAGCAGTTGCAGGGCGCTGCCGGTGATCACGTTGACGGTGATGGGGCGGTAGGGGCGCAATGAGCGGATGATGACCGGGCCGTTGTCGCTCCAGACCGCCAGCGCGATGGTCTGGTTGACCTCATCGCGCAGTTCGGCAATGGCTTGCAGGCCGATTTTGACCCGGTCCAGGCGCTCCACCGCCACCAGTCCCAGGCTCAGGGCAAATGGCCCCAGGTCGTAGCGCGCGCTCATGGGGTCTTGCTCCACCAGTCCGGCGCGTACCAGGCTGACGATATAGCGGTGCACTTTACTGGCCGGCATGTCAGCCGCCGCAGCAATGTCCTTGAGCATCATGGCACGGTGGCCACCGCTGATGGCACGCAGAATCGTCATGCCAATTTCAAGGGACTGGACACCGTTTTTGCCTTCGGTGCCACGGGCGGAATCGGAACTGCTTTTGAGCGGCATGGTGGTAGCTCTTTCCTGAGTGGTATCTGTTTTAACCGCGCATCAGCGCCTCAATGTCGGCCACGCCCACCGGCACGTCGCGGGTCAGCAGTGTGCAGCCGCCCTCTGACACGATGGCGTCGTCTTCAATACGGATGCCGATGTTGTGAAAGTGTTCAGGCACACCTTCGGCTGGGCGCACGTAAATGCCGGGTTCGATGGTGAGTGCCATGCCAGTGCGCAAAATGCGCGCCGGGCGGTCTCTGATGGTGTCGCCGGTGAGGGCGTCCTGGCGTGTGCTCACCTGGCCGATTTCGCTGGGTTCGGTGTAGTCGCCGCAGTCGTGTACGTCCATACCAATCCAATGGCCGGTGCGGTGCATGTAAAACTGAAAGTAGGCACGTTGCGCAATCACGTCGTCCAGGCTGCCGACCTTGTTGCGGTCGAGCAAACCCACATCGAGCATGCCTTGCGCCAGCACTTTGACGGCGGCGTCGTGCGGGTCGGTAAAGCGTGCGCCCGCATGGGTGGCGGCAATGGCAGCCTCTTGTGCCGCCAGCACCATCTCATACAGCGTGCGCTGCGGCCCGGTAAAGACGCCATTGGCGGGGAATGCGCGGGTAATGTCCGAGGCATAACCGTCAAGCTCGCAGGCGGCGTCAATCAGCACCAATTCGCCGTTCCTGACCAAGCCACGGTCGGCACGGTAGTGCAGCACGCAGGCGTTGGCGCCAGCGGCCACGATGGAGCCGTAGGCCGGAAACTGCGCGCCGTGGCGGCGGAACTCGTGCAGCAGTTCGGCTTCCAGGTGGTACTCGCGCACCTCTTGCCCGTCGCGTAGCATGTTGGCAGAGACCTGCATGGCCCGAATGTGGGCGCCCGCGCTGATTTGTCCGGCGTGCAGCATGGTGGCTTGCTCATGGGCATCCTTGAGCAGTCGCATTTCGTCCAACACGCCGCACAGGTCGTGCTGCGTTTTCGGGCACAGCGTACCAAAACGCACACGGGCGCGCAGGCCGCCCAGCCAGCCGTCGATGCGCGTCTCCAGCCCCTTGTGGGTGGCAAACGGGTACCAGACGGCATCGCGGCCGTCGATCAGGGCCGGCAATTGGGCATCAAGCTCGGCCACCGAATACGCCGCATCCAGCCCCAGCTGCTCAGGCGCTACCAACGGCCCGAGGCGGTAGCCGTCCCAGATTTCGCGCTCCATGTCCTTGGGTTGGCAAAACAGCGTGCTGCGGCCGTCGCCGGTCACTACCAGCCAGGCCTTGGGTTCGGTAAAACCGGTCAGGTAATAAAAATAGCTGTCGGCGCGGTACGGAAAGTCGCTGTCGCGGTTGCGCTGCTGCTCGGGTGCAGTGGGGATGATGGCCATGCCACCGGCGCCAATTTTTTGGGCGAGCTGGGCGCGGCGTTGGGCGTGTATCTTGGTGTTGATATGAGGGGTAGGCATGGTTTAGTTCCAGTCGGCAGGAAGGGTAGCCAAATCGTTCAACGGAATGGCTTCAATGGGGGTACTGATGGCGGCGCTTTTTGGCTGCAAGTGATAACGGCGCTGGCCGGGGTACACCACGTAGAGGGCATCGAGGTGCAGGTCCTGAATGGCGATCAGCATGGACGGCGTGATTTTTGGGGCATCGATGCGCTTGAACTCCACCCCCACGCGCAGCCCCCGCTTGAACATCAATAAATCGAGTTCGGCACCTGAATGGGTGGCCCAGAAATAGGCTTCATCAGGTTGCGCGACATGCAGCACCTGCTCCAGGGCAAAGCCTTCCCAGCTGGCACCGCTCTTGGGGTGAAGCCAGAGCGCGTCATCATCTTCCACGCCCCACAAATAGTGCAACAAGCCGCTGTCGCGGATATAAATTTTGGGCGCCTTGACTTGGCGTTTGCCCAGATTTTCGTGCCACGGTGGCAGTTGACGCACGAGTTGCAGGCCGACCAAAAAGTCCAGGTATTTGCGCACGGTCGGCTCGCTCACACCCAGGCTGCGTGCCGGCTCAGCCGCGTTCCAGGTCTGGCCATGGTAGTGCGCCAGCAGGCGCCAGAAGCGCTGCATGGTCAGCGCCGCCACGTTCAAACCCATTTGGGGCATGTCGCGCTCAATGACCAGTGACAGGTAGTCGCGCAACCAGCGCATGGCAGCTCGGGCAGAGGGCGCCAGCAGCGCCCGCGGGAATCCGCCGCGTAGCCAGAGCTGGTTCATGTGAACAGGGGACAAACCTTTGGCACTGCTGCTGCTGTTGGTGTGTGTCCACTCCGAAAGTGCCACGCCACCCATATACAACAGGCCCAGACGACCCGCCAGTGACTCGCCAGACTGCTGCAGCAGCAGCGGTGATGCGCTGCCTAACAACAAAAACTGGCTGTTGCGGGCGTGCCGGTCGATCAGTGTGCGCAGTACCGGAAACAGTTCTGCCCGCCGCTGCACCTCATCTATCACGACGGTGCGTCCAGCGCTCAGGGCCGCATCCAGCGTCACCATGGGCTGGCTCAAATGTTCAAGTGACTGCGGGTCCTCCAGGTCAAAGTAAACGCAGTTATGACGCGAGGCGTACAGCTGCGCCAGTGTGGTCTTGCCAACTTGCCTGGCACCAAGCAGGGCCAGCGCCCGCGACTCGGTCAGCCGTTGTGTGAGCACTTCAAAAAGCAGGCTTCGGTCAATCATGACGAGATATTAACACCTTGAAAATCGAAATTGTTATTTTGGATTTTCAAGGTAAATGGCAGGTGCGATCAACGAGCGCATTGAGTTCGGCCAGCCGCTCTGGCGTGCCGACATCGGTCCAGGGGCCGGTGTACAGCTCGGCTGACACCAGGCCATGGTCCATGGCGCGGCGCAACAGGGGGGCCAGCGGGGCTTTGATGCCCTGTGGGTTGCCCGGCGTGATGTCGCACCACGGCGGCTCAAACAGGGCGCGGCGGTACAGGCCGATGGTGGAAAAGGTTAAGCGCGGGCGCGGGTCGTCCTTGGGCAGATTCAGCGCCAGTGCAGGGTCATCAGCCATCGCTTGCAGGCCAAAGTCGCCTGCCGGGTTGTGCGCCGGGTTGGGCACCAGCCACAGGTGCGTTAGCTTGTCGCTGGCGGCAAAGCGCGCCAGCGCTGCCTGACTGAACTCAAAACCGGGCGTGAACACATCGGCTGCCAGCACCCAGAACACCTCGTCCAGCTGGGGCAGCGCGCGCGTAATGCCACCGGCGGTTTCCAGCGCGCCACCAAAGTCATGGCCTTCGTGCGAGTAGCGCAGGGCCAGACCGGGCGGATGGGCCGCCTGTACGATCTGCTCAGCCAGCCAGTCGGTATTGATCAGCACCTGCTCGCAGCCCCCGCGCTGCAGTGCCTCCAGCTGCCAGCGCATCAGCGGCTTGCCCTGCACTTTCAGCAAGGGCTTGGGGCAGCTGTCGGTGAGCGGGCGCATGCGCTCGCCGCGGCCAGCAGCCAGCAGCATGGCGCTGGCGGGTGTCAGGTGCGCCTGGGCCGACGGCATGGGCGGGTCACGGCAAGGTCAGTGGGCTGCTGGCGTCAGCGACTGCGCCTTGGCCTCGTTGTAGCCCGCCATCAGCTGGGCGCACACCGGGCCTGGCTGGCCGCTGCCAACTGCCCGGCCGTCGAGCAGGGTCACCGGCAGCACTTCCTTGGTGGCCGATGACAACAGCACTTCGTCGGCCTGTTGCACTTCTTCACGGCTGATGCGGCGCAACTCGAACGGGATGCCACGGGTACGGCAGATGTCTTCGATCAGGCCATAACGAATGCCTTCGAGCACCAGGCTGTCTTTGGGTGTGCCCAGCACCCGGCCGTCCTTGACCACCCACACGTTGCTGGCAGCGGCTTCGCTTAAAAAGCCATTGCGGAACATCACGGTTTCCAGGGCGCCGGCATCAAAGCTGATCTGGCGCGCAAACACGGCGCCCAGCAGGCTGGTGCTCTTGATGTGGGCCTTTTCCCAGCGGAAGTCGTCGGCCGTGACACAGGCCACACCCTGGCTGCGCTGCGCCTCGGTGGGTAGTTTCATGGCGTTGGTCATGACAAACACGGTGGGTGTGATGTCGGTGGGCATGACGTGGTCGCGCAGGGCCACGCCGCGGGTGATCTGGATGTAGATCAACTGGTCCAGCGCATCGGCGCCAACGCCTTTGGCGGCGGAAAACGTCGCCATCAATTGCTGTGCAACGTCGGCCCATTGGGCATGCGTCAGCGGGTTGGTGATGCGTACTTCGGCCAGGCTGCGGTCAAGCCGTGCCATGTGTTCGGCAAAGCGAAACAACTGGCCGCCATAGGCCGGCACCACTTCATAGACGCCGTCGCCAAAAATGAAGCCGCGGTCCATCACGCTGATTTTGGCATCGGGTAGCAGGGTGAACACACCGTTGAGGTAACAAGGCAGGGGAGGTAAGGTAGTCATGGGTGAATTATGCGTAAGTCCTATGATGTATATCGTGCTGGACGTGAAACAAGTGTTTTTATACTGGTTAACTCGCCGATCAGTTTGCAGCGCTGCCGATTTTGCCCTTACGCCTATCCCACCTTATGCCCACACCAGATTTTTCACCACGGAAGTGGCCCAAGAACTGGCCGATGTGCTGATTGCTTCAGCCCCACCCGGCATGCGCTACGCCTACTTTGCCAGCCTGTGAACGCATGAATTTGCTGGATGACAGCCTGTCGGCCGACCTGGCGCGCATCGGGCGCGGGCTTGATGCCGCCATGCACCAGCGCTTTGAGGCGCTGGCAGCTTACGCCGACGGCACTGGCGCCCAGGCCATTTGTTCACCTGTTCGGCCTTTGGGCCGTGCATTGACGTGGTGGCCGCGCGGCGCCCCCACATGCGCGCTTATTTGTGCAGCGCTTCGTCAAGCACTTCTATCCAGTGCCGCACGGGTGTGTCGGTACCGCTTTGCAAGTGGGTGATGCAGCCAATGTTGGCCGACACGATTTGCTCTGGTTTGTCGGTGCCAAAGGTGGTGGCCAGATTGCCCAATTTGCGGTCGCGCAGCTGGTAGGAAATGGTGGGGTTGAGCACGCTGTAAGTGCCTGCCGAGCCGCAGCACAGGTGCGCTTCGCAGCCCGTGGTCTTGACGTTAAAGCCCAGCTCGCCCATGTATTTCTCTACGCCGCCGCGCAATTGCATGCCATGCTGCATCGAGCATGGTGGGTGAAAGGCGATGCGGCTGGCGCTGCCTGATACCTGGTTCTTGAGCTTGCCCGCCAGTTCGGGCAGCCATTCGCTGACATCTTTGGTGAGTTCACTCACGCGCTTCGCCTTGGCGGCGTAATGCAGGTCGTCATGCAGGATGTGGCCGTAGTCCTTGACGGTCACGCCACAGCCTGACGCGTTGATCACAATGCCCTCCACACCGGCTTCAATGTGCGGCCACCAGGCGTCAATGTTGGCGCGCATCTGCGCCATGCCACCGTCCTGGTCGTTGAGGTGAAACTTGACGGCGCCGCAGCAACCCGCCTTGGGCGCCACCACGCACTGGATGCCGGCGGCATCAAACACCCGCGCCGTGGCACTGTTGATGTTGGGGCTCATGGCGGGTTGTACACAGCCTGCCAGTACCAGCACCTTGCGGTTGAGTACGCGGGTGGGTGTGTGGCCGGCCTTCTTTTTTTCTGGCACCTTGTTTTGCAAGGCTTTTGCCAGCAGCGGCCGCACCAGCTGGCCCATGGCCATGGCCGGGCCAAACAGCGGTGACGGCAGGCCTTCTTTCAAGGCCCAGCGCAGCGCGCGCTCGCCCGCCGGGCGCGGCACCTGGGCGTCCACCAGCTTGCGGCCAATGTCGAGCAAATGGCCGTATTGCACGCCGCTGGGGCAAGTGGTTTCGCAGTTGCGGCAGGTCAGGCAGCGGTCCAGGTGCTGCTGCGTTTTGCGCGTCGGCACGGTGCCTTCAAGCACCTGTTTCATCAGGTATATGCGACCGCGCGGGCTATCAAGCTCGTCGCCGAGCAGTTGGTAGGTGGGGCAGGTGGCGGTGCAAAAACCGCAGTGCACACACTTGCGCAAAATGGCCTCGGCCGCCAGGCCATCGGGTGTGCCCTGGTATTGGGCGCTGAGTTGAGTTTGCATCTGCTGTTGGCTTTTTAGATGTCGGCGTACAGACGACCCGGGTTAAAGATGCCTGCCGGGTCAAACTCGGCTTTCAGGCGGCGGTGGATTTGTTCGATGGCGGGACTCAACGGACTGAAGCAGTTTTTGGTGCCCGTGGTGGCGTCACTGGCAGCCATGAACACGCTGGCGGAGCCGCCTACCGCGCTGGCGGCCTGGCGCAGTTGTTCCCGTGCCGACTCAGGAGCCCGGAGCCAGCGCTGGCCGCCATGCCACTCGACCAGTTGGGGCCAGGGCAGGTCCAGCACTGGGGCAGTTTGCGGCAGGCTCAAGCGCCACAGGGCCATTGATTCAGCGGCCGGGGTGGTAAAGAACGGCAGTTTCAGGTCGCGGCATGCGCTCCAGTCGGACCCGGCCTGGGTGTTGTCCATACGGTTGCCGGGACCCTCGGTCAGCATCCTGGTGCAGGCTGACTCTACTGCGGCGATGGCGCCACGCAGGCGCACAAACAGCAGTTCGGGGGTGTTGGGGGCGGTGTCGTCGCGCACCCAGCAGCTGGCGTTGAGCGGCAGCGGTTGTGCACCCCAGCGGTGTAATTGCCCCAGCGCGCTGGCCTGGTCAAGTTCGAACACCAGCGTGGCCTCGGCCGGCGCCACGGGCAATACCTTGAGCGAGATGTCGGTGAGCAGCCCCAGCGTGCCCATGGCCCCCACCATCAGGCGCGAGACGTCGTAGCCGGCCACGTTTTTCATGACCTGGCCGCCAAAGATGAGCTGCTCGCCGCGCCCATTAATGAGCTGCACGCCCAGCACATAGTCACGCACGCCGCCTACACTGGCACGGGCCGGGCCGCTCAAGCCCGCCGCCACCATGCCGCCGCAGGTGCCGTTGGCAGGGCCAAAGCGGGGTGGCTCAAACGCCAGGCACTGGCCTTTCTCAGTCAAGGCGGCTTCGAGTTCGGCCAGGGGGGTGCCGGCGCGCACCGTGACCACCAGTTCGCTGGGCTCGTAGCTGACGATGCCACGGTAGGCTGTGGTGTCGAGCAGTTCACCCTGCAGCGCTTCGCCATAGAAGTCTTTGCTGCCGCCACCGCGAATGCGCAATGGGGTGTGTTGCGCAGCAGCGGTGTTGATTTGGTCAGTGATGTGTTGCAGTTCGGTGTCCATGGGTGTCCACAGGTAAAACAGTGGCCCCGATGTTAGAGCACAAGCCCCGTCGTTCGGATTGAATTTTTCGAACACAAGAGGTTCGAAAAATTGCGATGCTGGGTGCGTGTAGCCCGGATGCAGCGCAGCGCAATCCGGGAATTTGGCTGACAGCACCGTTCTGGTTAACTTAAATAGGCCAGCAGGATAGCGCGCCAGTGCCGCAGCACACGGGCGGATTTCCATAGCCACCAGAGTTTGCCGGCCCAAATCAGCGCCCGTTTGGGTTTGAGCACAAGCAACAGCGCCAGCGCACCGGCTGGCCACTGCGGATGCTGGTAAAGCCAGAGCATGCCCGCCGTGACTTGGTCAGCCCGGGCGGCCGGTCGCTGCAGGCTGTGCAAATTGCTGCGCAGTTGCATGCGCAACTCGGTGCTGCGTGTCAGCAGGCGCCGCTGGCGCAACTGAAGTTCATTGGGGTTCATGCGGGACGGGTGACGTGAAGCTGGCGCGGTCACGCTCAAGCTCAGCCAGGCTGGTGCCAAACAGGTTGGACTCGGCCCCCAGCCGACGCTGTGCGACTTGCAGCAGAAACACGCCGCACGCCAGAAACAGCACGGCCAGAACACCGAAGGCGGCCAGGCGGTAGCCGTCCCACAGCAGCAAAATGACAAAGCCGCAGAACAGCACGGCGGCCACGGTCAGGCACATGAAGGCGATCGCACCCCAAAACAAGCCAGCGGCCAAACGCTGTTTTTCCATCTCAAGCTCGGTGCCCAGCAGGGCCAGTCGAACCCGAAAGAGTTCAATGACTGTGCCCAGGGACTGCTGCAACTGGCCAAACAGACCGGCGTTTTCGCCCGGCATGTGGTTTAGCGGCGGCTGATCAACAAGCCCACCACCAGGCCAATACCGGCCGCGATACCGATGGATTTCCAGGGGTTCTCGTGGACAAAAACGTCGGTGGCGTGGCCTGCGGCCTTGGCTTTTTCTACGGTGGCCTGTTGCATATGGAGCAACTCGACCTTGGCTTTGCTCATGCGATCACGCACACGCTCACGCAATTGGGCGGCGCCTTCACCGGCCTGGTTGGCGGTGAGTTTCAGCAGCTCTTCTGCGTCGGCAATGCCCTGGTGCAGGTCATCCATGAGTTTGTTTTTGGTGTGCTGAAGGGTGTCAGTCATGACGGTTCTCCTGAGAGGTAAAAACTGGAACTTTCAGTTTAGTCCTGTGCCAGGATGACGGGGGCGTTTGTGGTCTTTTTTTGCACCAAGTTTGACAAATCGCATTGATTTCAGTCCTGGAAAAAGTTGACTGGCAAGCCGGGCACCTCAACCCGCATCGATAGCACACTGCCGGACAGCGGAAACGCCGCCAATTCCGCAGCGTTGCGGTGATGCCGGGCGCTGGTGAGGTACAGGGTTTTGAGGTCTTCGCCGCCAAAACACGGCATCGTGGGGCACTGCAGTGGCACGGCAAATTCTGCCAGCAGACTGCCATCGGGCGCAAACTGGCACACCCGACGACCCTCGAACATGGCCACCCAGTAATTGCCCTGCACATCCACCGCGGCGCCGTCGGGGCGCCCCCGGTAGCCGCCGTTGTTGGCATCGAGCGTGCCAGGCAACCAACCTACGGGTTTGGCCTTGAAGTCGGCAAAGACACGTTGGGTGCTCAGGCTGTTGCTGGTCTGGTCATGGTTCCAGGCCCACACGGTATGGCTGGGCGTGTCGGCCCAGTACAGGGTGCCGCCGTCCGGGCTCCAGGCCAGACCGTTGGCGGTGGCGGCGGGGAGGTCGGTCGGGTTGATCATGCAACGCACCTGCGGTGTGCCGGTGTGCCCCGAGTTGCGGGCGTCAACACAAAACAGGGCCGCGTTGTGCAAGGTTCGGGTTTCGTCGATGGTGCCCACCCAGAAGCGGCCCAGCGCATCACACTTGCCGTCGTTGGCGCGCATGTGGCTGGGGTCATAGTCGAGCGTGGTCAAAAGTTGCAGCGGCCCGCCCCAAGCCTGCGCCCGAAAGACACCGTCGCGCAGCGCCATCACCAGCCCGCCGCTGGCTGCCGGGGCAATACAACCCGGCTCACTGGGCAGGTCCCAGGCCTCCACCGTGCCCATGTAGATGTTGGCCCGCAGGATCTGTTTGCCCGAAATGTCCACCCAATAAAGCATTTGCTCATACGGGTGCCAAAACGGCGATTCGCCCAGGGTTGCGATGTGCTGGGTGACGGTTTGCCAGGCCTCTGGCGCATAGGCGGGGTTGGGGATCATGGGGATTGCTCCTGGTGGGCGATTGGGCGGGGTGCCAAGCTGGCGTCGTTGCATCTTATTCGAAGGCCTGGGGCAATACGTGAGACGGGCATTGGTTTGAAGACAGTCCGATGATTTTCAGGTGTTTCTGGTCGCACTTCACGCGCCAGCCAGCCCCAGCCCTGCATTGCTGCAGGCGATAACGGGCAGGAATCAGCAGGGGGTTGGCAGCTGTCGACAAAGCTGGCGGGGGTAGGGCTGCGTGGCGTGCTGGTAAAGTCGGATGACGGGTTCAAAATTAGGCTGTAGGGCATTGAAGTGGTATTGCATTGCGCGTGTGTTGGGTGATTTGCTGGCGGATTTGCGCTTGTATCGCGCTATGATCTGACGCCACAAACGGGGAAGAGCTTGCGATTCCCTGTCGTCACCGTCTGGGCAGGCGGTTTAGTCCGACATCGTTTATCCGCTGCGGGAGGCGTTTATGGCTTCTTCAAGCATTGCAGCGCGGCGGAAAAGCGCTGATCGTTAGACGGTACCAAAGCCCGCGCGGACATCCCACGAAAGGCTCGAAATGGAACCCATCGAAACGCGCTCCGATTCAAGGTCCAAAATGCTCACTGCCACAGCGCCGGAAGTCTTTGCCGCCATGAGCGATCCTATTCGGGTTGCCAAGTGGTGGGGCCCAGCTGGATTCACGAACACGATTCACCAGTTTGACTTCAGGTCCGGTGGGAAGTGGCTACTAACAATGCAGGGTCCGGATGGCAAAAACTACCCGAACGAGAGCCGATTCACCCGCGTCATTGCCAATCAGGTCTTCGAGATCGAACATCTCAATGGGCATCACTTTTTATTGACCATAGAACTCGTGCCGAAGGATGGTGGCACAGAAGTAAAGTGGCGGCAGACCTTTGATACTGCAGAGCACTACGACAGAATAGCCCAATTTGTGGCCTTGGCTAACGAGCAAAATCTAGAGCGCCTTGCGGCTGAAGTTCAACACGGGAAAAATGCCGCCCACCCTGCCATCGAGGGGTCCGCCCAAGAGCCCGCACCCTTGGCCGCCCCTCATGTCACACCTTGGGCCTCGCAAGCCGGACAACCATGACGTCTCGCAAGCTTTTCTGGGAAGACCCCTACCTTACCCGGGTGGAGACAAGCGTGTCTGCCGTCGCTGATGATGAGGTTTTGTTATGTTCGACCATTTTCTTTGCGCTATCGGGCGGGCAGGAACGTGACCATGGAACAATTGGCGGCTTCCAGGTGCGCCAGGCAAGCAAGCGTGGGACTGATATCTGGTACGCATTGCCAGATGGGCATTCGCTCAAGGTTGGACAACCGGTGGTGGTCGAGATTGACTGGCCGCGCCGCTACCAGCTCATGCGCTTGCACTTCGCCGCTGAACTGGTTTTGGAACTTGTTTATCGCAAACTGCCCGGGGTCAAAAAGACAGGTGCGCATATCTCCCAGGACAAAGCCCGCATTGATTTCGATTTGCCCGCAAGCATTGCAGAAATTTTGCCGGACATTGCCGATGCCGCCAACGCCATTGTTGCCGCCAACCTTGTTATCGTTACCGGGTTTGAAGACATCGTGGCGGAACGTCGTTACTGGATGATCAATGACTTTTCCCGTGTACCGTGCGGCGGAACGCATGTGAGCAGGACTGGAGAAGTTGGCTCAATTTCGCTCAAGAGAAAGAATCAGGGCAAGAACCAGGAGCGAATCGAGATTTATGTTGCATTACCGGAATCTCATCAGTCGCAGCCCAGCGATGCCAAGCCATCCTTCCAGCGGAGCGCCCTCGGCGTCCGCTGAATTTCAACGATAGGCGTCGCCAATGCCAAAATTTGTGGCCCTGTTGCGCGGCATCAATGTTGGCAAAGCCAAGCGAATTGCCATGGCCGATCTGCGAGCCTTGCTGACTGAACTTGGGTACACAGACGTCGCGACGCTGCTCAATAGCGGCAACGCCGTATTCCGAGCAACCAAGGGAACGCAGGCCAAGCATGCGGCAACCATAGCCGCCGCCATATCGGAACAACTGAAGGTGGAAGTACCCGTCATCGTCAAGTCGGCGAAAGAGTTGTCGGCCATCGTTGGTGAGAACCAGTTGGCCGAGCAGGCAAACAACCATTCACATCTCTTGGTTGTCTTCGCTCAAGACAACGCCATGTTATCCGGGCTTGGTGCAGTCGAATCTTTGGTCGTGTTGCCCGAGCGTTTCTTGGTCGGCAAGAATGCCGCGTACTTGCACTGCGCAGCCGGCATCTTGGAAAGCAAAGCTGGACGAGTATTGCTCGGCAACGCAGGGAGATCAGTGACAACCAGAAACTGGGCAACCATTCTCAAGTTGCAGGCGTTGGTAGCTGAAACCGACGCCTAACCCTCGCCTGTATTGGTTTGCCAGCGTTTCTTGAGCCAACAGCGTCGTCAAATAGGCGGGCAAAAAAAACCCACCGCAGCCGAAGCTGGGTGGGTTTCAAAACACAAGGAGAGACTGATTTTCTGGCTGCCAGCCCTTGATGCTGGCAGCCCCCTCTCTGATTAACGGCTGTAGGCCGTCTCGCCGTGTGATGTGACATCCAGACCTTCGCGCTCATGCTCTTCAGACACACGCAGACCAATCGTCAGGTCAACAATCTTGAAGGCAATAAACGACACTACGCCAGACCAGATCACGGTGGTCAGCACCGCCTTGGTTTGAATCCAGACTTGCGAAGCAATGGAGAAGTTGTCGGCAGTCACCATGGAAGCGGTGACCCAGTCGGCCACATAGCCGGGGCCGCCCAGGGCCGGGCTGTTGAAGACACCGGTCAGGATGGCACCCAGGATGCCGCAAACACCGTGCACACCAAACACGTCGAGTGAGTCGTCAGCGCCCAGCAGTTTCTTCAGGCCATTCACGCCCCACAGACCGGCAAAGCCAGACAGGAAGCCGATGATCAGCGCACCACCGATGCCGACGTTGCCTGCAGCCGGGGTGATGGCCACCAAACCTGCCACACAACCCGAAGCCGCGCCCAGCATGGATGCCTTGCCACGCATCAGCGTTTCGCCAATACACCAGGCCAGCACCGCCGCCGCAGTGGCGCCAAAGGTGTTGATGAAGGCCAGCGCGGCAAAGCCGTTGGCTTCGAGCGCAGAACCGGCATTAAAGCCAAACCAGCCCACCCACAGCAGCGATGCGCCCACCATGGTCAGGGTCAGGTTGTGCGGGGCCATGGATTCCTTGCCGTAGCCAATACGCTTGCCCACCATGTAGGCGCCAATCAGACCCGCCACAGCAGCGTTGATGTGCACCACCGTGCCGCCAGCAAAGTCGAGCGCGCCAGACTGCCAGAGGTAACCGGCTTTGGCATTGAGACCATCCACCAGGTCGGCGGCGGTGTAGGCGTCAGGGCCCATCCAGAACCACACCATGTGGGCAATCGGGGCGTAGCTGAAAGTGAACCACAGCGCCATGAACATCAGCACGGCTGAAAACTTCATGCGTTCGGCAAAGGCACCCACGATCAGCGCGCCGGTGATGCCGGCAAAGGTGGCCTGGAAAGCGGCAAACACGATTTCCGGGATGACCACACCCTTGCTGAAGGTGGCGCCATTGGCAAAGGTGCCCGCCGCGTTGTCCCAGACTCCGGCCATGAAGAGACGATCAAAGCCGCCAAAGAACGCGTTGCCCTCGGTAAACGCCAGGCTGTAGCCGTAGATGAACCATAGCACCACGATCAGCGAGAACGTGACCATGACCTGCATCAGCACCGACAGCATGTTCTTGGAGCGCACCAGGCCGCCATAGAACAGCGCCAGGCCTGGCACAGTCATCAAGATCACCAGCAGGGTGGAGACCATCATCCAGGCGGTGTCACCCTTGTTGGGGACAGGCGCCGGTGCTGCTTCGGCAACGTCCGGCGCGGCGGGCGCAGCCGCCGGTGCGGCAGCGGGGGCTTCAGCCGGTTTGGCTTCGGCCATGGCCGCCACGGGAGCAGCTTCGGAAGCGGCTGGCGCCGCAGGGGTTTGGGCCATGGCGGTGCTGCCAAGCAACAGGCTCAAACCCAGGGTGAGGGAGGCAAGTAGTTTTTTCATGTTGGTGATCTCAAGTCGGGTTGGTTAGAGCGCTTCTACCCCGGTTTCGCCGGTACGAATGCGGATGACCTGCTCGATGGGGCTGACAAAAATCTTGCCGTCGCCGATCTTGCCGGTGCGGGCCGCGCCTTCGATGGTTTCGATCACACTCTCAACCAACTCGTCAGCCACGGCGGCTTCTACTTTGACTTTGGGTAAAAAGTCGACCACATACTCGGCGCCACGGTAGAGTTCGGTGTGGCCCTTTTGACGACCGAAACCTTTGACTTCGGTTACGGTGATGCCCTGCACGCCGATGCCAGAGAGCGCTTCGCGCACCTCATCGAGCTTGAAGGGTTTGATGATGGCGGTAACAAGTTTCATGCAGACTCCTTGGATAGGTAAACGTCATTGATGTCCGATGATTGAAGCTTCATAAGCCCTCCAACGGTTGAATGGACAGGCATGATAAGCAGGGTTCATGCCAACCTTATTTCAGGCCCGCAGATCAGGCTCGTCGCCATGCAGGCGGTGCTTTGCGCTAAGATATCTGTATAAAAAGACAGTTTGCACCAAAAAAGTGCAAATTTGTCCGCCGTGCGCTAAGAAACGCACTTTTTAAAGCGAGATCATTCCATGAGTTTGTCTTTGGTGCAAAGCCGGGCCTTGCTGGGGCTGGAGGCCGCCGCAGTCACGGTCGAGGTGCATCTGGCCAATGGCTTGCCTAGTTTCACGTTGGTGGGCCTGGCGGACGTGGAGGTCAAGGAAGCGCGCGAGCGGGTCCGCTCGGCGCTGCAGAACTCGGGGCTCGAATTTCCCAACAACAAAAGAATCACCGTCAATCTGGCGCCTGCCGACCTGCCCAAGGACTCGGGGCGTTTTGACTTGCCCATTGCGCTGGGCATTCTGGCGGCCAGCGGCCAGATTGATGCCGGCAAGCTGGCGGGTTATGAATTTGCTGGCGAGCTGTCGCTGTCGGGTGAGCTGCGTGCCGTGCGTGGCGCGCTGGCGATGAGTCTGGCATTACACGCCAGCCATGTGGTGACACAACTGGTGTTGCCGCCCGGCAGTGCCGAAGAAGCGGCGCTGGTGCCTGGCGCGCAGGTGTACCGGGCGCAGCATTTGCTTGATGTGGTGCAGCATTTTCTGCCGCAGGCGACAGATGCGCCCGCGCCAGAACCTGCCAGCGGCTGGAGCCGGGTCAGCGCGGTGACACACATGCAGGAGGCGCATTACCCAGACATGGCCGATGTGAAGGGTCAACTGGCTGCCAAACGGGCGCTCGAGATCGCCGCCGCTGGTGGCCACAGCCTGTTGCTGATGGGGCCTCCGGGGTCGGGCAAGTCGATGCTGGCGCAGCGTTTTGCCGGCTTGCTGCCGCCCATGACCACCGACGAGGCCTTGCAAAGCGCTGCCATTGCCAGCCTGGGTGGGCGCTTTGTGCTGGCGCAATGGGCGCAGCGTCCCACCTGTCACCCGCATCACACCGCCAGCGCCGTGGCACTGGTGGGCGGAGGCTCACCGCCGCGCCCGGGTGAGATCTCGCTGGCGCACCATGGCGTGCTGTTTTTGGACGAATTTCCTGAATTTTCGCGTGCTGCGCTGGAGGCCCTGCGCGAGCCGCTGGAGACCGGGCGCATCACCATCTCGCGGGCGGCACGCCGTGCCGATTTTCCGGCGCAGTTCCAGTTGATTGCGGCCATGAACCCGTGCCCCTGCGGTTATTTGGGTTCGACGCACAAGACCTGTCGCTGCACACCCGATCAGGTGGCGCGTTACCAGGGCAAGCTCAGCGGCCCGCTGATTGACCGAATTGACTTGCATGTTGAAGTGCCCGCGGTGGCCAGCAGCGAGCTGCTGCAGGCGCCAGCCGGTGAGTCAAGCGCGGATATTCGTGCCCGTTGTAGCGCCGCGCGTGAGCGCTCGGTGTCGCGCCAGGGGGTGACCAATCAGGCTTTGCAGGGTCAGGCGCTGGAGCGTTATCTGCTGCTGGACGAGGCAGCGGCCAAGTTCCTCAACGTGGCGGCCACCCGACTGGGCTGGTCGGCGCGTAGCACGCACCGGGCGCTCAAGGTGGCGCGCACCATTGCCGACTTGGCCGGCGCCCACAGCACCCAGGTTGGTCACGTCGCCGAAGCCATGCAATACCGGCGCGCCTTGCGCGCGTCCTAGGCTGGGTCCAGACATGTTATCCACGCGTTTTAATGCCTCTTTTGTGCTGCGCCTGTCACTGGCGCAGCTGATCAGTTGGGGCAGTATTTTTTACCTGTTTTCCCTGCTGATCGAGCCACTGGAGCGCGACCTGGGACTGAGCCGCGCCCAGGTGTCGCTGGCGTTCAGTCTGGGCTTGCTGGCCGAAGGGCTGATGGCCTATCCGGTGGGCCGCTGGATTGATCGCGGCCATGAGCGTACCGTGATGACGGTGGGTTCCCTGCTGGCCGGGCTTTGCCTGGTCTTGCATAGCCGGGTGACCAGCCTGGCCGGTTTGTATGCGGTCTGGCTGGGTTTGGGTGCAGCCATGGCGGCGGTGTTGTACTCACCGGCCTTTGCCTTGCTGACGCGACGTTTTCCGCACGATTTTCGCCGCGCCATCATCACGCTCACCTTTTTGGGTGGCCTGGCCAGTACGGTGTTTATTCCGTTCACGGCCTGGCTCATGAAGGTATTTGGCTGGCGTGATGCCGTGCTCGGGCTGGCCTTGTTGCATGTGTTGCTGTGTGCGCCGCTGCATTGGCTCGGCTTGCGCGGGGCGCCCGTGTCGGCAAGGTTTACGGCGCATCAGGCCGACGGCCCTGTGCCAGGTGTGCGGCCCCTGCTGCGCAGCGCGCCTTTCTTGCTGGTGGGCGTTTTCACGGTGGTGATGATGTCGGTCACGGTCGCCATTCCGGCCCACATGGTGAGCCTGTTGCGCGAAAACGGCTTGCCCGAGTTTTGGGTCATTGCGCTGCCCGCTGCCATTGGCCTGGCGCAGGTGCTTGGCCGTTTGCTGCTTTTTTTCTTTGAGCACCATGCCGACCTGCATCAGGTCAACCGGTTGGTGCCGCTGTTGATTCCGTTGGCGCTGCTGCTGCTGTTGCTGGCGCCATTTCTTGCGCCCTGGCAGGTGGTGGTGGTGGGCCTGTTTGCGCTGCTTTACGGGCTTGGTAATGGCATGCTCACCATTGTCAAGGGCACGGCGATTGCACAGTACGTGAGCCGTGACCATGTGGCCACACTCAACGGTGCTTTGGGTGTGCCGATGGCCTTGGCACGGGCGGCAGCCCCGCTGCTGTTGGGTCTGATGTGGTCACCCCAGGCAGGCTACAGCCACGGCTTGTGGCTGCTGCTGGGTTTGAGCGGGATGGGTGTGGGCGCGCTGATGCTGGCGCAGCGCCTGAGCTTGCGCCGGTCCAGTCCGGTGTCGCCAGGTCTCAGCGGCTAGCGCCGGGTACTGCGTCCCGCTCAGGGGGCCGCGCCACGGCCGGTTCTGACGTGTGTGGTTGAACGATCCGGGGTTGCTGGGTCCCGGCAGATGGCGCTGGCGGCAACGGGCTTTCGGCTGGCACAACTGGTGTGGGCCCACTGGCTGCAGCTGCCGCTTGTGCTGTGGTGGATGTTGCCACCGCGTCGGGCAAGACCACCAGGCGTGGTTCCTGCGGCTGGGCCTGGATGCGTATCAGCGCGGCACCCATGGCCAGCACAATGACCATGAGCACCGCCACCCCAGCCCACAGGCTTGTGTTGCTTCCGGTGTTTGCGGGCTGCTGGGCTGGCGTTTTCATCCGTATTTAATAAAGATAGTCGCTGATGCGCTGCAACAGGTTTTCGGCCTGTGCCAGTGCGCCAGACTGGTGCAAAGCCTTCGCCATGGCCAGATCGGTCCGCACAATTAGATCGGATTTGACCTCAAGCCGTTCCATCGCAGTCAGGCCGTTGACCGACTCCGCTTGCTGACTCAGGCGATCTGCAGCTTCCTGGGCACCCGCCTGCGCTTGCAGCAAGGCCAATTGCACCAGGGCCTGGGCTTTGTCCGGTCCGCTGGCTGAGTCCAGTTGGGCCATCAAGGCATTGACGGCGGGCGCAATGGCAGCTTGCGCCTCGTGACCCGCCAGTTGGGCCGTGCGGCGCAGTGCCTCGCCACGTTCTGCAAATTTGCTGAAATTGGCTGCCAAAGACAAGGCGGTTTTCAGGCTTTGGTCGGCCTTGCTGCCTTGTCCTAAAAGTTGTTGCATACGGAAATTGAGCGCGTGGAACTTGAACAGGGTGGTGTCATTGGGGGCCTGTTCCATCAGATTGGCCAAGGCCGATGCCGATTTTTGGACCTTGGCCCAGCGTCCTGCACTGGCGTGGGTACTGGCCTCGGCCAGCAAAACATGGCCCATGGCAACCATCCACTCGCCCACCAGGAGGCTTCTTTGGTTGGTGTCCGCCACGGTCTTCACGGCATTGGCAGCCAAAGCCAAGAAGGCGTGTGAAACCTCTGGTGCGAGCTGCGTTTGCTGACTCAAAATGACACCGGCTCGGCTCAGCGTCAGGGTACGTTCAGCGGGGTCGGATATGGCTTCTGCCAGGGCGCGCAGTTTGTCGGCCGCATTACGTGCCTTGCCTTCGGGCAGGGACTGCAGCGCCCAGGCCCGGATTTCAAGGTCGGCAAGCCTGACGGCTTGCGCAGCCTGGGGCTCGCCAGCCAAGGTTGGCCTGGCTTTCACGGTGTCAAGGGCCGCGCGGGCGCGCGGTAGCTGCCCCAACTCGGCCAGGGTGCTGGCAAATTCGGCCTCCATCGTCAGTTTGATGGCGGCGGGGACTTCGGTGGCGGCTGCTGCGCCGCCAGCCGTGGTAGCTGCAGGGGCTGCGCCGCCAGCCGTGGCAGCTGCAGGACCGCCGCCAGCACCACCAGCCAGGGCACGTTGTGCGGTGGTATTGCCCACGGATTTGGCCAACACCGTGGCCGCGCCCAGCGCCTGTTCCATGCTGATGCCTTTGGCGCCCACCCGATGGCCCCCAATGGCCTGCATCATGGGGTCATTGTCAATATCGGGGTCGCCGGTCTTACCGGTCGGCGCGTCGCCGGATGCACCGCTGCTGTCGGACGCAGCGCTGGCCCCCAGGCCGGTGCTGAGCATCTTGTCAACATTGTCGGCACTGGCACTTTGACTGGCCTTGTCAGCCCAGGGCAAATTTTGCATGGGCAGGTTTTGGCCGCCTACAAAGGCGCCAGCCACCACGGCCAGGATCCCGGTCGCCCGCATCAAACCGGCTTTACCCTGGAACATTCCCTTGCGTGCCAGGCCGTATTCGGCTTCCAGTTCTTCGCGTATTTTGGCCCGAAGCGCGTCTTCCAGCGCCCGCCGTGTATTTTTCTCGGCTTCGCTCGTTTCTCTGGCCGCCTGCATTTCAATTTTGGCACGTTCCTGCTGCAGGATTTTTCGCTTCAGCAGAAAGGCTTCGTCCACCTTGTCAACAAACACGCCGCAGGCAGGGCATTGGCGGTTTTCAGGCAGAACCACCTGCTGGTTGCAGGCCGGGCAGGTAAAGTGTTCACTCAAGCTGCCTGGCCTGACCGCCTGTAGTGCCAGCAAGGGCACGATGCTCAGGACCAGACCTGAATTGGCAAACTGCACTTTGGCGTGTTCGCAGCGTTCGCTTGCCACGGCAGCACCAATTTTGACCTTCGGGGCTTTGCGCAAGGCATTGGACAGTGTCTCGATTTGCTGCGGCGTCAGACTTGTTTCATGCAAAGTCAACTGCTCAACCTCCACTTGGGGAGGCAGTGCGATGAAGACATCAAACAGCGGGATATCGGACACCAGGGGTGCGGTTGACTCGGACATGATGGATGGGGCGTGCCAGAATTGATCAGAAACGCATATTACAAGCAGAATTCACAAAATGGCCTTGTCGGCAACGCTTTGCCGGAGATTCCCCCCAAAATTACAAATTGGGCGCCAGCAGGCGCTGCAGGTCGCGCTCATGCATGCCGCGCCGTGTGGCCAGGTCCTTGAGCTGGTCGTCGCCGATTTTGCCGACATTGAAATAGGTGCTGTCGGGGTGGCCAATGTAAAAACCGCTGACACTGGCCGCCGGGTTCATGGCCAGGCTCTCAGTCAGCGTCATGCCGATGTCAGGGCACTGCAACAGTTCAAACATGTCTTTCTTGACACTGTGGTCGGGACAGGCCGGGTAGCCGGGTGCCGGGCGGATGCCCTGGTATTTTTCGGCGATCAGGTCGGCGGCCGCCAGCGCTTCGTGGGGTGCATAGCCCCACAGGTCGGTGCGCACTTTTTTGTGCAGGCACTCGGCAAAGGCTTCGGCCAGCCGGTCGGCCAGTGACTTGAACAGGATGGCGCTGTAGTCGTCGTGGGCCGCCAGAAACTGTGCTTCCTTTTTTTCGACACCCAGCCCTGCCGTGACGGCAAAGACACCGACGTAGTCCTGAAGGCGCGGGCTGTTGGGGGCTTTTGCATCCTTGGGCGCCACAAAGTCAGCCAGGCAGCGGCTCGGGCGCATCACGCCGTCAATCTCTTCCTTGGCCGCTTGCTGGCGCAGGCCGTACCAGGTCATGGCCACCGTGCTGCGGCTCGCGTCGGTGTAGAGCTCAATGTCGTCGTCGTTGACGCTGTTGGCGGGGTACAGCCCGACCACCGCATTGGCACTGAGCCAGCGGCCTTCGATGATTCTTTTCAGCATGGCCTGGCCGTCGGCATACACCTTGGTGGCTTCAGGGCCGACCACTTCATCGTCCAGAATGGCGGGGAACGGCCCGGCCAGATCCCAGGTCTGGAAGAACGGGCCCCAGTCGATGAAGTTGGCGAGTTCACCCAGGTCGAAATTTTTGAAGACGCGTCGGCCAATGAATTTGGGTGGTGTGGGTTGGTAGCTTGACCAATCCACCGGCGTTTTGTTGGCGCGGGCCTTGGCCAGCGGCCATAACGGGGTTTGTTTCTTGTTGGCGTGCTGCTGGCGTACGCGTTCGTAGTCGGCATTGAGCTCGGTGACAAAGTTGGCGGCGGCTTCGCCCAACAGGTTTTGTGCCACACCCACACTGCGCGAGGCATCGGGCACGTAGACCACCGGGCCGTCATAGTGCGGTGCAATCTTGACGGCGGTATGGACCCGGCTGGTGGTGGCGCCGCCAATCAGCAGCGGGGTTCTTTTGCTGCGGAAATAGTCGTCTTTCTGCATCTCGGCTGCCACGTAGGCCATTTCCTCCAGGCTGGGCGTGATCAGGCCCGACAGGCCAATGATGTCGGCACCCTCGGCCTTGGCGCGTGCCAGGACCTCATGGGCTGGCACCATCACACCCATGTTGACCACGTCAAAATTGTTGCATTGCAGTACCACGGTGACGATGTTCTTGCCGATGTCATGCACGTCGCCCTTGACCGTGGCGATGATGATCTTGCCCTTGGTCTGTACGTCACGCCCGGCGGCTTCGTCCAGGCGTTTTTCTTCTTCAATGTACGGAATCAGGTGCGCCACGGCAGACTTCATCACCCGGGCGCTTTTAACCACCTGAGGCAAAAACATCTTGCCCTGGCCAAACAGGTCACCCACGATGCTCATGCCAGTCATCAGCGGGCCTTCGATCACATGCAGCGGCCGCCCGCCCTTGGCGGTGATGGCCTGGTAGGCTTCTTCGGTGTCGACCACAATGAAGTCGGTGATGCCGTGCACCATGGCGTGGCTCAGGCGCTGTTCCACGGTGACCGGGTGCTCCGGTGTGCCGCGCCATTCGAGCTTTTTGGACTCGTCCTTGGCGGCACCCTTGGCGCCCTCGGCAATTTCCACCAGGCGTTCGCCGGCATCCGGGCGGCGGTTCAGCACCACGTCTTCGACACGCGTGCGTAGTTCGGGCTCCAGGTCGTCATAGACACCAACCATGCCGGCGTTGACGATGCCCATGTCCATGCCGGCCTTGATGGCGTGGTACAAAAACACGGTGTGAATGGCTTCGCGCACCGGGTCGTTGCCGCGGAAGCTGAAAGACACATTGGACACACCACCCGACACCTTGGCACCCGGCAGATGCTGTTTGATCCAGCGCGTGGCGTTGATGAAGTCGACCGCGTAGTTGTTGTGCTCTTCGATGCCGGTGGCAATGGCGAAGATGTTGGGGTCAAAAATGATGTCTTCCGGCGGGAAACCCACCTCGTCGACCAGGATGCGGTAGGCGCGTTCGCAGATCTGGATCTTGCGCTCATAGGTGTCGGCCTGGCCCTGTTCGTCAAACGCCATCACCACGGCAGCTGCGCCATAACGGTGCAGCAGTTTGGCCTGTTGTTTGAAGGCCGCCACACCCTCCTTCATGCTGATGGAGTTGACCACCGGCTTGCCCTGCACGCAGCGTAGGCCGGCCTCAATGACGCTCCATTTGCTCGAATCAATCATCACCGGCACGCGCGAGATGTCGGGCTCGGAGGCGATCAGGTTCAAAAAGCGCACCATGGCGGCCTGGCTGTCGAGCATGGCCTCGTCCATGTTGATGTCGATGATCTGGGCGCCGTTTTCGACCTGCTGGCGCGCCACGCTCAGGGCTTGCTCGTAGTCGCCATTCAGGATCATGCGGGCGAAAGCCTTGGAGCCGGTGACGTTGGTGCGCTCGCCAATGTTGACAAAAGTCGCTACCTGAAACTTTTGGGACAGATCTTCAGCTCTGTCCCCAACAGATTGAAGCGCATCGGCAGTCGGCGCGACGTCGATCGTCAAGGGCTCCAGGCCGGACAACTTCATGGGGGGAACAACAATTTCAGACATGCAACTCACCTGTGGAAAATTAATCAGGTGAGCGTCGTTGTGAGTATCCAAGCCTGACAAGCTGCTTAAGCCTGCTGCAACGCTCCTTGGAGACCCCGGATTTTAGGGGTTTTGTGTTGGGATGGGTTTGCAACCCTGGCAATTTCGCAATGACCGAACTCTAACGGCCCGCACACGGAATTCAAACGGTTGAACAGTTGGTTCTTGACAATCAAAAGTTGTAAATCGACTGCGTCCAAACGCGACCTCGCCATTTGCGCCTTGCCAGAATTTGTTCAAAGGCGCTATTATGAATTCCAGTAGAACACTCGACACCAAGTCATCTTTTTTGACCTTAAGAAAGAAAACCAATGAAAAAACTCAAAAAAATTTATGTTTGCCCTGGTGTTTTTTGGGTCGAGGTTCCGCAAGTCGAAGTTTATGTGCTGTGCGGCTGTCCGTCTGATAGCGTCAAACATATGATCCGGCGTGGCCTGATCGTGCGCACCGAGGCCAATGGTGTGGTGTTTGAGACCGGCCCAAACGTGATTTTGCTGTCAGATTTGATGCTGCAAAACGGCATGTTTTGCAATATGGCCGAGTTTCCGGTCTTGCAAATGCTTTACCGCCAGGGTATGGGCATTCCCGGCCACGTCAACAACAAAGGCAGCAAACCGCTGATCGTTGGTTCACGCGAACAAGTCGAGGCACAGCTTCAGTACATTTACCGCGGCAACTACGGGCTGGTGTCTGAAGCTGAGCTACAAGAAGCAGGTGCCTCTGAGACCCAGGCGGCTGAGTTGATGCAGATGAAACTCAAATTTGCTTTCGGAAAAATTCGCGCCAGCAGCGACTTTCTGGATACTTGCGTCGTCAACGACGCGCGCGTCGAAATCCGCAACGGCGTGGGCGTTCGGCGGCTTAAGGTCAACGTTTTTGAGTTTGACTACAAAGATGAAAAGCTGACCATAGACCTCAACCTCAAATTTGGAGAAATTTACCGTTCGCCCATTTCGCTGGGCTGTCACCATGTCAAACGTGAATATTTTGCGGTCATTCACACTGGCGAAGGGGACGGCTGGGACACTGAACGCCCCTCCATGTCGTCCATCCTGATGTTCCAGGGAAAAATTTACCTGATCGATGCCGGGCCAACCATCATTCAAAGCCTTGAAGCGTTGGGTATCTCTGTCAATGAAATCGAAGGCATTTTTCATACCCATTCGCACGATGACCACTTTGCCGGTTTGCCGGCGCTGATGCGCACGGATCGCCGGCTCAAATACTATGCAACGCCCATGGTGCGTGCTTCAGTCGCCAAAAAGATGTGCGCCTTGCTGTCCATGCAGGAAGCTGACCTGGATCATTACTTTGAAATTTGCAGCCTTGAATTTGACAAGTGGAACGATGTCGAGGGGCTTGAGGTACGTCCAATTTTGTCACCGCACCCGGTTGAGACCTCCATTTTTCAGTTTCGAGCGCTCTGGAAAGATGGCTTCAAGGTTTACGCCCATTACGCAGACATTGCCTCTTTTGGTGTGATTGATGGCATGGTCAAAAAAGATGCCAACGACACAGGCATTTCGCAAGAGTTTGCCGATCGCGTCAAGTATGCCTACCTGGAGCCCGTTGACCTGAAAAAGCTGGATATCGGTGGTGGCATGATTCATGGGTCAGCCGAAGATTTTCGTTGCGACAGTACGAAAAAAATCGTTTTGGCCCATACCTCCAACAGCGCCATGACAGATGCGCAAAAAGAAATTGGCTCGGAAGCCGCCTTTGGTACGGTGGATGTGTTGATTCCTTCATTCCAGGACTATGGTATGCGCTCTGCGTTTGGCTACCTGAAAGAAGATTTTTCAAACGTCGCTAGTGCGCAGTTCCGAATGATCCTGAACAATGAAACGCCAATTTTGAACCCTGGCACAATCATCATCCGCGAGGGTGAGGTAACCGACCACATCTATTTGTTGCTCAGCGGCTATGTTGAAATGATCCACGCCAGCAGAAACATCAAACGTCAACTGGTTGCCGGCACCATGGTTGGGGAAATATCGGCCTTGCGTGAAAAGCCTTCGCGCCACACCTACCGTACCACCTCTTACGTGCACGTGCTGAAGATATCGGCCAAGCTGTACCGCGACTTTGTTCGCATCAACAACGTCTACACCCAGATTGAACGCTTGCAGCTTGGCTGGAATTTTCTGGCTGAAACCTGGTTGTTCGGCGATGGCATACCCTACACCACCCTCAACCTTTTGGCCCAGGGATTGACCCTCAAGCCTTACCCGTTTGGCCACCGATTTGATCTGACCCACGGCAAGCACCTGCACATGATCAAAAGTGGCGACGTGGATCGGTTTAGTGGTGACGTATTGGTTGAAAAATTACGGGCAGGCGACTTTTTTGCCGAAGAGTCGGTCATTGGGGGTGAATCACCAGGCATCAGCTTTTGCGTGTCATCAGACGCAGAAATTTATCATATCGGCGCAGAGTTGTTGGTCAGCGTGCCAATTTGTCGCTGGAAAATGCTCGAGGTCAACCGTCGGCGTGCGCTTACAACATCCATTGTGAAGTGAGCCCACCCGTATGCCGATCAAAACTCGACACCAAGCTTGCACTCTGATCTTGCTGGCATTGGCCGCAAACGCCAGTGCCCAGCAAGCCGTTGATGCCGGCGCTTTGCAGCAACAATTGCAACGCGAACGCTCCCCTGCCGTACCTGAATTACCGAAACCCGTCAAACCCAGTGCCGCACAAGCCCCAGCGGTGGTCGGACCAAGCTTTGCGGTGTCGGGCTTCGCATTTATTGGCAACACACTTTTAAGCGAGGCGCAATTACAGGTAGTGGTTGCCAACTATGTGGGACAGAACCTGACTTACGCCGAGCTGCAAGGAGTCGCTGCCGCTGTTGCTGACGCTTACCGCGAAGCCGGATGGGTGGTTCGCAGCTACCTGCCACAGCAAGAAGTGAGTAATGGCAGGGTCAGCATTCAGATCGTTGAGGCGCAGTTCGGGCAGGTTGTCGTGCAGAACACCGATGCGGATGTGGCTTTGCGGGTAGAGCCTGAAATCCTTAAAGACCGGGTTTTGGCAGCCCAGCGCCCCGGTGAGCCAGTAAACACCCTGCAAATTGACGAAGCGCTTTTGCTGCTGGAAGAATTATCGGGTGTCATTGTGCAGGGCAAACTTGCGCCGGGCCAAAAAGACCGTGAGACCGATCTGGTGCTGCAAACAGTCAACGCACCTTTCATCACTGGCGATGTACGAATGGACAACACTGGTTCGCGCGCCACAGGCAGCACCCAACTCAGCGGCGATGTCACTCTGGCGAGCCCGACACGGGTGGGCGATGCGCTTGATCTGAACCTGATGCACACCCAAGGCAGCGATTACGCCCGTATCGCCTACCGGCGCCCTTTGGGGCTGCACGGTGCCGTGGTGGATGTGAGTAGTTCATATTTGAGATACAACGTTGTCGAGGTGGGTTTTTCGGCGCTGCAAGCCAGTGGCAGCGCCAGCACTATTGGTGTGACACTGGGCTACCCGCTGCTACGCACGCGCTCTACCAACCTGACAGCCGCGCTTGGCGCGGAGCGCAAGCACTATGTCAACGATGCTGGCATCAACCCAGTGTCTGACTATCGTATCAATACAGTCGGTTTGAGTTTGAGCGGTCAGCACAGCGTTGGCGGCAGCGGCCTGACCACGGCCAGCCTGAATTTCACCACTGGCAAGGTTGACTTGTCCGGCTCGCCCAGCGCTTTGGCCGATGCCACAGGCGCGCAAACGCATGGCCAATTTGGCAAACTGCGCTATCACATCAGCGGACAACAACCCATCAATGAACGTATCTCGCTCATGGCCACGCTAAGAGGTCAGATGGCCAATAAAAACCTCGACTCGGCAGAAAAGTTTTATCTCGGCGGAGGCAGTGGCGTGCGGGCCTATTCGTCCAGTGAGGCGGCGGGCAGTGCGGGCCAATTGGTCAATATCGAGCTGCAAACCCGCTTGTCAGCCGAATTCAACCTGGTTGGCTTTTATGACTGGGGCCGCGTTCAAGTCAACACCGACAACGCTTTCCCGGGAGCGCCCTTGCAGAATGGTGCCATTTTGAGGGGTGCCGGGCTGAGTCTGGGTTGGTCCAACAATGAAAATGCCGAAGCCCGTCTGATCTGGGCTCAGCGCATTGGCCGCAACCCCAATGCGCTGGCCAACGGCAGCGACTCCGACGGCACGCTGGTCAAACATCGTTTCTGGCTGACCGCCAGTCTGTACTACTAACGCTTGAGCACCATGAACAAAACCTATCGCTTGGTCTGGCGTGCCAGTGCAAACGCTTTTGTCGCCGTGGCCGAGTGTTGCCGTGCCAAAGGCAAAGGCGGCGCGCGTGGCAGTGCACTGGTTTTGGCTGGTGTGGTCAGCAGCCTGCTGTCAAGCGGCGCAGCGCTGGCAGCACCGGGCCTGACCGAACTGCCAACAGGTGGAAAATTAGTAGCGGGTAGCGCAAGTATCAGCGGCGCTAACGGCCATTTAAGCATCCAACAAAGCACGCCACGGGCGGCGATCGACTGGCAAAGCTTTAACGTCGGGTCGCAAGCCCAGGTGCAGTTTTTACAGCCCAGCGCAGCGTCTGTCACGCTCAACCGGGTGCTTGGAGGCCAAGCCAGTGAAATATTGGGGCGCATCGCAGCCAACGGGCAAGTTTTTTTGGTCAACCCCAGCGGTGTGTATTTTGGACGGGGCGCGTCGGTCAACGTGGGTGCACTGGTGGCCACCACGCACAGCATCAGCAACACCGACTTCATGGCGGGTAAAAATACCTTTGCACGCCTTGGCAGCACCGGTTCTGTGGTGAATGAAGGGCAGCTCAGGGCGGCGCTTGAAGCCGGGCTGGGCGGCTACATTGCCCTGATGGCACCCGAGGTGCGCAACCAGGGTGTCATCGTCGCGCAACTGGGAGCCGTTGCTTTGGCCTCTGGCGAAAGCATCACGCTGGACATCAGCGGCAGCCATACGCTGGCTGGCCTGACGGTGTCGCCGTCGCAGATCAAGTCACTGGTGGACAACCGGCACCTGGTCGAAGCACCCGGTGGCCTGATCATCTTGAGCGCGCAGGCGGCCAATGCGCTGCAAGGTGGGGTGGTTAAAAACAGTGGTGATCTTGAGGCCAGCGGACTGGTGCAGGACGGCGGGCGAATCAGGCTGGTGGCGTCCGACCAAATTGATGTCGGGGGAAGTTTGCGTGCCAATGCTGCACCCTCCAGCAACGGTGACGGTGGCAGCATTACCGCCATCGCCGACCTGAAAACCCCAGACAGTGTGACCAAGGTCAGTGCTGTTATCAGCGCCAAAGGCGGCGATTTGGGTGGGCAAGGAGGTTTTGTTGAAACCTCGGCCTCGCGCCTGAAAATTGACAGCCCAACTCGGGTTGATACCCTTGGTGCCACCGGCAATGTCGGGATGTGGTTGCTGGACCCCGTGAACATCACAGTTCAAGCGGTTGGAGGGGATGTCACTGGCAGTACTATCGCCACCGCTTTGCAGACCACAGACGTCACGCTTGACTCAAATATTGGCAGTTGCACCGGTGTTGCCTGCGGTGTGTTGGGTGGGACTGCTGGTGACATCACTGTAAACGACGCAATTGCAACCACTGTGGATGGCCTGCCAACCACCTTGACGCTCAATGCATTCAAGAATATTGCCATCAATGCGGCGATCTCGAACGCAGGGGCATCTGCGCTCAATGTTGTCCTTAACAGTGATAGCACTCGCAACGGCATCGGCGGCGTTACCTTAAACGGCACTGGAAGTATTGCTACCAATGGTGGCAACGTAGAGCTGTACGGAAACTCCATTGACTTGCAGGCGGGATCGTCGATCAATACTACTCCAGTGGCGCCTTTTCCCAGCGGGGTTATCGCACTTATCGGCAACGCCATGACTATTGCTGGTGCTGTCACCGGAAATGCCGATCTGAATATCATGCCGCTAACGGCCAATAAAACCATTGGAATCGCTGGTGGCGCCGGCGACATTCAACTCACGGCAACGAATTTTTCAACCGATTTCTCAAATACCTTTTCCGGTATCAACATTGGCGACCTGACCACGGGGACCATCACAGTGGGTGCTGCTGGCGTAACCATCGCAGCGGGGGCCGGTGTCCCCGTAACATTTCAAACTAATGCAGGCATGGTGCTAAATGGTGACTTGAATGCAGTCGACTTGCAGTTGAATCTGTTTGATGGTCTGGCGTCGATGTCCACGTTCAGCGGTAGTGGCAATATATCGGCTGCCACACTCTTTCTGGCAGGCAGTGGAACTACCCAATTTCTGTTGAACACAGCAATTGGCAATAACGTCACAACCTTGGTTGGATTGAACGGCAGCGGCAATCTCAGTTTTTACAACAGTACAGCGCTATCTGTAGGCAACATTTTTGGGCTTGGTGTTGCCACCGATGGGCTGATAGATATTCAGACGCTCAATGGCAATTTGACGGTGACCCAGGCGATTACAACGACCAGTGCAGCAGCGAATGCCATTACTCTGAACGCCGGGCGCGCTGAGACTGCGCTGACTGCTGGAGCAAGCAACATACGTATTACGGGGGCTGGCACGGTGACTGCTGCCGCTGGTATCGCTAAACTTTATTCCGGTAGCGTAGCAGGCAGTACCGGCCTGACCGCATTGGTTGGCTCTGGCAGCGGTAGATTCCGCTACAGCAGCGACGAGGTCACTTCCAATTTCAGTGCGGCCTTATCAACGGGACTCAATGCCATTTACCGCGAATCGTCGGCTATCACCGTGCAGCAGATGGCCGTTGTCAGCACTTATGGCACGGCCTTTGGGCCTGTGGGTTACGAAGTGGCCGCAGGAACCCTGCAAAACGGCGACATCAATGTTGGCACTATCGGCGCAACCTTAGGGTCGAGCGGGTCTGCCGCCAGCCCGGTCGGTGCATATGACTTATCCATCACCGGGTTGTTTCCCTACAGCAGCCTGGGCTATGCGCTTACAGGTGCCACCAACACGGGTGGTCACACCATCACGCAGCGCCCAATCAACCTGACGGCGAATGCTGGCCAGACGAAGATTTACGGCAACACCGACCCAACCCTGACCTACGCAACCGAGGCCAATG
>MESQ01000079.1:25661-46693 GCA_001771065.1 Burkholderiales bacterium RIFOXYD12_FULL_59_19 | reverse complement strand
GTTTCAGAAGTTATTTGCCTGCGGCCACGAGCTTGGCCTTGAATTCGTCTTTGGTCATGCCGGTTTGTTGTGCACCGATGTCTTGCATGTCCAGCCCAAAAATACCGGCAAACTTGGCCAGGTAATAGGCATTACCCCCGGCATCGAGCAGTTGCAACACGTTTTTGGCACGGATGGCGGCGGCCTGTGGTTCGGTCAAACCGTATTTGCGCATGTAGGCTTCTTCATCCTGGAGGAACTCGGCACGGTTCTCGGCGGAATTGAACGAAAAGCACATTTTGTTGAGCGCATAGCCTCTTTTGGCGTATTCGCCATCAAACGGGTTGGTGCCCGGAATTTGCGGTAAAGGGGTGCGTGAAGCCACTGTGAATCTCCTGTTTTGACTTATTGATAGGACTGACAGGGTGAAGTATTTGACAAATATTAAATAAAATAAACAGATGAATCATGATGAAATATATGAGCCAATTCGATCAATACACTCATGACCAAATTCAACTACGCCGACCTTGACGGCCACCTGCTGCAGCTTCTGGTAGCGGTGGTGGAGGTCGGCTCCATCACCGGAGCGGCGCAACGCCTAGGCGTGACGCAATCAGCGGTGAGCCATTTGCTGGACAAACTGCGCGCCATCACCGGCGACGCGCTGTTTGTCAAATCCGGCCGGGGCATTGTGGCCACTGCCCATGCGGAGCAACTGGCTGGCAAGGCACGCGAACTGTTGGCAGCCATGGAAGGTTTTGCCATGTCCAGCGCGTTTGACCCGGCGCGCTGGCGCTGCACCTTCACCATTGCCGCCAACGACTTTCAGCGTGACGTGTTGCTGCCACCCCTCATGGCGCAGCTGCGCCTGCAAGCACCGGGCGTGACCTTGCGGGTGATCCCGTCCAACATCCCCAGCCTGGAGATGCTGCGCCAGGAGCACTGCCAGTTGGTCATCAGCCCGCGCCCGCCCGATGGCGGCGACGTGATGCAAAAGCGCCTGTTTGAAGACAGCTACCGCGTGTTCTATGACCCCAGCCAGCGGGACGCGCCGCTAACCCTGGCCGACTACCTGGCGGCTGAGCACATCACCGTGGTGTACGAGCCCAAACGTGCCCTCGACCTGGACCAGTGGCTGGTCGGGCGTGGCGTGCAACGCCAATTCAGGGTCATGGTGCCCGGCATGGCGGCCCTGCCCGCCTTCATGCGCGGCAGCCAGCTGCTGGCCACCGCCCCCGGCTTATTGCAGCAGCACCTGTTCAAAGACCTGACCAGCGCACCCGTGCCGCTGGCCTGCCCGAAGATGCCGATGTACATGATCTGGCACCGACGCTATCAAAACGATGCTGCGCATCAATGGTTACGCGAGGGCTTGAGCCAGATATCGTTCAAGGTGACGAGCCCTGACCCATCACGCTGAAAACCTTTCAGGTAATCAGCGTCATACCCGCGTGCCTGGATGCGCCGACATCAAACGTCATGGTTTGGCTACACCCAGCGCCCGCTGCGGAACGCTCGATCAAGCAGTCGGCAAAATCAGCCGTGCCGTCGCCAAAGACGCGCAGCGCACGCATCACCTGATCGGCCCGCTCCACCAAGAATTGTTTGGTACGCAAAATGGCCTCCAGCGCCTGGGCTGCTTGCTGCCCGCTCAGCTCGTAGCAGGAAGTCAGCACCCAGTACAACTCGATGACCGAGACCATCGTGATGTAGCCGGGGTTGTCAGCGTCCAAAGACTCGATCAACTGGTTTGCCTTGGGAGAGTTCCTGGGGTCGTCCTGCATGATGTAGCGCACCAGGACATTCGTATCCAGGCCAATCATTGGGCTGCCGCTCCACGCCGCGCGATGGCTGCATTCATGGATTCAATGGAAACGGTCGTTTTGGGTTTGCCAAACATGCCCTTTAATGCCGTCACCTCGCTGGTGACCGCCACGAACTCGTAGCGCCCAGCGGCAATCTGCACGAACTCAACGCGATCCCCCGCATCCACCTTGAGTTCATTTCGGACCTCGGCGGGAATGGTGATCTGCCCTTTGGATGTCAGTATTGCGGTTGTCATAGGGAACTCCTTGTCCCTTACTTTAATGTAAGGCGTACGCGATTGCAAGTTGATCACTGAACCATCCCCCTCAATCCTGTCCGCCATGCGCCGCCCGGTAGCTCTGCGGGCTCACGCCCATGCGGCGCTTGAAGAAGCGCGAAAAATACGCCGGGTCTTCAAACCCAAGCTCGGCAGCCAGCCGTGCCGCTGGCGCGGCAATGTAGATCAACCGGCGGCAGGCCTCGCGTGTCAGGCGCTCATGCACCAGCTCCAGCGCACTGACACCGCGCTGCTCACGCACCAGGCGGTTCAGCCGTGGCGTGGACAGGCCCAGGCGTGAGGCGTAGCGCTCCAGCGGCCAGTGCTCCAGAAAATGCTGCTCCACCAACAGCAGAAAACGTGTGAAAAGTGCCTGATGCCCATAAGCCCGTTTGTCCTGCGCCTGCTGCCCACGGGCACTGGCCTGGGCCAGCCGCCACACCAGTGAGCGGGCCAGCCACACCGGTACCGGCGAGCCGTCTGAGCCGGGCAGCAAAAACTCGGCCAGCAGCTCCCGAAACAGCGCATTGAGCCGCACCGCCGTCACCTGCGTGGGCTCAAACGGCAGCAGCCCCGGGGCTGCAAACAGCGCACGAAACGCCTCCCCCACAGCCTGAAACTCGCCAGCCTCCAGAAACCTGGCACTCAGCGTCAGCACCATGCCATCGGTGGCGGGCGCAAAGCGAAAGCCATGCACCACGCCCGGCGGCACCACAATGGCGGTGGGCCCCTGCACCGCTTCACGCCGCTCATCCAGCAGCACATGGGCCGTGCCCTGCTGCAGCCACAGCACCTGGTACAGGCCGTGGTGCACATGGGGCTCAATCTCCCATTGGTAAAGCTGGCTGCGCGACTGCACCTCTTCAATGTGCAACAGGTCTTGCGCTGAGGTGACGCTCTCGCCATACAGGGCAAAGCTCGGAATCACTTGCGCCTTGCGCTTCGGGGCAGGTTTTTTGTCAGATCGGGTCATGGTTTCATTTTGAACGAAAAGTACCAGCATGCATACATCTTTTTGCAGTGCGAAAGCACGCCATCAGGCCTAAAGTTGAGGCTCGAACAACACACAGGAGACAGCATGTTCAGTTTCGACCCGTACTCACCTGCGGTAGACGCGGATCCGTTCCCGTACTACAAACACCTGCGCGATGAAGCGCCCTGCTTCTGGAGCCCCGAGGCCCAGATGTGGGTGCTGACGCGCTACACCGACATCGTGACCGCCCTCAACGACTGGGAAACCTACTCGTCAGCCAGCGGCAATCTGATGACCGAGCTGCCCGGCCGCGCCGGAGCCACTCTGGGCAGCTCAGACCCACCGAAGCACGACCGCATGCGCGCCCTGATCCAGCACGCCTTCATGAAGCGCAACCTGCTGGCGCTGGAAGAACCCATCCGCGCCATTGCGCAACAGGTGTTTGGCCAGCTCAAAGGTGTCAAGCAGTTTGACTTCAAGGAAACCTCGTCGCAGTTCACCGTGAAGGTGCTGATGGCCGCCCTGGGCCTGCCCATGGGGGAAGAGGCTATTGTGGACGAGCAAACCGTGCGCGACAACGCCGTGCTGATGGTGCAAAGTGATGCCCGCACCCGCGCCAAAGGCCCCGAGCACATCGCCGCCTACAACTGGATGCAGGAGTACGCCAGCAAGGTGATTGCCATGCGCAAGGCCGAGCCGCGCAACGACTTGATCAGCAACTTTGCCCTGGCCGAAATCGACGGCGACCGCCTGGATGACCGCGAGGTGCTGCTGACCACCACCACGCTGATCATGGCCGGGGTTGAATCCATGGGCGGCTTCATGATGATGGCGGCCTACAACCTGGCCACCTTCGACGAAGCGCGCAAAGCCGTGGTCGCCAACCCCGAGTTGTTGCCCGATGCGATTGAAGAAAGCCTGCGTTTCAACACCTCGGCCCAGCGCTTTCGCCGCCGTTTGATGAAAGACGTGACGATTCACGGCCAAACCATGAAGACCGGCGACTTTGTCTGCCTGGCCTATGGTTCGGGCAATCGCGACGAGCGCCAGTACCCCAACCCTGACGTGTATGACATCAGCCGCAAACCACGCGGCCACCTGGGTTTTGGTGGTGGTGTCCACGCCTGCCTGGGCACGGCGATTGCACGACTGGCGGTGAAGATTGCGTTTGACGAGTTCCACAAAGTGGTGCCCGAATACCACCGCGTGGCGGATCAGTTGCCGTGGATGCCGTCGAGCACCTTCCGCAGCCCGCTGGTACTCGAATTGGCTGTTTGACAATCCGCCGCTAACCCCCTACAGCGCCGCCGAGATCGGGCGGCGCATTTCTATTTCTGGAGACAAAAAAATGGCCAACATCACTTTCGTTGAAGCATCCGGGCAATCCACCACCGTCAATCTGGCCGACGGCTGGAGCCTGATGCAAGGGGCCACCGCCAATGGCGTCGACGGCATTCTGGGCGAATGCGGCGGCTCTTGCGCCTGCGCCACCTGTCACTGCTATGTGGACGAATCCCGCCTGGGCGACCTGTCCCCCGCCTCTGAGGGCGAACTCGGCATGCTAGACAACGTGGCCGCCGAGCGCCGCCCCAACAGCCGCCTGGCCTGCCAAATCAAGGCCAGCGCCGCACTGGAAGGCTTGCTGGTGCATCTGCCAGCCACTCAGGAATAAGCCATGAGCGGTTCGATCATCATCATCGGAGCGGGCCAGGCTGGCGTGCAAACCGCCGAGGCCTTACGCGCTGGCGGGTTTGCGGGCAGCATCACCCTGCTGGGCAACGAGGCCTACGGCCCCTACCACCGCCCGCCGCTGTCCAAAGCCTGGCTGGCCGGTGAGATGGACAGCGCCCAACTCGTCATGCGTGCACCCGAGGTACTGGCACGCAAAGCCATCGAGTTACGCACCAACGTCAGCGTCAGCGCCATAGACCGCGCCGCCAAACTGGTCACATTGAGCGATGGCAGCACCCTGCCCTACACCGGCCTGGTACTGGCCACCGGCGCCACGCCGCGCAGTCTGCCGCTGCCCGGTGGTGATGCCCAAGGGGTGTTTGCACTGCGCTCGCGGATTGAGGCCAGCGCCATTGCAGAGCGCATGGCGGTGTGTATTGAAAAACAGTTGCCCGTGATCGTCATCGGCGGTGGTTTCATTGGGCTGGAGGTGGCCGCCACCGCACGCAAAAAAGGCCTGAGCGTCACCGTGCTGGAAGCAGCCCCGCGCCTGCTGGGCCGCGTGCTGGCCCCGGTGCTGTCGGACTGGTATGCCAATTTACACCGCTGCCACGGTGCCGCATTGGTGATGGATGCACGCATTGCGGCCATTGAAACCGACGCGCAAAACACCGTCACCGGCGTGCGCATGGCAGATGGCCAGGTGTACCCGGCAGGCCTGGTGGTGGTGGGTATTGGCGTGGCCGCCAACGACCAACTGGCACAAGCCGCGGGCCTGGCATGTGAGCGCGGCATTGTGGTCGATGCCTGTGGCCGCACCAGCGACCCGGTCATTGTGGCCGCAGGCGACTGCACCGCCCGCCGCCTGACTGACGGCAGCTTACTGCGCCTGGAGTCGGTACAAAACGCCACCGAGCAAGGCAAGTCCGCCGCCGCTGCCCTGCTGGGCATCGACAAACCCTTCACCGCCACGCCCTGGTTCTGGAGCGACCAGTACGACAAAAAGCTGCAAATGGCTGGCCTGTCGATGGGGGCTGACCAATGGGCGGTGCGCGGCGACATGGCGGCTGGCTCATTCAGCGTTTACCACTTCAAAGGCGAGCAACTGCTGGCTGTGGACAGCGTCAACGCCAGCAAAGACCACCTACTGGCCCGCAAGCTGCTGGATGCGGGCGTGTCACCGACCGTGGCGCAGGCGGGGGATTTAGGCTTTGATCTGGCGGGGTTGTTGGGGCAGTGAGGCTGGGGTTGCGTGCTGCGGGTGGGGTCACAGCTTGATTTGTGTATGAAATTGGCTTGTAGCGTTTATGGAATGTGCGCTACAAGCTATTCAATAAGTAGCAATTTGATACCGCTAACGGTGGCAGAATCCCCGAAATACCCTCATCAGCTTCACCGTAACGCTAGCAGAGATTGGGGCAGTGACCCGCGCCTCATACTGTCAAAGGCCCAGAAATCGGCGCGGGCCACTGCCCCAATCTCTGCTGGTGATAGTTTTGGTTCTCGATGCTCGCTGTGGGACCAATGAACAGCCGGTCAGCAGCGGTTCCTGACCTAGGTCTACCCAAAATGCTCACCCCTTACGTTGACTAACTCTCATGAGTCCCAAGCGACACCCTGGACAATGAAAGAAGGCTGCCGCCTAGGCTGATTGCGTTCCCGGACGAGACCCGGTTTTTCAACTTGTCCTTCAATTGATACGAATCAAGTTGCTCTGGGGGGTGTATTGGGTAATATGATCCCTATTAACTTTGCCGTTCGTGACCCATCCAACAGATGTATTTCATTTTGGGCTTTGATGTGACTATTTGGCAATTTGACACCATGTGTTGCAGAAATCGTGGACTGCGCTTTTGGCTGGCGCTGTGTCGTCAAGCGGTCTTCACAGGCTGTGTGGCGTTGTCGCTGTCACACGCGCATGCTGCCACGCCAACACCCCTGACATTCCGCATTTCCACAGAAAACACGCCAGCACACTTCCAGACAAAGGTCGTTCAGCGTTTTTCGGATGAATTGGCGCGCAGAACCAAGGGCCGTCTTGAAGTCGAGTTTCGTCATAGCGCGCAGCTGTTTCGTGACCAGGATGTGATCCGCGCTGTCAACGAAGGTAAGGTGGAGATGGCCGTTCCGGGTAACTGGCAGCTAGACCGCTACGATCCGTGGGCCAGTTTGCTGACGCTGCCAATGTTCATGGGTCGAAGTGCTGCCGAGCACCACAGCTTCCGGGACGGCAAGGTGGGGCAGGAGATTTCGGATCACCTGGCAAAGTCGCTCAACGTGGTGATCCCGGGACGCTGGATTGACCTGGGTTATGCGCACGTGTTCACCAGCACCAAGTCGATTGGCGGGTTTGAGGACATGGCGGGCTTGCGCATCCGCATAGCGGGTGGCAGCGCCGTTGCGGCCCATCTCAGCGCCGTTGGCGCCATCCCAACCATCGTTGCCTGGCCGGATTTTCCCAACGTTTTTCAGCAGGGTCGGCTTGATGGTCTGCTGACCACTTATGAAACGATCGCCAGTGCAAAACTCTGGACTATCGGCGTGAAACACGTCACGGAAAATCAGGCCTACTTTGCGCAATACATTCCCGTCGTTTCGCAGAGTTACTGGGACAGTCTTGCGCCAGACTTGAGGCAAGCTGTTCGTGAGAGCTGGGAGTCGGTGGTTGATGATGCCAGGGTTCGTGCAGGAGAGGCCCAGAAAATCGCCAAGTTATCACTGATTGCGCACGGCGTTGCGGTGACGGAGCTCTCACCGCTAGCGATCAAAGCGTGGCGTTCCCAAGCGATGAAAGATCAAAACACGTTGGCGACAAAAATCGGCATTCCCAATGCGCTGTTGCAAGAGTCGGAAAGGTTGCTCGCCAGAAGTCAATGAACAATACCGCGTCTGGTTCCATCGCATCGACCAGTCAAGAGGCCTCGCACACCAGTGTGATCGTCTTTTTGATTGCTTTGACCATTGCAGCCATCAGCGCACTGGTGTGGAAAGAACATGACAGCCTGAATAACGTTCGCAGCCAGGTCCGAAGCGAGCTGATGTTGCAAAGCCTGTCGCTGAGTTCATTGCTTGAGAACTCTTTTGAATCTGCTGAACAGACGCTCAATGGGGTGGCCTATCGCATTGAATACAACGCGGGCAAAGTCGGCATTGCCCTTGACTTGCGCCGCACACAGTTGCGCTCCCCGTCCTTAACCGACCTACGCGCTTACGACATCAACCATGCGCTGTCGGAGCGAGCCGGAATGTCCCGCCTGAATAGTGAACTTCTTCCCGAGTGGGCCCAGGACGAAATTGCCCATGGTCGATCCACTGGTTTCGGAAAAGATGGCGACAGCATTGCTTTCTATCGCACCGTACGCAGGTCCGACGGCGCGGTTCTGGGGACGGTGTACGCCACCATGGCCGGAGAGTATTTTCTGAGCCAGACATCGCAAAATCTTCTTTCCGATGTCGATGCGAGCTACCTGGTCGGACCCGACGACACCTTGATGCTGAACTTGAGCCAGCAGGACAATACAGATCAACTGGTCAACGCGCTCCAGTCCGTGAAGAAACTTGACGTTGAATTTGGAGGACATGGCTCGAAAATCAGCGAAGTTGGCGACAAACTCATTGTTATTCAGCAGTTGCGCAATTACCCGCTGCGTATTGTGCAGATTACCGCCAACGATGTTGTTATCGAGCGGTGGAAAGGCAATGCGCTCTACAGTCTGGGACTCGCCTCGCTGATCATTCTTGCCGCAAGCCTGTTCATCACCAACCTGCGGCGCGCCGAGCGCGTCAACCGCAGGCTGATTTCAGACTTGTACCGGATGAATTTGGTGATTGAACAGTCCCCCGTGCCGATTGTCATTACCGATCTGGACGCCAATATTGTCTATGTGAACAGTGCATTCAGTCACAACACGGGTTACGAGCGGGACGAAGTGATCGGACAGAACCCACGGCGTTTGCAGTCTGGAATAACGGAGGTGCCAACTTACCGGGACATGTGGCATCAGTTGGTGCATGGCTGTTCCTGGCACGGCGTCCTGATCAACAAGCGCAAGGACGGTAACTTATTTTGGGAGGAGAGCTTTATTGCGCCTTTGCGCGACATTTCCGGACGGACGACGCACTACTTTGCCGTGAAGATAGACGTGAGCGCACGTCACCTCGCCGAAGAAAAATTGCTAGAAGCCCAAGTGCATTTGCAAGCCAGTCACGATTTACTGGATCACCTCTCCCGGCATATTCCTGGTGTGATTTACCAATATCAAATCTATCCTGACGGCACCGAGTGCGTGCCCTATGCCAGCGAAGGCGCCAACGCGTTATTTGGTCTGCGCCCCGATCAGGTGCAAAGCGACGCCACTGCCTTGTTCCGGCTGGTCCATGCAGACGACCTCGTGAGGTTGCGCAACTCCATCGCGAAGTCAGCGCAAGACTTGACCATGTGGCAGCAGGAGTATCGCGTCACCACGGGCAAGGGTGAGATACGGTGGGTGTCGGGCCAGGCCAACCCCATGAAGCTCCCGGACGGCAGCGTCTTGTGGCACGGGTTCATAAGGGATGTCAGCGAGCGAAAAATTTTGGAGCAAACCATCCATGACCATGTCCGGGATCTCAACACCATTCTGGATAACTCCAGCGTCGGGATTTCGTTTGTTCGCGATCGGCGAATCGTATGGGCCAATCTGCGCATGGGTGAGTTGTTTGGTTACGCGCTGGAGGAAATGGTAGGTCAAAATACCAGGGATTTTTATCCCTCACAGGCGTCTTTTGACGCATTGGGGGAGCAATACCGTCAAGCCATGGCCACGGGTGATCGGTACATTGTTGAGCAACCCATGCGGCACAAAGATGGCCGTGACGTCTGGATGCGGGTGTCCGGGAAAGTGGTCGATCCGGACAATCCTGCGGTGGGCAGCATCTGGATATTTGAGGACATCACGGAACAAAGACGCATTTTTAGCAGTCTGCAGTTGGCAGCCAACGTGTTTACTTATGCGCGCGAGGGGATCATGATCACCGACGCGAAAGGGACCATTTTGGCGGTCAATGAAACCTTCAGCACAATCACTGGCTACGAACGTAGCGAGGTCCTTGGAAAAAACCCGCGTATCCTCAACTCAGGGCGGCAGGCGAACGAGTTTTACGTCGCCATGTGGAAGAACTTGCAGGAAAAAGGTCATTGGTACGGGGAAGTATGGAACCGGCGTAAAAGCGGGGAAGTCTATGCTGAAATGCAGACGGTCAGTGCGGTGAAGGATGCTCAGGGCGTCATACAAAACTATGTTGCGCTCTTCAGTGACATTTCGCCAATGAAGGCGCATGAACGGGAACTTGAGCGTATTGCACACTACGACGCGTTGACGCAGTTGCCCAACAGGGTTTTGTTGGCCGACCGGCTCCAACAGGCGATGATTCAAAGTCAGCGCAGGCGTCATTGTCTGGCGGTGGTCTATCTGGACCTGGACGGATTTAAGAGTGTGAATGACGCCTTCGGTCATCCGGCAGGCGACACCTTGTTGATCGAAATTTCACAACGTATCAAGTCCGCCTTGCGTGAAGGTGACACGCTGGCACGCATAGGTGGCGACGAATTTGTCGCCATATTGGCCGACCTTGAGAATTCTCGAGAGTGCGAGCCTGTGCTCGCGCGCATGTTGGTCGCCGCCTCGGAACCGGTAACGGTTGGCACCAATGAATTGCGGGTTTCCGCCAGCATGGGTGTGACCCTGTACCCACAGGACGATTCCGAAGCCGACCTGCTGATGCGTCACGCTGATCAGGCAATGTATTGCGCCAAGCAGGCGGGCAAACATCGCTACCACTTGTTTGATGTGGCACAGGACTCCGCGATGCAGGCTCGACGCGAGAGCATACAGCGTGTCTCGCAAGCGCTTGATTCAGGGGAACTGGTGTTGTATTACCAGCCCAAGGTCAATATGCGAACCGGGCATGTTGTTGGTGCTGAGGCACTCGTTCGATGGCAGCACCCGCAACGCGGATTGCTCGCGTCGGCAGAATTTCTGCCCTTGGTCGAGGATCATCAAATTGGTGTTGCGATCGGGGAGTGGGTCATTCAGACCGCATTGACCCAAATGGCTGTTTGGCGAAATGCCGGATTCGCCATTTCCGTGAGTGTGAATGTGGGCGCGAGGCAGTTGCAGCAGACGACATTTGTGGATCGGTTAAAGCAGATTCTGGCCGCATACAAAGGTGTTGATCCCCAGCACCTTCAACTCGAAGTTCTTGAGAGTCATGCTTTTCAAGACGTCAAAAAAGTGGGCGAAATCATGAACCGGTGTCATGCCTTTGGCGTGACCTTTGCACTGGATGACTTCGGCACCGGGTACTCGTCACTGACGTACTTGAAGCAGTTACCAGCCCGGACATTGAAGATTGATCAGAGTTTTGTACACGACATGCTGGAAAATCCAAGCGATTTGGCAATTGTCAATGGTGTCATCGGACTGGCGCGCGCTTTTGGACGGGAGGTGATAGCCGAAGGGGTTGAGTCGGTGGCGCACCGCGACATGTTGCTTTCCATAGGCTGCGAGTTGGCACAGGGCTTTGGCATTGCCAGGCCCATGCCTGCAAGTGAACTGGCAGAGTGGGCGGCGAACTGGTCAAGAAGCCCTGCGTGGATAAAGTGACATGCTCAGCTTGTCAGCACAGGTCGTTTCAGCACACCATTCTTGACGCGTGTTTTGAGCCTCATTGCGCTTTTTGAGGTCCACGCGACTTGACCCAATCCGTCAGCCTTCGGCCTTTTCATCGGTATCCATAAGCCAGGCTTCAAGCGCTCTGGAGACCGCCTGAGGTTGCTCCATGGTGGTCATGTGGCCTGACATCTCAATCACTTTCAAATGCGCACCGGCAATGGCTTGCTGCATCACCTCATGCCGCGCCAGTGGGCTCCACACATCTTCTCTGCCGCACAGCAGCAAGGTGGGGCAATGGATTTGGGGCAGCAGCGTGCTTGCATCGGGCCGGGCGAGCAAGGCCTGAATCTGCGACGCAAACATGTCCGGGGTCTGGCGGGAGATCATTTGCAAAATGGCCTCAAACACGGGTGTGTCGAGTTGCTTGGGGTGCACCATGCCGCGGGCCCATTGCTGGCCCATGGCCCGCATGCCCTGGGTGCGGGCCAGTTCCAGCAATTGGTAGCGCCCAGCACGTTCTATTCCACCAGCCTCTCCCTCTGCCAGGCCTTGAAAACCGGTGTCGAGCAAGGCCAGGCGCTCCACACGTTCGGGCGCTTGCCGGACGACTTCCAGCGCGACCCGCCCGCCCATGGAGTGACCCGCGACGGCAAAATGCTCCGCTGGTGCTTGTTGCAAAACCCGTTGCGCCATGGCCGTGAGGCTGTTGCTCAGGCCGTAGTCTGCCACCCACGGGGTGTGGCTTGTAGGCAAATGCGGGACAAGCGGGGCCCAGACATCGGCATCACACATCAGCCCGGGCAACAGAACCAGCGTTGAAGAAGTCATGGTTTATTTGGCTGCTTTGCCAGGGTCTTTCACGGCGGTGAAGGTCTGCACCTCGGTGTTCCAGAGCTGGCCAGCGATCCTCTCAACCTTGCGCACATAGATGTTGTGCACCACGTCGCGGGTTTGGGGGTCGATGCTGAGCGGGCCGCGCGGGCTCTCGAAAGACTGGCCCTTCATGGCTTGCAACAAGGCATCACCACCGGCTCCCTGGGTCGCTTTGGCCGCTTCATAAATCACGCGCATGCCGTCATAGGCTCCCACCGCCATGAAGTTGGGGCGCATGCCGCCACTGGCCTTGCCAAAGGCTTCCACAAACTGCTTGTTCAGGGCCGAGTTGTGCGCCGCAGAGTAATGGTGAGCGGTGACCACGCCCAGCGCCACCTCGCCCATGCTGCCCAAAATATCGTCATCGGTCACGCTGCCTTCGGCGATCACCCGAATACCGGCCTTGTCCATGCCGCGCTCGGAAAACTGCTTCATCAGCGACACACCCACACCGGCAGGCACAAAAGTGAACAGGGCATCGGGCTTGGCATCACGCACCTTTTGCAAAAAAGGGGCAAAGTCCGGGCTGCGCAGCGGCACACGCAAGGTTTCAATCACCTGCCCGCCCTGGGCCACAAAGCGTTGTTGAAAATAGTTTTCAGAATCCACACCGGGTGCATAGTCGGTCACCAGGCTCACCACTTTGCGAATGTCGTTCTTGATTGCCCAGTCCGCCAGAATGGTCACCACCTGCGGCACGGTGAAACTGGTGCGCACGATGTAGGGCGAGGCCTCGGTGATGGCCGAGGTGGCTGCAGACATCACCACCATCGGTGTTTTGGACAGGGTGGCAATCGGGGCCACCGTCATCGCCAGGGGTGTGAGCCCAAAGCCTGCCAGCACCTGCACCTTGTCATTCACAACCAGCTCTTGCGCCAGCCGTTTGCTGACATCCGGCACGCCGGTGTCGTCTTTCACGATCAACTGCACTTTTTTACCCGCCACGGTGTCGCCGTTTTGCGCCATGTACAGGCGGGCGCCGGTTTCCAGTTGCTTGCCAGTGGAGGCAAAAGGGCCGGTCAAAGGCAGCAGCAGCCCGATCTTGAAGCTGTCAGCCTGCGCCCAGGCCGTGCCCAGACTCAGGGCCAGCGTGGTGGCTGCCACGCTGCGAATAAAGTTGCGTTTGTACATGTGTGGGTCTCCAAGTGTTGTAGGCATGGGTGCTTGCCCCACCAAGGGCTGCAGCACTGGCACCAGTGTGCAATCATCTGCGAGAAACGTCCAATGCAAAGACTTGTTGATCAATGCAATCTGCTTATGGCTGCCTATGTCAGTGTCTGACTGCTGAGCGTTTCACCAAGCTGCCGCACAATGCTCTGCCACTGCGCGGCAGCAGGTGTGGGCAGGTAGTCACTGCGCCACAGGATGCCAATCTTGCGGCTGGCGTGCTGCACCGGCAAGGGCAGTTCGGCCAGCAAACCCGCTGCCATCTCACGCGCCACCTGCCGGGGCGACATCAGGGCCAGCCGGTCACTGCCGCACAACATGGCCTGCATCATCAGCGCACTGTTGGCGCGCACCTGCGGCGCAGGGGGCAACAGGCCCGCCGCCTGCACCATTTGCGCAAACGCCAGCTCTGCTGGGGTATTGGGCATGGGCATGACCCATTGTGCACTGCGCACTGCGGGCCAATCCAGCCCCGGCTGTGTGAGCAGCGGATGCCCGGCGCGGGCCATGACGGCGAGCCGATCTTCAAACAGCACTTCTTGCGTCAACTCAGCCGCTGGTGGCTGGCTGCGCAGCGCACCCACAATGCAGTCCAGCTCGGCGTGGCGCAACCGGGCCACCAGTGCGTCAAACGTGCCGTCAATCACCACCACCCGAACCTCGGGCTGTTGCGTTAGCAGTAGCTCCACCGCCGGGGCCAGCAGCATGGTGGTGGAAAACGGCAGCGTGCCAATCACCAACTGCCCTTGCAACGCCGGCCCCGGCTCAGGCCATTCTTCACTGGCTTGGCGCAACTCGGCCAGCGCCAACTGGCAAGCCAGCAGCAAGGCTTCACCCGCCTCGTCAAGGCGCAGGCCCGAGCGGGTGCGTATGAACAAGCTGGCAGCGGCCATGTGTTCAAGCTGTTGCAGCGACTGATGCACTGCGGGCTGGCTGACCCCCAACTGGCCAGCGGCACGCCCCTCACTACCGGCCTCGGCCAGGGCTTGCAGCACCTGCAGATGCCGCTCGGTCACGCCCAACGCCAGCGGGCTGCCATGCCAGGAAAGTGCAACGCTGCGTGTGTGGTGCCGATCAGCAGCGGCCAAAAACTGCAAGGCCCGCGTGGCACGCAAGGCCAGTTGACGGCCCTGTGCAGTTGGCCGCATGCCACGCCCCACTCGCTCAAACAAGGGCTTGGCCAACTGGGCTTCAAGTGCCAGCACCGCCCGCGTGACCGAAGACTGCGCCACATGTAACAAGGCAGCAGCACGCTGGCTGCTGCCCGCCTGTGCTACAGCCGCCAAAGCGCGTAATGATCGCAAATATGGCAGCAGGCTCATACGATCCTTGGGTCTATTGGGTCACAAGCAGCGCATCCAGCGCCATCACGCCTTTGCCATTGGCGTAGGCCACCAGCGGGTTCACGTCCACCTCGGTGATGTCCGGGCGCGCCAGCATGAGCTGACCGATGGTTGACACCACCTGTGCCACGGCTTCCAGGTCTACCGCAGGTGCGCCACGGAAACCGGTCAACAGTTTGCAGGCCTTGAGGCGGCGCAGTTTGTCGATGATGGCAGCATGTGGCAAGTTGGGCGGCAACAGTTGCACGTCGCCCAAGGCCTCGACCCAAACCCCGCCCAAGCCCACCATCAGGATCGGTCCCCACTGGGCATCACGGCTGGCCCCTACCACCAGCTCCAGACCACGCTCACCCATGGCTTCCACCAGCACACCATCCAACACCAGGGCGGCATCGGCACGCGCCACGTTGGTATAGAGCTGCTGCCAAGCCACACGCAGCGCAGGCTCATCCGCGATGTTGAGCAACACGCCGCCCACCTCGCTCTTGTGCGCCAGGGTGGCAGCCTGTGCCTTCATGACCACCGGGTAGCCAATTTGTACTGCGATTTGTGCCGCTTCATCCGGCGTGGTGGCCAGGGCGCCTTCGGGGGTTTTAATGCCCAGCTTGCTCAGTACCTGTTTACCCAGCCATTCGGCTTGTGTGCCATGGCCCAGCTTGGGCAGATTATCCAAGGGCAAATGGGCTTCGGCGGGGGCTGATGCCGCAGCGGCCTGAATGCGGCCAAAACGTGTGAAGCGGGCCAGGGCGCGCAGTGCCCGCTCAGGTGAGCGCATCACAATGGCCCCACTGCGCTGCGCCAGCTCAAGCACGGCGGGGGCAAGCGGCACGTCTTCGTTGTGCATGACAAAAATGGCTGGTTTGGTGGTGTTGGCCAGCCCCGCCAGGAACGACTTCAACCAGACCAAGGCCGCCTCTGGCCCCGGCATGGGCAAGGAAGCCAACAAACAACCCACGGCTGGGTCTGCCAAAACTGCGGCCACGCCCAACTGGATGATTTCTGGTTTCCAGGCGATCAGAGTGCCCAGATCCAGCGGATTGCGCGGCGGGGTATAAGCTGGCAGATGTTCACGCAAAGCCTCCGCTTGGGCCTGGGCCAGTGGCGGCAGTTCCAGATCGAGCGGCTCCACATAGTCTTGAACAATGCCGCACATCGCGCCCGATGCAGTGACCAGCCCCAAGCCACCCGTAGGGGCTTGCGCAAAGCGCAGGATCAGTTGTCCGAGGTCAACCACTTCTTCCAGGCTGTCCACCATCAGCACACCGGCGTGCGCCATCATCAATTGCATGGCAGCGTGGTTGCCGGCGAGTGCGCCGGTATGGGATTGCGCCGCCGCCTGCGAGCGCTCACTGCGACCGGGGTGAAACACCACCACGCCTTTGCCACGGGCACGTGCATGCCGGGCGGCGGCCAAAAAATCAGCGGCTGAGCGCACCTGTTCGGCATACACCACGATGGCCCCGGTGTGCGGATCGTTGGCAAAAAATTCGATCATCTCGGCCAGGCCAATCTGCGCCTCGTTACCCGTGGTCAGCATGTACGACAGGGGCACACCCCGTGCCTTCAGCGACGCGGCAATGTGCGCCCCAATGCCCCCGCTTTGCGCCACCACTGCCACGGCCGGGCCTGCTGCCGGGTCGAGGCGTGGGGGCAGCACCTGCTCCACCATCATCACGTAAAAGCCGTCCACATAGTTGTAGTAGCCCAGGGTGTTTGGCCCCAGAAAAGTCATGCCGCCAGCCCGCGCCGCATCGCTGATGGCCCGCTGCTGGGCGCGGCCTTCGTCACCCATTTCGGCAAAACCGGAAGCAAAACACACCGCACCGCGCACACGCCGGGCGACGCAGGCGTTGACCGTGTCGAACACCGCGTCAGAAGGCACCATCAGAATGGCCAGGTCGATCTCTTCGGGCAGGGCTGCCACATCGGTCAGCACGGTGCGCCCGTCAAGCACCCCGCCACTGCGGCCCACCAGATGCACCGCGCCCTCAAAGCCGCCACGCAGCAGATTGCCCAGCAGCACGTGGCCAGCCGAGCCGGGTTTGGACGACAAGCCGACGATGGCGACGGAACGGGGGCGGACGATGGGGTGGATGTTCATCGGTGTGGGTGAATGCGACATGGTATTGTTCTCCTGGGATGTGGGTTTGTGCGTGGTCTTAGGGGTTGACGGCCAGGCCAACCTTGTCCGCACGTTTTTCCAGAAAGGCGTGGACACGTTCTTTGGCTTCGGGTGCGCCTTGGGTGATGGCGGCAATGAGTTGCTCGGTCATCAACCCGTGCGACATCGGTTGCTCGGCAATCAGCGGCAGCACACTCAGGATGGCATAGTTGGACAAAGGGGCGTTGGTGGCAATGCGTTCGGCCAGTTCACGCGCCTTGCGCATGCCTTCTCCGGCAGGGGTCACGTAGTGCACGAGCCCGATGGCGTGCGCCTCGGTGGCGTTAAGCACGTGGCCGGTCAGCATCATTTCGGTCACGCGGGAAAAGCCAATCAGTTTGGTGACCCGCACCGAGCCACCGCCGCCAAGAAAAATGCCGCGCTGGCCTTCGGGCAGGCCGAAATAAGCGCTGTCTTCGGCCACGCGCACATGCGCGGTGGCCGCCAGCTCCAGCCCGCCACCCACCACCGCGCCTTGCATCACCACAATCACCGGCAGGCGACCGAACTGGACTTTGGCAAAGGCCTCGTACCACAGCATCGAGTGCTGCATGCCCTCCCCCGCATTGGTCTCGGACAGTTCTGACAAATCCAGCCCCGCACAAAAGTGTGCACCAGCCCCGTTCAGAATCACCACCCGCACCGAGCCGGGCAGCGCTTCAAAACACGCCTGCAGTTGCCGCACAAAAGGCATGCTCAAGGCGTTGCGCTTCTCGGGCCGATTCAGTGTGACGGTGGCAATGGCTGCGTCGATGTGAACGTTGATGAGTTGCCCTTCTGTCTGCGATGGCGTGTTCATGTGGTTTCCTTGTTTATGTTTACCTGGTAGATTGTTAGTTTGGCTAACAGTTAGCCTTATGGTAGAGTTCCTTGCATCTTTTTCAAACTAGGGAAAACCCGTGGCTTCACGCACAAAATCAAAGCAGCCGGCACCACGCCCGTCCGGGAGTTCAATCCCTGAAAACGATCCCTTCGCCGAGATGGATTTGCTGAAAGACTCCCTGGGCTACGCCATCAAATGTGCGCAGGTGCGAACCTACGAGTTGCTTTTCCAGATGCTTGGCCCCAACGCCATCACCCCGGCACGGTTATCGGCCCTGTCCATCATCAGCACACGCTCCAGCATCAACCAGTCTGAGCTGGCGGCAGAGTTGAGGATCACCCGCGCCAGCGTGGTCAAGGTGATTGACACGCTGGAGTCACTCGGGTTTGTTCAGCGCCAATCGATTGCGGGTGACCGGCGCAGCTACGCATTGGTGGTGACTGAGCAAGGCAAAAACGAGCTGCTGGGTATGCGACAGCGGATGGATGCCTATGAGTTGGCGATTTCTTCCCAATTGACTACCGCTGAGCGTGTTCAGCTCATGGTGCTGCTGGCTAAGGTGGCGGCGGCCTGATTTAAATCGCCACAGGCTTCAGCTTGAGCCGCTTGGCGTTCTTGGCCATCACCGTATCCAGAGTCACGATCCCCTGCGCCTTGGCATCCAGCGCACACGCCAGGTGCAGCGCCTCACCCGCACGCAAACCGGTAGCGGCATCCATGGTCAGGATGGCGGCTTTGTGAAAGTTTTTTGTCTCGATGGGCAACAACTGCAAATCGTTGGCACAGACCCGTTCAAACTGAAGCCAGGCGCTGTGGGCTTGTGCCTGGGTCAGTTGCCCGGTGCGTTGCTTGAGCCCCATGGCACTGGCAAACTCGGTCACACACCATGCGGCCGATGCGAGTTCGCCCGTGCAGGCGGCATACCACTTGAGCACATCGGCAGACTTGACCTCCGGGGTGCAGAGTGCCACCAGCACGCTGGTGTCGACGTACAACATCAGTAACGCGCCTCTTGACGCAGTTGTGCCATCACCGAAGTCCCCATTGGCAACAGTTTGGTTTCTTGCACCATTTCTGCGGCAAAGGCTTTGCGACTCCATTGTGCTGGCGGCTTCAGGTTGAGCGCACCATCAGAACCCAGGCGAACTTCAAACATGTCGCCCTCTTGCACGCCCATTTGGCGAACGTAGTCCGCCGGAATACGAACCGCAAGACTGTTACCCCATTTGGCAATTTGTAGATTCATCATGGTGGGTATGGATATACGTTGAAGTTTCTACATTGTAGGTGGTTAAGCGTCGTAGACAGGAAGCTGATGACGCGGCAAGTGGCGATGCATCGGCGCATTCTTTGGCGGTGGTGGAAGATTTTTGCAGCCGCCTGGAGGTCTTGCCCATTTGAGCGTGTTGAGGCTTTGCAACTGTGCAATTGGGTGGCGTGATGTCGCCGCAGCGCATGCCGCGTGGTGACGATTTTCAAAGCACCAACACCGCCGGGGTGGACGGCATAGTATTCACCTGGCGCAAGCGCTAGCGCGACAATTCATAGGGTACGCCCAGGGGCAGCAACTCCGCAACGAACATCCGCTGGCCCTGATCAAAAAAGCCGCCCAGTTCCCGGTAAGCCAATGCGCCGTCAACATCGGTTGGCAACAACATCTCGGGTGAGTTATGCATCAGCACCATGGCGCGCACATTGCCGGGCTGGTCGGTGCGCAAGGCGTTGGACAGCACGTTGGAGAAATTCGCCAGCAGCGCAAAGGCGCGGGCGACCAAATCTCCAATGTCTGAATTTAACCATCAACTATGGAGTCCGTTTTTTGGGGGCAAGGTCACTTTTTTCAACGCCGCGTCGATGCGCTGGCATAAGGTTTTCAGAATCTTGATGCGCGCGAAATATTTGTCGTTGGCCTCCACCAGCGTCCACGGTGCGATTTCGGTGCTGGTTCTATCCACCATGTCGCACACGGCGCGTTTGTAGGCATCCCATTTTTCGCGGTTGCGCCAATCTTCCTCGGTGATTTTGAAACGCTTGAAGCCGATTTGTTCGCGCTCCTTGAAGCGGCGCAGTTGTTCTTCCTTGGTGATGGCGAGCCAGAACTTCACCAGCACGATGCCGTTATCGACCAGTTGTTGTTCGAAGTCGTTGATCTCGCTGTAGGCGCGCATCCAGTCGGCTTCGGAACAATATTTTTCCACGCGCTCCACCAGCACGCGCCCGTACCAGGTGCGGTCGAAAATATTGAAGTGGCTGCGTCGCGGGATGTAGCGCCAGAAGCGCCACAAATAAGGCTGCGCGCGTTCTTCTTCGGTGGGCGCGGCGACCGGGATGATGTGGTAATGGCGCGCGTCGAGCGCGGCGGTGACGCGGCGGATCGCACCGCCTTTGCCGCCCGCGTCCGAACCTTCCAACGCCACCAACACCGAGATTTTGCTAAAGCGCGGATCGCGCGTGAGCAGGTTGAGTTTGCCCTGATATTTTTCCAGCTCGACCTCGAATTTTTTCTTTTCCAGCTTCTGCGCCATGTCGAGTTTGTCGAGCACGTTGAGCTTGTCGATGGGCGCGTTCAGCGGCGCGGCATCGGGCGCGACACGTATGACCGGGTGGTCGATGCGCTTGCGCAAAGCTTCCAACAATATTTGGCCCACGGTCAAATTGCGGTAACGCGCATCCACGCCTTCCACCACGATCCACGGCGCTTCGGCGGTGCTGGTTTCGCGCAACGCGTGTTCCGAAATTTTGCGGAATTTGTCGTACATTTTGAAACGTTCCCAGTCCAGCTTGATCACGCGCCAGCGCGTATCGGGATTTTTCTCCAGCGCCTTCAGGCGTTTTTGCTGCGCGTCTTTGGACAGGTGAAACCAGAATTTGATAATCAGCGTGCCTTCGTCGGTCAGCATTTTTTCGAAGTGGTTGATCTGCTCGATGTCCCTATCGAGCGCCGCTGCGGTGGTTTGTTTCAACACGCGCGACACAATGGGTGTCGTGTACCACGAACCGAAGAACACGCCGATTTTGCCCTTGGGCGGCAACGCGCGCCAGAAGCGCCACATCGGCGGATGCTGCTGCTCTTCGTCGGTTTTTTCGCCCATGGCGTGCACCTGAATGTAGCGCGGGTCCATCCACTCGTTGAGCAGGTTCACCGTCTCGCCCTTGCCCGCGCCATCCACCCCGCCCACCAGAATGACGACCGGGAATTTTCCCTTTTGCGACAAATCGAATTGTGCGTTCAACAGCGCTTCGCGCAGCGCGGGCACTTCCTTGTCGTAGGTGGCTTTGTCGATTTTGTGTCCGAGTTCGGCA
>MESQ01000079.1:0-25544 GCA_001771065.1 Burkholderiales bacterium RIFOXYD12_FULL_59_19 | reverse complement strand
CCGCCATATCCCAGTCTGGCTCGGCTTCGATCCCCTCGCCCATCTGCGCATCACCATATTCATCCCACAGCGGCGACCCGCGTGCCGGGGAGATGTGCGGGGGCTCTGACTCAACCCCGATGTGGTCGAGTATTTGCCTGATATCAGCACTGCCCAGAGGTAGTGCGTCGGTGAGCGCTTGGGTGGCACGATCTCGGGCTGGGTTGGGACGGCGTTGCCCAGTGGTGTCACGGTAGGTGTGTCCTCGCCCATGATGGCAGGCTCAGCCTGCACCGTGGCCTGTTGCGCCGCTGCCGCCATGGCTACCACCGCAGCCCTCAGGGGCGAGTTCGGTGCCAGCACGCCAAAATGGCGATGACAATGCGTGCGCGGCGGGGGAAACAGGGCCGCAATGCGATCGATCAGCGCCAGTGACGTCAGCATCAGCTCGTCCACTTTGGTGCCACGCTTGTCAGCGGCGCGGTCGTGTGCCTGGATGCAGACACCGGCATCGCCCGCTACTTCCTCAACCACCCCATCGACGACGTACACATGAAAATGCACATGCTCGTTCAAACTGGAGCCAAAGCGGTAGATGAAGGCGACTGCGCCGATGTGCTGGGTTTGTTTGTCCACCTGCGCCGCTCCAGGAGGCAGATGCGTTGATAGCTTTCTGCATCGGGCTCAATGGGTATGAAAGGCCAGCCAGCGACAACGCCAGTCAACCATTCAACACACGGAGCCCTGTTTCAACTCTTTGGTGCGAGATAGCCGTCAACCAGGCTGAAGAACTCGGCTGGCGTCTCCAGCATCGGGTAATGACCAGCGCCATCGATGACCCGCATTTGGACATTCTTCAGTTGTTTGAGATAGGTCTGCTTCATGACGTCGGGGCCAAGAGCGCCATCGTGCGCTCCCGCGATGATACGTATCGGGAGTGCAATGCTGCCGACTTCAGTAGCAAAATTTGTGCGGGTCCAGGCGTCAAGATAGCCTAGGAATGCATTGCGCGTGGTTGAGCGCCGGGTACTTTGGGTCAAACTTTCCAGGAAACCCTTTGCGTGACGTTTTCCGGTCAGGATATTGAATATTTCTGTCAATGCCTCGTCGCTGTCAGCCGCAGACAGGAAGAAAGCCCGAGTGCCTTCATCCATTTCAAAACCCGATGCCGAAACTGGAGCGGTTGCAATACCCGACAAAATCCTGAAAGGCGCCTTCAAGGCCATTTTTTGAAGGACCATTCCCCCCATCGAATGGCCAAGAACATGAAACTCGTTCCAGTCTAACGTGTTTGCAAGTGCCAACGCATCGTCCGCAATTTCGTCAATCGTGTAATTTCCCTGGAGATTGCGCGACAACCCATAGCCACGAAAATCCATCAGGGCAATCGTGTAACGCGCATGCGCGAACAGTGGAGCGATAAGGTCATATACCCCTTTGTCGCTAAGCCAACCATGTAAAACAAGCAGCCGAATCGGCCCATAACCTGCAACGTTGCAACCAATAGTCATTTGAACTCTCCTCTTATATGTGTTGATTTTTCCAAGCCAATTGCAAAGAGCATTGAAGAACATGAATGCTCTTTGCGCTGGCAACTACCCAGTATTACCTGGCAGATTCATTGCTATTCGACCTTATAGGCAGATACTTGGCCATCCATAAGCAAGGGCACAACAACCAGCTTCTTTTCAGGAACGTAGAAGATATCAGCTGCCCCTTTTTTTGAAAAAATAGTTGTTTCAATCTGGCCGGTTTTATCAATCAGCAGAACTTCGCCTTTAATAAAATCGCTTATCAACCATTTGTCACTACCGTAGCGGGTTATGCCGTCCATGTTGTTCCAACGATCCCCTTGATTGATGGTCTTGATTTGTTTTGTTTTCAGGGAAATTTTTTTAATATTCCCGGTTGTGTCAGTCGTAAAGTCTGCTTTGAGATTTTTACCCCAGCTAGCTACATAGAGATAATTGTTGTCTGCCCATAATCCGTTTGGGGAATTCAATTCAGCACTCTCCAGCCAGATTTTCAGCTCTCCACCATCCAATGTGTAAATCCGATTTCCGGTCCAGTCGGACACGAAAACTTTTCCAGCTTTGTTGATGGAAATGCCGTTCAGAACCAAAGATTCCTTGGCCTCATAACGTGCCACCACCTTTTCAGTTGCAACATTGATAACAACCAACTGTTTTACGTCAGCGACATAGAGCTTGTCGCCCCGCAGCGCAAGGCCTTTGGGTGAATGTAGCCCGGCAACCCAGTCGACATTGATTAGCTTGCCACTGCCATCCAGCAAGCCAATGCTTCCGTTTCCATCCTCCTCCGTGATTCCGCCGTTAATGTTCGCGACATAAAATTGATCACGATTGGCGTCAAATTCAATGGACTCTGGCATTTTCAGTCCAGAAGTGGACCAAACAGGCTCAGTCGCAAACGCGCTATTCAGTATGAGTGCTGTTAATAGGCCTACTGTTTTGAAATTTAGTTTCATGTTTTTAGTATCTTTCTGATATGAGTGGTCAACCAATGAGTTGAAATTGGGAGTTCATCCCGGCGTTGCGAAAGGGAACCAATGCTTGGTATTCCGCTGAGTTGTACCAAGCAGACGCCAGGTCCCTGGTTGGGAAGACGAGGATCACTTGCATTTGAAATCCGGTGTTGCCATGCAGTTGTTCCGACGGTCCTTTGACGAGATACTCACCAGAATACTTCACTAAAGTCTCTGGAACGGATGCCCCGTAATGTTGAAGTTTCTCTTTGTCAGTCGGTGTGAAATTAACGGTGATGTAGGCGGGCATTGGTTCTATCCTCAGCTATAAATGTGAAAGAAAAATAGTCGCAGCGATGCCTTATTGGGCGGCCCTGCAATCTGACCATGCGCGGGACGCGAATGCTGCGTCCAATGGGGTATGAACGATGTGATTGGCATAGTTGCTGATCGTCTTGACTGCGATGGCGAGAATCACTTCGAGTATTTGACGCTCGGTGTAACCCACGGCCAGGAATTGTTCGACGTCATTTCGCGTAGGCAGACCACGCTTGGCCACCATTGTTCGAGTAAAGACAGAAAGGGCTGCCAATTTGGTATCCGGCGGCGTGTTGCCCTCGCGAATGGCGTTGGTGACAGCGGCAGGCACTTTGGACATGGCGTCGGCAACCAGACTATGGGCTGAAACACAGTATTCGCAGCCGTTCTCTACCGCGACCGTAAGAAAGACCACCTCTTGTTCAATGGCGGAAAACCCGGAATCTGCCCGGAATTGATCATGACCCTGGAAATAGGTCGCCAGCAGGCCAGGTGAATTGGCCATATAGGTGAACATATTGGGTACAAAGCCATAGTTTGCCTGGGCACCTTTGAGCAAGAGGCTGGCGCCGCTTGACGCGGTGTCGGCGGTGAGTGCGGGCAGGCTGAGTTTGTATTGAGAAAGCATGTTTTTCCTAAAAGTGTTGAAGTCGTGACGCGGGCAGCGCCGAGATGTAGGTTGGAGTTGAATTTCTCCTTGCCTTACATGCGACCAAGTGTAGAGAAGGCTTAAATGAAGGACAATATCTACATATTTGATTAATAGTTTAGTTTTTATGAACAATGTCCGGAATCTGCCTCGACTAATGGTGTTTGCGGTGGTTGCGAAAAGGGGCTCGTTTACGCAGGCGGCGGCGGAGTTAGGAACCACCAAATCCGCAGTAAGCCAGCAGGTCAAGTTACTGGAAAATGAGATCGGCGAGCGTGTTCTGAACCGGACGACGCGTGGCGTAGCTTTGACCGCTTTGGGCGAGAAGATTTTGCTGCGCTGCGAGTTGTTGCAAGATCAGGTGAACCTGGTGTTTTCTGACATCGCCAATGCCGGTATTGCCCCCAAAGGACGTTTCGCAGTGACCTTTCCACATGCACTGGCCTCCAACGTGGTCGTGCCTTCCATGGAACAGCTTTGCACGGAATTCCCGGGACTTGAGCCGGAATTGCTGGTGAGTGACAGCACCATGGATTTGGTCACAAACAGCCTGGATGTCGCCATACATGCGGGTGAACTGCCCGACAGCAGCTATCGTGCGCTTCCGATTGGAATGATGGCTGAAATATTTTGTGCCAGTCCGCTGTATTTGAACCGTACATCCACACCGAAAACGGCAGAGGATCTTTGCGAACATCGTTGGATAGCAACGAGTTGGCAGCACCGCAACGTGTCAATCACGCGGATAGGAAGCCAGGAGAGGACATCCCTCAACCTCACTCGGTTCGCCCAAGTCAACACAATGCCATGTGCCATAGAAATGGCCTTGCATCACATGGGTATCGTTCTATTGCCGGATGTTGCCGCAAAACCCCTGTTACAGAGTGGCGAGCTGGTTCATCTGGTCAGCGGCGTTACAGGGCCGAATTGGCCTGTACACACTTTGCATGCCTATCAAAACGAAAAGCCGATTCATATCACCCGATTTCATCAGTTGGTATGTCGGCACTTTTCAGGACTCACTCTATGACATTTACACCTGAGGGGGAACGCATCTTCATCAGCGCCCAGCGCATGCCGCATGAGCAAGAGCTGTTGCCGTAAGACCTCTTCAATCAGCCGATGGGGGCCTTGACCCTGGGGGCGGTGCCTTCGGTGATGCCGATTGCGGCGCACTTTGCCGGGCATTTGCAGGCGCGCCACCCTGGCCTGTCACTGATCGTGCACTTCATGAGCCCCAGGCTTATCAAGGAGTGGTTGGGTGGGGTGGCGCAGCCGCGTTGACGGGTTTGATCGGTTTCTTTTTGCCCTTGATCCTCACCAGGTCATGCGGCTCCGTCTGGCACAAAACCTTGGCAGATCAAAGTTTTGAGCGATTGAAAAAATGGCCAACCCTCCAGGAGAGTTGGCCATACAAAGCGCCTTTCAGCGCCGTGGCTTCCCTTTACCACTGACAATTTTTTGCCACGGTGCGCACCCTGCCGCACCGTAATCTGCATCTGATCTACACCTTCAGCCACTGCCCCAAATCAGTCATCACCTCCAGGCCGACGGGTGAAACAGCGGTGAAATGGATACACGCGTGGATGGCACTGGGGTAGTGGCGGTGGGTGACGGCCACACCGGCCTGAGCCAGTTTGAGCGCCAGCGCCTGGCCTTCGTCGCGCAGCGGGTCATGGCCCATGGTGCCGATCCAGGTGGGGGGCATGTGCGCAAAGTCTGCGGATTTCAGCAAGGCATAGTCCGGGTGGCTTACAGCCGCCGCCGGGTCACCCAGGTAACAGGCAATGAACCAGCGCATCACCCCATCGGTGAGGAACTTGCCTTCGCAGTTCTCCAGGTACGACGCACTGGGCTCGTCGTTGTGCTGGGCCACCGGGTAGATCAGACCCAGCGCACGCACTTGCGGGGCTTTCACGCGCCGCACCGCCACAAAGGCCAACTGGGCACCGGCACTGTCGCCAGCCAGCGCAATGGTGTCCGGGTCACCCCCCAGCGTGGCGGCATTGCCCAGCAGCCAGCGCAAGGCGGCCTCAGCGTCGTCAGGGGCGGCAGGAAACGGGTGCTCCGGGGCCAGCCGGTAGTCCAGCGCCAGCACCAGCCGCTGCGATTGGTGACACAGGGTGCGGCAAACCTTGTCATGGGTGTCGAGATCACCAATCACAAAACCACCGCCATGAATGAACAGCAAGACGGGCAAAAGCTCGCCGGGCACGCACTGCTTGGGCTGATAAACGCGCAGACGCAGCCCCCCAGCCGGGCCGGGAATGGTGATTTCTGCCACCGTGCCAATGTCGGGCGCGGGCAGAGCCAGGGCATTGGCCATGTCGCGGTAGATTTGCCGCGCCACCGGCACAGGCAGGGTCTCCAGGGGCGGGTTGCCCTGGGCGGCCGCCTGGGCCAGGAAACCAGCCAGGGCCGGGTCAAGTGCTGCCGCTTCAAGCGCTGGCAAGGAAAAAATGGCGGAATGGGTCATGGGTGCGTTCATGCAAGTGCCTCTGCATTGGGAGTGATAAAAACCGGGGCCGCCACAGGCCGGCTGCGACGATGGGGGCGCAACAAAAAGTGCGCCAACGCCGGCAACAATACCAGCGCGCCGACCATGTTCCAGACAAACATGAAGGCCAGCAAGATGCCCATGTCGGCCTGGAACTTGATCGGTGAAAACGCCCAGGTACCCACCGCCAGCGCCAGGGTGATACCAGTCAACATGACCACCCGGCCGGTGAACTGCAAGGCGTGCAGGTAAGCGTTTGAGAGGCTTTCGCCGGCACGCAGTTGCGCCAGCATCACCGAGAGCACATACAGCGCGTAGTCCACCCCAATGCCCACGCCCAGCGCAATCACTGGCAGCGTGGCCACTTTGACACCCATGCCAAAACCGACCATCAGCGCCTCACACAAGATGGAGGTCAGCACCAGCGGCAGCACCGCACACAGCACCGCCCGCCAGGAGCGGAAGGTGACCCAGCACAGCAGCAGCACCGCACCGTACACCCACAGCAGCATCTCGCGCATGGCTTTTTTGACGACGATATTGGTGGCCGCATCAATACCGGCCGAGCCTGCGGCCAGCATGAAGCGCACGTCTTTGTCTTGGTTGGCACTGATGAAGGCCTCGACCTCGCCCACCACACGATCCAGCGTCTCGGCCTTGTGATCCTTCAGGTAGACGTAAAGCGACAGGAAGGAGCAGCCTTGGTTGAACAACTCGCGCGGTGCGCGGGACTGCACTCCCCCCAGCGCACTGGCATTGGGAAACAGCTCAAACCACTTCAGGTTGCCTTCGTTGTAGCCCACCATCGACAGCTTGGACAAAGTGGCCATGGAGTTGGTCGACTCCACCCCCGGCAACTGCTCCAGTTGCCAGGCCAGGCGGTCCACCTTGGCCAGGGTGTCGTACTGGGTGCATTGGTCTTCGGGGGTATTCACCATCACCGTCAGGATGTCGCTGCTGGCGGCGTAGTGCTGGGCCAGGTAGGCGTTGTCTTGGTTATAGCGCGAGTCGGCACGTAACTCGGGTGCGCCGGGGTCCAGGTCGCCAATTTTCAGATTCAGACTGACCGCATAACCACCCACGGCCAGCAGCAGGCTGACCACAATGGCCAGCATGGCTGGGCCACGCTGGGTGAACAAGTCCAGCAGTGCCCACAAGCGGGTGCGGCGTTGCACCAGCCCGCTTGAGCGGACCACGTCATGCTCGTCGCGTTCTTCCAGCCGCAGGCTACGCCGGGCTGCACGGGCCCCCACGCCTACATAACTCAGCAAGATCGGCAGCAGCACCAGGTTGGTGAAAATCAGCACGGCCACACCAATGCTGGCGATCACCGCCAGGTCTTGAATGACCTGAATCTGGATGATGGCCAACACCGCAAAGCCCACCGCATCACACAGCAGCGCGGTGGCACCGGCCACAATCAAACGGCGGAAGGTGTAGCGCGCCGCCACCACCTTGTGGGTGCCGCGGCCAATGTCTTGCATGATGCCATTCATCTTCTGCGCACCATGGCTCATGCCAATGGCAAACACCAGAAAGGGAACCAGCACCGAGTAGGGGTCGAGTTCGTAGTGAAACAGCGCCAGCAAGCCAAACTGCCAGACCACCGCAATCAGAGAACATGCCACCACCAGCGAGGTGCTGCGGGCACAGCGGGTGTAGCCGTAGAGCACAGCAGCGCAGATCACCAGCGCCAGGCCAAAGAACATCAGCACCTGTTGCAGGCCTTCAATGAGGTCACCCACCACTTTGGCAAAACCCACCACATGGATGCGTAATTTGTCGTTTTGGTACTTGTCGCGCAGGACCTCGATCTTGCGCGAAAGGTCGCCATAGTCCAGCGCCTCACCGGTCTTGGGGTTAATGTCGAGCAGCGGCACAAAGACGATGCTGGACTTGAAGTCACCCGCCACCAGTTGACCAATTTCACCGGATCGCTCCACGTTGGCGCGTACCTCAGCCAGTGCGGCGGGTGAGCCGTCATAGCTGTCACCAATCACGGTGTTGCCGTCCAGGCCCTCTTCAGTCACCGCCACCCAGCGCGTGTTGCTGGTCCACAGCGACTTCATGAACGGGCGGTCGACACCGGGCAGCAAAAAAATGTCGTCGTTGAGCTTTTGCAGCGTGTCGAGGTAGTCCTTGTCAAAAATCGAGGCCCCGGTGCTTTCCACCACGATGCGCATGGCATTGCCCTGCCCTGCCAGATTGCCCTTGTTGGCCAGGTAATTGGCAATGTAGGGGTGCTGGGTGGGGATGGTCTTCTCAAAGCTGGCGTTCAGCCGCAGGCTCAAGGCCTGCCAGCCCAGCAGCAGCGTGAGAGCCAGGCACAAGGCCATGACCCAGGGGCGGTGGTTAAAAAAGACCCGCTCCACAGCGGTGCCACTGGCCGTGTCGAAGTCTTCGAGACGGGCCACGACCGGTTGGAGTTCAAGGGGAGAATCGGCGTGCATGTTGGGTTTTTTCTATAAGGGGTCAAGGCAAGGTTTGACGGCGCAGGCCGCGCAAGCTGGCGTAGACCAGATGGTGTTCGTCGGCCAGGGCCAAGCCAGCAGCGGGCAAGGGACCACCGTTGGGCGCAACGCGGTTGAAGCTGACACCGTCGTCGCGGCTGAGCAGCAGCTCACCGGTTTGGCTGAGCAGCGCCAAAGTGCCCGCGTTCAGCTCAGCAGCGGCGCTGATCGACATAGGCAGGCCGGTTTCCAGCTTGTCCCAGTGTTCCCCCTGATCGGTGCTGCGCACGGCATTGCCGCGCAGCCCATAGGCAATCAGACTGCCCGAGCGCGCCCCCAGCAGGCCGAAGAAACTGCCTTTGTAGGGCGAAGCCAGGGCGTGAAAGCTCTCACCGGCATCGTCTGACCTGAGCAGGAGGCCTTGCTCACCAACCACATAGAGTTTGCCCGCCACATAACGCACGCCGTAGAGGTGCAGGCTTTTGGGGTTGGGCAGGCGTTGCAGGGCGGGCTGCCAGGTTTTGCCACCATCGCGGGTGGCAAAAGCCATGTTGTAGGCCCCCACTGCAAAGCCGTTCTGAGCATCGGCAAAGTCCAGGTCAAAGAAGGGTTTGTCTGGGCCGTCTTCGGCAAAACGCTGGGCGTTGCGCTGGGCTCTCTCGTCACTGAGTTCACCGGCAGTAGCCGCCACCGCGGCAGCGGCTTGCTGGCCATCAAGTTGTTTAACCCAGGTTTGACCGGCATCGTCGCTGCGCAAAATCACGCCCAGATGGCCCGCAGCCCAACCAGTGCGCGCGTTGACAAAACGCACGCTGGTCAGCGTCACCTGTACCGGCACACTGGCTTGCTGCCAGTGCTCACCCGCGTCGTCAGACAGCAGCACCGTGCCGCGCTCACCCACCGCCACCAGGCGCTTGCCAACGCGGACCACCGCCAGCGTGGCAGCCCCCAGGGCCTTGGGGCTTTGCAGCGCGGCTTCGCGCAACACCCTCGGTGCCGCCAAACCAGACGCCGCAGACCCTTCAGCCACAGCGGTGGTTTGAACGGCGGCCAAGCCACCCAACGCAACAAGACACACCGCCACCACCCGGCGGCGCTGTGCCTGGGGGCTGAGGGTTTTCATCAGCGTGTACCCTCGTTGGCCAATTCTTCGGGGCTGAAGAAACTGCGTTGCAACGTAGGCAATACCTTCACCTGCACCGGCAACTCATTGGTGGCCATGTTCAGGTAGTAGGCCCCGGTTTGCAGGTCGTAGCCACCCCAGAAGAAGTTGCCCAGCACCGCAGGAATGTCGGGCGCGGTCAGCGTCAGGGTGTAGTTGGTGCGCCACAGGTCACCCTTGGCATCCCAGCCGTCAAACAGAATGATCTGCCAGCTATCTTCATCAATGTAGTACTTGCGCTTGGCGGCCACGTGGCGCTTGCCAGCGGCCAGGGTGGCTTCTACTTCCCACACGCGGTGCAGCTCCCAGCGCACCTGCGCCGGGTTGAGTGTGTTGGGGGTCACCAGGTCTGCCACTTTGGCCAGGGCCGCGCGGTTGTTGTTGTAGGGGATGTAAAGCTCTTTCTTGCCGATCAGCTTCAGCTCGTGTTTATCAATTGGGCCAAACAGGTTGAAGGCTTCGTCAAACAGGCCAATGCCGCTGGTGACCGCATCGGGCGTGTCGTAACCTACTGAGGGCGCTTTGCGCACGCGGCGCTGGCCCACCAGGTATTGCCACAGACCGCGGGGTGCACTGGCATTGATGCCGTCGTGCGCCAGAATGGCTTCGCCGGATTTGGAGCCGGGCTCGCTCACCGTGAACTTGCCCAGGGAGTAGTAGCCGTCAAACTTGCCAGTGGCCAGATCAGGGTCGTTCCAGACCCGGCGGAAGGTTTGTGTGCCGCCGCTGGCCATGGTGCGTTTGCCGTCCGAGGTCATCACCCACACCCGCAGTGGCGACTGGGTGTTGACCCCCGTGAAGGCCAGGCGGTGGTTCAGGATGACTTCATACGCATCCTTGGGCAGCGGGAAAGGAATGCCGCCGAGTGCGCCTTCCACCCCCTGTCCGTTATCGACCAGCTTGGCCTTGGTGGCGTTTTTGAAGGTGTTGTCGTAAAAATACTGCGGTGCAGCGGCGGTGCGGTGGGTGGGGTAGACATCGATGCGGAAGTCGGGGTACTTTTTCATCAGTGCCTTCACGCCATCGGTCAACTTGGCATCAAACTGCGCCATGTTCTTGGCGCTGATGGACAACACCGGTTTTTCACCGGGGAACAAATCCGGGCGCGGGTCGCCATTTTTGTAGCCGGCCGGGGCCTTGGTCAGGCCACCTTCCCAACTGGGGATGCTGCCATCTTTGCTGGCGGCTTTTTCGGCCCCCAGCGGTGTCAGCGTGGTTTTAAGTTTGGCGGCCTCGTCAGCCGAGACGGCGGCCTGCGCCAGCGGGGCGATGAACAAACTCGCGATGAGTGTGGTCAGAAGGGGTTTGTAAAACATAAAAATTCCGTTTCTGTAGTTTCTTTGAATAGGGGTCAGAACGTGCGTGACACGGTGAAGGAAATATTGGCACGATCCCTGAGGGTTTGACCAAAGGTGAGCTGGCGCGGTGAGCCACTGCCCGCCACCAGGGTCTCGGTGAAGGTGTTGACCGGGCCAAAAAAGTCGCTGTAGGTCAGCGCAAAGTTCCAGGCGTTCTGGTATCTGCCCTTCAGGCCGATGCTGAAGTCACCCGCGTTCGAGGCACCGCCGGCGAAATTGCCCACTGCCGAAGAGCGGCCACCAAAGTTGTAGCCCAGCCCGATGGGCACCGACAGATCCAACCCAGGCAACACCTGGAAGTACTGCGGTTCAAACAGCAGGCGCAACGCAAACGCATCGCGGGTGGTGTTGGGGTCCACGCCACCCAGGCCCGCGCCTGCAAACGGCGCAAAAATGTCCTTGGTGACCGACAGGGTGCGGTTAAAAGCCAGCTCACCCAGCACCGCGCCACCTTGCCACAGCGCACTGGGTTGCAGCACGTAAATACCCGACACCTGCAAGTGGCCGGTACGGCCTACGGCAAAACAAGGGTCGGCACTGGATGTGCCACAGGTGAGGATGGGACCCAAACCCAGCACGGCGGGGTCGCTGTTGAGCGGGGCGTTGTCACGGATGGAGCCTTCTACAGCCCAGTTCAACTGCCCAATGGACGAGGTAATGCTGGCCCCGTAGGTTCGGATATCGCTGGCGTAGGCAATGTGCACATTATTGTTGACAAAGTCGAATACCGGCGCTCCAGGTGTTTTGTCGTGGTAGTTTGCAGCATAGAAACCAAACTCGTAGTCGCTACCAGTGGGGCTCCAGCGCAATTGCAGACCACCCTGACCCGAGTCCTTGGGCCGCAGATCCTTGTTCGGGTCATTGCTCAGCAAGATGGGGGCGCCGGTCACTGGGTTGTTGCCAAAGTTGACGATGCCGGTACCCACATAGTCCTGGTTCGAGAAGAAGCTGCCCACGCCAGGGATCTTGCTGGGTCGCCATTTGAACTGGTAGTAGGCCCCCAGCGACACGCCTTCAGCCACTTGCAGCGAGCCCGAGAGTTGCTCCACCGGCAGCAAGACCTCCTTGAACTGCCATCCCGGCACTGACACAATCTTGGCCACGTCCACCGGCCCTTGGGCATTGGCAATGCCGTTTTGCCCAAAAAACAGGCTTTCACCCCACTGCAGCGTGTGTTTGCCCAGGCGCACCGTGCCTCTCATGTTGCCCACATCGCCCTTGGCATACAAGAACGCATCCAGAAGCTCGCTGCCCTGGCCGTGTTGGTCACGGGTGGCTGGCAAGAAGTCATTGGCGGCCTGGGTGGCAATGTTGTTGTTGGCCAGCGGGTAAATGCCGCCGGTGTTCACACCCCCGGCATAAACCGGTGTGCCCTGGTAGCTGTTTTTGCGCAGATAAACCGCGTCTTGCCAGGCGGTGGCGCTGATGCGGCCACCGAAGTTTTTACCGGTCACATCCAGCTCGGCCAGCAGGTCAAAGCGGTTGGAGATTTGGCCTTTCTGAAAGTTGTGATTGCCATCGTCTTCATTGATGCTGCCGGGGTCTAGGGCCACATCAAAACGGGTCAGCGCAACCGAGGGGTCTTTCAGACGCACCGCAGTGCTGTACTTGGGGGTAAGGTCCAGGCGAACCTTGACATCCGGGTCAGGCACCGTGATGTCAAAGGCGTGGGCAGCGGGCAGCGCAAGCGCGACGGCTGCCGCCACCAGGGTACGGCGATGTTTCATGGTTTTGTCTCCAAACAGGTTGAGTTATTGGTTTTCCGTTGACGTTTTTTCAGCGTTGCAGCACAAACTGCCCGCCTTCGATCTTCAGCATCACCACACCACGCTCGTCATAGCCAAGGTGGTCGGTGGGAGTGAAGTTGAGTACGCCATGCGAGATGACGATGTCTTTTTCGCTCTCCAGCGCGTCGCGCAGCGCCTGGCGGAATTCGGGTGTGCCCGGCTTGGCTTTTTTCAGCGCCAGCGGCACGATGCGTTGCAGCACTTTCAGAGCGTCGTTGGCGTGAGCGCCAAACTGGGTGCGCGAGTTGACCCCGTGCACTTTCTCGAAGGCATTCACATACTCGGTAGCCACGGGCTTGATCGGGTTGTTGGCGGCCAATTGCTCGGCCACCAGCACTGGCCCGGCCGGCAAAATCGCACCGTTCATGGCCTTGCCGCCCACCCGTACCAGGTCAGGCGAAGCCGCACCGTGGGTCTGGTAAATGGGGCCACTCCAGCCACGCTCACGCAGGTTGATCTGCGGCATGGCGGCGGCAGAACCCGCGCCCACGATCAGCACCGCGTCGGGCTTGGCGGCAATGGCGCGCAAGGCTTGTGAGGTGATGGCGGTGTCGGGCGGGGAAAAGCGTTCGGTAGAGACGATCTCCAGCCCGGCTTTTTTGGCCGAAGCCGTGAAGGCCTGCAACCACATTTCGCCATAGCCCTCATTCCAGCCCACAAAGGCCACCTTCTTCACCTTGTCCGCCAGCATGCGTTTGGCCACGGCATCGGACATCAGCGATACGGGTTGTGGCAGCGGAAAAGTCCAGTCGTCCTTGCCACCGGTGCGGGGTGCCGGGGCCAGGGCCAGTTGCACGGTGTGGGTTTCAGCCGCCACCGGGGCCATGGCCAGCACGGCAGGTACACCGGAAGAACCCAGCAGCACATCCACCTTGCTCTCGGTGATGAAACGGCGCGTGTTCTTGACGGCACCGATGGAGTCAGAGGCATCGTCAAGCACGATGAGCTTGACCTTTTCACCCGCAATACGCTCGGGCCAGAGGTCGAGTGAGGACTTGACCGGCAGCCCCAGCGAGGACAGCGGGCCGGTCAGCGAAAGGTTCACGCCGATGTGGATGTCGGCCTGTGCTGCGCCCGCCAGCGCCAGCAATACCGCTGCAAAAGTGTTGTGAATGGGGTGTTTCAAGAGGTCTCCTTGTTGTTATCCGTCAGGCTCTTGGGCTCAGAGGTAGGTTGATGCGATGCCACCATCCACCGGAATGTTGGCCCCGCTGACCCAGCGGGCGGCATCGCTGCACAACCAGGTGATCACCGGGGCGATCTCGTCGGCAAAGCCGGGGCGCAACATACGCTTGGCATCGGCTTGCACCCGCTCTTGCCCCAGCATTTGCACAAAATCGCCAAGAATCGGCGTAAACACAGGGCCAGGCGCGACGCAATTCATACGAACGCCTTTTTCCAGAAACCATTTCTGTGACTGTGTGGTGCTCCAGACAATCAGCGCTTCTTTGAAGTACTGGTAGCAGGTTTCATGGGCCACCGGGTGCTCTTGCAGCCATTGCGCCCCGGCCTCAAACCCCTGGGCGCTTGCCAGTGCCTTGTGCTCTGCCAAACGCTGTGGCCATTCATAGCCCAGGATGGAAGACACATTGACGATGCTGGCTCCATGCGCCATACGCGGCAGCACCTGCTCGCTCAAATGGCGCAGGCCCAGGTAATTCACACGGGCCACCAGATCACCATCGGCCGTGCCGGGCACACCAGCCACGTTGCACAACGCGTCGACCTGGGCAGGCAGTTGCGCCACAGCGGCGTCGATGGCCGCAACTGAACTCAAGTCAGCCTTGACAAAACCGTCCAAGGTCAGGCTGGGGTCATTGCGATCCACACCAATCACCTTGGCCCCCTGAAAGCGGGCCAGTTTGGCAACTTCAGCGCCGATGCCGGAAGAAGTGCCTGTGATAACAATGGTTTTTCCTAGCAAACTCATGGGGTGTCTCCTGATTTGTAATGAAGTGAAAAAACTAAAAACCAATAGCTAAAAAACTCAAAAGGGATAAGCCGGTGCCGTGTCTTTCACGGTGATCCACTGCCACTGGGTGTATTCCTCCAGGTCAGCCGGGCCACCCACACTGGTGCCATTGCCCGCGATGCCGGGGCCACCAAAGGGGTTGACGCAGTCGTCGTTGACGGTCTGGTCATTGATGTGCACCATGCCCGACTTGAGTTGCTGGCCCATCGCCATGGCACGGCCAATGGACGGCGAAATGATGGCCGAGGCCAGGCTACCGGTGTTGTGGTTGGCCAGTGCAATCACTTCCTCATCGGTGTCAAAGGTGATGAGGTTGGCCACCGGGCCAAAGGTTTCCTCATCAAACACCCGCATGCCGGGTTTGATGCCGGAAAGCACGGTGGGTTTGTAGAACAGGCCCTCATACGTGGCGCCGGCTTCCAGCTTGGCCCCGGCTTTGATGCTGTCTTGCACCATGGCATGCACGCGGTCACGCTGCTTGGCATCAATCAGCGGCCCCAGGGCCACCTGGCCACTGGCACCGTCACCCACCGGCAAGTGGGTGGCCTTGGTCACCAGGCGCTGCGTCAGTTGCGCGGCAATGCTGCTGTGCACATAGATGTGGTTGGAGGCCATACAAATCTGGCCCTGGTGCAGCCAAGCCCCCCAGGCGGCGTTGCTGGCGGCCAGGTCCAGGTCGGCATCTTCCAGAATGATCAGGTTGTTGGCACCGCCCAGTTCCAGCGATACCTTCTTCAGATGCCGTCCGGCCAGTTCACCAATACGACGGCCCACGGCCGGGGAACCGGTAAAGGCAATCATCGGCACCAGCGGGTCAATCACCAGCGCTTCACCGGCTTCGGCATCACCCGGCAAAACATGCAATAAATCTTTGGGCAGACCGGCTTCGGCAAAGATACGGGCGATCATCAGGCCGCCAGACACAGGGGTGCGGGTGTCGGGTTTGATCACCACGGCATTACCAGCCGCCAGCGCCGGAGCCACGGCACGAAGGGTCAGGATCAGCGGAAAGTTGAAGGGTGAGATGACTCCCACCACACCGTGTGGCACCCGCCGCGCAATGCTGCTGCGCCCCGGCACGCTGGGCAACACCAGGCCTTGTGACTGCATCGGCAAAGCGGCAGCAAGGTGGCAGATGGCGATGGCCTCACGGATTTCATGCTGGCCCTTGGGCAAAATCGCCCCGGTTTCGCGGGTGCAATACAGGGCCAACTCGTCAAAGTGCTGCTGAAACAGGTCACCGGCGCGGCGCAAAATGGCCGCCTTGTCGCGCGGGGGAACGGCCACCCAGGCCTTCTGGGCAGCGGCGGAGGCGAGGGTGGCGCTGGCCACATCGGCCGCGTTGGCAATGCCTACGGTGCACAGGACTTTCCCGGTGGCGGGCTCAATCACGTCACGTGTGCCGCCGCTTAAGCTGGCATGTGAGGGTGTAGAAAAATTCAGGAATGCGGTGGTGTCAGGTGCGCCCATTTGCTGTTGTCCTTTTGGTGGTTTGATCAGTTCGTCACATGGGAGTGATGTGCCAAAGAACTGCAATGGGCGTGCCAACCGCCGTGCCAAGCTGTGCCAAACAGGCTGTCCGGGTGGTCTTGTAGCTGGGAAAATTAGGGACATACCCTAGCTTGTGTTGTTGCATTGCAATACGCACAATCAGCGTCAAAGTTTTGATCTGCAGATGAAATTTCTGCAAATCATTGGCAAGCAAAATTCATTGATTGATCAAATTCATGTCAAGTTCTCCCCGTGTTTCCCTGGCCGATGTGGCCCGTGCCAGTGGTGCTGCCTTGGGCAAGTTCGACACCGAATCCGTGGCCAAAGCCATGGGCGGTTTTGCCAGTTTGCACATGGGTGGGGAGGCCTCGCCGACCGTGGGCGACATCAGCGAGTGCCTGTTTTTCTCGCCCGGTGATGGGCGCATCTGGTTGCAAGACCAGCGCATGGTGCTGCTGCACTCCGAGGCCTTGGGAGCCATGCGGCGCGAGATGATCGACAGCCTGGGGATAGAGCAGGCGCGAGGCCTGCTCACCCGCGCCGGTTATGTCAGCGGTGCGCGTGATGCGCAACTGGTGCGCAAGCAGTGGCCCGATGCCGATCCGCCGGCTGCGGCCATTGCCGGTGCGCGTTTGCATGCCCTCGAAGGAATGGTGAAGGTAGAGGTGGTCCACGCCTCTTACGACGCCGACAGCGGCACCTACGAAGGGGAATTCCTGTGGCACAACTCCGCTGAGGCCGACGAACACATCGCAGCCTACGGGATTGGAGGAGGATCTGCTTGCTGGATGGCAACCGGTGGTGCAACCGGTTACGTCAGCACCCTGTTTGGTCGGCTCATCGTGTTTCGGGAAGTCCAGTGCCGGGCCAAGGGTGACGCCCAATGCCTGGTTTTGGGTAAATCGGCGGAGCAATGGGAAGATCTGGAAGAGGACATGCGTTACCTCAACGCCCGCGAGTTTGTCGGCAGCGACTACCACCGCCCTGCCCCGCAAGCCGCCGATCTGCCCAGCGCGCAAGCCCCGGCAGGTGAAGCCATGGTGGGCGCCTCGTCGGCATTCAACGCCGCTTGCCACCAGTTGAACCGGGTGGCACGCACCACCGCCACCGTGCTCTTTACCGGCGAGTCCGGTGTGGGCAAGGAAAAATTTGCCAGCATGCTGCACAAAATCAGCCCACGCAAAAACCAACCGTTTGTGGCGGTGAACTGCGCCGCGATTCCTGACACGCTGATCGAGTCCGAGCTGTTTGGGGTGGAGCGCGGGGCTTACACCGGGGCCAGCCATTCACGCCCGGGGCGTTTTGAGCGGGCCAACGGTGGCACACTGTTTCTGGATGAAATTGGCACCCTGAGTTTTGTCGCCCAGGGCAAGCTGCTGCGCGCCCTGCAAGAAGGCGAGGTTGAGCGGGTCGGCGGCACACACAGTATTGCGGTCGATGTGCGGGTGGTGGCGGCCACCAACGAAACCCTGCGCCAGGCCGTGCAGGAAGGCAAGTTCCGCGAGGATTTGTTCTTCAGGCTCAACGTGTTCCCGATCCACCTGCCGCCCTTGCGCCAGCGCCGCGACGACATACCTTTGCTGATGAACCACTTTCTGAACCAGTACCGGCGCAAGCATGGCGGCTTGACCCGTGGCTTCACCCAGGCGGCGGTGCGGGCACTGCTGAACTACGATTTTCCGGGCAACATTCGCGAGCTGCAAAACCTGATTGAGCGTGCCGTGATCATGGCCGATGCCGACGGCCTGATTGACCTGCACCACCTGTTCACCAGCGGTGAAACCCTGAGTACCGACATCATGACCCTGCGCTTGCAGGGAGACTCGGGCACCCTGAACCTGACTGACCCAGGCACCGCGCCCGATGACGAAGCCATCCACAGGGAAAGCGCCAAGCCGTCAATGAGCGCACCGTCTTTGGCACAAACCGAACGCGAAACCTTGGCCCGCGCCATCAGCGCCAGCAAGGGCAACCTGTCGGCGGCGGCACGCCTCTTGGACACCACACGGGCCAAGCTGGCTTTTCGGGCCAGGAAACACGGGCTGGTTTGAATTTGGCAAGAGCGCGACCCGGTGACCGGCCAGGCCAGTGTTCGCCTGCCATTACCCGACCTGGCTGCGTTAAGCCGCTCAGTTCATACCACCTCGGGCCGGTTGCGGCTGTTGTCAGGCTTGCGGTTGAAGTACGAGCAAAACACCTGCATGGCCCGCAACCCACAGCTTCGCCACTGACACGCTAAAGCTTCAGCGGCTGGCCCTCAAACTCGGTGTTGAGCACCACGGTGCTGGTGGTGCGTGCCACGCCGGGAATCGATTTGATCTGGTACAGCACACCCTCCAGGTCGCGCGCATGGCGGGTGCGCACCTTGGCCAAAAAGTCGTATTCACCGGCGACACTGTGCAACTCTTGTACGGCAGCAATCTCGCGCAGGCGCGGGGCAATCTCACGACAATGAGCACCGCCGTCGTTGCGGATGGCAACAAACGCGGTGAAGTTCAGGCCCACCGCCTCGTGATCCACCTGCAGTGCAAAACGCTGGATCACACCACGCTCCAGCATCTTCTTCACCCGTTCATGCACCGCAGCGGTGGAAAGCCCCACCTCGCTCCCCACATCGGCGTAAGAACGACGGCTATCTGTGCTTAACGCAGAAATAATTCTGGCATCCATGTCATCAATGTGAATATTTTCTTGAATTTCTGACATTTTTAGATATTATCTCGTTATGGTTGATGGTGGCAGTAAATTTTACGGAAGGTTGAGCAACATGCCTGCAAATATTCAGTCCAAGTCAGAAAAACACCGTTTTGCATCGGTACTCACGGCGCTGCTGCTGGTCTACATCGTGTGGGGTACGACCTACTTTGCCATTGGTGTAGCGTTGCAAAGCATGCCCGCGCTGTGGATGAACGGTCTGCGTTTCACCCTGGCGGGTGTGCTGATGCTGGCATGGGCGTTGTGGCGCGGGGAGCGTCTGCCCACAGTGCGGCAGTGGCGCAATGCGGGCCTGGTGGGCGGGCTCATGGTGTTTGGGGCCATGACACTGGTCATGGTGGCACAAAGCCACGGCATCGGCTCGGGTCTAATGGCCACCGTGGTCACCACCATGCCGATGTGGCTGGCGCTGTGGACACGTATGGGTGGCGAGCGGGTGCCTTTGACCAGTTGGATTGGCCTGGGCCTGGGCTTTGCCGGGGCAGCACTGCTGTCCTTGGAGGGGGATTTTTCTGCGAGCTGGATCGGGGCAACAGCGGCTTTTGCCGCCCCGCTGTGCTGGAGCCTGGGCTCCTACGCTTCGCGCCGGGTCGATTTGCCCGGCCCCGCCATGGCCTCTGCGGCCGAGTGGCTGCTGGGCGGCGCACTGGGGCTGGTGGTGGCCGCTTGGTGGGAACCCGCAGCCGGCCTGCTCCATGCCAGCGTCATGAGCTGGCTGGCATGGGGCTACCTGTTGGTGTTTGGCACGCTGGTGGCGCTCAACGCCTATCTGTGGCTGCTGCAAAACACCAGCGCAGCGTTGGCGGGAAGCTACTCCTTTGTGAACCCGGCGGTGGCCCTGCTGGTAGGCGCGGGCATAGGCCATGAGCAACTCAACGGCTGGGTGTTTGTGGCCCTGCCGCTGATCGCCGCCGCGCTGGGCATGATCCTGTACGGGCCAGCGGTGGTGCAGGGGTTGCAAAGCCTGCTTCCAATTGGCCGCCGGGTCTGTGAGCGAGGTCGGTGAACCCAGTGCGCAACAAGTGACTATTAAAAAGATAGCTTACTACGCTTGTCACACAAGGACTTGGGGCCAATTTATTCTTTACCCCAGGTGCAGCGCCAAAAACGCCAGCGTGCGCTCTTTTGCCAACGCAGCGGCGGCCGGGTCATACGCCGCGCGGTGGTCACAGTTGAAGCCGTGCTGGGCCGGGTAGATGTGCACCGTAAGCTCCGGGTGAGCCAGTGCAAAAGCCCGCGCTGTCTCGACTGGAATGGCGTGATCAAACTCGCCAAAGTGGCACAACACCGGGCATCGCGCCTGGCGGGCCACTTCAGCCGGGGTGGTCATGCCACCGCCGTAGTACGCCACCGCCGCGCTCAGGCCCGGCAACTGGCTGGCCGCACGCCAAGCCAGCAAGCCGCCCCAGCAGTAACCCATGATGCCCACCCTGCCCGCCTGCGCGGCATAAGCCATGGCCGCGGCCATGTCGGGCATGACCCCTGGCGCAGGCAAGTCCTCCACGGCGGCCTTCAACTTCACACCGGCGGCAATGTCGTCGGGGGTGTAGCCCATGTCCACATCCGCCTGCACCCGGTGAAAAGTGGCCGGAGCCACCGTCAGATAACCCTGGGCGGCATAGGCCTCGGCGGTGGCGCGAATGTGAGCGTTGAGGCCAAAAATTTCCTGCATCAGCACCAGGCCACCGCGCACCGGCCCGGTGGGCTTGGCCACATAGGCCGGGAAAACAAAACCGTCGCTGGAGGTGAGATTGACAAAGTGGCTCATGCAAAGTCCTTGGTGTCAGTCAGAGATCAAGCACCAAACAGGCAGTTTTAGCGCGTGAGCAGCAGGGCAAAAACTGGTCGTTGGCGGCCTGCTCTTCGGGGGTCAGGTACTGATCTTTGTGGTCGGGCACACCTTCAAGCACACGGGTCAGGCAGGTGCCGCACACGCCTTGCTCACAGGCGGTCTGGATTTCTACACCGGCAGCTGACAGCGCTTTTGTCACGGTCTGGTCTTTGGCCACGGGGATGATGCGCCCGGAGCTGGCCAACTTGACCTCAAAGCTGGCATCGGCCTCGGATTTTGCCACCTCGGCAGCGAAAAATTCGTAGTGCAGCTGGCTCTCGGGCCAAGCTTTGTCACGCGCCATGGCCAGCACCGCGTTCATAAAACCTTTGGGGCCGCAGACATAGAGGTGGCAGCCATCCCGTGGTGCACTCAGCAGAGTTGCCAGATTGAGTTTTTGTTCGGGTGCGCCATCGTCAAAATGGAACTGCACCTGGTCGGCAAAGCCTGATGCCGCCACACGCGTGCGAAACGCGGTGCGTTCAGGTGAACGGGTGCAGTAATGCATCTCGAAGTCCGCACCCATCACCGCCAGGCGCTCGGCCATACACAAGATTGGGGTGATGCCAATGCCACCACCCAGCAACAGGCTGCGTTGGGCCTCGTGTGCCAGCGCAAAGTGGTTCTTGGGGGTGCTGATCTGCAGCACCTGACCCTCTTGCACCAGGTCATGCACCGCTTGCGAGCCACCGCGTGAGGCCGGGTCACGCAGCACACCAATCAGGTAGCGGTGGGTTTCCTTGGGGTCGTTGCACAGCGAGTACTGACGGATCAGGCCACCGGGCAGGTGCACGTCCACATGGGAGCCCGCTGAAAAGCCTGGCAGCGCTATGCCGTCTTGTGCCACCAACTCCAGCGTACAAATGTCGGCGGTTTCCATGGCCTTGCGTGCCACACGAACCGTGAGTGTTGAGGCATGGCTCATGGCGTTACGCGCCCACAGCGGTTGATGCCTGTTCGGCGGCCAGGATACGCTCAATGATCTTACGCGACTGCACCCCACCGGCATCAATGTTGAGCATCAACAAAGCGCGCTCGGGATGCGCCAGCAGGTTCTTTTGCTGGCGTTCCAGCATCTCCAGGTCTTCACTAAAAATCTTGCCCTGACCTTCGCGGATGGTGGCGGTGAGCGCCTTGTCGGTCGGGTTGAACTTGCGCGCCATGCCCCAGAAGTAGTGGATTGAGGTGTCGGTCTCAGGGGTGATGAAGTCCACCACCACGCTGTAGGCCTTTTTGTCATTGGGCGCGTCATAGCCGCCATGACCCTGGTGTGCCACGCCCACTTCAATCATCACCTGACTGGGTGGTGTGAAGCGGCAAATCTGCCAGCGGTCCACCGGCACGTCGTCAGCCAGATGGTTGGCGCGCAAGGCCATTTGCCAGAAAGGCGGGGGCTGGATACCGCTCATGAAACGGCTGGTCACCACCGTGTCGCCTTCAACCGTGGTCTTGCACGGGGTCTCGTCAATCTCCTTTTGGCCGATGCTGGTGGAATGCACATAGGTCTCGTGCGTCAGGTCCATCAGGTTGTCGATCATCAGGCGGTAATCGCAGTGGATGTGGTACAGGCCACCGCCGTATGCCCACTCGGGGTTGTCGTACCACGCCATGTGCGGAATCTTGGCTTCATCGGCCTGGGCGGCATCGCCGGGCCAGACCCAGATGAAGCCGTAGCGCTCCACGACGGGGTAGCTTTTGATCGCCGGAAAGCCGCGCACACGCTGGCCCGGCATGGCAATCGTCTTGCCATGGCAACCCATTTCCAAGCCGTGGTAGCCGCAGACCAGCTTGCCCTCGGACACGTAACCCAGCGACAAGGGCGCGCCACGGTGCGGGCAGAAGTCTTCCACGGCGGCCACCTTGTTCTCTTCACCGCGATAAAAGGCAATGCGCTCACCGCAGATGGTGCGACCCAGCGGTTTTTCGTCGATTTCGTTGGGGGTGGCGGCAACGTACCAGGTGTTTTTGGGGAACATGATGTAAACCTCGTTGGTTCAAAAAAATCCTGCGATGGGGTGCAGGGGCGGTCATATATCATTTTCATTCAGTATGCTGAATGTGATTCATTGTACGGAATGACTGAACGCAGCACCAGCCCAATTTGATCAGTATTAACCCTTGGTTGTGGCATCAATCGGTTTGTTTTGCGGATCATTTAAATGCACAAACTTGCGCAGCAGGCGCATGAATTCGCGCTGCTCGGTGCCGTCCAGACTGTCCATCATGCCCAGGTACATCTGCTCAATGCCCGAACGCATGCCCTGCAACACCGCCTCACCCGCCGGGGTGAGCAACAGGCTGCGCTGGCGGCGCGGCAACACCTCGCGCAGGATCCAGCCCTTGGCCTCGAGCCGGGTGGCGATGTCGGCGGTGCTAGAGGTGTCGAGCGCAATCAGCTGCGCCAGCGTGACCTGATCCACACCCGGCGACTCAAACAGCGTGCGCAACACGGCGTACTGGATCGGCGTGACCTGGCGGCCATGCACTTCGTGGAACTTGGACACCGCAATTTGCTGGGCACGGCGAATCAGGTGGCCGGGCTCATCGTAGAGCGTGAAGGCGGGTGTTGGGTCAGTGGCTGGTTCGGTGGCTTGGGTCATGGCGGGATTTTGCCCCAAGGTTTTTGTCGAGGATCTCAGCCGTCGATTTCAGCGTGGCAGACAAGCCGGCAAGCCGCCCCACATTGGGCACTGTGCTCAAACCGATTACAAGGCCTCGTGCCGTGGCGGCGGCACGTAGGCGACGCGCGCATCGCGCACCTGCTGGTGGTTCTGCTCGGCCCAATGCAGCAGATTACGCATCGGCTGCAGGAATGATTGCCCCAGCGGTGTTAACTCGTAGTCCACCCGGGGCGGCACGGTGGCATGGGCGGTGCGCAACACCAGGCCATCCTGCTCCAGACGGCGCAAGGTTTGCGACAGCATGCGCTGCGAAATATCGCCAATGGTGTTTTTGAGCACACTGAAACGCAGGCTCTGGTGGTCGCTGAGTGTGAACAGCACCAGCATGCTCCAGCGGTCACCCGTACGTTCGAGCACGTCCCGGATCGGGCAGCGCTCGGCCCAATCGACTTTTGATTTGTGAACGGCCATGTGTGTTCCTTTTCTTCAAAGATTTGTCGGTTACCTCAAGGGAACCAGGTGACTTTCAGAACCCTTCTTGTATTTTCATCAACAAACCGTACCATACCATTAGCAACGAACAAAGTGAATATTAGTATTAAATAAATACCCAATCGCAACGTTGTGAATTTTGTTTCATTTCAACTTAAAGGACATCCACATGGCTTCCACCCTGCTTGTTACCGGCGCCTCCGGCCACCTGGGCCAACGCGTGATACACCACCTGCTGGAAACGCTGAACGTGGCACCGCAACGCATCATTGCCACCACGCGCAAACCCGAAACCCTCAAAGACCTGGCTGCCAAGGGCATCACCGTGCGTAGCGCCGACTTTGACGACGCCGCCTCGCTGCGCAGTGCTTTTGCCGGGGCGGATCGCCTGCTGCTCATCAGCACCGACGCGCTGGACCGCCCCGGCCGCCGTCTGGAACAACACCAGGCCGCCGTCGCCGCAGCGGAGCAAGCCGGTGTGGCCCACGTGGTGTACACCTCGATGCCGCTGCCTGAGAATTCGCCCCTGCTGATTGCCCCCGATCACGCGGGCACCGAGAAAGCGCTGGCCAGCAGTGCGCTGGAGGGCTGGACGGTGCTGCGCAACCACTGGTATTTTGAGAACCTGTTCATGTCGCTGCCGCAAGCCTTGGCCAGCGGCCAGTGGTACAGCGCAGCCGGGCAAGGCAAGGTGGCCTACATCGCGCGCGACGATCTGGCACGCGCCGCCGCGATCGCCCTGGCCAGTGAGGCCGGTGGCAAAACCAGCTACACCCTGAGCGGTGCCGAGGCCTTCACCACCGAGCAAATCGCCCAACAGGTATCACAAGCCACGGGCAAGCCGCTGCAAGTGGTGCATGTGCCGTTGGCGGGCCTGATTCAGGGCATGGTGGGTGCGGGCTTCCCCGAACCACTGGCGGCAGTGTTTGCCTCCTTTGACACCAACACCGCCGCCGGGCGTGTGGCCGAGGTCACGGAGGACTATCAAAAGCTCACCGGCGTGGCACAACAGCCGTTTGTGCATTGGTTGACAGCCAATGCAAGCACATTGACAGCTCAGTAATCGTCTCTGCCAACCATCGGGGCATGGTACCTGCCCCGATGACTGTGTGAGCCTTTAACTGAGCCCGAGCAACCTGACCGCGTTGTCTTTCAGAATGCCCGGCATCACCTCTGGCTTGAAGCCGGCTTCTTCGAAGTCTTTCATCCAGCGGTCAGGGGTGATCAGCGGGTAGTCACTGCCAAACAGAATGCGGTCTTTGAGCAAGGTGTTGGCGTACTGCACCAGTTGCTTGGGGAAATATTTAGGGCTCCAGCCAGAGAGGTCAATCCACACATTGGGCTTGTGCGTGGCCACACTCAGGGCCTCGTCCTGCCACGGGAAGCTGGGGTGGGCCATGACGATCTGCATATCGGGGAAATCAATCGCCACGTCGTCCAGGTGCATCGGGTTGCTGTAGGCCAGACGCAGGCCACCGCCGCAGCGCATGCCACTGCCAATGCCGCTGTGGCCGGTGTGGAAGATGGCAGGCATTTTGTATTCGGCAATCACCTCGTAAATCGGCCAGGCCATCTTGTCGTAAGGGTGGTAGCCCTGCACTGTGGGATGGAACTTGAAGCCCTTGATGCCGTACTCTTCAATCAGCTTGCGCGCCTCACGCGCGCCCATCTTGCCCTTGTGCGGGTCAATGCTGGCAAAGGCCATCATCATGTCGGAATTGGCCTTGGCCGCTTCGG
>MESQ01000078.1 GCA_001771065.1 Burkholderiales bacterium RIFOXYD12_FULL_59_19 | reverse complement strand
CACCGTGTCAACCAACAGATGTCATGATGTATGGGTGAACTGGCGCCCCGTCGGGGCCGTCTTGTTCACGTACCAAAGGAGAGACCATGAGAAAGCTTTTGTCATTATTCGGCCTGAGTCTGGCCCTGTCCCTGGGCAGTGCCTATGCCGCAAGTCCTGCGGCTCCTGCCAAACCTGCCAGCGCGGCGAGTCCGGCAACACCTGCGGCGCCCAAGGCAAAAAGTACCCAGCAGAACAAAATGAAAACCTGCAACAAGGACGCCGCTGACAAAAAGCTCAAGGGTGACGAGCGCAAAGCCTTCATGAAGGCTTGCCTGAGCAACAAAGCCTGAGCCCGAAAGCTCGGACAACTGAAAAAAAACCCCGCCAGCAGTGCTGCGCGGGGTTTTCTTTTGGCATGATGCGGTCTATGCCGACCCGCCAGAACCTGACCCCTTCCATTTCCTGCGTCATCCCTGCGTACAACGAAGCACGCAGCCTGGGTGCGCTGGTGCCCGACATTTTGAATGCTTTGTTGGCTTTGAGCGAACAGATTGAGTTGATTGTTGTTGATGACGGCAGCCGCGATGACACCATGGCGGTGATGCACAGCCTGTGCGCCCGCTACCCGCAGGTGAGCTACCTCAAGCTGTCGCGCAACTTCGGCAAGGAGCCCGCCTTGACGGCGGGCATGGATGCGGCGCAAGGTGACGTGGTGATCCTGATGGACGCTGATGGTCAGCATCCGGTGTCCTTGCTGCCCGAGATGGTGGCGCAGTGGCGCGCTGGTTTCGACGTGGTGTATGCGGTGCGCAGCACCCGCGAGGACCAGTCGGGCTTGCAAATCAAATTGACGGGCTGGTTTTACAAACTGGTCAATTTGGGTAACCGGGTCAAGATTCCGGCCAATGCCGGCGACTTCCGGCTGATGGACCGCAAGGTGGTGGCGGCCCTGAAACGCCTGACCGAGCGCAACCGCTTCATGAAAGGCTTGTATGCCTGGGTCGGCTTCAACAGCACCGCCATCGATTACCAGCCTTTGCCGCGCACCGATGGCAAAAGCAATTTTGGTTTGCGTGGCTCGCTGTCGCTGGCGTTCACCGGTATCCTGGCGTTTTCCATTGCGCCGCTGCGGGCGCTTACCCTGACCGGTTTTTTGCTGTCTGTGCTTGCGCTGGGTTATGGCCTGTGGGTGGTGGGTGAATATTTCATCTCCGGCATCGCCGTGCCCGGCTACGCCACCATCGTGGTCGGCATGATGTTCTTCAGCGGTATCCAATTGTTGTCGATCGGCATTCTGGCCGAGTACGTGGGCCGCATTTTTGAGGAGGTCAAGCAGCGGCCCAATTACCTGGTGAGCCAGCGTCTGGGGACAGGCTTGCCGCTGCAGTTGCCCGACCAGCCCCCGGTGTGAGCGCTTCTACCTTCTGGTTTTTGGCGGTGGGCGGCAGCGCTGCCGCGACCCATATGGCCATTTTTTCACTGGTGCAGGCGCACATGTGGCCGGAACTGGCCAATGCCCTGGGTTTTGTCATTGCATTTTTTGTCAGTTTCGCAGGACACCGCATGTTGAGCTTTCAGGACGCCGGTACCAGCCTGGCCACCAGCTTGCGTCGTTTTGGTGTCACTGCCCTGGCTGGGTTTGCCAGCAACGAGCTGATATTTGTTTTGTTATTTCGCGGCTTGGCGCTGCCGAGCCTGCTGGCGCTGTTTTTAGCGCTGGTTTTTGCAGCCGGGCAAACCTTTGTGCTGAGCCGCTTCTGGGCTTTTCGCCGTTGATGCCGGTGCGCTGGCGCCGCCGGATCGGTACAAGTCCCAGCCGGCACCCTGGTAATACAGCATCCAGCCGGTCAAATTGGCCGTGATCTGGTTGCCGCTGCGTCCGGCAAACCAATGGCCCGGGGTTTGCGCCACCTGCGCCAATACTTCAATCGGCTGCAGCAATTGCGCCGCCTTGGCATCAAAGTCTGCACCTTCAATCAGTTCACGATGCCAGCCATCGCCCACCTGTGCACGTAGTGTTGGCCAGTCGCCCAGCACCACCATGGGCTTCATGGTTTGTGCATAGAGTGGCAAGTCGTAGGGGTAGGCGTCAGACACATACAAGGTATCGGTCGGCTCGGCTGCGCAGGCAAACACCTGCGCCAGATCCTGGGTGCGGCTGTCGCGGGTGATGTCGCCCACTTTCAGAACGATAGCCAGTGCGATGGCCAGGTTGACCACGACCAGGGTGCCGAAAATTTTGCCGGCCCATGGGCGTTGCGCCAGCCATCGCTGCCAGCCCAGCGACGCCAACAGCGCCAATGGCGGAACCACGGGAAGGATGTAGCCCACCAATTTGGAGTTGGGGATGGTGAAAAACACAAAAATCGCCAGCACCCAGACCCAGCACAGTTTCCACCAGGGCGCAGCCATGACCCCGTCGCTGGCCAAGGTCATGGCGGTGACCCGGCGTACCTGACCCAAGGCAAAAAACACCCAGGGAAACAGCAACAGCGCCAGTGCCAACAGGTAAAACCACCACGGCTGCGGGTTGTTGTAGACCGTTGCGGTGTAGCGGTTGAATTGCTGCCCGACAAACATGTAGTTGAAAAAGTCGGGGTAGCTTTGTTGCGCCAGCACAAACCAGGGCAGGGCGATGATGGCAAACAGTGCTAGGCCACTGAGCCAGGGCAAGTGCACCATTTTTTTAAGTTGGCGGGTCCAGATCAACCACACCAAAATCACCAAACCAGGCAGGGCAATGCCAATCAGCCCCTTGCTCAGCATGCCCAGGGCGCAGGCCATAAAACCCAAGCGGGCCAGCCAGGCATTGGGTTTGTCGCCGGCCATGAAGGCAAAGGCAAAACTCCAGATGGCCAGGCCAATCCAGGTGGCGACCAGCATGTCGTGGTTGATGTACTGACCGCCCACCAGAAAACCCAGACTGGTGCCCAGCATGAGGGCGGCGCGGCGGGCAATGGGCTCGGTGGTGATGTTGCGGGCCGCCAGATAGAGCGCCGTCAACATCAGCCCGGCGTGTAAGGCCGGCACCAGGCGCAGCGCCAGTTCATTGACGCCGAAAATGGCGACGCTGATGGCTTCGAGCCAATACAGATAGGGCGGCTTGTGAAAAAAGGGGATGCCGTTCAGACGCGGCGTGAGCCAGTCGCCGCTGACCAGCATCCAGCGGCCAATTTCGCCATAACGCCCCTCATCGGGGACGGCAATGGGGCGCAGCGAGGCCAGGATCAGCAGCGCCAGCCACAAGGTGCCAAGGATGAGCCAGGATTTTTGTCGGTCGGTCAGGGGTTTAATCACGGCTGGATTTTAAGGGCGGGTGCACGTCACGCCCGCGCACCAGGCTGAGCTTGGCTGATTGCAAAACAAGGGCGAATTCAGGGCTGGACAGGTAAGCCAGCTCCTGCGCGCGGGCGACCCCAATCTCGTCGTCTGGCTCAGCCGCTTGGGCCGGATGGCACATCACAATGGCGCCATGGGGGGTGCGCGCCAGCCAGCGCTGCATCAACGCCGCAAAACGCTGCGGACCGCCGGCAAAGTCATAGACACCCAACAGGGCCTGGCTATGCGGCAGCTGTGCCAGATCCGCCATTTTTTCAAGTGCATCGGCGCCCATCCAGGTAATCACGCGGCTTTTGATGTCGGCCCAACCAGCGGGTACCCGCGCGATGCGCAGGTAGGGTTTGACGGCATGGGCCCCATAGCGGCGCACCAGCACCGACACCAGTGCCTCGCGAATCCCGGCAAACTGGTGGACATGCTGATGGCCGTCGACAAAATCCGGTGGCGCCAACCAATGGTGCTCGAAGGCATCAAGCTGACGTTCAATCACGGCGCTGGCCGCTGCGGCGTCAAACCCGCCCAGCAGCGCTTGGTGCATGGCTTTGCCCAAGGGCATACCGTGTCCGTGGGCAAAGGCAAAGTCACTGGTCCAGTCCAGGTGCAGGCCCACATCCAACTGGCCGCGCAGCGGTTTCAGCAGCGCCACGTCATGCTCCCAGCGCTCAGACAACACCATGGCGCTGGTGGCGCTGAGGCGGCCCATCTGTGCCAGTTTGGCAATGCCTTGGGAGGCGCTGGCGTTGACGGCAAAGTCATCGGCGCAGACGATCACGCTGCGCGCGTTTATCCGCGCGGACCTAGTCATGTGACAGCCAGAAGCCGGGGCGGGCATATTGCGCTTTCAGGTAGTCCACCCACAGCCGTACGCGCAAGGCCAGGTGTTTGCGTTGTGGGAACACCGCATAAATGCCGTTGGGAGGCGCGGCAAAGTCTTCCAGCACCGGCGTCAGTGCCCCCGAAGTGATCTCGGCCTGGACTTCCCAGGTGCTGCGCCAGGCAATGCCGTAGCCTGCCAGACACCAGTTGAACAAGACCTCGCCATCGGAACAACTCAGCGGCCCACCGGGCTTGAGATGAATGACCTCTTGTTCTTCTTGTTTCGGTATCGAAAAAGCCCAGCCCCGGTTTTGTGAGGTGTCACCCGACAGCGTCAGGCAGTCAAAGCGGGTCAAGTCTTGCGGATGCTGTGGCGTACCGTGGCGCTTGAGGTAGCCAGCTGTGGCCACACACAGGCGGCGGTTATCGGCCAGGCGCACACTCACCAGGGACGAGTCGGGCATTTCACCGACCCGCACGGCACAGTCAAAGCCTTCGGCGGCAAGGTCCACCACCCGATCACTCAGGTTCAATGAAATGCTGACATCAGGGTGCAGCTCGCGAAAACGTGGCACCAGTGGCGCCACATGGCGGCGGCCAAACCCGGCTGGCGCGGTCAGGCTCAAATGACCGCTGGCCTTGATGCTACCGGCCGACACACTGGCCTCGGCATTGGCCAGGTCGATGAGCAGGCGCTGGCAGTCCTCTAAAAAAGCACTGCCCTCATGCGTCAGCGATACACGCCGGGTGGTGCGTACCAGCAACTTCACGCCCAGGCGTTCTTCCAGCGCATCCAGTCGCCGCCCGATGATGGCCGGCGCCACGCCTTCAGCCTTGGCGGCAGCCGTCAAACCACCGCGGGTGGCTACTGCGACAAAGGTCTCGAGTTGTTTGAGTTTGCTCATGAAATCTTCATCGGCCCGGCTACTGGGGCAGATGATGGTAGTACCCAGGCAAAATTATGCGTGGCGCAACATGTTAACAAGGTACGTCAGACTTCCTGGCGTTGGGCGCCCAAACGCAATACCAGCTCCAGTCGATTGTTGACGCCGTGAAACATCAGTACCGATGACACGTATTCTTTCACGGTATGGTCTGACAGCCCCAGCCCGCGTGCAATCATCTTGTTCGCCTTGCCGCGCAGTAGCAATTCCTGTACTTGCTGCAAACGTGGTGACAGGCCACGGCTGCTCGGTCCGGTCGCGCCGGTGTCGCGTAGCGAGGCCAATAGCGCTGGGGGTATATAAAACTCACCCGCCAAAATACGTGCAAAACCCGCCAGCACCAGCGCTGGATCGGCGGTCTTGGGAATAAAACCACGCGCGCCTGCCGCCAGCGCGGTATGGATCAGGAGGTGCTCCGGTTCGGCCGAAATCAGCACGGTATGGTCGATCCAGGAGGACTCGCACAAGCTCCGGAACAGCTGGTGATGGGGGTCGTCGGGCAGGTTGATGTCAAGAAAAATCCAGTCGGGCGCTGGCAGGTGTTGCAACGCAGTGCGGGCTTGCGCCGCCGAATAGGCGCTTTGTACTTTGGCACTGGGCTGGGTGGCACTCAGCAATGCGGCCAACCCTTGGCAAGTGAGTGGATGGTCGTCAACAATCAGGATATTCATGGTTCTCTTTCTTCGTTGCGGCGTTCCAGCAGCGTTCCCAGTGTGAATGCCAGCACGCTGGCATTCACCGGTTTGGACAATAGCAGGTAGCCCGCATCTTCAGCCGCTTGCTGCACAGTTTGCGCCAATTCGCCGGTGAGCAAGACGCCAATGGTTTTGGGATAGGTTTGTAGTAACAGATCAAGAACTTCAATACCATTGAGCGCACCCGGCAAACGGTAATCACACAACACACATTCTGGCTCCCAGTTGGGGGCGCATTCCTTCAGCACGGCGTCGCCCCGGCTGGCCGCGCGCACGTCAAGCTGCCAGCCGCGCAGCAAGGCTTGCATGGCTTGTTGCACCAGCGGGTCATCATCGATCAACAACACGCGACGATCCTTGAGCCAGGGCTTGTCAGGCACGGCAGCCACTGGTTGCGTCTGTCGTGGCAGCTCGGGGCCATGGGTCGCACTGGTTTGAATGATCAGGTGGGCTGGCACGCGGATCCTGAAACATGTGCCGCGGCCTTTGGTGGAGTGCAGCGTCACGTCCAGCGCTAACATCTCGCTGGCATGTTTGACAATCGCCAGGCCCAGTCCCAGTCCTTGCGTGCGGTCGCGTTCACGGTTGGCCAGCTGTACATAGGGGTCAAAAATGCGTTTTTGGTCATCATCAGAAATGCCAATGCCGGTGTCCCATACCTCAAGCCACAACCCACCATTGGTATGGGCACGGCGCAAGCTCAGCAGCACGCCGCCCCGTGCCGTGTAGCGCATGGCATTGCTGAGCAAATTACCGACGATGCGCTTGAGCAACAACGGGTCTGTACGCACCACCGTGTGTGCCAGGCTGGGCGCAACATAACTGCGTAAGCGCAGCCCGCGGTGTTGTGCTTCCGGGAGGACATGCTGCCATGCGTCACGTAGCGTCGCTGTCAGCTCAAACTCGGTGAGTACGGGCTTTTCGCTGCCACTTTCAAGCCGTGAGAGCTCCATCAAGGCATTGAACAGGCTGTTGATGGCCTGCCCGGCCTGGGTGATGTGCTGCATCAGTGGGTGCTGTTGCGCGCTTGGTACTTGCTGCCGGTAGGCCTCAATCAGCAGCAGCAGCGCATGCACGGGTTGACGCAAGTCGTGGCTGGCAGCTGCCAAAAATTCGGATTTGTCGCGGTTGGCCTGTTCTGCCCGCGCGGCTTGTTGCGCATTGCTGTGCGCCAGTACTTCGTTGGCCAGCCGAATGCGGATCGATTCACGTAAAGCGTTGTGTGTGTTGCGAAGCACCAAGGTAAGGGCCGCCACATAAAACACGCACATCACCATAAGCGCATTGGCCTCGTCGCCAAAAACACTTGGCAGACGCCAAATAAAAAACAGCAAGATGGTCATGGCGCTGACGACAAAGCCCGGAAAGTCGTTGGCCGAATTCCCTGCCGCAGAGTAGCCCACCACACCAGCAAAAGCGGTCATGATAAAGATATTGTGGGCTGATGCTTCTGGCGCCATTAAAAAACTGATGCAACCCCAACCCACACTGCTCATGATTTGCAAGGTGCGCCGATGGCGGTACCAGCGCTTGACGCCCGACAGGTTGGGCCCAGGTTTCAGGACCTCGTCTTTGAAGTAGGCCATCTGCAAAAAGTAGCCCAATCCAGTCAACACCAAGTACACCAGCCAGAGCGTTAGCGTGTCTGAATCGGCGCGTTTGTGCGTCGCCAACGCCACCAGGCTGGCCAGCAAAATCTGTCCTACGCCGGTGGCCAGTAAATTGCGATAACCCTGTAAAAACAAGGCGTGATCCACCTCGGGTTCAAACACGGGAAACCAGGCGGTTTTTGAAGTTTGAGGTGCCGTCATCATCCGCGTTCCAGTTTGCGCCGGTTCAGTACGGTCGCCAGTGTTGAGGCCAATACAGCGGCATCGACGGGTTTGAACAGCACCATGTAGCCGGCCTCTTCGGCCCGTACCTGTACGGTTTGCGCCAGTTCGCCGGTTTGCAAAATGCCCACCGCCTGGGGGTAGCGTTCCTGCAGGAAATCCAGCATGGCAATGCCGTCCAGGGTGCCGGGCAGGCGAAAGTCGCACAACACACATTCGGGTTCCCAATCGGGGCCGCACGCTTCAAGCGCCGTGGCATCGCCGCTGCCTGCAACGCGCAGTGCCATACCCCAACTGCCCAGCAAAGCCTGCATGGCGCGCTGGATCATCGGATCGTCGTCCACCAGCAACAAGCGTCGTCCCGCCAGCCAGCATGATGGATGCACCATCGACGGTAACGGCACTGTCGCGGGCGCAGGCACGTGCTCCGACCAAGTGACGCACATGGCGGCTGGCAGGTGCATGCGAAAACAACTGCCACGCCCCAAGCAGGTTTGTAGCGACACACCAATCCCCAGCAGATCGCTGGCGTGGCGCACAATTGCCAGCCCCAGACCCAGGCCTTTGGTGCGGTCGCGCTCGCGGTTGGCCAACTGCACATAGGGGTCAAAAATGCGCGCCTGGTCAGCCACGGCAATGCCCAGGCCGGTGTCCCACACTTCCAGCCAATACCCACTGTCCCGGTGGGCCGGACGCAAACTCAGCAGCACGCCGCCCTGCTCGGTGTAGCACACCGCGTTGGCCAGCAAATTGCCCAACATGCGTTCCAACAGCAATTTGTCGGTGCAAAGGCTTAGGTGGGCAGCACGTTTGGAGACACGGCTGCGCAGGCTCAGCCCTTTGCGTTCGGCTTCAGGGCGCATGCGTGCCAGTAGCCGGGCCTTGCATTCGGATAAATCAAAGGCCGCCAGCACGGGTTTTTCCATACCGCTTTCCAGTCTTGAGAGTTCCATCAAGGCATTGAACAAGGAACTGATCGACTGGCCAGCCGCCGCAATGTTGAGCACCAGCGGGTGACTGGCGGCGCTGGGCACTTGCTGGCGGTAGGCTTCAATCAACAGCAGCAAGGCATGCACCGGTTGCCGCAGGTCGTGGCTGGCAGCGGCCAAAAATTCAGACTTGTCACGGTTGGCCTGCTCGGCACGGGTGGCATTCTCGGCATTTTTTTGCGCCAGAATTTCATTGGACAGGCGCAGCTGGATGGACTCGATCAATGTCAAATGCGCGTTGCGCGCCACCCAGGCCATGACCGACAGGTACAACAGGATCATGCCGATCACCGCCAATGACTGGTCGCCAAATACCGCCGGAATTTGTGACAACAGCAAGATGCTGGCCAGCGTCACGCTGACGACAAAACCACGCAAGTCATGCGCGTTGCTGACGGAGGTATAGGCTAGCGCACCGGCAAAAGAAGTCATCACCAACAGGTTATTCACCTGTGCACCCGGCACAAAAAGCAGGCCAATGCTGCCCCAGCCGATGCCCGGCAGGGTCACCATCCACACATGCATGTTTTTCCATCGGCGCAGCACCTTGGCATCGGTGCCGGGGCTATTGATGCGCCAGCGAAAAGCCCAAACGCCAAGGCAAAAAATCAGCGCCAGGCAGAGCATCCAGGCCAGCCAGCCCAATACCAGCGTGTGAGGCACGGCAAACCAGGTGCCGGCTGCCACCAGCAACGACAAGCCCACATGCCCAACCACATGCACGGTCAGGTTGCGATAACCCAGCAAGAACAGCTCGTGTTCAATGGCAGTGTCGTAGGCGGGGGGCCAGGTCAGGGTGGTCACGAGAGGGCTTGGGTTTGAAGGCAATTCCTAAAAGTATCGACGAAGTTGGCGTGTTAGTGATACCCCCCGACGGAGGGGTACAAATTGATTGAGTTTGTTTCTAACATGCATTGTCTTTAATTTTTTTATGGGGTTCTTATGCATTTGATGACTCTGGCTGGTTTGAATAAAACCAGAGCTACCGGTCTCGCTTTGGCCACTGCGGCGGCGTTGACCTTGGTCGGGTGTGGCGGTAGTGACAGCACCACGGCGGCAGGTGTCAGCACGGTCACCGGCCAGTTTGTGGATGCCACGGTGGTGGGTTTGGGTTACAAGTGCGGTGTGTCCACGGCGCTGTCTGGCACCACGAATGCCAGCGGCCAGTTCACCTGTGCATCGGGTGAGGCCGTGGCGTTCTATGTGGGTGGTATCAAGCTGGGTTCAGTTTCAGCGGCCCAAGCCGTGGTGACACCCCTTGATTTGGTCGGTGCCGGTGCTACGCCAAGTGATCCCACCGTCAATAATATTGTGCGTTTTCTGATGTCGATCAGCAGCACACCTGCTGCCAACGGAACCATCACGATTGATCCGGCGGTGGTGACGGCAGCGGCAGGCAAGACCGTGGATTTCACCAAAGTCTTAGGCGCCGATCTGGACGTGGTGATCAATGCGGTCAAGCCCGCTGGCGCCATCCTGGCCACCCCTGCGGACGCGACAACACACATGTCAGATAGCATGTTTGGACTTTTTGCCGGGTCGTTTTCTGGGAGCTTTAGCGGCAGCTTTGGCGGCACCTGGAGCATCACGATTGACAGCAAAGGTGGCGTCACCGGAACCGCAACCGATAGCAGTGGCGGTGTTGGTCAGGTCAGTGGCACCATGGCCACGACCATGGGCACAGGCTCAACCTATGCCTTTAGCGGCACCGGAGGTGGCACGCCTTGGATGGGTGTTTTGAATGTGAACACCAAGCAATTCAGCGGCACCTGGGACGACGGCGCAGGCAGCAAAGGCACGTTTACAGGCACAGGAACTGCCGCAGCCAAGCCTGCTGCCGGTACCCCAAGCGGCACCACAGGTGCCAACACGCTGATCGTCAGCGGTGTGACACCCACCACGGGCAATGGCAACTTTAGCCTTCCCCTTGCGGTGGAAACCGCCGCTGGAGGCAGTTCGACGGCCAAGCGGGTCGAGTTTACCGATGCCACGCCTGCCACCCGAACACTGCGTTTGTATTACCAGCCGCAAACAGGAGTTCTTGAAAATGTTCAATACGAATCGCCTGAAAAGAGTTTCAATTGTTTTGTTGGTGATCCCATGATGGCTTGTGACAGCGCCAAAATTACTTTTTCCGCGTCTGGCAAATCCATTCTGCTTGATCTGGCCGCGTTCAAATCTGGAACGACGGTCAACGGCGTATTGGAAGGTCTGTTGACGTGGTAAGTCAGACATCCGCAGCCTGCGCTTCATCCCTCACGGCATGGGGGCGGGGCGTTTTGTTGGTCTGCGCCATCAGTGCCAGCCTCGTGACGCACCCGGCTCACGCCGGCTTGTTCGACCTGATTGCCGGAGCAACCAAGGGTCCGCCGCTGGTGCTGACCGACACGACCGACAAGGCCGACCTGTTTACCAAGGCGTTTTCTGATTCAGGCGCTTTGGCGCGCGAAGTCAAGCGCGCAGACCTCGCTGGGCGGAAGGCGGTGATTGCCAGTTTTCAGATCGAATTTGCCACTGAACAGGTGGGTCAGTCAAGCGATGCAGGGGGCAGTGATGCCGAGAAAATTTACACCTTGGTCGGTGTGACACCTGAACAAATGCAAACGGTGACCGATACGGCTTATGCTGCCCTCATGGTCAACTTGGCCCAGCGCGGTTACGAGGTACTGCCCTCAAGTGTGCTGGCAGCAGGTATTTTCAAGCCTGAACTGGCCAACGCCAATCAACCACCGGTCAAAAAAGAGCGCAGTGGCTTTGCCACAGTCATCAAAGCAGGCGGGGGCCACAGGGACGAGCAGGACCGGGACAATTACAGCTACATTGCCACTGCCAAAGGCACTTCGCCAGATGTATGGGATAACGCGTTCAAGGCCCCGACAGCACTCAAGCTGAGTGACGAGCTGGGTGCAGCCGCCATTGAGGTACGCATCAAACTCAACTTTGCGCGTATGGATGACGCAGGCACGGCAGAAAAGACAGACGTGCCACAAAACACCCTGGGCATCAAGAACACACGATTGAATGTCTATGCCCCGGGCGACAAGTGGCTGACGTACGAGCTTAAAAAACCGGTCGTATTGCCTGGTCAAGCGGCTGATAAAGCGGTAGAAATAGCCGCTACTGGCACCGAAACCGCAGTGGCAACGGCTTCAGCGGGCGCGTCCATGGTTTTTGGTTTCCTGCAGGGCGGATTGGCTGGCGCCGCAGGCAACGCGGGCGCCGCCTTGCGTCTCGCGGGTGGTTCTGGCAAATACTCGGTCACGGCGGATGCGGGTTACGAAGCCAATACCGGAAAAGACATCGCGTTGGCTTTGGACATGATCATGGAAGCTTTGCCGAGATAGTATTGGCGTCAATTCCAGCGTATTCAGGCATAGCGCTTGCTGCGTAAATTGTTCTTCATATCTCGTAACAAGGGCTGCAACGTGTCACCGCCAATGCGCAAGGCCACGCAGGTGGCCAGGATGTCGATGATCATCAGGTGCAACAGGCGCGACACCATGGGGCTGTAGCGGTCATAACCTTCCGGGTGGTCGGCCGCCACATGGATGTGGCCCGCCGAGGCCAGCGGCGAGCCGCTGGCGGTGATGACGATGGTGGTGGCGCCATTTTTGCGCGCAATGTCGCATGAGTCCATCAAGTCGCGCGTGCGCCCCGAATTGGAAATCACCAGCACACAGTCGCCCGGCTGCAACAGCGACGCGCTCATCACCTGCATGTGGCCGTCGCTGTAGGCCACGCCGTTGATGCCGAGTCGGAAAAACTTGTGCTGCGCATCCTGTGCCACCACGCCCGAGTTGCCGACCCCAAAAAACTCGATGCGTCGGCCCGCCTTGTAGGCCGCCACCAGTGCATCCACCGCTTTTTCAATGGCACTGGCGGATGCATCGTTACGGTATTTCAGAAAGGCGGCGACGGTGTTGTCAATGACCTTGACCATGATGTCACTGGTTTTGTCGTCCACATCGACACTGCGGTGGATAAAGGGCACACCTTCGCTGACGCTACCGGCCAGCTTGAGCTTGAAGTCACTTAAACCGTCATAACCCACGCTGCGACAAAAGCGCACCACCGTGGGTTTGCTCACATGGGCGCGGTCAGCCAGTTCGCTCACTGGCATCAGGGCAAAGCTGCGCGGGTCGCTCAGCACCAGTTTGCCCACGCGCTGTTCAGCAGGCGCCAGCGAGGGCAGGGAGGCTTTGATTCGGTCTAGCATTCTTCGCTCCAGCAAAAACCGTCGCGGGCAATCATGGCGCTGGTGGCGCTGGGCCCCCAGGTGCCTGCCGCGTAGAGGCGCGGGCCCGCAACGTCGGCCTGCCAGTGGGTCAGTATGGGCTCGACCCAGCGCCAGGCTTCTTCCTGCTCGTCGCTGCGCACAAACAGGTTCAGGCGTCCGTCGATTACCTCCAGCAGCAAGCGCTCGTACGCACCCACCCGTTCACCACCAAAACGCTTGTCAAAGTCCAGGTCGAGTTGCACTGGCGCCAGCGTGTGGGAGTTTTTGCGGTTGTCCTGGCCCTGGGCCAGCAGGTGCAGCTCCAGCCCGTCCTTGGGTTGCAGATTGATCACCAGCCGGTTGGCCACGCCGATTTGCGAGTTAAAAATGGCGTGGGGTGTCGGCCTGAAGTTGACCACAATGCGCGCATCGCGCCCGGCCAGCCGTTTGCCGGTGCGGATGTAAAACGGTACACCGGCCCAACGCCAGTTGGAAATCTCGGTGCGCAGCGCAACAAAAGTCTCGGTCTGGCTGTTCGGGTTCACGCCCAGTTCGTCGCGGTAGGCGACGACTGCCGCACCACCAATGGCACCGGCGCCGTACTGGCCGCGAATCACATCCTGCGCCAGGGTCTCGGGTGTCCATGGTTTGAGCGAGCGCAGCACCTTGAGTTTTTCGTCGCGAATGGCATCGGCGTGTGAGTTGATCGGCGGTTCCATGCCAATGGCGCATAGCAACTGCAGCGCGTGGTTTTGCACCATGTCGCGCAGGGCACCGGTGGTCTCATAAAAAGCCCCGCGCTTTTCCACGCCCAGTTCTTCCGAGATGGTGATCTGGATGTTGGCAATGTGTTCACGCCGCCACAGCGGCTCAAACAAGGCGTTGCCAAAACGCAGCGCAAACAGGTTTTGCACGGCAGGCTTGCCCAGGTAGTGGTCGATGCGGAACACCTGTTTTTCGCTGAATACCTGGGCCACGCTGTGGTTGATGGCGCGGTTGCTGGCGAGGTCGTGGCCCAGCGGCTTTTCCAGCACCACGCGGGTCTGCGGCGTGTTCAGGCCCGCTGCCGCCAGCTGTTCGACGATGGTGGTGAACAGCGTCGGGGCGGTGGCCAGGTACATCACCACGGTGTTGGCCTGGCGCTGTGCCAGCTTGTTGCCGAGGTAAGCGTAATGCTCGGGTTTGGACAAGTCCATGCTGACAAATTCGAGCAGGCGGGAGAAGCGCTCGAACTCTTCGGGGCTCGGGCGCTTGGCCAGGTCCACCTGGTCAAAGCGGCTGAGAATCAGGGCACGGTAACGCTCGTCGCTGAGGTCGTCGCGGCCAACACCGATGATGCGCGCCCCCTCTGGCAAGGTGCCGTGTTTGAAGGCCTGGAACAGCGCAGGCATCAATTTGCGCCAGGACAGGTCGCCGGTGCCACCAAAAAGAACAAGGTCAAAACTCATGTGAAAAATCAGATTTGGGTTAAAGGGATGGGGCCAAAAAATGAATTTGTAATGTAACTTAGTTTCATGAATTTTACAAAAATTGGTAACTAATGCGTGGTAATGGCGCGTCACCATGGCGTATCAGGCGTGGCCACCCTGTAACTGTCTGGTATCGGTTCACGGGTCTGTCGCCTGATAATGTGCACATGAACCAACTCGATGCCCTCAAACAATTCACCACCGTGGTGGCCGATACCGGCGACTTCAGGCAAATTGAAGCCTTTCAACCCACCGACGCCACCACCAATCCGTCGCTGATTCTCAAGGCGGTGCAAAAGCCCGAATACCGTTCACTGCTTGACGAGACCGTGGCCCAGTACCGTGGTCGCCCGCTTGACGAGATCACTGACCGGCTGCTGGTGCGTTTTGGCTGCGAGATTCTGTCCCTCGTTCCGGGGCGTGTCTCGACTGAGGTCGATGCCCGTTTGAGCTTCGATGCCAGCGCCACCTACAGCCGTGCCGAACGGCTGATCGAGCTGTACCAGGCGCAGGGCATTCACATCGACCGCGTGCTGATCAAGGTGGCCGCCACCTGGGAAGGCATCCAGGCGGCGAGTCGGCTGGAGCAACGTGGCATTCACACCAACCTGACGCTGCTGTTCTCGTTCTGCCAGGCGGTGGCCTGTGGCCAGGCCAGTGTGCAACTGATTTCGCCCTTTGTCGGGCGCATCTATGACTGGTACAAAAAATCAGTCGGTGCGGGCTGGGTGGAGGCCGACCACACCGGTGCCAATGACCCCGGTGTGCAGTCGGTGACGCAAATCTTCAACTATTACAAAAAACATGGCATTGCCACCGAGGTCATGGGCGCGAGCTTTCGCAACATCGGCCAGATCACGGCGCTGGCCGGCTGTGACCTGTTGACCATCAGCCCGGACTTGCTGGCGCAGTTGGCTGCCAGCAAGGCAGCGTTGGCTTGCGCATTGGACGCTGACACAGCGCAGACGCTGGACATTCCCTTTGTGACTTATGACGAATCGGCTTTTCGCTTTGCGCTCAATCAGGATGCCATGGGCACCGAGAAGCTGGCTGAGGGTATCCGCGCGTTCTGCGCCGATGCCGGCAAGCTTGATCAGATGTTGCTGGCCGCATGATCGCTGGTGTCAAAGGAGAAACCACCATGAGTTCCACCCGTTGTGATCGCACCCCTGCCTGGGGCTTGCTGCAAAACCAGTTTGAAACCAGCGGCCGCGCCTTTGATGTACGCAGCGCTTTTGCCGCGAACCCCGCGCGTTTTGAGGCCTTCAGCCAAAGCGCGCCCCATGTGTTTGCCGACCTGTCCAAAAATAGGATCGACGCAGCAACCGAAACCTTGTTGCTGGAACTGGCGCAGCAGACCGGGCTGGCGGCACACCGCGACGCCATGTTTGCGGGGGAGGCCATCAATACCACCGAACAGCGCGCCGTGATGCACTGGCTCCTTAGAACGCCTCCGTTGGACCCCGCCATGCCGGCCCAGTCGGTGCACCGGCACATGGCGGAGACGTTACACGAGGTGCACACCACGCTCGACGCCATGCTGGCGTTTGCGGAACAAGTGCGCGGGGATGACGCCATCACCGACATTGTCAATATCGGCATCGGCGGCTCTGACCTGGGGCCACAAATGGCGGTGCTGGCGCTGGATGAATGGGTGCTGCCCGGCAAACGTTTTCACTTTGTCTCCAATGTGGACGGCCACGAGCTCAATGCCGTGCTCAGAAAGCTCAAGCCTGAGAGCACGCTGTTTCTGGTGGCTAGCAAAACCTTCACCACCATCGAGACCATGACCAACGCGCAGTCGGCCAAGACCTGGTTCGAGGCCCACGGTGGTACCGACATTGCCCGGCACTTTGCGGCGCTTACCACCAATGTGGCCGCAGCCAGGGCTTTTGGCATCAGCACCACCTTTGGTTTTTGGGACTGGGTGGGCGGGCGGTATTCGGTGTGGTCGGCCATTGGCCTGCCGCTGGCCATTGCCATTGGCGCCCAAGGCTTTCAAGAATTTTTGGCCGGCGCACACGCCATGGACGAGCACTTTCGCACCGCCCCGCTGGCGCACAACCTGCCGGTGCGTCTGGGTTTGCTGGACGTGTGGTACCGCAACTTCCATGGTTTTACCAGCCGATCGGTGGCGCCCTACCACAGCGCACTCAAACGTTACCCGGCCTACCTGCAGCAGCTTGAGATGGAAAGCAACGGCAAACGGGTGGACGCCAGCGGTGCCGCCTTGCCCTACGGCACCTCGCCCGTGATCTGGGGCGAGCCCGGCACCAACGGCCAGCACGCATATTTTCAGATGTTGCACCAGGGCACCGACGTGGTACCGGTGGAGTTTGTTGCGGTTAAAACCCCACAGCATGACTTGCCCGGCCACCACAGCCTGCTGCTGGCCAATGTGCTGGCGCAGGCGCAGGCGCTGATGCTGGGCAAGGCCGACGATGGCGGCCACAAACATTTCACCGGCAATCGCCCCAGCACCTTTTTGTTGCTCGATGAACTGAAGCCCGCCAGCCTGGGCGCCCTGATCGCCTTGCAGGAACACCGCGTGTTTGTCAGCGGCGCGGTCTGGGGCATCAACAGCTTTGACCAATGGGGCGTAGAACTGGGCAAGGTGCTGGCCAAAGACGTAGAAGCACGGCTCAAGAGCGGCCATACGGATGGGCTGGATGGCTCGACGGCGGGTTTGTTGGCGCTTATGAGAGCCTGATGGGTAGGTTGTTTGGATTAACCTGTGGCCTGAAGGCAATCCGGGGGGCGCCCGGCCCGGACGCTCCCGGATTACGCTAAGTTTCATTCGGGCTACTCTTGACTTGGACCATGGCAATTGCAGGCAATGCATGACTGGCGCTGTGCGACTGGTTTTGCGTCTTTGAAACTGGCAGCCAGATCGGGTGTGCACATTTGCACAGCCGCTAACAGCAGTCTTCGAGCAAATAGAAAAGGGGCCTTGAGGCCCCTTTTCTTGGTGACCAAGCAGGTCAGAAGCTCAGTGCGGCATTGACATTGAATACGTTGGACGCTTGTGCACCCGAGGCCACCGTGCCGCGATAAGTGGCACTCAAGGTGAGTTTTTCTGTCACGTTGTAGCTCGCTCCCATAGCAAAATTCAGCGCTGAATTACCCATACCTGGCGCACGCACGCTGAACAGCGAGGTCTCACCAACCACGTTGGCAGTGACAGCGCGCGACGCATCACCAGAGGTCTGGCTGAAGCCTAAACGACCATCCAGATTGAACCTTGGGTTGACCTGGAACCTGGCGTTGACAGCAGCCTCTGTGGTGAAGCTGCTGGTATCTTGGCGGGCGATAGCGAGTGCCTGCATCGTGTTGGTGTTGGTCTCTGTAAAGCCGTTCACTTGGGTATCTGCATAACTCAGCTTGATTTCAGGTTGAATCACGTAGCTGGGCTGCTCCCAGGCCCGGTACCTGAGTGTCAACGACGTCACGTTGGCAGACGAGCCCACATCTTTGAAACGCGACAAACCGGGTGTTGCAATGCCGGTACCAGCCGTGACACGCGTACCCTCACTGGTGTAGTTGGCCAGGCTGATGCTGCCGGTGATGCTGAGTTTGTTATTTTCACCCGCAAGGTACTGACCAAAAAAGCCATAAACATTGCCTTTGGTGCTGCCACGCGTATAGGTCGAGTCAACCGAGCCAGAGTCGGTGCCAACAAAAAGTCCGGCACTCAAACCCGGTTTGATCGCCAGGCGCAAACCTGTCACCGCACCCCGGCTCTTGATGTCGTAGTCAGCCTGGTTGACCGAACTCGACGAACCCGCATTGAGGTCGGTGTAGCCGGCAAAAATAGCATATTTGTCAGTCTGCGCCAGCGGCGCCATGTTGACGGCACTGTCGGCATAGTTTTGTGTCGCGCGCCCGGCGTAATCGGTCAAACCCGCGTAGGCCTCAGGAGAAGCCAGATTGCTGATGACGGCAATATCGGCGGCGGTCAAGCCCGGGCTCAGCAGCAAGGCCAGCAAATCGCCGCCAGCGTATTGGTGGTCACCCACCGTCAAGGCTTGAACCATGCTCTGCAAATTGGCGCTGGCGCCTGGCAAGGCATTCAAGATATTGCTGCCCGTAGAGGCCGTGAGCAAGCCGGTGCCAACCAGTTGACCGGTGCTGCGGTTCAGGATCATGTCGTTGGTGAAGCCCGAAGTGAAGGTGGCAAACGAACCACTGATCGAGCCTGGCGCACCCTGGATGATGGTGAATTTGTCGCCCTTGGCTGGCTCGAAGGTGCCTCCCGTTTTGACCAGGTTGAGTGTGCTGGTAGCTGAATTCAGGATGGTTGATCCGCCCACGGCCACTTGGTCATGACCGGTGGCAGCGACGCCAGCGCCACCCAACCCCCAGACTTCGATGTTCAACATGCCGTTTTCAACATAGTTGCCAGCCACCGTCAGGATGCCCGGTGAATTGCCCGGCGAGGTGGTGCCATTGCCTGTGAGGTTGCCGGTGAAGCTGCCGCTGCCCATCAGCGTGCCGCCGGTGTTGACCACCACACTGTTGGTGATGATGCCGTTGTTGACCAAGGTGCTGCCGCTGTTGACCACGGTGTCACTGGTCGCGCTGGTGGTTTGGGTGCTGCCGGGGGCGATGGTTACCGTGCCTTCATCCACCACAATGCCTTGGGTAAAGGTGTTGTCACCAGACAGGTCAAGGTTCCCGGTACCGGTTTTGGTCAGACTGCCGGTGGTGGTGGTGGTGCCGCTGTAGGTACCGCCTTGGGTCACGTTCAGGTTATGGCCATTCAACGTCAGCGTACCGCCGCCGTCAAGCGTCCGAACAGTCTGATCGCCACCGGTTAATGACAAAGTGGCGGGGGTGGCGATGTCCACCGCAGCGGCGTGTGCCAGGATGTCTGGCGCGGCCACCGTGAGTGTGCCGGTTTGCACATTGATGGAGGTTGCGGCAACCGAGTTGCTGAGTGTGACGGCACCATTGCTGTTGAGTGTTGACCCTGTCGCAACATTGCCCAGTTTGGCACTGACCTGGCTGCCATCGTTGAGGTTGTAGGTGGTGGCGGTCAGGGTGTTGCTGCCCGAGACCTGGCCGTTGCTGGTGAGTGATGCCACCGTGTTGTCACCATTGACCACCAGATTGGCGCCGCTGGCTACCGTCACAGCGGTGCTGGTGGACAGATTTGGTGTGCTTGTGCCGGCCAGAATGAGTGAGCCTGCATTAACATGGGTGTTGCCGGTGTAGCTGCTGGAACCTGAAAGCGTGAGCGTTCCGCTGGAGATTTTTGTCAGGCCAAACGTGCTGTTTTGGCTTTGAATAACGCCAGAAAAGTTACCTGAATCTACCGTCAAAGCTCCAGCAGTCAAATCAACAGCGCCAGCGCCAAACAACTGCCCAATCTGCTGACTGGTCCCCAACATCATGCTGCCGTCGACCGTGGCGACCACGCTGTTGATCAACCCAGCGTTGACGTTGTTTAGCGTGGCACCCGTGGCCACATTGACGGCGGTAGAGGCCAGGCTACCGGTCAGATCAACCGTGCCGGCATCCATTTGGGTGAGACCGGTGTAAGTGTTGGCACCCGACAGCGCCAGCGTACCGGCAGACACTTTGGTCAGGCCAAAGCTGGCATTGCTGCTGAGCAACACGCCCGAGAAGTTGCCTGAGTCCACCGTGAGCCCGCCTGCGCTCAAATCGACATAGCCAGCGCCCAGCAGTTGACCAATTTTTTCTGACCCACCTAGCACCAAGTTGCTGTTGCCAGCAATGGTGACCGCTGCGGTGTTGAGCAGCCGCTCGGCCGAGCCCAGGGTGGTGGTGCCACTGTCAATATTGAATGTGGCCGCTGCACTGGTACCGTTCAGGGCCACAGCGCCATTGGCTGTGACGATGCCAGTGCCCAGGTTGGCGTTGATGACCGACCCGTTGTTGAGTGCGTAAGTGGTGGCTGTCAGGGTGGTACCAGCAATATTCAGGGTGCCGGTGTTGCTGAAGGTGGCAATTGTGTCATCAGCCCCCAGGTTGACCGTGCCCGCATTGGTGAGTGCGGCGTTGGCAGCCAAACCGGAATTGGTGTTGTTCAGGGTGGCCCCACTTGCCACGTTGACCGTCGGGCTGTCCAGGCTACCGGTCAGCTCGACCGTGCCAGCGTCAATTTGCGTGACACCGGTGTAGCTATTCTGGTTGCTCAGGGTGACGGTGCCGGTGGTAGTCTTGTGCAGGCCAATGCCTGCGCCGCCCAGCTTGGCCGTGACGCTACCCGATTCCACCTCAAAGCCGACACTGCTGGAGAGTGTGCCGCTGGTGCTGCCAGGGCCGCTGATCAGGCCACCACCTTTAAGAGTGACCAGGCCCACCGTGTCGCTGAAGGTGTTCATGGCCAACTCGGCAGTGGCACCATTCACCGTCACTGGCCCGGTGGCAATGGCGTTATCGACACCGTAATTGAGCGTGCCGGCACTGACTGTGGTCAGGCCAGTGTAGGTATTTTGGTTGTTCAGCGTCACTATGCCAGAGGTGGTTTTGTTCAGCGCAATGTCAGTGCCGCCCAACTTGGCGTTGACCGTGCCTGACATGGCTTCAAATGTGCCAGTGCTGGTGAGCGTACCATTGGTGCTGTCGCTGCCCGTGGCGTTGATGATGCCTCCACCGTCCAGTGTCACCGTGCCTACCGAGTCGTTGAAAGTGTTCAATTCCAATAC